>NZ_JALNTP010000003.1:0-507246 GCF_023161805.1 Pseudoalteromonas sp. 1CM17D | reverse complement strand
CGGAGTGGACGGGACTCGAACCCGCGACCCCCGGCGTGACAGGCCGGTATTCTAACCAACTGAACTACCACTCCGCATTTTCGTTTCTGCTTAGGTCTCCCTTTGCAGCGGCGTGAATAATACGAATCAGCCCCTACTTCGTCAAGGGCTTTTTTGTTTTTTTACAGGTTTTTTAGTCATCTGACATCGAAAGGTTTAAAATTTCACCTGATTTGTCACTTTTTGAGCCATTTTTGCCGACTTGATTTTTTTCTGCATCGGCGTTGCTCTCATCGTTTACTTTCTTTTTGTTTAAAAAAGGCAGTTTAAAGTTAAATTTGATTGGCTTTTTCTGTACAAAAATACGAATTGCTAACCACCCTAACAATAAAATGAGTAAATTACAGCCCACGATTAAAGTCACTAATGTAGAAGTGGCCATTTTTTCTTCAATGGGCTCAGCTTCCAAGGCCAGGTTTTGATCAATAAGCGTAGCAGGGTCTATTTCGGGCACTGCTTCTATTGGCCTTTCTATCTCAAATTTGTATGTTGGTATTGTGGCCATAAACTCACGACCGTTTATATTAGTGCCAAAAACAGACAGTTCAACGCTGTATCTTCCCCAATCATAGTTTTTAATTGCTAGTTGGCGTGTATCACCCGCTTGCGCGTCAATTGTAAACATTTGCTCTTCATTATTAGGGTAATAAATTTTTCCCTGCACAATAACGGTTTCGGGTTTAACTATGTTGCTATCTATATTAATAGTTAGCTGGTGATCGTCAGTATCAAGCTCTGCCAGTGCGACCTCAGATTTAAATGGCGGTTCATGCACAATGATAGGGTCTTGCACAATGCGTCGCTGTAATAAGGGGGTCGCTATATAGAGTTCTGGTGTCCACTGTCCTGCAGGAAAGTCTAATTTAAATTCGCCAGTAAACACTCCATCGTTAGGGCGTTCATCAAAGCCGCGGCCATCGTCTTTAAATTCGGCAACTTCTTGAGTGCCTGCACCAAAGTTTGCATAGCTTTCATCGTTGGTACTTACAAAGTCAACGTTTAGGCTAACTACATCTGTGAATAAGTTAGCATCGATAGGCTCATCATCATTTAAAATTTCGCCCGTTATTTTTATTGTCTCGCCTCTAAACAACATAGGAGGTAGTGGCTGTGCTTTTAAAGACACTTCCCCTAACACCACAATGCGGCTGTCGGGCAAAATGCGGCCAATAACTTGCCATGGGCCAGCCATCGGTTTTTTTATGGTGATTAAGTCGTAACTAAGCTCATCAAACCAATCGAGGTTGGGATCTTTAACGGCGTTAGTGGCAAAGTACTTGCTGCCATCGGGTCTGACTAAAATAACCGCGGGCGAACCTGGCTTTCTAAAAAATAGTAAGGTTATTTCGTCTAATTGGCTGTCTATACGAAAACGGTTATCTAGCAGCGGTATTTCATTTTGTTCGCCGTCGCGTTTAAGTAGCTCTACTTGCTTAACGGCAAACGCACTGGCGCTAAACAGTGAGGTGGCGCACAGTACAGTTATAAAATACATCGTTTTCATAGTTGGCCTTATTCAGCGCGCCATAAACAGTGGCCGCCTTCTTTGTCTACAAGATCGAGTCGTGCTTCGTGTGCGCTTTGCTCAGCGTCGTTTGCGCGCAATACAACTAAAGGTGCTCGGTCACTACTTAAGCGTCTTATGCCACCAGTCTGTTGCTCGCTGCCGTCATCTTTATTTTGGTTTAAGTTTAGCTTGGTTTGCCCGCCAGTCATGGCAAGGTAAACATCGGCTAAAATTTCAGAATCCAGTAATGCGCCGTGTAATGTTCGTTTTGCGTTGTCTATATCGTAACGGCGGCACAAAGCATCTAGGTTGTTCTTTTGACCAGGATGCAAGTCACGCGCCATTTTAAGGGTGTCGAGAACTTGGCAGTACTCGTGCGTATTTGGGTAGCCTTGGTTAAGCAGCGCAAACTCGTTATCCATATGGCCCACATCGAACGGGGCGTTATGTATTACAAGCTCAGCACCTTTAATGTAGTCAAAAAACTCTTGCGCTATATCGCGATAAAGTGGTTTATCACGTAAAAACTCGTTGGTAATACCGTGAACATCTATTGCTTCTTCTTCAATGCTGCGTTGTGGGTTAATGTAAACATGAAAATTATTACCGGTTAAACGTCGGTTTATTAATTCTACACACCCAATTTCTATAATCCGGTGCCCCTGTTTGGGGTCTATGCCGGTGGTTTCTGTATCTAAAACTATTTGTCTACGTGCCATATCGAATTTAGCCTGACTCTGGTATCTTTCTATAATCACTTTATTGTACATAATATCAAGGTAAAACAGTGCAAAAAACCGTAGAGATTTACACCGATGGCTCATGTTTAGGTAATCCGGGCCCTGGTGGTTATGGTATTTTTATGATTTATAACGGCCACGAAAAAAAATTAAGCCAAGGGTATAAGCTCACCACAAACAACCGTATGGAAATGCTCGCTGCCATTGTTGCCCTTGAATCACTTACCCGCCCTTGCACCGTTAACCTCACCACAGATAGCCAATATGTTAAGCAGGGTATTGAGTCGTGGATTGCAAATTGGAAAAAACGGGGCTGGCAAACATCGGCAAAAAAGCCGGTTAAAAATGTTGATTTATGGAAGCGACTTGATAGCGCTTGTAGCGAGCACACGGTTACATGGAAATGGGTAAAGGGACATAGCGGGCATAAATATAACGAAATAGTTGACGATTTGGCACGTGATGCTGCAGGCAGTAGCAACCTACTTGATGATGTAGGGTATCAGCCTTAACCCGTAAAAGCTTTCTCACTTTTAATGCCATGAGTGTAAGGCTCATGGTATTAAAAGTGCCTAGTTACATTATTTAACTATTATTATTTTTTTGCTCATACTGTTTAAAGTGCTGCTTTGAGGTTTGTCTGAGCCCTGCCCCTTTTACAGGTGAAAACTGCGGCCTTGCATGCCACTTAGGTTTTATAGGCGTAAGCGGAGCCACGCGTTTTCGCGCCACCAGCATATAAACACTCCCCATAGGTTTTAAATACTGTTTAGCAAAACTGCGCCAAAATGCAAACCGTGAAAGCCTGTTACCCCGCGCAAGAGATGAGTAAATAAAGCGCTCATCGCTAATAATTTCAAACCCCAATAAATTAAGCCAATCTTTTACCCGCGCAGGCGTAAAAAAACGCCCCGTCCACGGCAGCTTTTGGCCACTAAAGGGCAACATTTGCGCCAATCCACATAAACTAAACGGATTAAATCCGGTAATAACAATGTAACCACCGGGTATAAGTGTGCGATGCGCCTCGCGTAATATGTGATGTGGGTCTGAGTGATACTCTAAGCAGTGGCTTAAAATACACGCATCAACACTGTGCTCATAAAAAGGCAGTTCGTCTATATCGGCTATTACACCTGTGTAAGGCCCCTCTTCGGCAACACATACTTGGTGTTTTATAGTGCTTATGCTGGTATTAAGCTCGCCACTTAAATTACCTAATTTAAGCATATGGTAACCAAACATACGCGGCAGCCATTGATCCATTTTTTGTTCAATGTCAGCACGTAAATAATCCCCATGAGGGAACTGCTGCCATGACAGCGGTTTGGGTCCTTCTTGAAAACTAAGGGCTGGTTTCATTTTTATAGCTCGTTATACTAGGTGTTACCCGTCACTTTATAGAGCAAATTAATATGGTGCAAGTTAAAGCAATTAAAGCATTTTCTGACAATTATATTTGGTGTTTAACTACCCATAATAGCGACCTAGCGTGGGTGGTTGACCCAGGCGACGCTCAGCCCGTTATGGCGCATTTAGCAGAGCATAACTTACAACTTGGTGGCATTTTAATTACCCATCATCATAGCGATCATACCGGTGGCGTAGCCGAGCTTGTAAAACAGTTTTCAAACATTGCAGTGTACGGTCCTATAAACAGTCCGTTTGCGGGGATCACCAATACACTGGTTGATGGCGATAGCATTGAGGTATTGGGTACGCGTTTTAACATTATTACCACCCCTGGCCATACGCTTGATCACATTTGTTATATTCATGAAGAGTTGGCTTTTACCGGCGATACGCTTTTTAGTGGGGGCTGTGGGCGATTATTTGAAGGGACGCCTGAGCAAATGTGGGAGTCGTTTAATAAGCTGCGTGAGCTACCTAAAACCTGCAAAGTGTATTGCACGCATGAATATACGCAAGCCAATTTAGCATTTGCAAAAGCCGTAGAGCCGCGTAATCCTGAGCTACTCCAATACAGCGATAAAGTAGATGCACAGCGTGCTAAGGGCGAAATTACACTGCCAAGTACAATAGGCCAAGAGCTTAAAGTTAATCCATTTATGCGCAGCGACCTACCTACTATTACAGAGTTAATTCCAAAAGAATTTGTGTTGGTTACAAAAAACAATGAACCATGGGAAAACTTTGCAAGTCTGAGACGATTCAAAGACAACTTTTAGTTAAGATATGTTGACCTGTTGTAATTAATTTTGCAGCATCGTGGTTAGGTATATCCTAGGTAAAACCATTGGTTTAAAAATAGCGAATGGTTTTATCAACATGTTAAAGTTGGTCGTTAAGTGGCAATGTTGACTCATAACGGGTAGTATTCGCCGAGTTTTTTACCTGATGTATTGGTATATATGAATAAATCTCCTCTATTAATTGCCTTGGCGCTTGCGCTAAGTGGTTGTCAAACATTAACAACCGTAGATTCAGACGCACAAGCTGCTACCCAAGCAAATAAGCGCTTAGAAGGCGCAAGCCCTAACGATATTAACAATGCATTGATGGTAAACGCCCAATATCAACACGTTGAGCAGAGCGAAGACGCCCCCGTTTTTGACGATGTGTGGGAGCGCATTCGCTACCAACTGTCTATTGATGTACCGCAAAACCGCCCTGTTGTTACCGAGCGTAATTACTATGCGCGTCATCAAGCTTATTTAGACCGCATTTCAAAACGCGCAGAACCTTACTTACACTTTATTGTTGAAGAAGTAGAAAAGCGCGAAATGCCTATCGAAATCGCCCTTTTACCTATTGTAGAAAGCGCATTTGACCCATTTGGCTACTCTAATCGCAGTGCTTCGGGTATTTGGCAATTTATGCCAGCCACTGGCGAGCGTTTTGATTTAAAACAAAACTGGTGGTACGACGGCCGACGCGACATAGTGCAATCTACGCGTGCTGCCCTTGATTACTTATCGTATTTACACAAAACCCTTGAAGGCGATTGGTTAAACGCCATTGCGGCTTATAATTCAGGCGAAGGGCGTTTAATGCGTGCGATTAAGAAAAATCGTAAAAAGCATTTACCAACAGACTTTTGGTCTCTCGACTTACCAAGCGAAACCACCGCGTATGTACCAAAGCTTTTAGCCCTTGCCGATTTATTAAAACGCGCTGATGAGTTTAATGTAAAGTGGAAACCGGTTATCAACGCGCAAGTTGTAGAAGTGGTTGATGTAGGCACGCAGATTGACTTAGCACTGGCCGCAGATATGGCCGATATGACTCTTACTGAGCTATACAGGTTAAACCCAGGCTTTAACCGCTGGGCGACCGATCCTAACGGTCCGCACTTTTTACTATTACCCACCGATAAAGCGGAACAATTCAGCCAAAAGCTGGCGCAAACCGATGTTAAAGACCGCTTACGCTGGCAGCAATACACTGTGGCGCGCGGAGATAGCCTATCGGTTATTGCTAAAAAGTTTACCACTAGCACCAGTGCTATTCGCTCGCTTAATAAATTAAAGTCAAACACCATTCGTATTGGCCAACAGTTATTAGTACCCTTAACCGATGGGGCAATTAATAGCGAACATTTACCTAAGCAAATGCGTTTAGCTGCTAATAAAGCCACCCGTACTAAGCTGTCGCACACGGTTAAAAGTGGCGACACCCTGTGGGACATTAGTCGCGAATACGATGTCACCATGGATGAGTTGGCCTCGTGGAATAAACTGAAGAAAAACTCAGTATTGCGCTTAAATCAAAAGCTCACTGTTTATAAATCAGCGAGTAAACCAAAAGCAACTGCAAGTACTAATCGCACCATTACGTACAAAGTACGCCGCGGTGACTCGCTTGCTCGTATTGCGTCTAAATTTAATTTAACCGTAAACGAAATTATTAAGTGGAATAACTTAGCCGGCCAAAAGTATTTACAGCCAGGCCAAAAGTTAAAGCTTAAGGTTGATGTAAGAAGTAGTTAACCAACAGTTTAATAATTAAAAAAGGAGCGCATGCGCTCCTTTTTTTGTACATATAAGCAGTTAATACCAATTCGCTTAATTAAGTGCTCTATTTTGAGGCCGGAAAAACGTGTTAATAGCTAGGCAATAAATTCGCTATTTAGTTGTTCTCGGCAATTGCTCCTGCATGGCTCTACCTTCTGCATCCATGCAGTCGTAAATGAGCATTTTTTAACGCAGCTAGCGACACGTTTAACCCCGCAAAATGATTAAGTATTATTGCGCATTGGTGTTACTAAGCTGGTAATTTTTCAAGCCATGCTTTTAACCACGGCTCTGCTACAGGCCATGGCTCAAAGTCTTCGCAGGCATCTATTTCTAAACGGTTTCCTACCGGCTTAGCTTGCAAGTCACGTAGTAGCTCATCAAAGCTGCGCCCTGCACCGCAAAACGTATCGCCGTAGCATCTATCGCCCATGGCTATAACACCAAATGGCTTATCAGTTAGCATCGGAAATGTGCTGTTCATAGCAAAGTAGAGCCCAGCTAAATTGCTAGGTACATCGCCTTGCCCTGTGGTAGAGGTAACAACTAATATATGTGAGGCGTTTTTTATATCATCAAGTGAGGCCTCACTAATAACGCTCGCAGTGTGCCCCGCTTTTTCAATTGTATTTGCAACGTCGTAGCTTAAACGTTCTGCGCCGCCGTTAACGCTGCCTACAAAAATACTAATATGTGCCATTAATAATCCTTTTCTTGCTGTGGCCAACCTAGTTGCTTACATATACTAAGCATGTCTTCACCTAGTGGCGCTTTAATTACGATGGGTTTATGCGTGTAAGGGTGCACAAAACTAAGCTGCGTTGCAAATAGCATTAACCGCCGCAGTGCAAAATGCTCCCTAAAAAATTGATTATGCTGGTTATCACCATGATTTACATCACCAATAATAGGTATTGATAAATGATTAAGGTGGCGCCTAATTTGATGCTTTCGCCCTGTTTTTGGAAAACACTCTACGAGCGAGTAACGCACCGTGGGGTATTTACCAATAGGAATTGGTAGCGTGGCTTGATGCAGACAATTAAATTGTGTTTGCGCCGCTTGTGGCGCTTTATTTTGCGTGGCAAATTTGTCAGCTATTTTATCAAGCTCTTCTTTTAACGGTTTATCTAAAAACACCGATTCAGGCGCAAAACCACGTACAAGCGCTAAATAACGTTTTGTAATAGTGCCTTCAATAAAAAGCTTGTTCATGTCTCGGGCAGACTCTGAACTTAAAGCAAATAGCAGCACACCTGATGTTGGTCTATCTAGCCTGTGCACCGGAAATACATGTTGCCCTAATTGGTCGCGCAGCATCTGCATTGCAAACTGAGTTTCGTGTTTATCTAAAAAAGAGCGATGAACCAATAAGCCTGCGGGCTTATCTATGGCAACAAAGTATTCGTCTTGGTAAAGAATATTAAGCTCGCCGTACTCTATAGGTTCACCCTTTTCAGTCATGGGGTTTACCTAAAAAAGCATCAAGTTCACTAAGTAGCGTTATAATTTCGCCGCTGCCGGTTTTACCCACTAACGCCATTTCTGCCATAGGCGCAATGGCAAAATTTTGCGGCAATGGTTGGCTGAGCGTTATTAATTGCTGCATTTTTTCAATAAATACAAACTGTAACCATTGCTCAAATGCCATAGTATCGTGACAAAAAGGCACTTGAGATTGTAATTTATGCGCCTCTATTGGCGTGCTTTGCCACAACTTATGTTTTTTTAAAAGTATGCTTAATTGGTTTAAATAAGCCTGCGTTTGCTGATACATAACCACTCTTCTTTTTACGTTATAGGGCAATTATACCCTGTTCCCTCAATGCCTGCTATGGCGTATAATTGAGGCAATTTTGCAGTAAAAACAATTGAGATAACGATGAGCGAACACATAGCGACACTTGGCCAACTTTTAGATGGCGCCGGTACACAATGGCGTGCTTTTGATATTGGCAGGCATATTACTAAGCTTGATAAAAAACAGTTTTTAGCTATTGAGCAAGCGCAAGTTCCTTATCCTTATCCGCTTGCGGGGCATGCATGGCTGGCTATTCAATTTTGGGATAGCAAAGCAAGTAAAGAACCTTATGTATGGTTTTTAAAGTTTCCACTTGATGAGCAAAGTAAATTAGTGAGCGCGAGCCGCGATCATTTCGCTAATATGGTAATTGAGGCCCTAGGCAGCGAAATAACCGGCGAGCAAGCCGATGGTAAGCTAGATAATAACCCTTATGTGTTTACCCCTAATGCAAATAAATTAGCGGCTTTTAACGCCCAACTTAAAGTATTGTTAAAGCAACCAGCCTCTAAATATTACGAGCACACGCAGCTGTACTTTAGTGGCACTTTAGGTTTTGATGATTGGCAAAGCGTTGCGCTACAAGGGATTGCCGATTTTGCACTGCGCTTAAATAACGACAACAACTTAGCAAACTTGCAAAAAGCTTGGCCGCATTTACCACTAGAGGTATTGCAGCCTTTGAGCGCCATGCTTGAACATGTAGAAATACCGCCATCACTCAGTGAGCTTTTAGTCGCCTATGGCCACACTGCCATTGAAAATAACGATACAATGGCACTAACTGCCGCACTGCGCTCAATTTCAAAAGGCCAAGCCCAAGGGCTGTGTACACAACTAGTAGATGCTGCATTAAGCTCATCTGTTGGCACTGATTCAGATGTACTTTTAACGATTGCAGGGCGATGCTTTTCTCAACTAGAAGAGCCTGAGCGCTTACATATTTTTATGGATAATTGTGCGCACCACCAGCAAATTGCCGAGCTCTTTCCCAGTATCTTTGCTGATTTAGTTGCAATACCCACTATACGCCCACACTTACTAGGCTTATTACGTAAAGAAAACCGCAGCGAAACGCTCGCTCGCGCAATTGGAAGGTTGTTCTCTTAATGGCTACTTTGTGGACGTTTATCGCCATTGGCGCTGTAATTTACTTATTTTGGCTAAACCGAAAAGTAGCAGAAGCTGCTAACAGTCATGCCGCGCGCCAAGCTGAGCAATTACAGGTTCAGTTAATGAGCGTAGCGTGCACAAAACGCCGCTTTGGCATTTTAAAAAATGGCAAACCGGGGATCAAAAGCGAATTTATGTTTGAGTTTTCAAGTGATGGCGAAAATGCCTATCAAGGTATTTTAATTATGGAAAATGAAATGCTAAAAAGCGTTGTTGTGCCGCCACACAAAATTTAACTTTAATCGTTAAAACCGGTGGGGTTAAAATGAACCACTAAAATAAGTTAATACATAAAACTAAGGCGTAACAAAAGTTACGCCCCACTCTTACAGCATCCTGCTTGTTATCCTTGACCCAAAATCCGTATTATCATCCCCTGAACGAGTAAACAACCCTATTTACCCTCAACATTGCATCCTGCAAAATCCATAACCATCCTGGCTAACCCACGTAAACTAACGCTTGGCTACTTACTGTAGCATCATCCTTGGTCATCCTTTTAAGTAGCTCCTGCCACTTTAAATGCATCCTGCATTTTCCACTTGCCGCCTTGGCCATCCTGCGTAAACTAACGCTCCTGCTACTTCCTGTAGCCTCATCCGTAAATATCCTTAAGTAGTTCCAACTACTAAGCGCTTCATGCACTTCCTAGTTCGTCCTTGCGTCCTTTTTAACTTGTCCTTTATGCTTCCTGCTAGCATCTGCTATGTTGCCTATTCCGTATCCTTGGCAGTAGCTTAGTCATTAAGCTATGTCGTCTTGACAAGTTAAATACTACGCGAGTTTGGGTTTCATCCTACTAGGTAAACAAAATTAATTTTTCGTAATATATATGAAAAAATATAAAACCCAATACTAAACAAAGACTTAAACTTTTAAAGCTGCATTTATGAACGACCGTAACTGATAATGCGCACGTCAATGTAAGATATATCTCACGGGCATATGTCCGTAATGGCGCTTATCGCTTACAGACTTACTTTGCATATGGTTTAAAAAGAAGCTCTCCGGATACTTTATTAAAGGCAAGTGCTTTATAAGTGCTAAATCCTTCTGATTTAAAAAACGTATTATGCTCTTGGCGTGTAACAAAAACGGCAAGCCCTTTAGCCCCTGTATTTTTAGTTGCTAAATCATCTAAGCCTCGTAACAGGTAGCGCCCAAGTCCGTGGCCTTGCACGTGCGGGTCTACCGCAATAAACGCTAAATAGTAGTAATCGCCAATCTCATTAAGCGCAGTGCGTATTGTTTGCTCTTTTTCTATTAGTTGGTTGGTTTGCAAATACCCTGCGCTCAGCATTAACTTTAAGCGCCAATGCCAATAACGCTCTGGTTGTAATTGGCTGCTTGATTCAAATACGCACGCCACTGCTTTTAATTTATCATCGCGGTACAAGCCTATTAATGGCAGTTTTTCTTGCCAAAAAGCACTGAGCTCTTCGCGTATCACTGAACGTAATTTTTTCTCGTAGGCAGCCATATTATGTTGATCATAACCTAATAAATTTTGAAGGAGCGGATCATCATGATAGGCCTGATAGATTAAACTCCCTGCAATGCTTATATCTTCAGGGGCAAGGTATTGTACGCTTAATGTGTGCTCATTAGAGGTGACTGTCATTGTGTATCCTTTTTGCTTTACTACCCTCAACGTTGCCAAACTATTTACCGTATATAAAGTAATTGGTAATTGTATGGCGAAAATGTTTATCTATACTGCAAGTTAACTATATACCTAAAGCAAAAATACCGTCAATTCAGCGAGAGTTTAACTAGCAAAGCCTATAGTCTGGCTCTAAGCTTGGTTTAATTTAATCAGATGGAGTAATAATATGGATACGACAAAACACGATATGAAAACGTTGTTTGCACAATTGGGTTTACCTAGCTCAGAACAACAGATTGACGATTTTATTGCTTCTCACTCACTAGAAGACACAACGCTTTTACAACAAGCTCCTTTTTGGGATGAATCACAGCAGCATTTTTTAGCAGAATCGCTAGCAGAAGATGGCGCGTGGAGTGAAGTAATTGATGAACTTGATGTGAGGCTTCGCCAAGAAGGTAAGTAATACTAATTTGCTCAATTATGCGACCTATTTTGAGGTTCGATAAACGTGTTTACAGCTAAGCAAAAATTCACTATTGGCTGTTCTAAATGAAAAATTTTTAACACAGGTAGCGACCCGTTTAGCCCCTCAAAATGATTAAGTATTATTGCGAATTGGTATAATCCCCCCTCTGCTTATACCAAGGCTTTATGCACCTTGGTATTGTTGCTACTATAGCACCCGCGCAGCAAACACTTGCTGCGCTTATATATTAAAGAGTTACAAATCTAATGAATGCAGTTGTATTTGATGCAATTAAAGTCCTTCTTGATGAAGGCAAAACCCCTACTGTTGCCCTAACTAAAAGCCGTTTAGCACAACCTGTGCCTATGCCGGTTATTATTGCCGCAGTAAGCCAATATAAAAATAACCCTGATTCAATTCATAATTTAATGAAAAACCCTGAGCAGAGCATCGTTGAGCCTAAAACATCTCAACTCGATCGCATTGAGAAAAAACTCGATAGGTTGCTAGCCCTGTTAGAGCAAAAATAATTTGAGACTATAAATGTTCGTTGTTGATTTAACGTTTGACTGCTACCAAGACACCACCCTAGAGCACGCCGAGCAAGCCATTAACCGATTAGTTAATGCGCTGCGTTTTAACGGCCAAATTATGGGTGAAGAATTCCCAACTGTACTAAAAGATGGCTATTTTATTACCCGTGTAATGTGCCCAACCGAAGACGCCATGCACCCATTAAATAATAGCCCTTTTGTAAAACACAGTATTGAGAAGCTGCACAGTGCAGGTTTACTTGCTCCTAAAATAAAAATTATTGGCCAAGACATTCACTCAAACGGTGCCGATACCTGTAAATCGCCTTCAAGCTATATTTTATACACAACCTATGTGCATACCTGTAGCCCACTGTATTGTGGTGATGACTTTTTACCTGTGCCATTGTTTACTATTCCGGCCATTGCTAATGGGGATTATAAAACACTCATAAAATGGCAAGAAGATTGGCAAGCCTGCGATCAAATACAAATTAACGGCGCTACTCGGTGTGAATTTCCAGCGCTTGAAGAAATATCAAGCACACAAAGTGACTTATATCGCCGCGGTAAAGACATTGCTAAACGTATCCGCTTTTTAACTCAAAAACCGGTTTATTATTACTTATACCGTGTAGGCGGTGTAGATAAAGCCTCAGAACTTGAGCGTAAATGCCCTAGCTGCAATAGTGAGTGGAAATTGCCAGAGCCGTGGTTTGGGTTATTTGATTTTAGGTGTGAGCCATGTGGGTTAGTATCTAATGTTTCGTGGGATTTTCAGTAACTAAAAGCCTGCACTTTGCAAAATAAAGTTACACACCTTATAAAAAATCAGCTTAATGCATTGCACTAAGCTGATTTTTTAATGCTCAATTAAATTAAGTAAAGGCCGCGAGTAAGGCTACAATATCGTTATTTTTACTGTAATAACTGAGCAACCTTTAACGCATCTTGCACAGGGCTTATCCTGCACAATAATTAACGATTACTGCACATTGGTTTAATTAATCTAAACCTCAAGCGCTTTTAAAAAAGATTCTATATTGGGTGCAAGTACATGATGCGGCTTTTTACCTACATACTCTAAACATACCTCACCGGTTTTTACCTGCACGGTAACCAGTAAGTCATCTTGCTCAGTTAAACCAATGAATAGGGTTTCTGGCTGCTTTAATTTTCGTTTCATTAATACATGACCGGTAATATTTTGTTGCAGCAGGTCAAAATCATCTTTATTCCAAGCTTGTAATAACTCCACACGATGACCATCTATGCTGGCTAAAATGCTACCGCCATACATGTGCCCATAAAACTCATCAACCCCTGCTGGGAAGTTCAGCTCAAGCGCGTTAGCTAAATCTGATAACGAACCTGCGGGGGTTTGCAAAGCACTTTTCCATTGAATATTGCCTTGTGCGTCTACCTCGCCAAACTCGCAAGGACTAGGCCATTGTTCATCGTGTGCCATAAGCGGATATTTAGCGGTGTTTTTAACGATTTTTTCACAAAATTGCGTGTGAAGTTGGGCCATTTGCATTGCAACAGACATACTGCGAAACTCATTTAAATTAGATATAATGTCCCTATTGTAACTATTTAAGAGCAAACATGACAGATTACAGCAACTCTCCAGACCTTAAAGGTAGTGTGTTAGGACAATCTACTGAATATGTAGATGTATATTCGCCTAGCTTGCTTTTTCCTATTGCCCGCAAGTTAAATCGTGATGCTTTAAATATTGACGAAGCCGAACTGCCCTTTAAAGGCCAAGATATTTGGACAGGTTATGAGCTTTCGTGGTTAAACGCTAAAGGTAAACCGCAGGTTGCCGTGGCGCTGTTTACTTTTGCGTGCCAAAGCAGCCATATTATTGAGTCTAAGTCGTTTAAACTTTACTTAAATAGCTTTAATCAAACCCGCTTTGAAAGTATTGAGGTGGTAAGACAGCATTTAATTGAAGACTTATCAAATGCGGTAAATAGCGATGTAGCGGTAACGTTATACGCACCTGATGATTATAACTGCTTACCTTGCACGCCATTACCAGGGCAATGTATTGACGATTTAGATATTGAAATAGATAACTACGATATTGACGCCTACTCACTTAAATCAAAAAGTGACACCCTGGTTACTGAGACCCTGCATAGCCATTTGCTTAAATCTAACTGCTTAATTACCTCGCAGCCAGATTGGGCCAGTATAATTATTCGTTACACTGGTGAGCAAATATGCCATGAGGCACTCTTGCGTTATTTAATTTCATTTAGAACCCACAATGAGTTTCATGAGCAATGTGTAGAGCGTATTTATAGTGATTTAACCACGCAGCTAAACATTAAAGAGCTTGAAGTCTATGCGCGTTATACACGCCGCGGTGGGCTGGATATAAATCCGTATCGTTCAACGCACTATAACGATACGCCTTTTGCGGTAAAAATTAATCGCCAGTAATACCAATCGACTTAAATATCACCATAAAAAAGGAGCTTAAGCTCCTTTTTTATACCCGTTATAAGCTAGTCAATGCGCTTAGTCGGAATAGGCATTGCGCACACATCAATATAATTATGGGCGTATACAAACCAAGGTTCGGTACGATTTTTTCGCGCCTCAATCAACTCTCTAAATGATTGCGAGTCTGTTTTCATAACATTAAAGGTGCTTTTATCACGCTTAATATCGGCTAACACCTCAATGTTTGTAATTGGGTTAAATGGCGTATTAGGAACAGGCTTACGCTGTAAGCGATTAAAGTGCTCCATACCTTCAAGCACTCTTCCAAATACAGTAATATTTTTATCAAGGTAGCGCGGGCCTTGGCCAATGGTGACAAAAAATTCAGTGCTTGCACTGTTTATCTCATTGCCACGCGCCATGGCAAACACACCGTGGCAATGTACCTGCCAAGTTTGTGTATTAGAGGCGTTTTGTGCGACAGCAAAACCGTTTAAAAACCCCGTTACAGGCGCGTAACCATCGCCTTGTAGCTCTGTAATTTTAAGCGGCTGTGCGGTGCTATGGTAAAACTCTGCAGGCACAGTTTTATTAGCCGTTTTAATTGCTTTATTGCCTGAGCTGTCGCCACCTTGGGCTACAAACCCTTCAACAAAACGATAAACACGGGTATTTTTATAAAAGCCTTCTCGTGCAAGTTGTTTTATGTGCGCAGTATGTTTAGCTGCAAGCTGCGGGTTAAGCTCAACATAAGCCGCCCCTGTAGGCAGCGTAATTTTTAAAACATTTTGCCTATCTACATTTCGCCATTCGTGCGCTTTAGCATGCTTTATTACCTCGCTTGCGCTACGGATTGGAGTTTGTTGAGTGCCCGCGTGCTGCTCTGTGTGTTGGGCGCAGCCAGTTAATCCTGTTATTAGTGCTGCTAAATATAATCCTTTCATATAATCCTTATACTGCCTATTTAGTCCCAATCAAACTTATAGAGTAAATCAACATTTTGATTTAAACCACTGGTGATCTCTACATAAAATTGCGAAAGCAGCTGATAGCGAATAGCGACCTCGCTGAGCGAGTCAAATACCCCTACGCTGTATTTAACTTGTAAGCTAGGCGCTACATAGCCCGATATTTCAAGCTTAGTGTTATCGCCAGAGCCCGTTGAACTTAAGCTTACATCAGATAAACCAATGGTTTCGCCAACTTTAGATACAACGCCTTCACTGCGGCTCACCCCTTGTGAGAGCAATAACTGAGTAAGCATAGCATCGCTTGAACTGTCGCCCTCGCCTAGCGGCTGCCCATTGAGTAAATAGGCCAGCGCTTGTGCTTGATCCATTGCTGGCTCAGAAAATACTTTTAAGGTAGGTTGCTCAACGTTACCAGTAAGCGTAACACCAGCCACAACATCGTTTGCTGTGGTGTCTGGATTACGTATGGCTTTAATATTTAAAAATGGTTGCTCAATCGAGCCACTAAAGCCAATTTGCCCAGTACTAATAATTAAATCTTGGCCAAAAGCTAAATACGTACCATCAATTAAATTTAGCTCGCCGGTGGCAATTATAGGGGCACCTTGGCTCATTTTGATGGCTAAATCACCCGCTATCTTCGACTCAAGACCAAACGATTCTATTTTTACATCGTTTTTAACAATCACTTTTAAATTTACATCATAATCAAACGGCACGTTTTCTGCCGTTTCAGTTTGTTGATCAACAATAATCTCATCGTCGCTCACTTGAACGGCGCCCTCTGGCAGCTCTTCAATCATTACCCTGCCATAAGGCACAATCACTTCGCCAGACAGCTTTAATGCATTATTTGCAAGTCCAATGGTTAAATCAGGCGATACTTTAAACGTCACGCCTTGCTGCGCGCGTACAAAAAACTGCTCGCCGTTAACGCTTACATTTACCTCAGGCTGGGCGCCTTGCCAATCTACGTCGCCGGTTAGGTTGATTTTACCGCCTTGGGTGTCGTTTAAATTACCTTTAATTGTGGCGGTGGTTTTATCAAATAAAATATTTACATTAGATTTTTGCAATACCACCGGCAACTGCTCACCTTCTAAATTGATATCACTGACATTTAGCTCACCATTTAATAGTGGGTCTTGCAAAGTGCCGGCTACTGCCACGTTACCTGTTATATCGCCTTTTAATTGCTCAAGGGTTTCGAGAAATGGATGTAAGTC
Organism: Pseudoalteromonas sp. 1CM17D; assembly: GCF_023161805.1. Taxonomy (NCBI): domain Bacteria; kingdom Pseudomonadati; phylum Pseudomonadota; class Gammaproteobacteria; order Alteromonadales; family Pseudoalteromonadaceae; genus Pseudoalteromonas; species Pseudoalteromonas sp. 1CM17D. The sequence continues at coordinate 490,750 of NZ_JALNTP010000003.1, read as the reverse complement.
TGATAGCAATATTTTATCTATATTAAGGTGACCGTTTAATATTTGCTGATTTTGAATATCATCAATATTAATTTCGGTGGCTATTTTACCTAGCACACTTGAGCGTAAATCGGCCTCTAGCTTACCCGTTTGAGAGTCAGTGTAGGCACTAACTTTTAGCGTTTCGATGGGTAATCTAAACCGGTCTTCCTCTGAGGTAAGAACAGCAACAAGGTCATGCGCATTTAAATTAGCGCGAAGTGTTTTTAATGCGCCCTCGTTCCAATTTGCAGCAAAGTCGCCGCTTATATCGCCACGCGTACGCATGTTATCTGGTAAAAAGTGTTTAAGCTCTTCAAGCGCTAAATTGCTCAACGTAGCATTAAATTGGCCCAAGTTTTTAGTTTGCGCAAGGGTATTAATACATAGCTCACTTTTGTTTGAGCGCCAGCAATGCGCACTCACATCAAAATCGCTGGTTTGGGTATTAAACATCACCGCAATTTTTTTACTATTACTAAAGCTAAGCTTTTTGTCACTTAGCGTTATATTACTGAGCGAGCCATTCCACACGTTATTATTGAGCTTACCGGTTACTTCAAGTTCAGCAGCGCCTTGCTCTGCATCTATGGCGGCCACCAGCTGATGGTCGGTTTTATCGCCAGTGGCAGTTAGCTCAACACTATTAATTACCTGATCAGCAACCATTGCTGAGCCTACGTTTAAGCTCACATCGGTTTGCCAATCTGCGGCTGTATCGAGCTGACCTTTAAGGGCGAGTTTATTAACGTTTATGTCGTTATACATAAAGTTATCGAGTAATAACGATAAATCAACGGCGGGGGTTAAACGGGGTCCTCTAATTTTTAAATCGGCCTTACCGTTTGCAACAAATGGCAGATTAGTTTGCTCATTTCCTGTCAGTGTTACTTTTCCGTCAACCTGCCAGGTGTCGTCAACTTGCCCGCTCAAGGTTAATTTATTGGCACCGCTACTTAAATACAGGCTGTCTATGTTGGCTTTTAGCGTATTGTTAAGTGTAAAGTTTGAGGCAAATTCAAGCGGTGTTTGGTTCAGTGTACCTGCAAGTTGTGTATTATCCATTTGCAAGTGCCAGTTTTGCCCTTCGCTGTTAAAGCGCCCTTCTAGCTGGCCAGAAATATTACTTGTAAGCGCATCTGTTAAGTATTGTGCTTTTAAGCTATTTAGCGAACCGGTAAAGTCAGCTTGTATGCCCTTTTGCCAATTAACATTACCTTTAAATATTGCACTACTGTCGTTTGCTTTTAGGCTTAAGGTACTTAGCTGCGCTTGGCTAAGCGAGCCGTTTAATTGCGTGTTTAATACTACCGCTGGATAGGCACCTAATTGGCTATGCGCTTTTAAACTTAGCGTGTAATCATCCGCATTACCCGAGGCTGATAAATCAACATTATTTACTTTTAGCTCGTTACTTTGAGCGTCAATCAACCATTGCTCAACTTTACCAGTAAGTTCAAACGGATAATTTTTTTGTTTTAAATTAGCCGTTGCCGTTAGATTTAATGGGTACTGACCAGTCGTGTGTAAGTTTATGTTTAAATCAGATAGGTCACCACTTAACGCTAAATTCGCTTGGTGCAAGTCGCTGTTTAGCGCTACTTTCGCGTTTAATGGTAAATTACCTGCAAGCTCACTAGTTAACTCTGTATTTAATTGCCATTGTTGGTACTGCGCGCTAAGCGTTTGTAAGTTAACTTTTTCATCTTCTACATTTAATACAAGCGCTATATTTTCGATTGTGTGAGTTTGCTCACCTTGCTCAATATCCACCTTTTTAACGTCAAACTGCTCTACCCGTAAATTAAGGGGCGATGTAAATTCTATATCTGGTAACGCAGGTAGCGCTGTTAGCGCCTGGCCTTGATTAGCCGTTGCTTGATTAGATGAGGCGGGTTGCTCTTTAAGCTTTACCAATACATCACTAATAGTTAGGCTTTTTAATGCTAAGGTTGCATCTTCAGCTTTCGCTGCAAGGGTAAAGTTATTTACGGTTACATCAGCACTGGAATGATTTAATACAAATTTGTTTATTGCTACATTTTTAACGGCAATATTAAAGGGAAACGTAATTTTAGTTAATGGCTCTGAGGTGCTCTGTTGTGTGGCTTCGGGTGCATTGCCAAGGGCAAGTTTGATTGACCGCGCACTTACATTTTCAATACATAGGCCATCGCACTGCCACCAAAATAAATCTATTTTAAGCTGCTGCGCTTTAAAATCTGTACTTTGGTTTTTAAAGCTCACATTAAACGGGTTGTTATATAAAAAACGCCCTTTTTTAATCTCAATATGTAAGCCGTCCACCATTTTATTGGCACTATAAGCAATAAATTGATTACCGGGCGCAGTAAATAACAAGCAAAATATAATAACGGCAAGCGTGATTAAAACGCCGATGATTGCGGCGGATATTTTTTTAAATACTGACATTAAATTTCTGGCCCTATGGTAATGCTTAAACGTGTGCTTTTACTTTCTTTAGTAAGCCCCCATGCATGGTCTACTTTTACGGGGCCAATGGGTGTTAAATAACGAAAGCCAAAGCCTGCGCCCACTTCAAAGTCGTCCGAAAAATCATTTGTGGCGGTACCGCCATCAACAAATAAAGCGGCGCGCCAATTTTGTGCAAATTGGTAATTGTATTCAATAGTACTGGTTAGTAAGTATTTACCACCAATTAAATCACCGTCTTCATCTTCAGGTGAAATAGACTGATAAGCAAAGCCACGTACACTTTGGTCACCACCGGCATAAAAGCGCAGCGAGTAAGGTACGTTTTCAATATTATCGACCAGCATGGCGCCCACGTTTGCTTTTAAAAAAACTAAGTGTTTATCTAAATAGGTTCGCAGCCACGCATGCTGCAGCTGCACCCGCACTAAGTTTGTGGTTGAAAGTACATCATCTAAACCAAACTCGGCCGAAATTAGCCACTGCTCACCCCAATAAGGCGTTGTGCCTCCTTTTGACTTTTTGCGGGCATAGCTAATACCGGGCATAAGCATTTCGGTGCTTTCTTCTGGTTCATCACCAATGCGGTATGTTTCTTGGTCTCGACGTAAAAAGGCCGTGCGTACCCATTTATCTTCAGTTAACCATTGGCGTTGCAGTTGGCCGGTCAGTATTTCACTGTATATATCATCGGCAAGTTCATCTTCTAACTTGTAACCCACTGATAAACGCCATAAATCGTCGTTAGGGTCATCTACCGGAATGGTGTATGCCATAGAAATATCTTGCTGTTTCTCAGCTACATTTAAATTGCTTTCCAGATAATGCCCGTCTTCTGTGATCCAAGGTTTACTCCATTTAAAACGCACTTTCGGACCCAGCTCGGTATTAAAGCCACCGCCTACTTCGTAGCTATTAGCAGGTTTGTGTAGCACATCAATATTTATAGGCACTTGTCCGTTGGCTCTTGCTGGTATATCGGCATAAATACGCACGCTTGCAAAATACGGTGTGCTTGAGAGCTCAAGGTTATAATCGGCAATTTGTGTGGCTTTATAAGCTTGCCCTTGGGTAAAAGGTGCAAGTGAACGAATGTATTTTTCTGCGGGGGTTTCGCTGGCAATGATTATATTGCCATACGTGTAGCGCACGCCGGTATCTATATTAAATGTAATAACGGCACTGTTTTTTTGCACTGATATCGCAAGCTTTCGGGCTGGCCATTTAGCATCAAAATAGCCTAGCTCTAATAGCATTGACTCTATTTTTTTATGCGCTGAGTCGTACCTGCCATGATTAAGAACATCGCCCTGGGTTAAATTTAAGTTTTTAATAACGTTTTGTAATTGCGAGTCGTTTTTACCCTCACCATTAAGCGTTATATTAATAGCTTCTATGCGCGTTGCAGGGCCGCGCTCTACTTTAACGATAAGCTCTTTGTCGTCTTTATCAAACTCAATGTCTACCGTTGGGTTGTAATACCCCAGCGCTTTAATACTGCTTTGCACTTGTTTTTTAGCATAGCGGCGCAAGGTTCTGGTGGGTTTTTCGCCAACCAGTTGTTTTAAATATAGCTCAACGTTACTTTCTAACTCGCCACTAATCCCTTTAATTTCGTAATCTTCAATTACCCTTTGCTCAGCGCTGGCTTGAGTGCTTATAAAAAAAGCTAAAAAAAACACAAAACGTAATAACTGTTTGAACAAGTAAATATCCTTACTTTTTATTCTTTAAAATTTAACCACCAATGAGTTGCATACTACCATAGCCATAATGAGCAACACATTAACTTAATGGTAATCTTGCACCAAATTTCACTCCCTTTTAAAGCCTATAAAGTTAAAATTAATACGCTTTAAAGCAATATTTTGGTTACAATAGTGGCTACGAATACAAAATTAATTTTAAATGAGTTTTTAATGCAATTCCCTGATGATGATAACGGCCAACTTTTAGCCGAAATAGCCGCTGCTGGCGTTGATTTAAGCAAAATGCACCAAATCGATTTTTTCATTTTATTTGAACAACAAGCTGATGCTGAAAAATTTGCCAAAGAAATAATCTCTGATGCATTAGTACAAAGCGCAAACGTTGAAAAGTGTAAAGACACTGGCGTGTGGGAAGTGATTACTCATGTACAAATGGTGCCAGAGCACACATTGCTTGGCCAAGCAGAGCAATACCTTGAAAGTATTGCTAATAGTTATAATGGCTATGGCGATGGCTGGGGTTTAATGGACGAAGACGCCGCTTAACAAAAATCAGTTAAGCTTAACCGCTTAACTGATTAGCTTTTCTAAAGTTGCCAGAGTAATCAAATAATTTATCAGATACCTTCCAGCCATACTTTTTACTTTTACGCGCGATAACAAAATCGGGATGCACTAAATCATACTGTGCCTTAATAACCTGCTCAGCACTTTTAAATTCGACAGGCGCTTGCCCCTGTCCTAAGCGTTTACCAAACTGTTTATTAAAAATATACTGCCCGCCTTTACTGGCAAGGTTATATACCTCATCGCAACTTGCACCATCTTCATCAAAGTAGGTTATTTTAATTAAATCATCTTTAAGTTTTACCACTGATAACCCACTACAGCGCAGTACTAACGCATCTTTTAAATTAAGGGCGTTACGTAGCTTGTCGTCGGGGTCGGCCATTACTGCGCCGCAATCATGGCATTTACGAGCTGCTATATCGTTTTGAGCGCCGCATTGTTCGCACTCTTTAAACCTAAACCGATAATCGCATTGCTCTTTATGGCCTTCGTCATCTTCTAATAAACCTTGGCAGCGCCTGCCAAAGTGCTCAACTACTTTGCCATCAGAATCGGTTTTTCCCCAAAAAATATTTGCAAACCCACACCCAGGGCAAAGCACTTGAACGGGCTCATTATCGCTATCACCTTTTTTATCGCCCACCTCAGGGTGAAATAAATCAAAGCCGTTGCCTGCGTAATCTATAACTAAGCAGTCTGTTTTTCCTTCATTTAGCCTAAGCCCACGGCCAACAATTTGCTGGTATAAGCTAACCGATTCGGTGGGGCGTAAAATAGCGATAAAATCGACATGCGGCGCATCAAATCCGGTAGTTAAAACAGAAATATTAACGAGGTATTTTATGTTTTTTTGTTTAAATTGATTTATTAATTTATCGCGTTCTGCATTTGGGGTATCGCCAGTTATAAGGGCACTTTGCTCTGCGGGTAAATAAGTTAAAATTTCTTGCGCGTGCATCACCGTTGCCGCAAATATCATCACGCCTTGGCGGGTTTCACTGTATTGTATTACCTGCTTCAGTATAGCTTGCGTTGCGCGCTCGCTATTTTTTAAAAGCGCATTCATGTCATCAGTCGTATATTGACCAAACGCATTCGTAGCCAGGGACGAAAAATCATAATGACTAATTGCCGCGTCCACTTCATTTGGCGGCGTTAAGTAATTATGTTTGATCATATACCTGAGCGGTAATTCAAATATACAGTTTTTAAATGGACTTTCTTTATTACCTTTTACAAAACCATGGTAATGATGATGGTATATCCACCCCATTCCTAATCTATAAGGTGTGGCCGTTAAACCCAATACTTTTAACTGAGGATTATATTCTTTGAGCGTATTTATAACCTTTCCATATTGGCTTTTTTTATCACCATTTACTCTGTGGCACTCATCAATAATAAGCAAAGAATAATGCTCATTTAATTTATTTAAATTACGCGATAAAGACTGAACACTGGCAAAGGTAACTTGGTGGCTGAGTGATTTTTCTTTTAACCCTGCTGAAAATATACTCGCTTCTAAACCAAAACTTTTATATTTTTGTGCGTTTTGTTCTACCAACTCTTTAACATGTGCAAGCACCAAAATTTTTTGCTTAGCAATTCGCGCAAGCTCTGCAATAACAAGGCTTTTACCCGCACCGGTAGGCAGTACAATCACGGCAGGATCATTTGTTTTTCGAAAATGTAAAACGGTGCGCTCTACGGCCTCTTGCTGATACGGCCTTAATTTATAGCTCATGAAAATAGTAAATAGAATAACCAGAAATGCAGTTTAACAAATACTAAGCGACTGCGGGGAGTTTAAGGTAAGTTTTGGCCAATAAAATCTCGCGTACAAAGCGTAAGCCTTAGCCTAAGGTTTAGTTATTAAGTTATACGCCATTAAAAAGAGAAGCCGTAGCTTCTCTGTTACTTTATTAAGCTAGGTGCTTTTGTAAATCAACACCTTCAAACGCTTTAGGGCGACGGCCACGACCGGTCCATTCAATCACTTCGCCATCTACTTCAATACGATACTTAGCTTTTACTTTAGTACGTTTATCTGCAGTACCGTCTTGTAAATCTTCTAACGTAAGTCCTTTTTCTTTTAAAAGATCCAACACTTCCTGTTTAGCTTGTAGCTGCTCAGTATATTTTGCAATCGCATCAGTGATTAATTGTTGTGCTTTTTCTAGCTCAGTTAATGATGCTGTTTTAATAAAAGATCGAACTTCTTTCATTTATATCTCTCTTGCTTGTTGGAGTTAACTTTTTAGTTTCAAAGCAAGTATAAACCCAACAATATATTTTTACCATGAGCAATTTTACTCCATAGTAAAAGGTATAAAAGCAAATACTTTAGCATGAGAAATCAGCATGGAATAAGTATAGTAATGGACTTTAATATCAAATAAAAAATATTTAACCTCTATTAATTTTTTAATAGAGGTTAATAAACTTATAAAGTTAAAGTCTATTTATCAATTTTTACACTACCACGGGTCATCTCTCTCATTGCCTCTTGGCTTAATTTTTCTTGGTAAGCAATTTGTTCAGGTGTTCTACACACTCTTGTTGCAATGTTGCTACCTGTGGTTTTTTCGAGTTTACATATTTTGCCATCGCTTTCACTGGCCTTAAGCGCTGCTGCACTAGTGCAACCTGAAGCTAAAATTACTAATAATACGGTACAAAGATGTTTCATTGTTTATCCTTAATTTAAGTGTGTTGAGGGAGTATGTCATAAGCAATTGTTACTCGTTCCATTTCACTATTTAGGGTATTAGTCCCATGCCAAAAATAGGATGGAAATTGAATAAGTTTGCCTTCCTCTGGTTTTAATGTTGTCTCAGGTAAAAGCTTAGTGTTCATATTAAATCCTGGCTCACCTAGCTTTAACCACCCTTCTTGGTTGGTTGATTCAGATATCAGCGTGGGTATAGATACATAAAATGGTGAACTCATCCAACCTTGGCTGTGATAATGATTTTTATGAAAACCTTTACCTTTCAGAATTACCGACCATGAATCAGTCACTTTAAAATCACCAACATTTCTTTTTAAAAAAGGGTGTTGATTATCTTTTGGAAGCCTTGATAAAAAGCATGACGTTAACTCGTATAGCTCCTGCTTTAGTATTTTTAGTATCGGCAGTTGATAATCAAATAACTTTTCTGCGGTTTGAGAACCATTAACTAAAGATTGCTCTAAAGGATGGTTTTGATAATAATGATACTGTTTTAACGTACCTTTAAGCTCAGTTAAAAAATCATCTATAGAAGCAAAGCCAGAAGGTGTTGCTATTTTCTCCTGCATAACAAATAAATCATAATTGCAGTAATATGAGTACAGCTCGCTTTTTAGTAATCTCAATGCTGTAATTTTAATACACAAGTACTCTTGGTTATATTCGTCTTGATTTAATAACTTATTTATAATGTTCAATGCGTGATCTGGTTTATCTATCGCAATATAGCTTTTGGCTAATTCTATGTACGCGTGATTATTCTTAAACCTATTACTGGCAGCTAAATGGGTCTCTAAAGATTCATCAAATAAGCTGTTTTCACGTTCGTAATCACCCACTATAGAAAACGCTTTTTGTGGGCAATTGCTTTGAGAGAGTATTTGCTTTGCTATTTTGTAAGCCTCAGTTTGCTTACCCGATGTATAAAGCTTTTGTGCAAGCTCAGCTTCCAGTGCAGTATTTTTTCCAGTTATTTTTAAAGCATGGTTATATGAGGATAAAAAACCAGAGTCTGCAGTTTCCCATAGCATTTGGTTTAGCCAATGATGACTGTCTAAATCTAGCGGGTTGATAGTTGTTAGTTCTGTATATATTGCTTTGGCTTTTTTAAACTTACCGGCTAAGTGATAGCAGCTGGCCATATTTTTTTTAGCTTCAACTAAACCAGGGCTTAATTTTAAGCTTTGCTCAAAAGTTATAATTGCTTTATCCCAAAAGCATAAAGCTTTTAAAGCCAACCCTTTACTATTGAGAATACTAGCATCAGCACCAAAATTACGAATATAATCATCTGTGAGCCTATCGACCTCAGTAAACTTCTCAAGCTTTAAGTCTGTTTTTATTTTTGCACTGAGAATAACTGCATTTTGAGGGGATAGTGTAAATGCTTTATCAATGTATTCTTTTGCTTTAGTAAATTCATTCTTTTTAAAGTACAAAACAGAGATATTATAAAGTGTTTCTATATCGTCACTATATATAGCCAATACATTTAAATATTGTTTTATTGACTTATCAGGTTCACCCAACAAGTTATATAATTTCGCTTTATTTACATTTAAATGAAAATGACGTGGACTTAGTTTAATACCTTTTTCAATCTCGGCTAAACATAATATATAATCTTTTTTCTTTTGGTATGCTATAGATTTTAAGTGATGAAGGTGCGCTACAATACTCGATTCATTACTTTTAATCGAATTAGCAATTTTTAATGCCTTAAGGAAATTATTATTATTAATTTCCTTAAGGATTAAGTTGCTTACATCTTGAAATGACATGCCTTGGCTTTGCATATGTTCTCTTAAATAATAAAAAGGCCGATAATATACCGGCCTTAGCATTAAAGCTTATGCTTAGAATGAAATAGTTGTACCTACAAAGAAGTTACGACCGATGTACTTATACAACGTAGTATCTGTATTGGCATCATCATAATCGCTGTAATATGGAGGCTCTTCATCTGTTAGGTTATCTATACCACCACGTAACGAAACATGCTCGTTAAGTTGGTAAGTACCACTTAGTGTATGTGATACAAACGAGTCAGCTTCTGGTGAATAGTAATCCGCAGGGTCTCCATCAAATAATGCAACTGATTCTGTAACAAGCGAATCTACATACATCACTTTGTATGAAACAGTCCAATCATCACCGGCTGCACGTAAGCTTACATTATGTTTCCACTCAGGAATTGAGCCAGAACCACTTGATGCAACACCTACGTAATCTTGAATAGGCTCACCAGCAAACTCTTGTACTTCCCATTTAGAGATGTAAGAAGCTTCCCAATCAGCTCTCCACGCTAAGCCAGCAGCGTCAAAGCTATATTGAGCGTTGAAATCTACGCCCGATAGGTTCCAAGTAGAAAGGTTTTGATCAAGTGATGGAGTACCATCAAAGTTACCCGTTGCATCACGTACAACACCTTCACAAAGTGCAAAAGAACCACCTTGTCCACCTTCTTCACCCGCGCTATAACATTTATCTAGCTTAGTCGTAATACCAACAGAGCTTATTACGTTATCTACTTCAATATCGTAGTAATCAACAGTAAAGCTTAGCCCTTCAATTGGCTCAACAACAAGACCAACTGTAAATGTATCAGCAGTTTCAGGACCTAGGTCTGGGTTACCGCCAACAACCGCACGAAGTTGACCACTGTTTTGTGCAAACGTACCATCTGAAGGAATTAGGCCGGCTGCTGCATCAGAAGCACAGGCTGTTTGGTATCTAGAATCAAAGCCAGCACCACCAAAACCAGTACAAGGGTCTGTATAATTGGTGAAGCTATCTGACTGACCACCGTAAAGCTCACTTACACTTGGTGCGCGAAATGCTGTTGATAATACAGAGCGAAGCATAACTTCATCTGTCATACGCCAAGTTAGACCTAACTTATAAGTAGTATCTGATCCAAACGTATCGTAGTCAAAGTAGCGAAGCGCAGCTTCTAAATCTAAAGACTGAACCAGTGGTAAATCATTCAATAGTGGAACAACAAGCTCTACATATGCTTCGTCAACTTTATAGCCACCAGAAGTTGGCTGTACGGCATTACCTGAACCGATACCAGATGAAGAGAATGCATCTGGTTGATTAAATGCTGATTCTTCACGGTGCTCTAGACCAAATGCAAAGCCAACAACACCAGAAGGCATTTCAAATAAATCACCCGAAATTGAAGCGCCTAAGTGGTGCATTTCTGTACCTGAAGTACCCTGATCGGTGTAACGCAAGTAATCGGCATCTGACTGTGAAAGCGCGCCTTCACCGAAGTAGTTAATACATGGAGCAGATGCATCGTTGCCTGTAACCGTGTAGTCACTAGGCGAACCTGTAACCGAGACACCTTCACAGTTTTCATTTACTGACGCTATCATTTTGTCTACGTTGATGTAGTTTTTAGAACGGTCAATAGCGCTATTTCGACCATATGTATAGAACACATTCCAAGCGTATTGATCAGCGATAAAGCCCTCTAAACCAGTTGTAAATTGTGCTGTATTTACTTCTTGCTCAAATACACGGCCACCCATTTCTGACATACGACGCAGCGGTAACATGTCTACATTGTCGCCAGGAGTTGCAAAATCATACAAGCCTGAGAATGGGTAAACTTCTGGGTTTTGACTTAATACCCAACTACGACCATCAACACTGTATGTGTAGTTGATAGGTGCTGGTGCCATTTGTTGCGTTGAGGTACGGTTTGTATAGTACGCTTCTGCAAAAAAGTTTAAGTTATCTGCTAATTCATAATTACCTAACACGCTCACATTATAACGGGTTGCAGGCGTAGATAAGTATGAAGCAGAAGAGTAGTTATAGGTATCGTTGCCTTCGCCACTACCCACATATGTGTGATAGCCAGTATCAGTTGATGAACCGTTACCGCCAGGCTCAAACTGAACTCTTCTACCATCATCTAAGATTGCATTCATACCTAAAGAGTTACCAGAACCGGCACAAAAACGCTCACCGCCACTTTCAGCGTATGGACATGCTGAATAATCTCGGTCGCTAGCACGTACAGTACCACGGTCGTAAAAACCAACGTTTACAACAACATTACCTTTATCACTGCTCACACCAAAGGTGCTACTTAAGCTAGCTTCTTCACCGTCACCTTCACCTGTCTCTGCATAGCTGGCATCTAGCTCAAAGCCTTCAAAGTCATCGCGCATGATAATATTAACCACACCAGCAAGAGCATCAGAGCCGTAAACAGCTGATGCTCCGTCTTTTAAAACTTCTATGCGTTTTACAGCGCTAAAAGGAATGGCATTAAGATCCACGGTAGAAGATGCACCAGTACCTGAGGCAATCATACGGCGTCCATTAACAAGTACCAATGTACGTGATGAACCCATACCTCTTAAGTTAACAGTTGCATTACCATTACCGCCATTATTTACAGCAGCAGTTAATCCGCCCGACTGAGCGGTAAGGTTTTGTAACGCATCGGAAATATTTGAAATACCCTGAACTTTCATATCTTCAGTAGTAATAATGCTCACTGGTGAAGCGCTTTCAAGATCTGCACGTTTAATTCGTGAACCGGTAACCTCTATACGCTCTACCTTTTCAACTCCCTCTTCAGCAGCAATTGAATTTGCTGAAAATACAGCTGTAGATGCCGTACCAAAAGCAATCGCTAAGCGCACCGCTTTTGAAACTTGGTTATTTAACATTGGATTCTCCCTGAAATAATTTTATTTATATATTTATTATTTTAGCCATTAAATAAATAGCTTAAGAAGTGAAAGTACCGCTTCTTTTGTGAATGTTAGTATCAATATATAAACATAGTCAACATATTAAAAACCAATAATTCACATCAATTTAAATATAATTAATATTAGTTTATTTCGATAAAGGGGACAAAAAATAAAGTATGAATATACCAATAACCGGAACAATGCATTTTTGAAAATAAAACGTAAAATACTTCTACTTATTTACATTTTTAAAGGTGTTAACAAGGTAATTTAAAATTTATAAATGACAAGGTGACCAAGAACAATGTTTAACAAGTCGCCAAAAAGTAAAGGAATCGGGAGCTGCAGCTCGTATGGCCTTTGGAATACCATCAAAGCTGCTAGATTATTAATGTGCAGAACAGAACAAATTTTAGTAATGGGGCTAGCTATTTGCGTCCTTTGTAAAGCGTTCCGATATATTCATTATTAGAGTCAACTAAAGCCTCTTTAAATGTTTTATCCCCTAACAATAACAACTGGCTAATATCCTTAGAGTTTAACGCCGCTTCCTTTAAGTCACTTAACCTAAAGATCAGCCCTTCGAGCTCTTGAGTAAATAATTGATAAGCGCGTTCTAAATCAATTTTTCTATTATTCAAAATAAACTGAAAAAAGTCGGGATACCGTGTTCCATTAACTGCGTGAGGGTGTACTTGCCTTTCAAGCTGGATAAGGTTATTTATTGTTTTTATCAAGCTATTAACCTGAGCATTATCATCTTTTTTCAGCTCATCAATTAGCTGCTTTAAAGGAGTTAACAAGTCACTACGTACACGTACAGCAGACTCCAATATAAGCACATTTGGTTTAACTATATCTGAATCTATTTCGTGGCAAACAATTTGATATAACCCACCCGGTTTTAATACCCTAAATAATTCAGGAATGCTCTTCGAAAGCTCACTGTATTCAATTGCAAATTGAGCCACTATCGCATCAAATTCATTATTTTCAAAAGGTAAGGACTCTGCACTTACATCTGATAAAATACTAGAGTCGGGCACGCCTGTAACGCTCTTTGCCACTGTTGCTTTATCAATACCAATAAAGCTCAGCTGATCTTTACTACTATCGTGTATAAGCTGTATCAGTGCACCATTGCCTGTTCCTATGTCTAGTATTTTACACTGTGGACTAAGCTCAGTAGCAAAACTTGTCCAGCTCTGCTTGAGCTTGCCTGTATAGTTTTTCTTAATATCCTGCCCAAATGAAGTTAAATACCCTTGAGACCAATACTCACTCCAATAATTTTCCATAAAAAATCCCCATAAAAAAAGGGCTGAATAAATTCAGCCCTATATATCAACCTGTTTCTAATTAATATTAGAAGCTAATTGAGTAGTTTACACGGTAATCACGACCAAAGTTGTTGTAAAGGTCTTGGTTATCCCATGTACCAGCTGAAGAAAGAACTGGGTCTTCGTCAGTTAAGTTACTTACAGTAAATGTTACAGCGCCGTAAGGACCTGCATTGTAGCTGTAAGTTAAGTTATGGATTAACCAGCTATCTAAATCACCTGATTGCTCGTAGAAACCATCGCCATCTTCATCAACTTCAGTTTCAGACGTGCTTGCTGTGTAAGTAGAGTTCCAAGATACTGTATGATCATCAAGTGACCAAGAAATTGTTGCTACTGACTTAAGATCAGGTTGGCCAGACCAACCAGCAGTGTCTTGTACAACACCACCTACTTCAGAATCGTATGAAAGTGTTACACTATTAACATTGTTAAAGCGGAAGTCACCAAAATCAGTCTCTACGTTTGCATTAATAGTGAAATCAAAACCTTCAATTTCAAAACCAGCACCGTTAAAGTAAGAAGTACCTGCTTCGATTAGCGTACCTGAAGCAGAGCGCTTAAGGTAGAAAGTTTCATCAGACGTATCTGTATCAACACCTACTGCAGTGATTAGGCCAGCAGCCTCATCAGATAATAAGCCTTGTAGAGATTTAGACTGAATAACATTATCAATAGAAAGTTGGAAGTAATCTAACTTAAAGCTTAAGTTATCGTTTACATCCCATGCCACACCTAAGTTGATGTAATCTGAAGTCTCTGCCTCAAGCTCTGAGTTCTGAGTATAGTATGTGTTGTACTGACGTGATGTAGTAGAACCGTTATTATAATCGATTGCAGATTCAGCAGAGAATGTACGTGCTGCATTAAGTAAATCAAGGCCTGGTGCACGGAACGACTCAGAGTAAGAACCACGAATCACTACGTTATCAGCAACCTGCCAGCGAGCAGATACTGCTGGAGCAACGTTGTCACCAAAGTCAGAGTAATCATCGTAACGAGCTTTTAAGTTCACTTCTACTGTATCAGAAACTGGTAGTACTGATTCGAAGAAAACAGCTGTCACATCACGGTCACCCATTGAAGAGTTACCAGCAGAGCCACCGATTAAGCCAGCTTCAGATTGACCATCGTAAATATCTTCGTAAGTTTGTTCAAAATATTCAACACCTACATAGTGAGCAACAGCACCACCTGGTAGTTCAAATAAGTCAAAACCTAAACCAGCAAAGTATTGGTCAAAAGTAGAGCCTGAGTTTTGTAACGTAGTCGACTTCATGTTGGCAATGCCTTCATCAGAGCCTAAATCGATATCGTTAGCTTCGTTGTATGCTAAACCACTGTAAGAAAGGTAGTACTCACCTACAGATTTGTTATCTGCTTTATTGTGGTGGTAGTAAACTTCCCAAGAAGCGTTGTTCCAATCTAAGTCACCACGTAAACCAGCTGTTAAATCTTGGTTGTAATCATCTACATTACCATCACGTGTACCAATACCTACCCAACGGAATAAACCATATGCACCGTCTTCACCGTATGGGTTATGCGGGTTATCAGCTGCCATGTTTTCCCATGCTGCAGCCGGTGGAGCGTAACGACCAAATGAAGAGTTTTGTACAAACATTGTTTGAGCAAAGAACTCTATGTCGTCTGTTAGCTCGTAGTTAGCACTAACATATAATGTGTTACGGTCAATTGATGCTGTGTTGTAAGATACATTAGCGAATGCATACATACAGTACTCAGAACCTGGGCCCCAATCTTCGTTTGCATCAACGCGGCGGAAAGTATCTTCACCGTATTCAGAGATTAAATCATCACATAAAAGTGAAGCTGACGCTGTAGAAAAATCAGGTGAAAGTACAGTAGCGCCAAAGTATGACCAACCTACAGTATCTGCAGTGTAAGCTTCAATGTCGCCATCACCGTCTAAATCACCAAGCTGAGCTTTAGTGTAGTCACGGTCAGCATCTGAAATACCTTTACGAGATTGGTGATCGAAAGAGAATGTAATGTTACCTTTATCGTTTGAAACACCACCAACTACAGAAAACTCTGTAGAAGTAGTACCTTCATCTTGGTCACGGTGACCCGCGCCAATGTTGAAAGTTAAACCTTCAAAGTTCTCTTTCATAATTACGTTAACAACACCTGCCATTGCATCAGAACCATAAATAGAAGATGCACCTTCAGTCATGATATCGATACGTTCAACAGCAGCCATTGGAATAGCATTAAGGTTAGCAGAAGCACCACCTAATGTTGGTGAACCTGGGAAACGGCGGCCATTTAAAAGTACTAAAGTACGACGTGAGCCAGCACCACGTAAATTGATAGTTGCTTGAGATTGTGCTGAGCTACCAGAACGCTCTGAGAACGAACCGAATGAGTTTAATGAACTAGAACGTAGTGCATCTGCAACTGTGTAGTCACCTTCTAGCTTGATATCAGCAGAAGTAATAGATACTACCGGAGAAGCACCCTCTAAATCTGTACGTTTGATACGTGAACCAGTTACTTGGATGCGTTCTACTTTCTCTGCAGACTCTTCTTCTGCAGCAAATGAACTTGACGAAAATGCAGCTGTTGATACTGCACCAAATGCAATCGCTAAGCGAACTGCCTTTGAAACTTTATTATTTAACATTTGATTCTCCCTGGGTCACCACTTGTTAGAAGCGACTATTATTTAATTATTTTTTGTTGTCACAGTTTGTTAACAGCGACTAAACCAAATACTAAACAAAAAATATCTAAAAGCCAACTACTGTTAACCAAATATTAATTAAAAAAGGGTTTTTTATTGTTTTTTAGCTTAGATGAGGAATAACTGTACAAAAATAAAGCTAAAGCGTAGATTATGTAATCAAAAATTGCATTAATAGGTACAAGTTAGAATAGTTCGAACTGTTTTAGCTCGAAACTGTTTACGTTAACGTTAACAAATTGCGTAATCATTTCTAATAAAGGTACAATTTGTTTGTCTATATACAATGGGTAGTCGTAGCTATGCAGCCCTTGATACAGCTCAACACCGTGGGTTGTGTAAACAAATGTAACAAATTCACCTCTTTTTAGCGTAAATTCACTATTTTGTTTCTGAAACTTTTTTACTGCTTGCACATGTGGAGGGATATTTTTTTGATAGTCGGTTAAGTTTTGACCTAAACGTTTTTTAAAAACCAGCAAATGATCAAATTCGCCGCGTAAAAGTTTACTAATGTAATCGTGTACAAGGTCATTTATTTGCTCTGGTTGATCAAAAAGGAGGGTAAATAAATCAAATTGAAACTGTTGAGCCAGTCTAGTCCAGTCACTTCTTACGGTTTCTAAGCCTTTAAAAACCAATTTTGATTCATCCGGCTTTATTAACTGCCCCACATAGCGTTTTTTAGACCCCACGCTTTTACCTCTTATGGTGGGTAAAAAGAATGGGCTGTAAAGCGATTCAAACTCTATTTCTAAATGGCTAGTTAAATTATGTTTAGCGTGTATGTTTTGCTGCCACAATGTGTTTATGTGTTTAGCTAACTGTTTACCTATTTTATTACAGGCCTCAACACTTAAATCATCCGTTAGTTTTACAAAGGTCGAATCGGTATCTCCGTAAATAACACTATAACCTTGCTCTTCAATCCACTTTTTAGTTTGCAGCATTATCTCATGACCACGCAAAGTAATAGAGCTTGAGAGTCGAGGGTCATAAAAACGACAGCCTTGTGAGCCTAATACACCATATAAACTGTTCATTATTATTTTAATCGCTTGGGATAGCATTAAATCGTGATTATCTTTTGCCCGCTGGCGCTGTAGCGCTAGGCTTTTTATAAGCGCTGGTAAATGGTGCTGCTCTCTTGAAAACAATGCGTTATTAAAACCTTCAATACTGTTTTCAGGGTTTTCAATCCCTTCTATTAGTCCAAGCGGGTCTATATAAAAGGTTTGCATAATACTGGGGTACAGGCTTTTAAAATCAAGCACGATGACATTTTTATACAGCCCCGGTACCGACTCCATAACATAACCACCTGGGCTTTCAAACGTCAGCCCATGGTCGCCCATATTAGGTGCTACATAACCGCTGCGATGTAATAAAGGCAAATACATGTTTACAAAAGCCGCCACTGAGCCGCCGCGCTTTTCTAGCTCAAGGCCTGTTAATTGTGTGCGAATAACAGCAAAATCGAGAAGTTTTAGCTTATCGAAGATTTTATTAACGAGTATGCAGTCTTGCCGATTGTAGTTAGCGAGCGCGAGTTTATCTTCATTAAATTGACGAATAATTTCTTGTAAGCTGTTACTAGATTCAATTAATTTAGACTCGCCTAAAATTTCTTTAGCTACATTAGCAAGTGAAAAAGTTTCAAAACTATAAGTGGCATTTTTTAGAGTATCAATGCCATCAATTACACAGCGCCCGGGAATAGAAACCCGTGTAAAATGGCCTTTTCGAACATATAAAGGAAGGTTTCCTCTTCCTAGTAATAGTTTTACCCCAAGTGCCACAGAGCGCTCATAAATAACTGCAAAATCAAACTCAATAACATTCCACCCAATAATAATATCTGGGTCGCACTGCTTAATAAGTGTTACAAGTTGCTGTAATAGTGCAACCTCGTCTGCGCACCATATAATAGTATAACCAATCACTGGGTCGTGATGCTCAGGCTCTCCAATCATGATTACGCAATCTAAACCACAGCCTACCAAGCCAATAGAAAACAACACCCCACTTTCATTGCACTCTATATCAAGTGACAACTTAGAAAGCACAGGCGTATAGTCAGCGTTGGTTTTTAATTTAGCATCTAAAATTTCAGTGTAATGTGCATGATCCACTCGTTTACCCGTGATCCACGCCCCGCCTTTAATAAAGCGCTCCATTAAATAACGCTCAATGGGCCTTATATCATCTTCATAAAGTGTAATACCGCGACTTTTTAACGCTTTGCTCGCGCTATAAAAGTGTTTGAGTGAGTAAAAGTAACAGCCACACATATCTTGCTGCTGAAAATTTTTAAGTGAAAGAGGTTTAATTAAAAAGTTTAGTGATTCGGCAGATAAAATAGCTTGAGCTGCTTTTGTATCTGAGTTTTTTATAAAAAATAGTGCGGTTTCATTCTCAGAAATTGTCTTTATTGGTCCATTATCGGTAGCAAACCAAATTTCATATTGTAAACCCTGAGCGCTATCGTGCGCTTGTGCAGAAAGTACAAAACCAGATGTTAAATACACTATCAATAAACCTTACTTATATTTTGTTTTTCTACTTTAGGGCCATGAACGTTAAGGATTGAAAATTGTTCAACCTCAAAATATAAACAGGCCATAATAGGGAGTAATTTATAAACTTAAAAAATTGCCGCATTAATTTACTAAATTAATTTCATCCTTGCTTGTAGTTACACGGTTATAACTCTAAAATCCATACACTGTAATTATATACATATTTTAGGTTTATCTCCCCATGCTTTCTGACCAACTAAAAAAAACAATTAGGCAAGTACACCAGCATGTGGCTAGTAACCTTACTGATTACCGCCCACGCAGTAGCCAAAACTACCTAGTTGCCGAAATAGCAAAGACGCTAGCTGGCGAATACCATAAAAAGCAGCGAATATGTGTTATTGAGGCTGGCACAGGGACTGGTAAATCGCTTGCTTATTGTTTAGGCGCGTTACCGCTTGCCCTTGCTCAAAAAAAGAAGCTGGTTATTTCTACTGCAACCGTGGCCCTGCAAGAGCAATTAATAGCAAAAGAGCTGCCTTTTTTTAAAAAACACTCAGGGCTCGACTTTAAGTTTGACCTAGTAAAAGGTAGGCAACGCTATATATGTGCCCATAAATTACATAACGCTGTTAATGGCGATAGCCAAACGCAAATGGAGTTTATGCCCACACTTACCTCGCCGCTAAGTGATATGGAAACTAAATGTTTAAAAGGCCTTTACGATGCCTATGTAAATAAAAAATGGCAAGGCGACAGGGATAGCTGGGCCGACACCATACCCGATAGAGTGTGGAACTTAATCGCATGCGATAAACACGCTTGCCAGCGCCAAATGAAAGCGCATCAAACCTGCCCGTTTCAGCTTGCTCGTAATCAGCTTATGCAAATGGATGTGCTTGTTATTAACCACTCACTGCTACTGGCAGATTTGGATTTAGGGGGCGGTAAAATTTTACCCGAACCTGATAACACCATTTATGTAATAGATGAAGCGCACCACCTTGCACATATTACCCGCGACTTTTCATCGGCAGCGGCCACTATTAAAGGCACCATTGATTGGCTCGATAAGCTCACCAAATTTAGTGGCAAAATGTCTAAGGTATTAGTGGGTCAAAAGGCCATTGGTCAAAATTTCAAATTGTGCGATAGCATTAACGATGCTAATAAGGACTTAAAAGTGGTGCGTGATATTCTTGATAATGCCGACTTTGAATACTCAAAAGACGACACATATCGTTTTGAGCATGGCGAAATACCAAAATCATTGCACAACAAAGCTAAAGATATAAGTGACGCCACACTAGATGCACTACGCTGCTTAAACAAAATGCACGATACCCTCACTCAAGATGTAAGCGATGGCGATATAAAACCCTACGTTGCCGACCCTGTCTTAGCCGAAAGCGGACACTATATAAACCGCTTAGAGCAATTAAATAAGCTGTGGTATAGCTATGCAAATAAAGGCGAAGGCACACCTCACGCAAGGTGGATCAAACGTTTAGAATATAAAAACCATCACGATCACCTATTAAGTGATTGCCCTATCGAAGTTGGCTACTACTTAAAAGACAAGCTATGGAATGAATGCGCAGGGGCGGTATTGTGCTCGGCAACTTTAAGTGCTCTCGGTTCGTTTGACCACTTTGCCTATGAAAGCGGATTAGCAAAAGAAGAAGGCGTTAAGTTTATTAAAGTGCCCTCACCTTTTGATTACCCTAAACAAGCAACCTTGCGTATTCCGGTAAGTAAAATTGAGCCAACCGACAAAGCATTTAGTGACCATATAGCGCAAACCTTGCCTGAGTACTTAAATACAAAAAAAGCTAATTTGGTATTGTTTGCCTCGTACTGGCAAATGGACCATGTGGCTAAGTTTCTTAGAACAAAAGGTTTTAACTTATTAGTGCAAGGCGAAATGTCGCGCGAGGCATTATTAAAAAAACACACCCAAAATATTGATAGCGGTAAAGGTAGTATTTTATTTGGTACGCAAAGCCTCTCAGAAGGGCTTGATTTACCTGGTAAATATTTAGAAAACTTAATAATTACAAAAATACCGTTTGCAGTACCTACATCACCAATAGAAGAAGCCCAAGCCGAATTTGTACAAAGTAAAGGCGGTAATCCATTTTTGTCTATTACGGTGCCCGATGCAGCAAAGAAATTGGTACAAAGCTGTGGTAGACTGCTGCGAAAAGAGAGCGATGAAGGCCGTATAACTATTCTCGATAGACGCTTAATTACCAAGCGCTACGGCAAAGCCATGCTCGACACCTTACCACCTTTTAAAAGACAAATAGATTATTAATGTTTGAACTTGCTTTAGATCCCACAACATTGGCAGTTTTATGTGCCGCGGCCCTTGCTGCTGGCTTTATTGATGCAATTGCCGGCGGCGGTGGCTTATTAACAGTCCCTGCACTACTCACCGCAGGCTTGCCACCGCATGTAACGCTTGGCACCAACAAGCTTGCGGCAAGCTTTGGCTCATTAACGGCCAGCTACACGTATTATAAAAAAAATCTATTTAGTCCTAAATTTTGGGCAAACTCCATTTTTGCTACAGCCATAGGCGCTGTGATTGGTACGTTAATAGTCGATCACTTAAGTATTGAATTTTTAAATAAGCTTTTGCCTATCATTATTATTATGGTGGCCTGTTATAGCTTGTTTGGTAGTTTAAGCACCACACAGGGCGATGATTTACCAAAAGTAACACCAGTACTTAAACTAAAGCAGTGGTTGCAGGGCTTAGCATTAGGTTTTTTTGATGGCGTAGCAGGCCCAGGCGCCGGTACTTTTTGGACCGCATCTAATAGTTTATTTTATAAAATGAGCTTACTGCTTAACTGTGGTTTAGCCCGTTCAATGAACTTTGTATCTAACTTTATATCGCTTATTACCTTTGTGGCACTTGGTCATGTAAACTTTTTATTAGGCCTTATCATGGGCTTTTTTATTATGTTAGGTGCTTGGATTGGTGCTCACTCAGCCATTCGCTTTGGCGGTAAGTTTATTCGCCCTGTTTTTAACACTATGGTTATACTGCTAGCATTAAAACTGATTTACGAGGCTTATTTGTAAATGCAAACCCACGCGTTAGATAAATTACGCCAACAAGTTGCTACGCTTAAACAACAAGCTGAGCAATTTGACAGCGCAAAGTTGTTTTCTAAAAACCGCTATATGCAGGCGCAGCCTAGTTTATTTGACCGCGGCGTATTTAGTACTAAAAGCATGAACTTAACTGACTACGTAACAGAAATTGAAGACGAAATTACCAGCTTACCACCAAGTGATCATCGCCATGCTTATGCTTATGCACTCGAGCGCATAGGTAATCAAGTACAAGCTGTATTTAGTGTTATTAAATCGACCCCCATCTGGGCAAAAGAAAACAAAAGCCAGTACAAACCTAGACCCAAAAATACGGTTTATAAGCAAGCCGTAAAAAAAATAATGCAATCGTCGCACGAGCTATACGACGAGCTTAAACAAAACCACGAGTTTGAACGACGCTTAGTGTTAATGATTGAAGAGCGAAAATTACAAATGGAAAAAGCCAGCCCAGCGCAAGCACAAAAACTTAATATGGAAATTTTAACCACGCATGCGCGTTTAGGCCGCTGCCGTAAAGCTATTTCGGCCACCGAAGATAAAATTCAACAAGTCGAAAAACAACAATTACGCTAATGCAGCTTTTTTACCACCCGCTTTACAGTGCTTTAACGCTTCCTGAGCGCCACCGTTTTCCTATTCAAAAATACCAAATGCTAAAAGCAGAAATAAAACGCTTAGGCTTTGGGGCTACACAGTTTAATACACCAACCAAAGCTACGCCCGAGCAGCTTGCACTGTGCCATAGCCAAGATTACATAAATGATTTTTTAAACGCCACGCTCAGTAATAAAGCAATTAAAAAAATGGGTTTCCCGTATTCACGCGAATTAGTAGAGCGTACGCTACTTTCAGTTGGGGCAAGTATTCAAGGCAGCGAATACGCACTAAAACATGGTTTTTGCGCTAATTTAAGTGGTGGCTATCATCATGCATATAGCGATTACGGCAGTGGCTTTTGTATTTTTAACGATTTGGCTGTGGCTGGCGCGCATTTAATCAATACAAACCAAGCCGATACCGTATTAATATTTGATTGTGATGTACACCAAGGCGATGGCACGGCACAAATTACGCAACATAATAACGCTATAGTTACTTGCTCTATTCACTGCGAGCAAAATTTTCCGCGCTTAAAGCAACACTCCGATTACGACTTCGCCCTACCTGCCAACACATCAGATACCGAGTACTTAACAACGCTAAAACAAGCCCTCGAATTTTGCGTGCGTATTCATAACCCCGACATTATTTTATATAACGCAGGGGCTGATATTTACGAAAAAGACGAGCTAGGGTTATTTAACGTATCGCTTGAAGGGGTTTATGCGCGCGATCATTTTATTGTTAACTACTGCAAAGCCCATAACATCCCACTTATGTGCGCTTTAGGTGGCGGTTATCAGCGTAATTTAAATGCGTTAATTAATGTTCATAAACAACTATTTAAAGCTGCTATCGATTTATTTTAGTGCTTAGTATACACTCAAATAAACGGACTCTATAAAAGGCGCTAGCACGATGCGACTGCACGACGACATACATAACTTTTACGAAAAAATTGTGGTTGAAGAAATCATTAAACGTAAACTAGATAAAGTTTACAGTGAAGATGTAATGGCCGATTTTTGTTGCACGGTACTTAATCAATTGCCGCCACGTTATATTAGATACGATGTAGATATGGCCTTTTATTTACCACAAAGTGAACGTATTCACATGGAAGAGCGCGTACAAACCGCTATAGACGTTGCTATTAGCCAAATTTCAAAAAAGAAAGATTTAGATGACCAGCCCACTTGATAACGCCCCTACACATGTAAAACTGGCAGTAGATTTAATTATGCTTTTGGAGCAGCACGAGGTTGCTCCAGAGGATGTATTAAAAGCGCTCGAAATTGTAAAAAGTGACTTTGAACAAAAACAAGCCACCGCTTAGCATTACTCTTTTGTTTGCACTTCGTATTTAGTCACAGTGCCATCGTGTTTGTTACAATCAATTTTAATCTCGCCAAACGTGCGTCTTGGGGTTGTTGAGCGACGGCACGTCATTTTTTGTGCTTTACTACCATATTGGCTTATATACAACGCAACGGTTTCGTCTATTTTAAGCTGTTGCGCCGGAGTGGCCGCGTTATAAAAGGTATTGTATTGCGCCTGCCAACTTTCAACTCCAGCCTCTTTTGCAACGCCTAGCCACCCCATACCCATGTTAGTAGATTGTGTTAAGTACTGCCCTTTTAAAAACATAAACGACAATGTGTATTGCGCGCTTTTATAGCCAAGTGCTGCAGGGTCTTTTAGATACATAAAAGCTTGTTTATAATCATCTTTTTTATACGCTTTTATGCCATTGTACTCATGTTTTTTCATGGTTATATCATCGTATAAATTAATAGGCGTAGACCCACAACCACTTAATAAACCCACTCCCATAATTGCTGTGATCAGTAAATATCGGCTCATGACTATTCCTTTTTTATTATTTTTATATGCGAGTACCGAATCTGGCTTACAGTTAATGCAAAGCCTGTTACTCTGTAAATTAATTTGTATAATTAAAATACTATCATGAGCTTAGCAAGTTTACTTCGGTTATTTTTTCTGGCTGCAATTTGGGGCGCGTCATTTTTATTTATGCGAATGGCAGCAAACAGCTTAGGCCCAGCGGTGTTAATAGAGTTTAGAGTTGGCTTTGCCGCACTCACCCTCTTTATTGTGGCGCTGTACTTAAAACGCCGCTTGGCGTTTACTGCGCACACAAAGCACTTTTTTATAATTGGCGCACTTAACTCCGCCCTACCCTTTTTACTGTTTGCTTATGCCGCGCAAACGATTAGCGCCTCTACTTTATCTATTTTAAATTCTACAACGCCCATATGGGGCGCGGTGGTGGGCATAATTTGGAGCAAAACCAAACCGACTAAAAGCATGGTGTTAGGTTTGCTGTTGGGTTTAATAGGCGTGGCCATTTTAGTTGGGCAAAATCATTTTGTATTAAATAGTCAGTCACTTATTGCTATTGCAGCAGCGCTAAGCGCCTCCCTGTGTTATGCCATTGCATCCCATTATACAAAAAATGCCCCTAAGCTTGCCCCATTAGATAACGCACACGGCTCTATGTGGGCAGCCAGTTTTATAGTACTGCCCCTTATACTTTTTATGCCAATGCGCGAAGTACCTAGTACCAACGTTATGCTTGGCGTATTAGCACTTGGCGTGGTGTGTACCGCACTTGCTTATATTTTATTTTTTAAACTTATTGACGATATAGGCCCAACCTCAGCTTTAACGGTCACGTTCTTAATTCCGCTATTTGGCATTTTTTGGGGGCATTTAATTTTAGATGAGCAAATAGGACCAAATACGTTACTCGGCGCATTATTTGTTATTGTGGGTACTATGCTGGTTACTGATTTTTTCCACGAAAAAAGCACTTAGCTAAAACAAGCAAAGTGCCTTAAATTTTATATAGCATTATAGTTTAAATAAATTGTGGGTCTTTTGGCGCGTCGTGGCGGCGCGTTATATAAAACACACAGTCGGTTTGGCTATTATTGCTATAGGCTCTTACGTGCTCAATAGGCACTGAAAAAGTATCACCTTGGTTAAGCGTTAATACTTCATCACCTAAGTCTATTGTTACGCTTCCTTGATGAACAAATATAACCTCTTCTTCAAAGCGAATATGAGGCGCAACCTGTGCATCAGGTTGTAACTTTAACGCAGAAATATTAAAGCCATGAGGCCAATTTAGCTGTGTTTGAATACATGTTTTGGCGTTTAAATTACCGACTAATGGCGCTTCATATACGCCATCAAACTGGCTAAGGTACGAGCGTTTATTCCAGTTAAAGTTGCTGGCTTTAACCACTGTTTGTGACAGCTCTTCATCGGTTATTACTCTGTGCTGCGCTATTTGCTCTTGGCTGGTCACGGCCATTGGCTTTACACCATCGGGAATGGTTTCATTTAACGTGGTATCTACTAAGCTGCCATTTTCTAGCAAAATTAGTCCGTATTCTTTTGCCATGTCAAATACTTGCGGAGCCCAAAGTACTCTACCAGGGTTATCACTTCCAAGTACCGCATATAAATAGCCTACGCCGTCGCCAACATTTTCAAACCCTCTAAATATATCCATTGGGATCGAAATAATATCGCCTTCATTTAAAATTACTTTGGCATCTTTACCGTCAACACCAGTGTAAAAAGCCCACGTACCACTGTGTACTACAAAAATTTCTTCAGTTAAATGGCTATGCTGCGAATTTAAACACCCTGCAGGTTGGCGCGCACCACCAATATTAAACCCATGAGGAATAGAAATATGCACATGTTGATTTGGGTTTTCGGCAACGCCTGGGCCAATAATTGTAAAGTTTTCTTTTTGATCGCTTCCCGGCGAGCGCGTATCAATAAAGGCATTTTTACACGCAATTAAATCATCGTATCGTACTAACCTATCTGCAAATACACTCATTACTCTCTCCTAAATTGGTTACTGTGCGGTCCAACCGCCATCAATTTTAATACTTGTACCGGTGATCATTGCTGAAAGGCCGCTTAGTAAAAACACACACGCATTGGCAATATCATCGGTTTGGGCAATTTTTTTCAGTGGGATCATGTCGTAAACAAACTGCTTAAACGTCGCATCTTCTAGCATGGGTTTAGTCATTGGGGTTTCTACAAAGGTGGGGGCCACGGTGTTCACGCGCACATTTTTATCGGCAAGTTCAACCGCCATTGCTTTGCTCAACCCCTCTACCGCATGTTTGCTCATGCAATACAAAGTACGTTTAGGTGAACCTACAAACCCCATTTGCGACGACATATTAACCACCGCCCCAGCGCCAGAATTTATTAGCGCTGGCAGTGCCGCTTGGCTAATTTTGTAAACGCTGCGAATATTCATCGCAATTACGTCATCAATATTTTCATCTGTTTGCTCAAGCATTGGCGCAACCCGATTTATACCAGCGTTATTTAACAGCCCATCAAGTGTTTTTAGCGCCTTTAAACGCTCAAAAAAAGCATCGCTATTTATATCTAGCGGCCAAATTTCTATTTGCTCAGGCGCGTATTTCTGTAATGTTTGTAAATCACTGAGGGTACGTGCTACTGCAATAACTTGAGCCCCTGCATCTACGCATTTTTCTACGCATGCTTTACCAATACCTTTGCCTGCACCTGTAACTAAAATGGTTTTACCCACTAAAAGCGTTTTATCAAATCCCATTTGTTCACCTAAATTCTATATTGCATTCGAAGTCATTATTAATTAGAGTGCAGTTAGATGCAAGACATTATTTAACCAATACGTCTCATCAAATGTGTATATAACAACGACTCACTAAGGACACTAGCAATGATAAAGCATTTAAAAAAGGGTCAACCAATTGACTCAAAACAAAAACAAAATCAATCAGTAAGAGATATTGTAGAGAATATTTTAGCGCATGTTGAAACCGAAGGTGACGCAGCCATTCGTGAGTACTCTGAAAAGTTCGACAACTGGACTCCGGAGTCTTTCAAACTTTCAGAAGACGAAATTAAAGCCTGCTATACACAACTTGATGAGCAATTAATTAACGATATTAAGTGGGCGCAAAGCCAAGTACGTAATTTTGCACAAATACAACGTGACTCAATGAAAGACGTAGAGGTAGAAACTCTTCCGGGCGTAACCCTTGGTCATAAACATATCGCTATGGATAGCGTAGGCTGTTATGTGCCAGGTGGTAAATACCCGCTATTAGCCTCTGCGCACATGAGCGTATTAACCGCTAAAGTAGCGGGTGTTAAACGCGTTATAGCCATGGCTCCGCCGTTTAATGGCAAGCCATCACCTGAAATTGTAGTCGCGATGGATATGGCCGGTGCTGATGAAATTTATTGTTTAGGCGGCGTGCAAGCAGTAGCTGCAATGTCAATTGGTACACAAACTATTGCGCCGGTAGATATGATAGTTGGACCAGGTAACGCGTTTGTAGCCGAAGCAAAGCGTCAGCTATTTGGCCGTGTTGGTATTGATTTATTTGCCGGGCCTACCGAAACCCTCGTTATTGCCGATGACAGTGTAGATGGCGAGCTATGTGCGGCAGATTTACTCGGCCAAGCAGAGCACGGCCCGACTTCACCGGCTATTTTACTCACCAACTCAGAGCAACTAGCTAAAGATACAATCGCTGAGGTGCAAAGGCAGCTTACTATTTTACCCACCGCCGATATTGCAGGCGTAGCATGGGAAGATCACGGTGAAGTAATTGTATGTGACACCTACGAAGAAATGCTGCAAGTTGCTAACGACTTAGCGTTTGAACACGTGCAAGTGATGACCAGCAATACCGATTACTTTAAAGAGAACATGCAAAACTTTGGCGCTTTATTTTTAGGTCCGCAAACTAATGTTTCGTATGGTGATAAATGTATTGGTACAAATCATACACTACCCACAGGTAAAGCTGCGCGCTATACTGGCGGACTATGGGTAGGTAAATTCATAAAAACATGTACTTTTCAGCAAGTAACAGAGCAAGCCTCGGTGGTTGTTGGTGAGTATTGTTCACGATTATGTGCTGCAGAAGGGTTCGCAGGCCACAAAGAACAAGCAGACATTCGTGTAAGACGATATAGGAAGTAAATCTTGAAGCAAAAAAGAGTCACCTCATACGATGTTGCCCGTGTAGCGGGCGTATCGCAATCGGCGGTATCACGTGTTTTTAGACCTGGTTTTAGTGTGTCTAAAAAAACCCGTGAAAAAGTAATCGCAACGGCCAATGAAATGGGCTATCGCCCGAATGCTATTGCCCGTATGTTGATCACCAAACAATCGGGTATGGTTGCGGTTATATTATCATCGCAAGCAAACCTGAATTACCCAGAGGTGCTTTCTGAGCTAAACAGAGAGCTGGCACTGCACAATAAACGTGTGCTGCTCTTTACACTTGATAACGCAGAAGAGCTAGATGAATTACTCGAAAATATATGGACCTTTCAGGTTGATGGTGTAATTGCCCTAGCTGCTCACTTTGATAGTAAAAGCTTAAACTTATTTGCTAAACACAGTACGCCTATTGTGCTTTATAACCGCCATGTGCCTGAGTCGAATGCAAACACCGTTTGCTGTAATCACGACAAAGGCATTAAACAGTTAATTGATTTATTACACGAAGCTAACCATAAATCGTATTTAATTATCTCCGGCCCTACCGACTCAGATGTTGCAAACGAGCGCAGAGAAATAGCCGAAAATTATTTACAAACCCTAGGCGTTAAAGACACGCCGGTTATTTATGGTGATTATGGGTATAAATCGGCACGCGACGCACTTAAAAAATGGTTAAAAAAACACCCCAAGCCCGATGCCATAATATGCAGTAATGACGCTATGGCAATTGGCGTAATTGATGAACTAAAAGAAAACTTTTGCATTAAAGTGCCCGACGACATGTCGGTTGTAGGATTTGATGGTATTAATGCCTCCTCGTGGTACAACTATCAAATAACCACAGTACAACAGCCAATGAAACAGCTTACTAAAGCCGCTGTTGATATTTTAATGGAGCGCATTGAAAACCCTCAAGCGGCTGCAGAAGTTCGGGTATTTACTGGTTCATTAATTGAAGGGAACTCTATTAAAAAACGTTAAATTAAGGAATTTTTGTGGCCAAAAATCCTGTTTATATTTTACCTGGTACACTGTGTAATGACCGCATGTTTGCAGCGCAAATTAACGCACTGCAAAATGCAGGTTATACACCGTGTGTAATACCCTTCACCGAGCAATCTAGCATTTTGCAAATGGTAGAACTTTGCAAAAAAGTTGCACAAGAGCCGGGCCCATTTATAGGTTTTTCCATGGGCGGAATTGTTGCGCTTGCCCTGTTAAAATCAAACCCTGAGCTAGTTACCTCCTTGTGTTTAATGTCGAGCAATTATTTAGCCGATAAACCTGAGCGTCCTGCAATTAGACTCAAACAAATTGAACACGCCAAAAGCACCAGTTTAGAAGCCCTGCTTAAACGTGACTTTTTGCCGCACTACTTTTACCAACCAAGTAAAGCCCATGAAGAGACCGTACTTAGCATGGCAGACGATCTTGGTATTAACGCCTTTAGCGCCCAGCTGAGTGCACTTGCCACCCGCGAAGATACGTTAAGCGTAATAAAGCAAAGTACAAAAAAACTACTCATTATTGGGGGCGAGCATGACCCATTATGCCCGGCAAGTGTTCAGCAAAGTATGCATGAAGCAGCGCCTAATAGTGACCTTGTACTGCTTGGTCATTGCGCTCACTTTGCCCCGCTTGAACGAAGTAATACGGTAAACGCAATTTTATTAGACTGGTTGGAGTCTTTATCATGAATTTAAAGCAAAAGTTAAATGCAAAACAGCTACTGCTAGGTACTTTTATTAAAAGCACGCATTATCATAATACAGAAGTATTGGCTCACACTAACCTTGATGTTCTGTGCCTTGATGCAGAGCATGCGCCCTTTGATAGAGGCGATTTAGATAGCTGCATAATGGCAGCACGTACTAAAAATATGCCCACGCTTATACGTGTTAGTAATACAGACCACGCCACTTTATTAAGTAGCTTAGATATAGGCGCAGATGGCCTTGTGCTGCCGCATATAAAAACCCCCGAACAAGCAAAAGCAATTATTAAAAACTGCTTTTATGGTAATAACGGCCGAGGCTATGCCGGTTCAAGCCGCTTTGCTGGTTACACAACCCATGCCCTAACCGATAACCTAGCAAGCAATAAGTCATCAACCTGTATTATTGCGCAAATAGAAGATGCCGATGCACTGGATAATATCGAGCAACTGTGCCAAATAGATGAAATAGACTGCATTTTTATAGGCCGTATGGATTTAACTATTTCCCTTGGCGAAACCAACCCAAGTGCCCCTATTGTACTTGAGGCAGTTACTAAAATAGCCAAGGCAGCGGCTAAATATAATAAATGCTGTGGCATGTTTGTAGGTAATTTGAGCGAGCTGAGCCATTGGCAATCATTAGGCGTGAGCTTTTATTTATTAGGCTCAGATCACAGCTTTTTATTAAGTGGCGCTAAGCAATTGCGAGACCAATTTGAAACAGCAACAGGAGCCCAAAACAATGAACATTCATAATAAAAATAAAGCGTTAATACACGACTTTAGACAGGCTCTGTATAACTTTGATATAAACGCCTTGCATACACAAATTAATACCGTATTTAGCGATGACGCGCTCATTCAGCTGTGTTACCCGTTTGAAACACTTGCCAACCCTAATGCACTTATTGAGCAAGTTTATTTACCACTTAGCGAGGCATTTGTAGGCTTAGAGCGCCGCGATACAATCGTTATGGCAGGTAGCTCAATTAACGACTCAGACTGGGTAGGTTGTTGCGGTTATTATACCGGTTCGTTTGAAAAGCCATGGCTTGATATCCCCCCTACTGGGCACCAAGTTAGCATGCGTTTTCATGAATTTTACCGCATTAAAAATAACAAAGTGGTAGAAGTACAAGCTATTTGGGATATTCCCGAAGTAATGATGCAAGCTAAAGTATGGCCGCTTTCGGTGAGCTTAGGTAAAGAGTGGCATGTACCAGGCCCTGCAACGCAAGATGGATTAATCACAAACGAATACAATGAAGAGCACGCAGCACAAAGCTTAAAACTTGTGGGCGACATGTGTGAGCACCTTGGTTTTTATGCCAAAGGCGGTATAGAGGCCATGAAGCTTGAGCAATTTTGGCACCCGCACTGTAGCTGGTATGGGCCAAGTACCATAGGCACTGCACGAGGTATAAAAGGGTTTAGAAACTGGCATCAAATTCCGTTTTTAAATGCCCTCCCAAACCGAGTAGGTGATGCAAGTAAAGGCTATTTATTTGCCGATGAAAACTATGTTGGCTTTACCGCATGGCCGGGTATGAGCATGACTATTAGTAATGATGGTTGGTTAGGTATTGCGCCCGCAAATCAGCAAATAACCATGCGTAGTCTCGACTTTTGGCGCGCCGAGAATAACTTAATTCGCGAAAACTGGGTATTAATAGATATTCTTGATGTCTACCATCAAATTGGGGTAGATGTATTCGCACGCATGAAAGAGCTTACCAAAGCGCGCTATTTAAACTTTGCGCCCTAGGGCGTATAAACAAAAAAAGCTCTGTTAAACAGAGCTTTTTTATTACTTAAATAGACTATGCGCCAGGGTTCGCAATACTTTGCGTGCGCTTTAAAATATCTAGACCTTGTTGTTTTAACCAATAAGGAATATCAATAATGACCCAGTTTTCTACCAGTTTATCGCCCTCGCGGTGATACACATCCACCACGCGCATATCTGCTGGGGTATTAGCACCTGGTAGGCCTAAAAAGCCCCCAATGGCCGTGTTAGTTAAGTTAGGCCAGCCAAAAAAGCAGGCAAACTCATCTTCAGCAAAACGGCAAATATGGCCGTTAAATACTTTACCCGTTAACCCTTCTCTAAACGGATACATGTGCTGCTGCTGATAACGCTTAATTGTGTAAGTTGCGCCAATGCCTGCTGGGCCATACCACACCATGTTTTCATCCCAGGTTTTACCAAGCACTTCGGGCGGGCACGTATCAACGCCACTTTTATTAAGCGCGGTTAGGTTATCAATCATTTGATTTACCAGAGCCATTGTTTTTTCGCTTTGCTCATCGCTACTTTTACCTAAACGAATACCATCGTGCGTACGTGGCCCAGGATACGTAAAATATTGCCCGGTTGAGAGCGGCAGCGGATTTAAACCTACTTGCATCATAAGGCCAATAATATCGACAAAAAAACCGGTCTGAATTATTTTTCCGTCTTTAACACAGTTAAATTCGGCATAGCGCAAAGTGGCAAGCTTATGGGTTGGCGCAATACCTAGCCAATCTTTATCAAATAAGCCCATAAAATGACCCATGCTCATCACCCACTGGCCGCCGTCGGCTTCGCTTTGCCCTGCAATAAAAATATCTTCACGGCGCTGCAGCGCACTAAACGAGCTAAATAATGGCTGCCAAACTTGGGCAATTACATCATTAGCGCACTCAAGCTCATTAAACGGATGCACCCCTTTAAAGCTGTATTCACTGGCCATAAACTCATTAAATACGGCTTGTAAATCATTACCTTGTGCTTTTTCTAGTGCAGTATGAAATTGACGAACTAGTTGTTTATCTTTAAGTATATCTGCCATGATTATTCCTCATTGTTTGCGCAGTCAAATTAATGTCTTCAAACCGCCGTTAAACACACTTTAACAAAATGTATTGCATTTAAAGAGTAATTAAAAGCCTGTGAATAGTAAGTTATAAATTGCTTTAAAATAATACTAATGAGAATTGACTTCGAAGTCAAAGTGATTCATGATGATTCAAAATAAAAAATACAAATAGGCTCTCAAGCCCGTAAAACCTAATCTAACAGGATTAATTATGAATGATTTTGGATTGTTGAATTGGAGCATTCTCATCGGGTACATAATTGCCAACCTAATACTTGGGTTTGTAATTAGTAAAAAGATCAGTAGTGCTAACGACTTTTACATAGGTCGAAAAACAACACCTTGGTGGGCTATTGGTATATCGGTTGTTGCTACTTATGTAAGTGCACTCACCTTTTTAGGTGCGCCAGCGTGGTCTTACAAAGAGGGGCTCTCGGTTATTGCCATACACCTTAACTACCCACTGGTTATTGTGGCGGTGGTGTGTTTGTTTTTTCCGTTTTTTTACAACGCGGGCGTGGCCTCTATTTACGAATACCAAGAGCGCCGCTTTGGTAAAAAGGCCCGCTTACTTATCTCTACTATTTGGTTAATATCGCAAACTATGGGTTCAGCCGCAGTGCTGTATGCAACCTCCTTAGTGTTGGCCTTTATTATTGATATAAATGTTATAACTGCGATATTTTTAGTTACCATAATCGCCCTTATTTATACCATGCTAGGTGGCATAACCGCCGTTATATGGACCGATGTAATTCAGTCAGCCATCTTATTTATAGGGGCTGGTATTATTATGTATGCCCTTATTACCTCTATGGATGGTTCATTTAGCTCAACACTGAGCGAGCTAAAAAGCCAAGGTAAATTAGACCCACTTAATTTTTCGCTCGACTTTACCCAAGTAACTACCGTGTGGTCTGGCGTGCTGGCTATGTCGCTGTATCACATTACGGTGTATGGCACTAACCAAATGATGGTGCAACGCACCCTTGCCGCTAAAAATATTGGCGATGCTAAAAAATCCTACTTACTAATGGGCTTTATCGCGTTCTTTATTTACTTGTTCTTTATATTTATGGGCGTGCTGTTTTATAGCTACTACGGCGGGCGCACTTTTGAAAACGACAACTTAATTATTTTACAGTTTGCAGCTGATTATGGCTTACCAGGGTTAATGGGCATTATTGCCGCTGCGGTAATGGCAGCGTCTATGTCGAGCCTCGACTCAGCACTTAACTCACTTTCAACCATAAGTACTATCGATTTTTATAAAAAGTACTTTGCGCCTGAAAAAAACGACGCTCACTATTTAAATGTTACTCGCTTATTTACGCTAGGTTGGGCGGTGATCATTATTATTCCGGCCATTATGTATCACCTATACAGCGAAGGCTCAATTTTAGAAATACTCACTAAAGTAGGCTCGTACTTTGTAGGTGCTCAGCTTGGCATGTTTGCCCTTGGGTTTTTCTCTAAGCACACCACCGAAAAAGGCTTATTAATAGGCACCTTAGTGTCGTTTATTACCGTTGCTGTGTGCGCACTGTTTACCGACATTGCATGGCCATGGTACTGCGCCATAGGGGCAATAACCTGCCTTGTATTTAGCATTGCGTTAAGTATTGCATTTGATGGCTATCAAGAGGATTACAACGAATACACCATTAAAGGTCAGTTAAAAGCATTTAAAGATCAAAAACGTCCAGAAAAAGAAAACGGCTGGTACTTAATTCCGGGTAAGTTTGACTCAATCAATTACTGGTTACTTGGCTTTTTTGTACTGAGCTTTGCCTCTCTCATGTTATTTGAATATTTTGTGTAAGGTGAAATAAATGAATATTTTAGAACAACTTTTCGAAAACTTCAGCGCTGCAGAATTGCCAAATCAAGCATTGCTTGCAGACTCCGTTCAATGGCAGGTAAGCCACCCTTTTGAGCCTATTAGCACAAAGCAAAATGTGATTAATGACTACTTTGGCGTACTTAAACATTCGTTACCTGACATAGAGCGCAAACCGTTTATCTCTATCCAGGGCGACTACAAAGGTGAGCAATGGGTGTGTGCAACAGGGTATTTTACCGGCACATTTACACAGCCTTTATTGGGTATTCCTGCCAGCGGCAAAAGTGTGTTTATTCGCTACAGCGAAATGGCGCAAATAGAAAACAACCAAGTGGCTAATGTTTACACATTTTTAGATTTAATTGATGTAATGAACCAAGTAGGCGTAAACCCATTACGCCCAAGCTTAGGTTACCCAGGTTTAGTTATGCCCCCCACCACACTTGATGGCGTACCAACAGGTGATAAAAACGAAACGCTTAGCAAAACCAACGAGCAACTTGTAGTTGATATGCTCACAGAGCTTGGCCGCTATGACGGTAAAGACTTATACAGCATTAATTTAGAAAAATACTGGCACCCAGACTTTATTTGGTATGGCCCAGCAGGCATTGGTACAACCCGCGGAATTAGCGGCTTTAGAGAGCACCATCAAGGGCCGTTTTTAAAAGGCTTTCCTGATCGCGGTATTAATAAAACACTGTGTTTAGTAAGTCACGATAACTTTGTTGCTACCGGCGGATGGCCTCACATGTATGGCACCCACACCGGTGAAGACTGGTTAGGTTTACCGCCTTCTGGCAATAAGCTGTTCCCACGTGTCATGGACTTTTGGCGCTGCGAAAACGGCATATTAAAAGAAAACTGGGTCGCTATTGATATCCCTCATTTATTAAATGGAATGGGCATTGATATTTTTGAGCAAATGCAACGCAAAATAGCCGCAGCTAATTAAGAGGTGAGCATGAACAAACACGATAATATGACCCAACCTTACTGGCTGCCGTTATCGAGCGTGTTAAACCCGCAAGGTAACAAACAACAGCCTTTAATCGGTTTTGATGACGAGTTTGTTGATATCGTTGATTACATTTTACGCATAACGCACCGTATTTGGGAGCAAAAGAACATTGGCTTATGCTATCGCTATTACGCCGATGTATGCCCTGTTTTTACCCTTGGCGCCTATGGCGAAAACATAGAAGATGTTATTCAAGGCACACTAAAAACTATTGCGGCCTTCCCCGACAGGAGCCTAATTGGCGAAAACGTGGTGTTTTCAGAAGAAGCCAACGAGCACTATTACTCATCACATTTAATTAGCAGTGTAATGACCAACACTGGTAACTCTGAGTTTGGCCCAGCAACACATAAAACAGGCCGTGTTACAACCATTGCCGACTGCGTATGCTTTGAAAACAAAATAGTTAAAGAGTGGCTAGTGCGCGACAACGGCTTTTTAGTTAAGCAGCTTGGCTTAAACATTATTAATGTAGCCAAACACATGGCTAACATTCCGAGTAAAGAAAAACACACACAGTGGCTAAACGATGAATTTAACCGTGTAATTGCCATAGATCACCGCGTAGCAAGTACGCCCATTGTAGAGGGTGAGCTAGCGGCATTTGCCCATACTTGGTTAGACACGCTATTTAATCAAAAACAGTTTGCTAAAGTGCACGAATTTTACAGTTTAACGGCAACACAGCAATGGCCTAGCGGCAGAATGGCCACCGGACTTGCACAAATTAACGGCGTATTTATACAATTTTTTGCAACCTGCCCCGACGCCAAATTAACGATTGATCATATAGCTATTACCCCATTTGACGAAACCACGACTGATGTAGCGATACGTTGGTCGCTAGCAGGCCACTTTAATCCGCAAAATAGCGAGCTAAGTGAGCTTAAACAGCAGCCTTACTTTATTTTAGGCGCATCGCATTTGCGTATTAAAAACAAAAAAATCATCGAAGAGATCACCGTTTTTGATGAAGTAGCACTTTATGCAAACTTATTTAAAGCACATGCATTAGTCAACAAATCACAGTGGGAGGAAAATGCATGATCAACGCTATTATCGATTTATACACTAAAGCCGACATTGAAGGTCTAAGCAGCAAGTTGCTTCGCAGTAGCCGTTGGCAGCAGCACCACTTTACCGCCATGGGTGCTTTGCAGGCGCAGCCTTTGTGGCTTAGCTTTTTAGCTCAATATGGTGTGTCTGAGTGTGTATCGCACACTCATAGTGTAGGCGCAGAACGTGAAACCCTACAGCTGGTTTTACAGCCTAAAAAGCTTAAAAATCCAGTGCGTTTAACGTTTGTAATAAAACACAACGGGACTTTTATTAAGTCAGTAAAATGTGTGGTTGATACGTTGTCGCTAGCCAATAACGAGTATGTAAATACAACGGTAAATAACAGCTCGGTTATTCCTAAACTACCAAAAAGTGACCCGATTATTGTTAGCGATTTAGATAACCAGCTGCACCCTACTACTTTTCATGCAACCCCCAGCGCTATTTGCGAGCTGCCCTCTCACACTGCTCGTACTTTAGATAACTGGTGGCAAATTTGGCAAACTAACAACCTGGCTCAGTTTGAAACCCTTTATACTCCAAGCGCTACGGCTGTACTTGCAGGTAACACACAGCCACAACCTATTAGCGCGCTGCTTGATTGCCACTTAGATTTTACGCAATCGCTAAGCAGACGCTATGCCCAGCTAGAAACCGTTGAGTATGACAGTACGCAAAACCAAGCCACCCTATGCTGGACTCTCGATGGCAGCTTTAATGCTAAAAACGTACGTGTACGTCAGCAAATAATTAGCGTTATTAGCATCAGCGATAATCAAATAACCCACGAAGTAATGCAATTCGACACGCTGGCACTTAACCAGCAGTTTGCATTATAAGGTCACCTTTTCCACTTCCCTTCAAGCGCTCACTGAGCGCTTTTTTTATAGATGGCCTTTTAGCAACCTGTAATCATACTTAAGCAGTTTTTACCCTATTTATGACTCGCTTTTATAACTCAAAATAGCTCACTTAATTAAGCGAGTGGGTATTACTTATTAAAAAAATAACGCTTTAAAATAGTTAAAGGCAATAAATAAAGTATCAGCCTCGCCTTACTAAAGCCCGAGTATGCAACTCACAGCCAAGCCCCCCATTGTAAGTTACGCACTTATGGCTTAAATACACGTATGCATTTAGCAAACTTAAATGAAGGTCAGGTAAGAAAGGTTAAGCTTACAATCTAAAGCCAATAAAAGCGCACTCAATAAATGCCAGTAAAGGTTGGGTAAATACAATAGTAAGGTTAAATAGCAGCTAACTGGAGCTAACTGGAGCTAACTGGAGCTAACTGGAGCTAACTAACAAGCTTAAAATAAAAAAAGCCAGCTAATAAATAGCTGGCTGAAAGTAATGACCGTAGCGGCCATTTAGGAAATTCTAAAACTGATATTTTAAGCTTGCGCCCCACGTACGCGGATTGTTCCAGTTAGCTTGTACTGAGTTTGCAGGTAAGCCATCAACAATTTGTGAGTGCACTACACCACGAGTTAAAATCGCTTTATCACCAATGTTTTTAACGTACGCTTCTACTTGCACACTGTCGTTAATATACCAAGTTAAACGTGCATCAGCCATTAAGTGCGCATCTACTTGCACCTCTGGGATGTTCGTATCAAACGCGTAGTAATCGTCTAAGTAATTTAGTTGAATGTACGGTACTAAGTACGAATCCCCCCCTAAGCTAAACTCATAACGAGCTGAAAAACCAACACTGTACTCAGGCGCCATAGCTGGGCTCCAGCCTTCAAAACTAAACTGACTAGAGCTGTCGTTTATATCTTGGCGGCCTTCTAAGTTACCTAATGCTAATAATGGGCGAAGCTGCTCATTACCTACTGCATAGCCATCAGCAAATTCGCTATCAAGCAGAGATAAAGTACCGGTTAGTGTTAGGTTATCAATTGGCACCCATTGAATATCAGCTTCTAGGCCCACAGTTTCTACATCGCCGCCGTTTTCGTAGTATTCAAAGGTGGTAGCAGTACCTGCGGCAACACACTCTAAAACAGTATCGCCAGTGGTTGTATCGTTACATGAGGTTGCAAATAACTGTGCTTTTACATCTTCGTATTCGTTCATAAATACCGAAAGATTTAAACGCATTGCGCCATCAAGCAAATAGCTTTTCATACCCATTTCGTAAGAGATAACATCTTCGTTATCGTAAAGTGGGTCAGCACCGCGAGCTACAACGCGCGAATCGTTTGCGCCACCGGTTCTGTAGCCTGTCGCTACACTTGCATAAACCATAATATCGTTATTAATGTCGTACTCGGCAGCCGCTTTATAAAGTAGCGCAGAGTCATCCCAATCAGGAATTGTATCGCCGGTAAATGTTTTGTCGTCTTGGTTTACACGCAACCCACCTACCACGCGCAAATCTTCTGTTACTTGGTAGCGTAATTGCCCATACGCCGCAATAGATTTAGCCGTATGCGGGTCGTAATCTGGGTTCCCCCACGAAGGCACTACAACAGAGTCTGATACACCATCGCCTGTGGTATCTGCATGCGATAACCAGCTCCAATCTGCTTCTTGGTCAAAGTAGTAAAGGCCACCAATCCACGAAAAATCACCCTCATCGTTAGATGAAAATTGCAACTCAGATGAGAGTGTTTTTTGGTCATCCTCACGGCCAAAACCACCTACAAAATCAATGCCACCGTCGCTGTAGTCGTTATCGTAATATTGCTTACCACTAAGCGTTGAATAGTTAGTGGTCCATTTAATATCAGCAAAGTCGGTATACCATTCAAGTGCTAATGTGGTCGAAAAGCTTTCTTGCTTATCAAGTGAAAATCCATTGCGGTAAACATCATACGGGCCAAGGTCTTCGTGCTGCGCATCACTTGGCTGATAAATATGCCCCTCGGTTATTGTAGGCGAGGTGTTAAATACACCCGACCCTGGCGAGGTTTCTTCAATTTGGTAGCCCGCTATTTGTTGGTAACCCCAAATAGCTTCTGAGTTTGAGTCTTTACGCGAGTAATCAAAGCGTACTGTGGCATTAAACTTTTCGTTTGGCTCCCACTTAGTAACGTTACGCATATAAAACTGGTTTTTCTCGCGCAAGTCATCTGAAGGGCCTGGAACAACTAGATTATTGATATAACCATCGTGACGATCAGAGGCCACTACAAAACGGGTTGCCACGGTGTCGCTTACTGGAATATTTATAATTCCTTCGTAAGCGCTGCGGTTATAGCTGCCGGTTTCAACTTTTATACTCCCCAGTAAATCGTCAAAAACAGGTTGATTAGTAATAATATTAATACTGCCCGCAAACGTGTTTCGGCCATATAACGTACCTTGCGGCCCGCGTAATACCTCAATGCGTTGAACATCCACCAGCGCGCCTAAGCCCGATGAGGTAGTCGGCACATAAATACCATCTTGAAATATACCTACAATTTGCTCAGCAATACCGGTGCCTGCTACACCTACTTCGTTGGTGCGAGCGCCACGCATAGCGGGTCTAACTTCACCACCCGAAGAGCCCATACGTAAGCCTGGTACCACTTGTTCAAGACCCGTAACATCAATAATACCAGCACGGGCAATGTCCCCTTCCCCTAATGCTGTTATTGATGATGATACTTCCTGTAGGTCTTGTGAGCGACGGTTTGCCGTTACCGCTATACGCTCTATCGCGGGCTCTGCGGTTTGTTCTTGCGCTTGTGCTTGTGCTTGTGCTTGTTCTGGCTCTTGCGCAGCGTATGCGTTCATTGTGGTTGCTGCAATAGCGGTGGTTACAGCAAAGTGAACGAGAGTCCGTGTAAATTTAGCTTTCATTATAGTTATTCTCCCCAGTATAAAACGTATTTAGTTCTCCCCAAACCTACATTTTCAATTATTACAGTAAACAAGTTGTATCAATTGAAAATGCATGGTTCTAAAATAGACTTCGAAGTCAAAAAGATCAACAACTTTTTGCTCGAATAATAACCTTACCGAAATTAACCTAAATAAAACAATATATTAAAATGAAAACAAAGTGATTTCGAAACACAAAAAAAAGCCAGTAATAATTTATTACTGGCTCTATGTAAGCGATTGTTTAATTTAAAATTTCAATGCTATATTTTAGCAAAATGCACAAACTTACACTTTTACTTAAACCTTAAAATACATTATTGAAAAATGCCTAAAAGTTATAGCCTACCCTTACACCATAAGTGCGAGGATTAGCATAATCGGCCGCAGCCACATTACCACCAAAGCGGACTGTCCTAAGTAGTATAAGCTCATCTCCTGCGTTTTGAACATACGCACGTACAGACCACTCATTATCTGCCGAATACCATGCAAGGCTAGCATCGTACTTTTGGTAACTTTCTTGAGTACCAAATGAAAAAGGCAAATCGTTGGTTGTATACGAATCCGATAATTGAATACTGGTAGCAGGCACAACGCGGCCTTTATCACCTAAATCAAACTCATAACTGGCCAATAGTGTAATATTGTATTTAGGGCTTAGCTGCACGTCATTACCATCTAGTTGCAGTAAGTTATCTACGCCATTAATGGTCTCTCCACCCTCTTCAAATACATTTGGCGTAACAAAGTCGCCATACGTTGAGTCTGTAAACGCGGCGCGTGCCCCTAGGCGCAATGCATCACTTGCCTGCCAATCAATTTCTAACTCAAGACCTGCAGCATCAATTTCCCCGGCGTTACCAAAAAACGACACCGCCGTACCACCCACGTTTTGAAAACGAGTAGAAAGTAGGTCCTCGTACTGGTTGTAATATAAAGAAGCGTTAAATCTTAATGAATTATCAAGCAGCATGCTTTTAAAGCCAAGCTCGTAAGCCGTTACTGTTTGCTCATCGTAGCTATCTTCGCCATTAAAAGCGCCCTGTGCGTTACCCGCTAAAAAGCCCGTAGAAACTGTAGCATAAAGCAGTTGAGAACTTGCTAAATCGTGCTCAAGACCTAGCTTCCACGTTACTTTACTCCAATCATCGTCTGCGTTATCAACCTCAAGTACAGAAAAATCGAGCGTGCTTAAGTTATCTGGGTTTTGGCCGTAAATATCCCACTCACGGCTGTCATTTGTATACCTAATGCCGGCTGTACCGCGTGTATCATCATTAAATGTGTAATTACCTTGAAAGTAGGCCGCAGCTGATCTTGTTTCTAACTGAATTTGATTTAACCACGACGCGTACTGAAATTCTTGGGGTTGCGTTGTATCTGGCACATTATCAACCACAGCGCCATAGCTGCCATTTAAAAATGCGTTGTCTAAATCTTCTGAGAGCAAATAAATACCCGCTACCCATTCAAAGTCGCTTTCATACGTTGAGCTAACCTGCACTTCTAACGAGTTTGTTTTTGATTCAATCGCATTGCCATCAACCGTGGTTGCATAAGTCGAAAAATCACCATCAGTAAGGCGCGTTTCTTCGTAATCCATTGAGGCTGCAATCACTTTCAAATCTACTGACTCTAATGACCAGTTAAGCTCTGCACTAATGCTTACATCACTTACATCACGCGATGGTTTATAGTCAAACTGCTGAGTAAATGGGTCTGACGATACCGCCTGTGCGGTATCAAGCCCTGGTGTTGCAGCGTTATCTAAACCTGCACCAAAGCGGCCACAATTACTGCCACACACATCGTCACGACCAATTCGCTCAGTTAATGGTGCCGACAAACTTGTTTTACCCGTTGCAGGATTTATAGGAACGCCTAAAATATGGTAGCCAAAAGCACCGCCGCCATTTGATTCATCCTGCCACGTTTCTACTTTTACATTTAAATTTATATCGTCGTTAATTTCAGTAAAAACTTGGCCACGTAAAAAATACATATCAGCATCTTTTAAGCCTGCATCTTCATTAAATGTATTTTCAACGTAGGGATCTCTTATTTCTCGAACGCCAGTAAATCGCACCGCAGTGTCATCAGTAAGCGCTGCATTAAAAAAGCCCTCACCACGTAAATGACCATAATTACCAAATGTAACGGCCATACCGCCTTCGGTAATATCTAGCTCTGGTTTTTTAGCTATAACATCAATCGCACCACCAAATGAGTTACGACCAAACAATGTACCTTGTGGCCCGCGTAATACTTCAACACGCTCTAAATCAACAAACCCAGCAAGCGCCTGCCCGTGACGAGGACGATAAACACCGTTAGAATAAAACGCGATGGCAACATCGTTAGCCTCTACTTGCTCTGTTCTAGCACCGCGCATAGCAGGGCGAGCATCACTGCCCGACACACCCG
Source organism: Pseudoalteromonas sp. 1CM17D (assembly GCF_023161805.1). NCBI lineage: Bacteria > Pseudomonadati > Pseudomonadota > Gammaproteobacteria > Alteromonadales > Pseudoalteromonadaceae > Pseudoalteromonas > Pseudoalteromonas sp. 1CM17D. The sequence continues at coordinate 447,438 of NZ_JALNTP010000003.1, read as the reverse complement.
ACTTTAACCCTGGCGCTAAGCTATCAAGGTTTAAGATATCAGTAACGCCATTTTCTAGTAAATCTTTAGCAGATACAGCGGTCACAGCCAACGGCACTGATTGAATACTTTTAACACGCTTAGTAGAGGTAACCGAAATAACCTCCAACTCTTTGTTAGGGTTTAACTTTGCCTCTTGCGAGTATACCGAGGCCGAGCCCAATATCGCCGTGTTTACTGCAGCAAAAATAAGTGTTTTACGTAAAATATGTGCGGCCATGAGATTAATTCTCCACCTGTTGATATAAGTTATTTTATTAAGCATTTAAGGGCTAAATAACCCGCAACCGAATTTTAAGTATTTATAATGATTAAAAGCGCGATTTAAATGCCTATTTTTTCGACTTATAAAAACTATCGCTTTTTGCATTCGAATGCAATAAAGATTATGTAAAAGTTTTACATGTTCATAACACTAAAAACGAAGCAGCGTATTTAAACAAAAATAAACCCTTTAAAATTATAAAGTTATTTTACAAGTTTATTCTTTAAAGCACTGGTTTGATCTGTTTAATTTAACAATAACAACCAAAGAAAGAAGTATTGTAGAGAAAATACAGATTAAAGGACTTCGAAGTCCAAGGAGGGGTAATCACATTTAAAGTAGGCACCTAACCGACTAATAATTAAGTGCCCACTGTCACTAAAAGTTAAAGCGTATGGCTGAAATATAATTACATGTAAAATAGCAACAGCTAATAACTATTCTCATAATTAGTTTTGTGTTTTTTTGCTTAAGTTTTCAATTAAGTCTTGTGCGCTAAAACTGTTGTCGCTTGGTTTTATCCCTTTGCCCATTTTAATGTCAATCAGGGTGTGTACTTCTTTGCGTTTATCATTGTTGCTCACTTGTACGCCTACGCTATTGCTCGGGCGTACACGTGTTTCGCAGGTTAATAAACCACAGTTTCGCTCATATTGCTGGCTGTGTGATGCACTAATAGATGATGCGGGCGCTTGCGATTTAGACTCAACAAAGGTTTCTTTATTTGTTACAACAAACCAGTCGTAGCCTTGCGCTTGGGTAAGCTCAGCTGCGCGTAATAATGCATAGTCGCCGGCATCGGCTACATTGTTTGACACACTTTTAAACTCGACGCGGTATTGATCGTCACTAATTTTTTGCTCGCTATAACCTTGTGAGCCATTATTAGCTGGGCGGTAGTCGGGTTTAGATGCGCAACCCGCCATAAGTAAAATACTGATAATTAAAGTAGATGTTTTCATTATTCACCTCGTTTTATAAAAACTATTATTGGTTTAACTGCCACTTTGCACTAATTGCTTGCTGCTCTTGCGCTCTATCTAGTGGTGCGCCGCTGATCATGCTATCTATAACAGCATCTAACTCACTGTTATTAGACGCCGTTTGATATTGCGCGCCATTATCACTTTGCTGCGCGGCTGTTTGCGCTTTTATTTGCCAACCGCTTTGCGTTTTACAAGCAATGCTTGTTTGCATGGTATTGTTTGAGCTTAGCGCATACTGCCTACAAAGCTCACCTTGCTGATTTTTAAAGCTAAGCTGCGCGCTAAATACTGAGCCATCACTTTGCTTATACTCACCACTACTTAGCTGTGTATTAAGTGCTGATGCTATGTTACTGGCTACTAAATTTTGCGACTCATTGGGTTGTAAATAACTAGTCATTGCAATACCAAATACCACGGCAACGCTTGCAGCTATTGCTAAGCTTTTATTAGCCGACTGCTTAACCCTTTGCCAAGGCGTTAACGTTACTACATTGCTATTTAACGTGTTTTTTGTCGTTGCTGTATCAAGCTTTGCCACCGTTTTAGCTAATGAGTCACTAAGGGGTGCGTCATCAATACTTGTTGCGTGCTCTTTTACTCGCATGTCTACTTCGCTTAGCTCTGCAAGTCGCATTACTAGTTCATCATCGGTTTCAAGGGCTTTGCGCACTTGCTCCATTTCGTGCTCGCTTAGCTCTGAGTCTAAAAAGGCGCTAAGTGTTTCGTCGTTAATGTTCATACTTGCTCCTTTTTAAAGTCGGGTTTTATTAAATTATAAAGTGTACTGCGTGCTCGCGATAATTTACTCATTACACTGCCTATAGGTATATCGAGTGTATGTGCTACTTCTTTATAGGCCATGCCCTGCACTGCCACCAACGATACTATGGCGCGTTGCTCTTCGGGTAATTGCCCAAGTGCTGTATTTACATTTTTAAGCATTTGTTTGTTTTCGAGTGTTTGGTGCTCATTACTTGTAATTGGCTCTGGTAGAACATCGGCCTGGGCCGTATTTTGTCTTACCTTGCGTGAGCGGTATTCGTCTATCCACACATTGCGGCAAATTTTAAACGCCCATTTAGCAGGCTCAACGTCATCCGGAATGCCTTTTACTAATAGTTTTTCAATTGTTATTTGCACTACATCGTCTGCATCTGCTTTACTACCCGTTAGCGAATAGGCAAAACGCCTAAGCATGGGCAATAAGGTTTTTAGAGTTTCGTTCATTGATTTTTACCCCTTTTATAAAGAAGACGATTCAAAAAAACATTTATTCCCAAATAATCAAAATAATTTGAATAATGAAATATTTCTATGTGTTAAACGTTAACTACAAGCATGATAAATTTAATAGAAGTAACCCACTATGAATATTAAAAACACACGCGTTAAACACATAACAGCCGCTTCGCTTTGCATATTTAGCGCAACGAGTTCTGCCAATATAGTAAGCGTCGATCAAGTGCTTGGGCAACTAAACCCAATAGAGCAGCGTATTGAGCAAACAATAGAACGAGCACAGCGCCTGCCGCTTCCGGTGCCTGTACCACAAGTTTCGATTGATGCACTAAAAGCGCAAATTAGTGAGCCAATTAGCAGCTTACCCAATGTGCTTAACATTAATATAAATAGCCAAAACACCGCATTTGTTGAAGTAGAGCTAGAAAACGGCTTTAGAGCAATAGAGCGCCAATGGTTATTAATGGCAAATAACCAACAACTTAATACCCTAAAGCAGCAAAATGTAACCATTGTATCGGTAAAAAATTACAACGCACTTAACATGAGCTTAGTGCGCTTTAACGTGCCCCAAGGTGTTAATTCTAAAAGTGAGTTATTAAAAGCACTTAACTTAGATGAGTCTGCAATACTTGACCGAAACCACATATACCAAGCGCAAAAAGGCGAGCCTACCGCAAAAGTAACACCAAATAACTCTATTGCCCCCTACTGCACACAAAGCGTAAAAATTGGCATGATCGACAGCGCCATTAATACCAAACACAGTGCTTTTAAAAGCGCAAATATCACTACGCAAAGCTTTTTACCACAAGGGTTAAGCTCGCCAAATTTACACGGCACCGCCATTGCAGGGCTAATTACAGGTAAAAGCGCAAAACTTAGCCCGCTTTTAGGCAGTGCCATGCTTTACAGTGCCGAGGTGTTTTATAGGCAATCTGAATATGCACAAGGGGCTACATTATTTGCCATAGTAGAAGCACTTAACTGGCTAGTCAGTAATAAAATACCCGTAATAAATATGAGCCTAACAGGGCCAAATAACGCAGTTTTAGAAGCAAGTATTACTGCAGCAATAAAACAAAACGTGTTAATTGTAGCTGCTGCAGGTAACCAAGGGCCGGCGTCGCAGCCGTTATACCCAGGTGCGTATAAAAGCGTGATAGCGGTAAGTGCTATTGATTCACAAAACCAAATTTATAGATGGTCAAATAAAGGCGATTACATAGACTTTGCAGCTCTTGGTGTAAATGTTGTTACAAGCCAAGGCAGTGGAAAATTTGGTAGGGAGTCGGGTACGTCAATGGCGGCGCCGCATGTAAGCGCGGCATTAAGTTGTTTATTGTTAAAGCATGGTAATAATAAAACCAAAGCACTTAACGAGCTTACATCGCTTGCCATCGACTTAGGCGAGCAAGGCAAAGACACCACCTTTGGTTATGGTGCCATTTACCCACCTAAAAGTGCACTTTAACTGACGCCGATAAAACCGATTGCGTATAGGTATTGCTACTAAGCTTTGATTGATAATCGCCATATTCAGCCTCGGCTATTAATGTTACGTGCTCAAATAAAGCTAGGTTATAAAACGCATTAACTACATTTCTGTGCTCATCTCGCGACGGTATTTGCTCAAAAAAATCATCCGTTGTTTGCTCATCGTAATCTTTATTTTGATAACGCCAGCCTGCGCCCACTTTATTCGCTAAATTAAAGGCCGTAAATTTGTGCGTAACTTTAGTAGTAAAACCGTAGCCGTTAAAGTCGTATTGGTTGTCGTCGGCGTTTTCTTTATCGGCACTTAGCGATGCCATTAGCATGGTTTGGCCATTATTTATAAAATGATAAAGCGCTACATCGCCACCTACGCCGTCGGCATTACGTGCTTTTGCAGTAGCAAAACGTTTAGATTTGGTTTTTACACTCATACGCAAATACGTATGCGGGTTTAAAAAATGACCATAGTAGGCGCTAGCTTGATTAAAATGTAAAAATGTATCGCCATCTACATTTGCTTTTGCACCATCGTAACGAACCCCTACTTCATGGCTATTAAAGCTATAACTGCCATCTAAACCGTATTGATGCAGGTCTAAATCGTATTGATCAAACTCATCGTAGTCTTGTTGTTCAAACTTATAGCTTGAGGTTAATTTAGCGCTTTTGGTTACTTGCCATTTTGCATTAACACCGGCTGCGGTTTTTATGCCGCTGTCGCTTTGCGAGGATATATCGTCGAGCTCTTGAACAGAGAGCGCCGAGTTACTTAATACCCCAACTTCTGCATCTGCATTTAGCTCAAAGCTACTTTTAAAGGGCTTATTCTGCTCAGCTGTTTTAATGTGGTTAGTTTGTGCAAGCACCGCTTGAGCACTAAAAACACACAATGTGGCGGTTATAACTGCTTTCATATTTATTCTCCAACAGGCCGAATAGGTTTCCCCATTCGGCATTTGTGCAAGTACTTGGCGTATTAAAGGCCTAGGTCTAAATCGTTAGTAATGTTGGTTACTACTTCACTTGCGGTGCTAAGTGCTACATCGTTACTAATTTGATCAGTAACCGCTGCACTCACTTGCCCGCTAACACTTTGCTGTACTGTGCTTTGTAAACTACTAACCGTACTGTCTTGCACACTGGCAGTTAAAGATTGCTGAACATTGCTTACTACTTCATTACTGGTATTAATTGCATCACTCATTTGCAGTGCAGAGCTCACTGAGTTTGCAGCCGTATTAGTAATTGCTAATTGGTTTGTAAGCTCACCGGTATTAAGCACATTAGTTGCATTAGTTGCATCAGCTTGTGTAACTGAATCGGTAGCGCTACTTACATTTGAAAGTAAAGAGGCATCGGCTGGTGTATCGGTAGTATCTGGCTGAGCGCCTTGTTCAGAGGTAACAGAAAGTAATGACGACTGGCTCACAGCGGTTGTTAAATTACCCGCCGATGAAGTTAACTGCGTTGTTGCATCGAGCGCTGTATTGGCTTTGGTATTGCTTGTGGAATTGCCTGTGGCATTTAAAGACGAGGCCGATGCATTTAATGCATTATTTAAAGATCCGCTTGCAGATGCAACTAATGTATTTGCAGGCTCTGCGGCCTCACTGCTTTCTTGCGCTGGAGTTTGCGTATTATTCGCCGTTGAATCTGTGTTTTGCGAATCATCAGCCGTTACTTGTGTATCGTTAGATACATTTGACTCGTTGCTACCACTGGTTGTTAAACCATTTTGTGAAAGCGCAATAGATGTAGATGTTTGTTGCTGCGCCGACGTTGACTGAGATAGTTCAATATCAGCGGCATGCACTGCACCTGTAAAAGTACACACACCGCTTAACATCATTACGCTTACAATTTTATTTAATTTAGTCATTGTTTTGTCCTCTAGTTTGTCGGATTGACATAAAGAAGACGATTTACAAAAACACTTTATTCCAAAAATAAATAAAAAATTATAATAACGTTACTTAATTATTTAAGTTTCATACTCTTAAATATAAATTACTCGTTTACTGCGTAAGCGTTTCACTGTTTTGGATCAGCAATAACAGCTCGGCAGTGGCGGTAGCATCGGCCAATGCGCGGTGATGGCTGGTTAAGTTTAAATTAAAATGCGCGCTGAGGTTACCAAGCGAATACGACTTTAAGCCTTTAAACGCTCTGCGCGATTCAACCACGGTGCACATTTTTGGCATTTTAAAAAAGTGCCCTGCAACCTCGCATTCTTTTTTTATAAAACCGTAATCAAAGTTTACGTTATGGGCTACAAAAATACTGCCTGCGAGTTTATCTAGTAGTGGCTGTGCTATATCGGCAAATACAGGGGCGTTGTAAACCATGCCATCGCTTATGCCGGTCAATTTAGTAATAAAGCTTGGGATATGGCGCTGCGGATTAATAAGTGTCGTCCAGGTATCAATTACTTTACCGTGCTGCACTTTAACTATGCCAATTTCGGTAATCCGGTTACCGCCTTTTAAGCCACCCGTGGTTTCTATATCAACTACGCTGTAAATACGGTTAGGGTCTACAAACCACATAACTGCAGCAATATGTACTGTAAAACCTACATTTTTTAAATTATCAATGGTGGTTAATTGGTTGCGCCTAAGTTTATCGCCTGGGGCTTTTACCTCTTCAAAATGTACTTGGCCATTATTAATAACCATTAAGTCGGGGTAGCCGTCTTTTAGCTGTAAATAGTGTTTGCTCATGGCCGTTAAATGCGCAATTAACGCTTCAAGCGGGCTGTTTAAAATAAGTGCCTCTAGTGGCTCTAATAAATTGCTGCGCCATCTAAATAAACCATTGGGCTGCTCAAAATATTGCGCGGCATGTTTACATACCAAATTAAGCAGCGCCTGATTAGTGCTACAGCTTTTTAAACGTGCGTCAATTTGCGTGCTTTGTGCTTCATAAAAATTACCAAGCTGTAAAACTTGCGGGTAAATATCAAATTCATTACACGGCGGGTAAGGCGACTCTATAAACAACTCGTGCCAAAATACTAAACCAAATAAGCTTTGCCATAAGGTGTTTTCGGTATTAAAAACCGTTAACCCTTTTGCACTGTAATGCTCATTTACGCCTTGCTCTACATCGCCTCGGTAAATTTCGTCAATTTCAAGTACACACTGGGTGTCGGCCAGCATGGTGCTTAAGCGCGAACGCGTTTGTTTATTAAACTTACGCATTAAAAAGTCATCAGCAAAGTACAGTAAATCGTCGGTGAGCGGGTTTTCTATAATTTGCTCTAGCTGCGCTTTAACCCACGCTTTATTACCTAAACGGTATTGCTCTCTTATTTGAATTTCTTGTGCTTCGGCGTAATCGGTGCAGCCTTCAAGTAGGCTAAAAGCAAGTTCGCTATCGGTATTTTTAAGTTGTTTATACAGCCTAACCAGCAGTTTGTTTTTAATGTCGTGCGCTTGTGCGCCATGCGCCGGTTGCACTAATACTAAATGCGCAAGCTCGGTGTAAGGGGTTTTGTCATCCAAGGTTTCAGCTTTTGCATTACCACCCGTTTTGCCAATGTTTTTAAACGCTAAACGGTAACGATTTAAAACGTAATTAGATTGCGCCTCGGCCAATGTATTAAAGCGCGACAAGCTCTCGCTGTGCCCTTCGCGGGTAGCGGTTAACCCTAAATCGCGCATAACAAAGCGGTTTTGATGGTTTACATCGCCACTACTTAAGCGCCCTGCAAATAAAAACTCAAAATACTCGTAATAATCTTCACGGTTATTTATCACATATTGGCTATATAAAGGGGCTAAATCATCTGCGCGATCACTAAAAAAATGACACGCAATAGTGACCAACTCCCCTTTAGCTGCGCTTTTCTTAAAGTTTACTTGCTCACTGTAATTACTGAGTAACTCCACCAGCATGGGCTTAGTTAAATGCGCAATAAGCTGCTTGTAATGCTGTGCGTTTGGCTCATATAAAATACCCGCTGTTTTTAGCGTATAAATAGCCTGATGCGGCGAAGTTATTTCTTCATAATTAAGCGATTGCGCCTGCACTAAATAAGGCTTGCGCGAATACACACGCGCCAACATGCATTGGCTTTGCTCATCTAGCTGGTTAATTTTACTAATAAATTCACTATGTTTAGGCTCAAGTAAATGCATACATTTACTTGTTACAAACTCAATAAGCTCTCTAAAATGCGCTAAATAGTATTTTGCTGGTAATTCTTTTTTCATAACATCGCCATAACTGTATATAAAAACAGTATCTAGCATTTGTGCTTATTATTCAATCTTAAACTTGTAACTAAAACACGCTATAGTGAGCGTATAAAAGTAAATTTATGAAAAATAAAGGACTTACCATGAGCGCGCACCCATACGATGTTTTATCACTCAATAACGGCGCAAATATTATTTTTACGCCTTGCCCTGGTACAAAAACGCAAAACCTAGCGGATTCAATCGCTACATTAAAAGCCGCTGGCACTCACATGCTGCTATCGCTTATGCCGCAAAAGGAGCTTGAAAAAAACAACGTAGAAACAATTAATAATGAGTGCAAAAAGCACGATATAACTTGGTTTCATTTACCAATAAATGACGACGAAGCACCCAAACAGCCTTTTACATCAAGCTGGAACACCCACAAAACAGACATACTACAAGCCATACAGCAAAAACAAACCATTGCCATTCATTGCAAAGGCGGCACTGGCCGCACAGGGTTGGTCGCTGCGCTTATTTTAAATTCGGCAGGTTACACAAAAGAAGAAGTGTACAACCTAGTACAAGGCATTCGCCCTAAAGCACTGACTATAGAGCTGCAAAAAGAATACTTTAATAACTTTGAGGTGTAAGTCAGGAATTGGAGAGGGTTTAGCACTATAAAATGAGTAAATAGTGCTAAAATTCTTTATACAGTTCATAAATTAGTTAGCGATGATATGCAAAACCAGTTGTTATGTTTACTTCTTATTTTTTAATATTATCCAAGCTGAAAGCCCAAAACCAAAGAGACCAGTAAACATAGCCAATACTCTAACCATACCATCTGGTTGACTCAAAATATTATCGATCCAACTAATATCAATCAAAGGATATAGAAGGCCAGTAAAACCTATGATCAAACCATAAACTAACAAAATTCTATCTTTTACTGAGAAAAACTGTAATTTTTTTTCGACTTTATCGCTCCCAAATGGAGTGGCTCTAAATTCACTGACAGTAATGTTCCAACCTAACTTGTTAGATAAGTTATTCCAAGCTTTAGCTATCGAGCTCCGATATAAAGTACGAGTTATGTCAGTCCAGAAATATTGAGTACCAAAAGTTTTCATAACATCCATATCAAAGGGTACTAAGCCTAAGTTATCAACAGCGAGATTATCTGTACTTTGTCCAGTACTTCGAGATTTATTCGTTAGCCTAAAAATAGGACTGTCAGAGTCTTCTTTTAATTGGTTAACTAAATTATTAGAAGTAATTTTAGAAATACTATCTTCTTCTTCTACACAAACTGAAACATCACTAATAAAGTGACTAGCAGCAACCAATTCATCATACCCTGCACGGCTATCAAGAAGTATAAAGTCATATTGAGTTTTAAACTTTTTCATGAGCAAACTCAAAAGGTTGATAGCTTCAGATTTTGTATCGGGCATTAGATCCGTAAAAGTTAAGATTTCATCAACTCTAGAAACGGAAGGAACAACATCAAATGTTCTGTACCTTGCGGTCGCAATTTTGGCTTTACCTGAGATATCTAAATCACCTTTATCTATAAAAAAGTCAGCAATAGATATCTCATCGCTTTCTATTAATTCTAAGCGTTCTTTTTTATGGTAATAGAGTAAGGAAGTTAGGCCCCTCACAAAAACATCTAAATCCACTATGAGTGTTGAGTTATTTTCATTTCCAAGCAGATCAGCTAAAACGGCTGTTAACAAGGTTTTTCCTGTTCCGCCTTTACCACTAACTATATTTATAATTTTTGCTTCTGACATATTAACCTCTTTTAAATATAGTTATGGTTATGAAAATTATAGCTTGTAAAAAATATGAGTATAGAATTGTTGAAAAAATGACATCTAGTATTTTTTCATATTCAATCAATAAAGAGCCATGCGTTAAGTAATAAACAGGAGCTAAAATTATGGAAAACCATAATAGACCCAATGCAGCTTTGCCTATCCAGCTGTCAAAGAAACCTATGCTATTTTTTTTATCTCTAAAATAAGTAAATACGATATATGACCACGTGTGTCCTGAGACCCATGAAAGGACAATAGTTGCAAGCACTTTTGGACTACTTACAAAGAAATCAACAACGGTATCTATTATTTTATCTGGGATATTGATTTCCAATTAAGACTCCATTTGGAAAAAGTTTAAGTGTATTATACACCTAACGCTTAATAGCGTACATGGATGACATAATAACTTAACCTACGACATTCGTCGCTTTGTAAGCCTACAAATGTCCCTATTATATAATCCATTAACTTTAACCACCAAGTAACCACATGTAAATCATTAATTCACTTCATGTAAGTCTATGTAATTGCAAGAACACACCAAAACGGATGAGATCAGTAATATTGGTCAAACAGCTACTTCCCATAAAAAGCACATTGTTTATTGAGATTCAGTCTGCGCTATTCAAAAAAGACTGTACTTAAGTCAAAAAGTATTCAATCTAACGCCTTTAAAAGCGGCTTAATTTACACCCGCTAAATCGTTATACCTGCACAAATGTATTCAGCCATAGCGCTTTACGATATTATGCCCCTTTATATTCAATTTATATTTCAGGGCATATAATGACAACGCACACACCGCCTTCCCACTCAGCCAACACAGCTGAAAACACCTCTCTTTTTTACGTAATTTTTATCTCTGCCGTGGCTGCTATTGGTGGCTTTTTATTTGGTTTTGACTCGGGTGTTATTAACGGCACGGTGTCGGCACTCGGTAATGCGTTTAATTCAAGCAGTGTGGCTACGGGGTTTAATGTGGCCTCGGTATTATTAGGGTGCGCCGTGGGGGCACTTGCTGCGGGGCCGCTGGCTGATAAGTTTGGTCGCCGTGCAATTATGATCATCACCGCGATTATTTTTGCCATTAGTGCGTTTGGCTCAGGCATTAGCCAAAGCTCGGCCGAGTTTATTTTTTACCGCTTATTTGGTGGCTTAGGTATTGGTGCTGCATCGGTATTAGCGCCGGCTTATATTGCAGAAGTTGCTCCACCTGCCCTTCGTGGTCGTTTAGCTACATTACAGCAACTCGCTATTGTATTGGGTTTATTTGCTGCGTTTTTAAGTAACTATTTAATTGCTGATGCAGCAGGTAGTGCGCAAAATATTTTAATGCTTGATATAGCCGCTTGGCGCTGGATGTTTTGGGCTGAGCTTGTGCCTGCAATACTGTTTTTAGCGGGTGTGTTGTTTATCCCTGAGTCGCCTCGTTATTTAGTGGCGCAAGGTAAAGTAGACGATGCAAAAACAGTATTTAGTAAAATTTCGAACGACAACGTTGCTGCGCAAATAAGCGATGTAAAAAGCTCCTTACGTAGCGATAAAAAGCCAAGTATTCGCGACTTATTTATTGATGGCAGTAAAAAAGTACACCCGATTGTATGGGCAGGTGTTGCGCTGAGTGTGTTTCAGCAATTTGTAGGTATTAACGTGGTGTTTTATTACGGCTCTGAGCTTTGGCAAGCCGCAGGGTTTGACGAGTCGCAATCGTTATTTATAAATGTATTAGCGGGGACGACTAATATTGTATCGACCTTTATTGCTATTGCCCTTGTTGACAAAATTGGCCGTAAGCCACTGCTATTAGTAGGCAGTATTGGTATGTTTATCAGCTTAAGCGCGCTTACTTATATATTTGGCAGCGCAGGCCTTGATGAAGCAGGCAAACTTGCCCTTAGCGATAACATGGGTACGTTTGCGCTTATTATGGCTAACTTATTTGTGGTATTTTTTGGTTTAAGTTGGGGCCCCGTTGTGTGGGTGTTATTAGGCGAAATGTTTAATAACCGTATTCGCGGTGCAGCGCTTGCTGTAGCTGCAAGCGCGCAGTGGATTGCTAACTTTGCCATTACCATGACCTTCCCTATTATGCTGGCTAACATTGGCCTTGCAGGTGCGTACGGCTTTTATGCTTTATCGGCACTTATTAGCATATTTTTTGTGGCTAAATACATTACAGAAACCCGTGGTAAAACACTTGAGTCTATGTAATTAGCCCTGAAAGCGGTGAACCCTTTTCACCGCTTTGTGTTTTTTAGGTAAATGATTGATTTAACAGCAGTATTAAACCATCTAATAATTACTGCACTAAACATTGGCTTACCAATCGCGTTCAGTATTCCTTTTTACTATAAGGAATCGATTTAAATTCCTTTTTTGAATATAGAAAATTAGCTATTGTCCGCGTTTTCCCACTACGTATGTCTATCAAAATGAAAAATAAGTTAGTATCTGGTTTGGCCCTAACCCTCACTTTAGGTTCGTTTAACGCATTTGCTACCAATGGGTATTTTACTCATGGTTATGGCATGACCCACAAAGGCATGGCGGGTGCGGGTGTTGCGCTATCTGAAGAGTTAATGTCTGGCGCTAATAACCCTGCTACCTTTTTAGCAAATGGCACGCAATTATCTGTGGGCTTAGAGCTTTTTTCGCCTGATCGAAAATACTCAGCATCCGATGTAGATACCTTTTACCCTGACGCATTCTACCTGCAAGCAAAAACCCAAAAAAGTGATAACACTTTATTTGCTATTCCTGAGTTTGCTATTGGCCACCAGCTTAATGACAAAGTAAGTATTGGCTTATTAGTTTATGGTAATGGCGGTATGAACACCGACTACAGCGCCGATTCAGAGCCTGAAGGCACATTTTATGCTGGCACTACGGGTGTTGATTTAAAGCAAATGTTTATTAGCCCAACAATAAGCTACAAACTTAACGAGCAAATACGCCTTGGTGTATCACCAATTTATGCAGTGCAGCAGTTTAAAGCTACAGGCCTTGGAAACTTTGCGCCTTTTTCGCAATCGCCCCAAGCCCTTACCAATAATGGCACCGACACCAGCACAGGCTTAGGTATTCAATTAGGTATTAGCCAAGATATAAACTCGTCATTAAGCTGGGGAGCAAGTTACCGCTCATCAGTATCTATGCAAGAGTTTGATAGCTATAAAGGTTTGTTTGCAGAGCAAGGTGGATTTGATTTACCTAGTTCGCTTCAAATTGGCGCAGCTTATAAAATTACGTCAAATAACCAGCTTGTATTTGATTGGCAAAAAATTAATTACAGTGAAGTAAACAGCATTGCTAACCCGATTGATAATTTAATGTCGGCTCCACTAGGTGCCGATGCAGGCGCAGGTTTTGGTTGGGACGATATGACCATTTATAAACTTGGCTATCAGTGGCAGCGTACAGCAAAACAAAAAATTCGCTTTGGTATTTCGTATACAGAGCAACCTATTCCTTCATCAAACGTTTTACTTAATATTTTAGCGCCAGGTGTACAAGAATGGCATTTTACTACGGGGTTTAGCCATTCTATTAGTAACACGGTACAATTAAATGCAATGGCTTTTTACTCGCCAGCTAAAAAAGTATCGGGTGCTAACTACTTAGCGCCAAACCAACAAGTATCAATTGAAATGGAGCAATCAGGCCTAGGTGTGTCGGTTGTTTGGGGAATATAAAATGGTTACAGAGTTTACGCCAATAGCGGCAGCTATAGGGGGGGCTTTAATAGGAATAGCGTGCGCACTATTACTGGTTTTATACGGAAAAATAGCCGGTATATCAGGCATTGTTAAATCTGTTTTTAATAAGCAAACGGCTGAGTCGCGTTGGAAATTATACTTTATTGCAGGGCTATTATTAGCCGGTATTGCAGTGCGTATATTTGCGCCATCTTTATTAGAAGGTGAGCTGAGCTTATCGCCTGTGCTTATAGTTATAGCTGGGCTACTTGTCGGTATGGGCACCTCATTAGCTAATGGCTGTACAAGTGGCCATGGCGTATGTGGCATGTCGCGTTTTTCTACCCGTTCGTGGGTTTCAACATGTACATTTATGGCCGTGGCTATAATTACAGCAAACCTAGTAGGTTAAAAAAATGACAGCAGTAATTCATGTTATTTTAGGATTTATATTTGGTTTAGGGCTTATCATTAGTGGTATGACAAACCCCGACAAAGTACTTAACTTTTTAAATTTTCAAAATCAATGGGATGGCAGTTTAATTATTGTAATGGCTGTGGCTATGGGAATAATGATGCTGGCATGGTTTTGGGTTGCCAAAAAAGATAAACCACTGCTTGGTGAAACGTTTACTTTAAGTGATGTCAAAAACATTAGCCCTCGGCTAATCACTGGCTCTGTACTGTTTGGTTTGGGCTGGGGATTAAGCGGCATATGCCCAGGCCCGGGCCTTGTGCAACTTACTTCACTTAAAATGGAATTTTGGTTATTTTTTGCAGCCGTACTTGGCGGTATGTGGATAGCTAAAAAAGTATAAATTTAACTTCGAAATATATACGGCCTTAGTCCTTCATTAAAACTGGCAGGTATTAGCTTGCCAGTTTAACGCTATTTAAATAGCCTCTCTTTCCTTGCCTTGGCTAACTATTCATATAGGTACATAACTTGCTGCCTACTCTTTTAAGTTTATAAAAGAGAGGTAAGTAATGTCTGCTACTACTTTTTACAACCTAACAGAGCAACCTTGGGTTGTTATTGCTATTTGTTTAGTTTCTATAACTATAGCTTTGTTTTGCATCCGCTTTTTTATAATGTACTGGCTTAAAAAGTGGACCTCTCACACTAAATTTATATTCGATAGCTTACTTATCGCCTCTATCTCTAAACCGCTCACCCTTTGCACAATTATTGTGCTACTCACTATTATAGAGCAAGGGTTGTTAATACAAGGCGAGCCGGTTACGAGCTATCTTTCGTTTTCGACCATTAATATTATTTTGGGCTTAGTGGCTATTATTTTATTTTTTGACCGCTTTTTTGTGGGCACCATTAATTACTACAGCAAAGAGTCGGCGGTAATTTTTAATTCGCAAAGTATTATTAAAGGCATTATTAGGGTAAGCGTTTTATCGGTCGGGGCTTTAGTGCTGTTAGGCACCTTGGGTATTTCTATTACACCTATAATTGCCTCGTTAGGTATTACATCATTAGCGGTGGCACTTGCCCTGCAGCCCACCCTTGAAAACTTTTTTTCGGGCGTACAACTTGTTATAGATAAACCCATACGGGTGGGGGATTTTATTGAGCTTGAGTCAAAGGAGCAAGGCTTTGTAGAGAAAATTGGTTGGCGCTCTACGTGGGTTAAAATGCTGCCAAATAATATGATTATTATTCCTAATAGTCAGCTTTCTAAATCGCGTATTAGTAGGGCGTTTTGATCTTTGATGTTTGAATTTGCAGCAGCGTGTTTGGTTTTTAGGCAAGGCAGAGCCTATGTAGTGTGGTTATTCCCCATAAATAGGCGATAACGCAGCATAAATGCCAAACATGCGCTGCCCTCTGGGTTCTGCCTAGGGGCGATAAACTCTTTGTTGCTCGGTTTTTACTTAGCCCACTAGGTTACAAACCTCGCGCCGCGATTTAATCGCCCCTAGATTGAACAAATTCAATCCGCAAAGTTCAACACGCCCTAATTACTTTTACCCCGAAAAAGAACTGAGTGTACCTGTTGATGTAAGCGTTCACTACAGCTCAGACCTAGAATTTGTAGAGCAAGTAACGCTAGAAGTTGCGCGCCAAGTACTAATTGACCATGAATGGGGGGTTGATGATTACAATACCTTTGTGGTGTATCACACCTTTGATAACTCAAGCATTAATTTTACCGTAATGCTGCGCGCAAAAGAGTACTTTAATCGGTTTTGGGTTAAATCTGCTTTTATTAAAGCGCTACATAAACGCTATAACCAAGAAGGAATTGTGATCCCCTTCCCTATTACAGCTATTAACACAGCGCAAGAAGCCGCTAATTTGAATAGCGATAAAAAATAAGCGCGAGATAAGCTCGCGCTTAAATTGCTTTAAAATTTATAGGTTACTTGGCCTACTATTTCTCGTGGGCTGCCCGGGAAATGACCGTTACGCTCACTAAAGCCACTTACTGCGTATTCTTTATCAAATATATTATTAATATTTACGCTTAATAACACATCGTCAAAGCGAGAAGTCCAGCTCATATCAAATACAGTAAAGGGTTTAACTTTTTGGCCATCTTGGCTTATTTGCTCGCTTACGTAATTTGCGCCAAATGCTATAGACGAGTCGATGCTATCAAGCGCAAAACGCGACCATAAACCAGCTTGGTGGCGCGGCGCATTAGCAAAGTGAGAGCCATCACCGTAGGTGCTTGAAATAGTATCGCCGGTTACACCTTCAACAACTAGTGTATCGTTGTAGGCGTAGTTAGCTGTTAGCGTCCAGTGCTCGGTTAAATCGCCCACCAGCGTTGTTTCAAATCCGCGGCTTTCTACCTCACCAATATTTAAAAGTGCTGCAATGCCGTCACCCGCGCCCGTGTCGTCGGGGTTACTCATTACTACGTTTTCTTTATTAATTTGGTAAATAGCAAAGGTGCTCATAATTTTGCCATCTAGCCATTGGTTTTTCATACCAATTTCGGTTTGTTTACCGGTTTCTGGCGTTAAGTTGCCCTCGCCTTCTACATCTTCTTGATCACCCGATGATGCTGGGTTAAAGCTTTCTGAGTAGTTTATGTATAACGAGGTATTTTCAACGGGTTGGTATGTAATGGCCACGCGCGGTGTTACATCGTTATCTGAGTAACTGTAACCGGTTTCTTTATTTAGCTCTTTAAAATAGTCGTAACGCAGGCCGGCAATCACGGTCCATTGCTCGTTAATGCTTACAACATCTTGTACGTAAATGCCAAAACGGTCGGTTTCAACACCATCGCGGTTCATGTCGGTAAGGTTATATGTACTTGGGTCGGTTTCGCCGTAATTTAAGTCAAATATGTTTAAGTTAGCCACGCCGTCCGCTTCATAACGGGCGCGTAAGTAATCGTACTCGGTATCGACTATGTGGTAGTCGCCACCAAATAATACTTGGTGTGCTAATTGGCCTTGCTCAAAGCTATAAACAAAGTCGGTGGTTAAGCTTGTTTCTTCGTTGGCGCGGTATTGCTTTCGGTATTCGCGTTTAATAGTTTCGTCATCAATGTTTGCTTCACCATCGCCGTTTACATCTACCCAGCTTTGCGACTCATGGTAGGCTTGGTCGCGTTCGTTATCCATGTAACGCAGTGTGCTACTTACAGAAAAATCATCATTAAAGTAATGCTTTAACTCGGCTTGCAGCACTAACGCTTCCATGTCTTGGTAGTCAAATGCTTCATTTGCGTTGTAACTAGGGTCAACTAAAAAGTTGCCGTTGTCATCTACCGGTACACCACGTAAACGGTTACCGCCTAAGTCTTGTTTGATGTAGTCAACACTTGTGGTTAGTGTGGTTGAATCTGTTAAATCAAATAATAAACCACCGGTAAACTCACTGTTTTTTGAATCTGCATTATTACGAAAGCTGTCTTGCTCTTCGTAATAACCACCTACACGATACGCCATGGTGTCGGTTAAACCGCCGGTCATATCAAGTGAGGCGCCATGTGTGTTGTAATTACCAAGCGTTAGTTTTAGCTCTTTACTTTGCGTATAACTTGGCTTTTTAGTCACGTAGTTGATCATACCACCTGGCTCACCACCACCATATAACGCAGAGGCTGGGCCTTTTAATACTTCTACACGCGCTACATTAAATAATTGGGGTACACCAAAGCCCGAGTACGGGTCGCCGCGTACGCCATCGTAAAATACATTGGCATCGTCTCTAAATCCGCGAAAAGTAACGCCTGAATAACTGTACTCACTTACTCCGGCTATTGAGCGGTATAAATCGGTAATATCGCGCGCGGCTTGGTCAATAATAAGCTGCTCGGTTAATACCTGCGCAGATTGCGGTAATTTAATAAGATCTAAATCCGTTTTAGTCCCAATTTTACTTTCGGTTTCTAGGTAAAACTGCTGAGCGCGGCCTGTTACTTCTATTGTTTCAATTTCGTTATTTTGCTCGGCAAATGCCACATTAGAAAAAGCAGAAAAAGACGCAGCAATACTAAGCGCCAAGTATTTTTGGTTAAACATGTTGATCCTGAAAAGAGGTGTATAAAACACCGCAAATGATAACGACTATCATTACTATATGCAATGAGAATAATTTCATATTCATCCTTATTTTTCGAATTAATCGCAACTAAAATAGGTACTTAAAGACTTTTATGCTCACGTTTTATACATATTCCCTTTGCGCAGTGTTGAACCAAATAAGGAACTCAGATAGTGTGTATTTTTCATACGCTTTATAATAGCAATTCGCATTAATACTTAATCATTTTGTGGGGCTAAACGTGTCGCTACTTGCGTTAAAAATTCTCTTTTACGACTGCATGGATGCAGAAGGTAGAGAAATGCAGGAGCAATTGCCGAGAACGACTAAATAGCGAATTTTTTGCCTAGCTATCAACACGTTTTTCTAGCATCAAAATAAACCACTTACTTAAGCGAATTGGTATCAGCCTTTTTATGAGGAGCAAACCATGTTAAACCGACTATTTTTAGGGGTTATTTTACTCTCGGCCACGGCCGTGGCGAGTGCGAATGACAGCTTAGTACGTTTTCAAAGTAATTATTCTGTTCAAGAAACGGCTAACCGTTTTGAAAAAATAGCCAGTAACAAAGGGATAACCATTTTTGCGCGGGTAGATCATCAAAAAAACGCTCAAAATGTTGATATGGAATTGGCCCCAAGTGAAGTGATTATTTTTGGTAATCCAAAGGTAGGCACACCGTTAATGCAGTGCCAGCAAAGTGTGGCGATAGACTTACCGCAAAAAGTACATATATCTCAAGACAACAATGGCCAGGTTTGGCTTACCTATAACAGCCCCACTTATTTGCAAGAACGCCACAATATAAAAAGCTGCGAAGAAGTACTTAATAAAATAGCTGTGGTGCTTAATAAGCTTTCTATGGCAGCGGTGGCCAAATAATTAAAGTTATACCAAACCGCAATAATACTTAATTAAGCGAATTGGTATTAATATTAAATAACTTAAAAAAACTCAATAAAAAACCCGTTAGCTAACGGGTTTTTTATAAAGTTAATAACACTTTTTTACGCGTGTATTAAGACTCAATAGCCAAAAGCTCTACTTCAAAAATAAGCAGTGATGCAGGTGGAATACTGCCCACTCGCTTTTCGCCGTAGGCTAATTGGTGCGGTACATAAAATATGTATTTATCGCCTGGGCTCATAAGTTGTAAGCCTTCGGTCCAGCCTTTAATAACCTGATTTAAACCAAAGCTTATTGGCGTTTTACGCTCTACTGAGCTGTCAAATACGGTGCCATCTATTAACGTGCCGTGGTAATGCACGTTTACTTTACTAGTAGGGTTAGGTGTATTTTCGCTTTCACCTTTGTGCAGCACTTTGTACTGTAAACCTGAGGCGGTTTCTATTACGCCCTCTACTTTTGCGTTAGCGACAAGGTAGTCGGCTTCAATTTGCGCATTAATGCCAGCTTGTTGCTTTGCTTTTTTACTATTTTGAAAAATTAAAAAACAAAATATAGCGATGATCACCGCTAAAATTATATTGATCATTTAGTGTTTTTCCTCATCTTCATCGGCTTCTTTATCTTCTTCGCTATCGCCATTAACTATGTCGGCTATATCTTTTAAGCGTGCTAAAGCAATACCGTTAACAGAATCTTCTGGGTATTCGCCGTCAATAATATCGCCGGCATCAATATCCATTAATAAGTTAAGTGCTTGGTCTACAGTTTCTACTGCGTAAATATTAAATTTACCGCGTTCAACCGCTTCAAGTATTTCATCATCAAGTACTAAGTTAACTTGGTTCGATTTAGGAATAATAACGCCCTGCTCGCCTGTTAAGCCGCGCATTTTACACAGCTTAAAAAAGCCTTCTATTTTTTCGTTTACACCGCCAATGGCTTGCACATCACCGTGTTGGTTAATAGAGCCTGTAAGGGCAATAGACTGGCTAATAGGCAAACTGGTAATAGCCGATATAAGCGCACATAACTCAGCAAGTGAGGCGCTATCGCCATCTATATAACCGTAGCTTTGCTCTATGGCTATGTTAGCACTTAGCGTTAAGCTAAAGTGCTGGGCGTATTTGTTCCCTAAATAACCGGTAAGTAGCATTACACCTTTTGAGTGAATTGCTTTACCTAGCTCGGCTTCACGCTCAACATCTATTACACCATCGGCGCCGGCATATACGGTGGCGGTTATGCGTGCGGGTGTACCAAACGACGTATCGCCAATGTGCAGCACTGTTAAGCCGTTTACTTTACCAATGGCTTGACCTTGTGTGGCAATAAGCGTGTGGCCTTCTTTTATATCGCTTAGCATGTTTTCGCTTATTTGGCCGGTGCGGTACTGCTTACCTTCAATGGCTTCATCAATATGATGCGCATCAATCAGTGTTTGCTTATCTTGCTTGGCGTAAAAGCTGGCCTCAGCCACCAGTTCAAGCACATCGGCAAAGCGCGCCGATAATTTATTATGGTGCTCTGCTTGGCGGTAGCTAAATTTAAGTAACCGCACCATGGCGGCCTCTGTGGTTGTGCACTTTAACGTTTGCTGGCAGTACTCACTCACTTTAGTAATAAATTGGTACTGAAGCTTATCGCTACTTGGTAAATAGTAATCAAAGTCGGCAAGTACTCTAAACAGCTCTGCAAATTCTTCATCGTACTCACCTATGGTGTAATACAAATCGCGCGAGCCTAATAAAATAATTTTTACATCAAGAGGAATTAATTGCGGGCGCAGTGTAAAGCTGCTGCCTACTGAGCTGTCTTGATACGGTAGGTCGTTTTTAATTTGGTGCGTTTTAAGCGAAAGCTTTAAGCCATCCCAAACTTGCGGGTTGGCCATTACTTTTTCGGCATCCATAATTAAGTAACCGCCATTTGCACGGTGCAATGCACCAGGCTGTATAGAGCGGTAACTGGTTATAAGCGAGCCTTGCGATGTTGAATACTCAATTTTGCCAAATATATTGCCAAAGGTTGGGTTTGGCTCATACACCACAGGTGCGGCATCGTCTTCTTTAAATTCAACTAAAATGTTAGGCGCAAAAAAGTCGGTAAGCATGCCTTTACGGTCAAAATCTTCTTTGCTTTCTTCGCTTTCATCTTCATCGTCTAGCCACTCAAGTACTGCATCAATTATTTCTACACGAATATCTTTTAAGTAGCGCAGCACTCCAATATGTGCAGCGTATTTATGCTCTAAGTCTTTTAATAATGGCTTTGTAGCTTGCTCGGCTGTGGCCTTTTTTAGATTACGCTGTTTTTCTTTTGATTCGCGTTTCCAGCGAGGCAACTCAATCAGCGCTTCAATTAAGGCATCTTCTAGTTTTTCTATTTTTTCAAAAAACTCATCACGAAGCTCTTCATCTAGGGCGGCAAATTCGTTATCACTTAACTGTCTGCCTTCAACTAAAGGCGCAAAACCTACGGCATTTTTCTCTTCTATTAGCGCTACGCTTTGCTCAAGCGCCATTTCTTCGACTGCGGTAATAGCGCTGTCGTAAGCGTCGTTAAATTCGCTCTCGATTGACTTTTTTTTGCGCTGATAAGCTGGGTTATCAAACGCTGCCGGAAAGGTGTCGAGTACTTCATCTAAAAATGAGTCTATGTCGTCACTTAATTGCTTGCTTTGCCCTGCTTGCATAAATAGCGCAATTGGCTCGCGGTGGTCGTCGTAATTATTAACATACAACCACTCATTAGGTGTGGGGCGATCTTTTGCGTGTTGTTTAAGTTTGTCTTTTACGAGTGTAAATCGGCCATGCGCGGCCTCACCCATTACATAAACATTGTAGCCTGGCAGCTCCATCCCAAGTGAAAAGTCGAGGGCACTTTGGGCACGTTGTTGGCCTATAAAGGTAAGTTGCTCTGGGTATGGATTGCTCATACACGTGCTAACGTGATTAGTAGAAATGCTCGGTGCGAGCTGTGAAACAGATAATGGCAGCAGTTTTTTCGTCATTCTAACTTCTTTTTGTACCAACATACTCGCTGGCTTTGGGCGTATTAAGTGGCCTACAAGCCACTTAATACATATATTTAGGGTTGTAATGCCTTACGGCTAAAATAAATACCATCACATTCAATGCACGGT
The DNA here is from genome assembly GCF_023161805.1 of Pseudoalteromonas sp. 1CM17D. Lineage (NCBI taxonomy): Bacteria > Pseudomonadati > Pseudomonadota > Gammaproteobacteria > Alteromonadales > Pseudoalteromonadaceae > Pseudoalteromonas > Pseudoalteromonas sp. 1CM17D. The sequence goes on along the minus strand of NZ_JALNTP010000003.1, from coordinate 425,130 downwards.
CTAATTTGTGTAGCGTGATAAATATCAAAACTATGGGTGCAATTCTTACATACTAATGTGCCCATGGCTATCCATTCGCCTGCGTGATACATCCCATTGTGCTTAAAATCTTGACTAAGGGACTGCCATTCAAGCTGGGTTTTGTCCTCTATGTGTGAAAGCTCATACCATAACGACTCTTTAAGCTCTTGCCATGCAAGCGAATTATAGTGCGATTCGTTTTCTTGAACGTGTTCTATGTCGCGCTGCAAATAACTTTTATAGAGTCCGTATTTTTCTTTGCCTAGGTCTTTAAGTGCTTGCTCAGATTCAACAAATCGGGTCATTGCATCTTTTACTTCGTGATCTTTTACATCTTTTAACCAATTAGTTAAATCGCTAAGCCATGTTTTATAATCTGCCATTTTATACTCCATCAAAATCAAGGGCGTGTTGGCCTTTAACATAGATAAGTATAGGTTAACCTGCACTGAAAGTGAGATTTTAACAAAACCGTGCTTATACGCTGTGATTAGGCTTTTATTTGGGGTATCCTATCGGCAATTTTTTATTAGTTTGCAAGAAGTCTGGAATCATAGATGCAAGAGCAATATAACCCGCAAGACATAGAGTCAAAAGTCCAAAGTTACTGGGAAGAAAACCAGGTATTTAAAGTCACCGAAGATGAGAGCAAAGAAAAGTATTACTGCCTTTCTATGTTCCCGTATCCAAGTGGCCGACTGCATATGGGTCATGTGCGTAATTACACCATTGGTGATGTTGTTTCTCGTTTCCAGCGCCTGCAAGGCAAAAACGTTATGCAACCAATGGGTTGGGATGCGTTTGGCTTACCTGCAGAAAACGCCGCTATCAAAAACAAAACAGCGCCAGCTAAGTGGACGTACGAAAACATTGATTACATGCGTAACCAACTTAAGCAATTAGGCTTTGGTTACGACTGGGATCGTGAAATAGCCACGTGTCACCCAGAATACTACAAATGGGAACAATGGTTTTTCACTAAGCTGTACGAAAAAGGCTTAGTGTACAAAAAAATGTCAACGGTTAACTGGGATCCAGTTGATCAAACTGTACTTGCTAACGAGCAAGTTATAGATGGCCGCGGATGGCGCTCTGGTGCAGTGGTTGAGCAAAAAGAAATTCCACAGTGGTTTATTAAAATTACTGACTACGCACAAGAGCTTTTAGACGACTTAGACAAGTTAGAAGACTGGCCTGAGCAAGTTAAAACCATGCAGCGCAACTGGATTGGTCGCTCTGAAGGGTTAGACATTGAGTTTACGCGTACCGACAACAACGAAAAGTTTAGCGTATACACTACACGTCCAGATACATTTATGGGTGTAACTTACCTAGCCGTTGCCGGTGGCCACCCTATTGCGCAAGAAGCCGCTAAAAACAGCGATGCAATTGCAATGTTTGTTGAAGAATGCAAAAACACCAAAGTTGCCGAAGCAGACATGGCCACTATGGAGAAAAAAGGCATTGCAACAGGCTTTTACGCGACTCACCCATTAACGGGCGAGCAAGTTCCAATTTGGGTTGCTAACTTTGTATTAATGCATTACGGCTCAGGTGCGGTGATGGCAGTACCTGCACACGACCAACGCGACTATGAATTTGCCACAGCATACGGCCTAGACATAAAACAAGTAATTGCACCGGTTGAAGGCTCAGAGCTTGAAGTAAATTTAAAAGAAGAAGCATTCACTGAAAAAGGCGTGTTAGTTAATTCTGGCGAATTTGATGGCCTTGATTTTGAAGGCGCATTTAACGCTATTGCCGACAAACTAGAAGCACTGGGTGTGGGTGAGCGTAAAGTTAACTTCCGCTTACGTGATTGGGGTGTTAGCCGCCAGCGTTACTGGGGTTCACCAATCCCAATGCTGAGCGACGAAAACGGTAACGAATTAGCCGCCACCGAAGAAATGCTGCCAGTACGTTTACCGGAAGATGTAGTTATGAATGGCGTTACTTCGCCAATCAAAGCAGACCCAGAATGGGCAAAAGCAACGGTAAACGGCGTACCAGCAACACATGAAACAGATACCTTTGACACCTTTATGGAGTCATCTTGGTACTACGCACGTTACTGTAGCCCGCGTCACGACGAAGGCATGCTAGACCCAGCAGCAGCTAACTATTGGTTACCAGTAAACCAATACATAGGTGGTATTGAGCACGCTATTTTACACTTATTGTATTCGCGTTTTTTCCATAAGTTATTACGTGATTTTGGTTTAGTAAATTCAGACGAGCCATTCGATCGCTTACTTTGTCAGGGCATGGTACTTGCCGAAACGTTCTACCGTAAAGATGAAAAAGGCGGTGACGTATGGATTTCGCCAAGCGATGTAAATACCGAAACTGACGAAAAAGGCCGCGTAACTAAAGCATGGCACAAAGAAGATGGTGAACCTGTGTTCTCATCGGGCATGAGCAAAATGTCTAAGTCTAAAAACAACGGTATAGACCCACAAGAAGTAATTGCCCAATACGGTGCAGATACTGTGCGTTTATTTATGATGTTTACCGCACCACCAGAGCAAACGCTTGAATGGTCAGACTCAGGCGTAGAAGGCGCGCACCGCTTCTTAAAACGTATTTGGAAATACGCAGTAGATGTGAAAACAGTTGGCTACCAAGCACTTGATAAATCAGCGCTTAGTAACCCACAAAAAGTACTGCGTCGTGAACTACACAAAGCCATTGCAAAAGTGAGCGATGATATTGAACGTCGTCAAACGTTTAACACTGCAATTGCTGCCATTATGGAGCTCTCTAATAAGTTATTAAAAGCGCCGTTAAACGATAAGCAAGATGTTGCTATTGCTAACGAAGCATTAGAAGCCCTACTTATTATGCTTGCGCCAATTACGCCGCATTTATCGCACCAGTTATGGCAAGAGCTTGGTAAAGAGGGTGACATTTTAGATGCAGCATGGCCTAAAGTTGACGAGTCTGCCCTTGTTGAAGATGAAAAATTAATCATCGTACAAGTAAACGGCAAACTACGCGCTAAGCTAACTGTAGCGGCCGATGCAACACAAGAGCAGGTAGAAGCACTTGCGTTTGCTGAGTCTAACGTAACTAAATTTACTGATGGCGCAACCATTCGTAAAATTATTTACGTACCGGGTAAACTACTTAACGTGGTAGCTAACTAAATGGTTAGCTTTAACACCCTTAAAAACACATTAGCCTTAGTGCTAATGTGTTTTGTGTTATCTAGCTGTGGCTTTCATTTAAAGAAAGCCTCTAGCCTGCCTGATAACCTTAAAACGCTTACACTTAAAGGTGATGATGAAAAATCATCGTTATTTTTAAACCTTAAAAAAGAGCTTAAAGCCAGTAACGTAGAACTGACGCCTTCGGCTAAAAATGTTGCCCAGCTTTACTTACGCAAAGAAAGTATTGAGCGCCAAACCTTGTCGTTGTTTCAAAATGGTCAGGTGGCTGAATACGAGCTTGCCTACGGGGTAAGCTATGTTGTTAAACGCCCAGGCGAAAAAGCCATAGAAAAACGCTTTGAGCTTTATCGTAACTACCAAGACGACCCCGATCACGCACTTGCAAAAGCAAAAGAGCTTGAGCTGCTTATTAGCGAAATTCGTAAGCAAGCCAGTGGTCGTATTGTTAGAGAGCTGTCGCAACTATAATGCGCTGTTATGCTAATCAGTTACCGAGTGAATTAAATAAAGGTTTAAAACCCTTTTATTTAGTGTTTGGTGAAGAACCGTTTCAAGAAGCGCAATGTGTGCAGCAAATTCGCGACACGGCAAAAGCCCAAGGCTTTGATGAGGTAATTAAATTTACCCTAATGCAAGGGTTTGATTGGCAAGAAATTATAGCTCAATATCAAAGCATGTCTTTGTTTAGTGCGCGCACTATAATTGAGCTTGATTTAAACCAACAAAAACCTGGCACCCCAGGAAGTAATACCTTTAAAAAAATAGTCGAGTTAATTAACCCCGATACCATTTTAATCGTAAAAGGGGCTAAAGCCAGCCAAGACGTACAACGTGGCGCCTGGTTTAAAGCGCTCGATAAACACGGTGTATTTGTACCATGCTACCCGCTTGCAGGGAATCATTTAAAACGCTGGTTAGATGAACAAGTAGCGCGCCTTTCTCTAAATATGCAAAACGAAGCAAAATTGAGCTTAATTAACGCTACCGAAGGCAATTTGTTAGCGTGTTTTCAGGAGCTCGAAAAGCTCTCGCTACTGCATGGTAATGCCTTAATAACCCAGCAACTTGTGATGCAAGGGCTATTAAATCAAGCCAAGTTTGATATTTTTGACTTAAGTGATGCCCTATTAAATGGCCACGCCAAGCAAGCAATTAAAGTACTTAATAAACTGGCCAGCGATAACACCGAAGTGGTGAGTATTTTATGGGCTATAAATAAAGAGCTCACCAGTTTGCTCACTATTCAGCAAGGGCTTTTAAATGGCGAGTCTATCGCACAGTTATTTAAAAAAAATGGTATTTGGAAAAACCAGCAAGGCCCAGTGCAAAATGCAATTAACCGCTTAAATATTAATACACTTGAGCAAATAAGCAGTGAGCTTGCACTGTTTGATTCAAGCTACAAACAAGGTAACTTAATTGCGCCTTACCAAGCGCTTGCCCATATTTGTATTAAGTTTTGCCAGCCGCTTGATATTCCAATGCCTTGCCACGCACTTAACTAAAGATTTTTAACATGATTGCAATTTTTGGCGGCACCTTCGACCCCGTGCATTTAGGCCACCTAAATATGGCCTCACAGTGTGTAAATACATTTAACTTATCCACGTTGTACTTTATGCCCTGTGCCCTGCCCGCGCACAAAGCTGCGCCGGGTATAAGTACAGCGCACCGTATTAATATGCTCAATGCCGCTATAGCTCCTTACCCTCATTTTGCACTTGATTTAAGAGAGCTTAATCGTACTGGGCCTTCTTACTCATTGTTAAGTTTACAAGAGCTAAGAGCTGAGCACCCAGATACGCCAATTCTTTTTTTAATGGGCATGGACTCGTTTAATAACCTCGACAAATGGTATGAATGGCAAGCAATTACACAGCTATGCCATATAGTGGTTTATCATCGCCCGGGGCAAACATGTAACCCAAGTAAGGCGCTTAAAAGCTATATCAGTAATGCCCACACTGAAGCGCCACAGCAACTTGCCACACACAACTTTGGTAAGCTTTATTTTTTACCTGGTGAAACCCTTGATGCTGCCTCAAGCACTATTCGAGAGCAATTAAAAAAAACCAATAAAAATAATGAACTATTACCCGAACCTGTCAGTCACTACATTAAGCAACACCAGCTTTATCAAAGTGATGATTAAAACCCCCTAGCATGTTAAAATGTACGCTATTAAATTTAAAATTGAGACAATACCTTGGATTCGAAACAACTACTTGCCTTTGCACTAGACAAAATTGACGATATGAAAGCACGCGACGTGGTACAACTAGACGTACGTGACAGCTCAGACATTACCGATTACATGGTTGTGTGTTCGGGTACTTCTAAGCGTCATGTGCAATCAATTGCTGATAACGTAGCAAAAGAAGCTCGCCACGCTGGCGAAGAACCTTTAGGTTACGAAGGTCAAGACGAAGGCGAATGGGTACTGGTAGATTTAGGTGATGTAGTTGTACACGTGATGCAAGATCACGCACGTAGCTATTACGATCTAGAAAAACTGTGGGGCTAAGCGCCACTATTTTTTAATTGAGCTTGGAAGTAATACGTGAAAATACAAATGATTGCCGTTGGCACAAAAATGCCAGCGTGGGTAGAAACCGGATTTGCAGAGTACCAACGCCGTTTTCCTAAAGATATGGCGCTTGAGTTAATAGAAATTCCGGCCGGTAAACGCGGTAAAAATGCCGATATTAAACGCATTTTACACACCGAAGGTGAAAAAACCTTAGCCGCTATTCCAAAAGGCAATCGCATTGTTACCCTAGAGGTAACAGGTAAACCACTTGATACTCACCAGCTTGCTAAAAATATGGAAAAGTGGCAGCTCGATGGCCGCGACGTTAGTTTGCTTATTGGCGGCCCTGAAGGGTTAGCCCCTGAGTGCATTGCCGCCTCTGAGCAAAAATGGTCATTATCTAACTTAACGTTACCGCACCCTTTAGTGCGTATTATTGTTGCCGAAAGCCTATACCGAGGCTGGAGCTTAAATAACAACCATCCTTATCATCGCGAGTAACGCCTTGTTATGATTAAGCAAAGACCCACAATACGCGACCATTCCGCTGAGGCAAACTTATTTGCACGGCGCGCATTTGTGGGTTTTATTTTTGTTTTAGGCTTAGTAGCAATTTTGCTTTCTAATCTTTATACCATTCAGGTAGAAGAACATACCGACTATCAAACCCGCTCTAACGATAACCGTATTAAAGTCATTCCTATTGCGCCAAACCGTGGCCTCATTTACGACCGCAACGGTGTGCTGCTTGCTGAAAACAAACCCGTTTATAACCTCGAGGTTATTCCTGAAGAGGTCGACGATTTAGCTAAATCGCTTGAGCAAGTTAGCAAAATAATTACGATTACCGAGCAGCAAAAAAAAGACTTTATTGATGATATAAAGCATACGCGTCGTTTTAAGTCGCAAGTACTAAAAGCCCGCTTAGATGAAACCGAAGTGGCCCAATTTGCGGTTAATCAGCATAAATTTCCGGGCTTTAGCATTGAGGCGCGCCTTGCACGCTTTTACCCATATGGCGATACGCTAACCCATGCATTAGGCTACGTTGCAAAACTAAACCGCAAAGAACTTAATAAGTTAGAACAAGAAGACCAAGCCACAAATTACCGCGCTACGCACGATATTGGTAAGCTTGGCATAGAAAAATATTACGAGCAGCTTTTGCATGGCCAAGTCGGCTCTCAACGCGTTGAAGTAAATAACCGCGGCCGTGTTATTCGCACATTAAGTATGACCCCCCCGCAGCCGGGCAGTGATTTAGTGCTTACCTTAGATATAGGTTTACAGCAAATAGCCCAACATGCGCTTAAAGATATGCGCGGCGCGGTTGTAGTAATGGATGCCAAAGATGGCGGCGTATTAGCACTTTATTCAAACCCAAGTTACGACCCTAATTTATTTGTCCATGGTATTAGCAGTAAAGATTATAAAGCACTGCTAAACCCCGACCGCCCTCTAATTAACCGTGCTACTCAAGGGCGCTATGCGCCAGCTTCCACAGTAAAACCGCATATGGCCATACTGGCACTTGAAGAAAACATTGTCAGTGAAAGCACCTCGGTGTGGGATCCTGGTTTTTTTCAAATACCGAATGTTGAACATAAATGGCGCGATTGGAAACGTTGGGGCCACGGCCACGTAGATGTTTACAAAGCAATTGAAGAGTCGTGCGATACTTACTTTTACGATGCGGCATACCGCTTAGGCATAACAAAAATTAGTAATTTTATGGCCCGCTTTGGCTTTGGTGACTTATCGGGAATAGACATACACGAAGAAACCACAGCCATACTGCCCTCAAAAGAGTGGAAAGAAGGCCGCTTTAAAGAGTCGTGGTGGCGTGGCGATACTATTTCAGTGGGGATTGGCCAAGGGTATTGGACTGCCACCCCTATTCAAATTGCTAACGCGACTAATATATTGGTTAATAAAGGCATAAACCACCCGCCGCATTTAGCACAAGTGGCTAAAAAAGAAGACCAAGTGACGCAAATTAATAACGAAGAAAAACCGCCAGTGGTACTTAATAACCCTGATAACTGGCGTATCGCGCTCGATGCCATGCACAATACCGTAAAAAAAGTAACAGGAACGGCACACCGTGCTTTTAAAGGCGCTAATTATGACCCTGCGGGTAAAACAGGCACAGCGCAAGTAGTGAGTATTGCCCAAGGTGAGCGTTACGATGCAAAATCACTAAAGGAGCGCCAACGCGATAACGCGATTTATATTGGTTTTGCTCCGTATGACGACCCTAAAATTGTGGTTTCAATTGTGGTTGAAAACACCGGTGGCGGCAGCTCTGTGGGTGCCCCTATTGCACGTGAGCTAATGGATTACTATTTTGCAGCAAACCCAATAGAAGTTGCTAGGAATACAGCGCAATGACCGTATTAAACACCCAGCGCTCGATATGGATGCGCATGCATTTAGACTTACCGTTACTAATTGCCTTATTACTTATGATGGCAGGCAGTATCACCATAGTATATAGCGCAAGCGGCCAAGACTCGGCCATGATGATCCGCCATATCACCCGTATGGGCGGCGCTATTATAGGCATGATAGTGCTTGCACAGTTCTCCCCCGCGACTCTTAAACGCTTAGTGATCCCCCTTTACTGTGTTGGGTTACTCATGTTGGTGGGCGTATTGCTATTTGGCGTGAGCTCAAAAGGCGCTCAGCGCTGGTTAAATTTAGGTATTACTCGCTTTCAGCCCTCAGAACTTATGAAGCTGGCGGTCCCTATGATGGTGGCTTGGTATATTGGCCGTAACCAACTTCCGCCACGCCCATTACACCTAATTATTGGCTTTGTCATCGTGATGCTGCCTACCTTATTAATTAAAGAACAGCCCGACTTAGGCACCTCAATTTTAATTGCCAGCTCAGGAATATTTGTGTTGTTTTTATCGGGTTTAAGCTGGCGTTTAATTGGCTTTTTAAGCTCGATTGTCGCACTGGCAGCATGGCCATTTTGGCACTACGGTATGCACGACTACCAAAAGCAGCGCGTATTAACGTTTTTAGACCCAGAGAGCGATCCGCTTGGCTCGGGGTATCATATTATTCAATCCAAAATAGCCATCGGCTCAGGTGGAATAGAAGGTAAAGGCTGGTTGCAAGGCACGCAATCACAACTCGAATTTTTACCAGAGCGCCATACCGACTTTATATTTTCGGTATTAAGTGAAGAGTTTGGCTTATTTGGTGTATGTGTTTTATTAAGCCTGTACTTATTTATTATCGGCCGTGGTTTATACATTGCGGTAAACGCGCAAGATGCGTTTGGTAAATTATTGGCCGGCGCCCTTACCCTCACCTTTTTTGTTTATATTTTTGTAAATATAGGTATGGTATCGGGCTTGTTGCCTGTTGTAGGTGTACCTTTACCCCTTATTAGTTATGGCGGCACCTCTATGGTGACGTTAATGGCCGGATTTGGCATTATTATGTCAATTGCGACAGATAAAAGGATGCTTTTAAAATAATGAATAAGCCTACCCAGCTGTTATTTATTTCAGCCTTAATATGTATGTTAAGCGCATGTAGTAGCGGCTCTAATAGTCGTTATCATATGGAGCACGATGCCGCACCTTTACGCGCGCCAACCGCACTTGAAATGCAAGATGCCGTTGTGGTGGATGTTAAAAAAAGTGCCAGTGCAAGTCGCCCGTACGAGGTATTAGGCAAACGTTATACGCCAATGCTTGATGAAAAAGGGTATACAGAAGAAGGGATCGCTTCGTGGTACGGCCGTAAGTTTCATGGCTACCATACCTCAAACGGTGAAATTTACGATATGTTTGCCATGAGTGCTGCGCATAAAACCTTACCTCTGCCAAGCTTTGTACGCGTTACTAATACTGCCAACAATAAATCGGTGATTGTACGTGTAAACGACCGTGGGCCGTTTCATGATGACAGAATAATAGATCTTTCGTATGCTGCTGCTTATAAATTAGGCTACTACACTCACGGTACAGCCAAGGTTAAGCTAGAGGCGATTACGCTCGACAGCATTCCTGCACGTAAAACATATATACAGGTAGCTGCGGGTAGTACGCTTAGCAATATTGAAGCATTAGCTTCTACATTACGCCTGCAGTATCAAGTACCTACTAATATAGTAAAAGCAGACAACATATATCGTTTGCATTTGGGCCCGATTAAAGATGCCCAGCATGCACAAGACGTATTAAAAAAATTAAAACAAAACCAATTTCAAAACGCGTTCTTGCTTTACACTCAGTAAGACAAATACCTAAACCACGCCAAAATGTAGGATTCAGCGTTGTATTGGGGCTTAAAATCTAGGTATTATTTTTTTAAATGGCAATCCCTTTTAAAAAATAACAACACAGAAAATCAGCCTCAGTGAAACGCCCTAAAGCGTGGTTTAAAAACGATTTATACTGCGTTATTGATTTGAACAATAGAGTGACTATTATTGACAATCAATACCTTGTCTAAGTTGTTTTTAATTCCAACGACGCTCGCATCTCGGGGTAGTTTGGGTATAAGATGGACTAACGCGAATTTTTAACTTTAACCATTAATGAGTATGATGAAATCAATTAAACATAAAATCCTCAAAGGTGTATGCGGCTTAGTTTGCACAGCCGCCGTATTTTCAGCCAGCGCCCAAATTATTCCGGCTCCACCTCAAATTAATGCAAAAGGTTATTTTTTAGTAGACTTTACGACAGGTAAAGTTATTGCTGAAGGTGAAGCTGATACAAAGCTAGCCCCTGCAAGCTTAACTAAAATGATGACCAGTTATGTAATTGGTACAGAAATTAACGCCGGTAACATTGCACCAACCGATATGGTTACAGTGAGCGAAAAAGCCTGGGCTAAAAACTTCCCTGAATCGTCAAAAATGTTTATTGAAGTAGGCAAGCAAATAAGTGTTGATGAGCTTAACCACGGTATTATTATTCAATCAGGTAATGATGCATGTGTAGCCATGGCTGAGCACATTGCAGGTAGCGAAAGCGCATTTGCTGATTTAATGAATGCCCATGCCGCAAAATTAGGCATGAGCAACAGCCACTTTATTAATAGCCACGGTTTAGATACAGACGAGCATTACACTACCCCACGTGATATGGCGACCCTAGGCGCTGCACTTATTCGTGATGTACCTGATGAGTACGCACTTTATAAGCAAAAATCGTTTACTTACAACGGCATTAAACAATATAACCGTAACTCTTTATTATGGGATGAAAGCCTAGATGTTGATGGCATTAAAACGGGTCACACATCAGAGGCAGGTTACAGCTTAGTAACGTCTGCGACTAAAAACGACATGCGTTTAATTGCGGTTGTTATGGGCACATCAAGCGAGCGCGCACGTAAAGTAGAAAGCAAAAAACTACTTAATTACGGATTTCGCTTTTTTGAAACAATTACACCTTACAAAGCAGGCGACAGCTTTGCAGAACAACGTATTTGGATGGGTAATAAAGAAAATGTATCGTTAGGCATTTTAGAAGATACCCCAATTACCATTCCACGTGGTCAACATAAAAACCTTAAAGCTAACTTTGAGCTAGACAACACGCTTGAAGCACCATTAGCGAAAGGCACTAAAGTAGGTACGTTATTCTTACAACTAGAGGGCGAAGACATTGCACAATACCCACTAGTTACACTTGAAGAAGTGGAAGAAGGCAGCTTCTTTAGCAAAATTTACGACTACTTACGTTTACAAATTATGTAAACGTAAAAATAACCCGACAGTCGTTGGGCTGTTAAACGAAGCGCCTCTGTTATGAGGCGTTTTTTTTTGCTTGAAAAATGCTAGAATGCGCCCCATATAAGCAGGATCACCCTAAACCTGCCAGTCACGCTTAGCGTTATACCAATTCGGTTAATTAAGTAATCTATTTTGAGGCTGGAAAAACGTGTTGATAACTTGGCTAATAAATCGCTATTTAGTTGTTCTAAATGAGCATTTTTAACGCAGGTAGCAACACGTTTAGCCCCGCAAAATGATTAAGTCTTATTGCGGATTGATATTATCTCACGTAGCCAACATTTTTTGTTTGAGGAGTCACCGTCGTGGTTCAACCTGTTAAAAATACTAAATTTGATGAGTACCTTGAGTACCCATGTCCGTTCACATTTAAAGTTATGGGTTTAGCAAACGTTAACCTTACGGAACAAATTTTAGCTAAATTACAACCTATTGCACCTGGTGACTACGCACCAAAAGTAAAGCCAAGCAGTAAAGGCAATTATGAGTCGGTAACGTTTGTTGCCACAGTGACAAGCGGTAAACACATAGAAGAAATTTACAACGTGATCAGCAACATTGATGACGTACGCCATATGCTTTAAGCCATAGTTGAGACTTGTTGTGAACGAAAACACTTTAATCGTACGCCAACTAGGCCGTCAGCGTTACATGCCAATTTGGCAAAAAATGCAAGCCTATACCGACACCCGTGACGACAGCTCGCCAGATGAAATTTGGCTTGTAGAGCACGAGAGTGTATTTACACAAGGGCAAGCTGGTAAAGATGAGCATTTACTCGCCCCTGGTGACATAGAAGTCATAAAGGTAGACCGTGGCGGGCAAGTTACTTACCATGGCCCCGGCCAACAAATGATGTATGTATTATTTAACTTGCGCCGCTTAAAAATTGGTGTGCGCGAGCTTGTTACATGGCTTGAAGAGTGCATTATTGATACCCTTAATGAGTATGATATTAAAGCCTACGCAAAAGCCGATGCACCCGGTGTGTACGTAAACGACAGTAAAATTGCATCATTAGGATTACGTGTTCGTCGTGGTTGCTCGTTTCATGGATTAGCATTAAATGTTAACATGGACTTAAGCCCGTTTTTACGCATCAACCCGTGTGGTTATGCCGGCATGAACATGGTGCAAACGAAAGAATTAAACGGCCCTCAAAACTTAGCACAAGCAGGTGAAGGGCTGGTAAAACACATGATAAAGAAGCTTAATGCAACACAGGTTAAGCATACTGAAGGGTTTGAAAACGAATGAATAAACCAGTCAAAATGGAACCAGGTGTAAAACTACGCGACGCAGAAAAAATGGCGTTGATCCCCGTTAAAGTTTTACCTACAGAAAAAACTGAAATGTTGCGCAAGCCAGAGTGGCTTAAAATTCGCTTACCAAAATCTACCGAGCGTATCGACGGTATAAAACAAGCTATGCGCAAGCACGGCTTACACTCAGTATGTGAAGAGGCCTCGTGCCCTAACCTTTCTGAGTGTTTTAACCACGGTACTGCTACCTTTATGATTTTAGGTGCTATTTGTACTCGTCGTTGCCCATTTTGTGATGTTGCCCATGGTCGCCCATTAAAACCTGATGCAGCAGAGCCTGAAAAGCTTGCACTGACAATTAAAGACATGAAGCTTAGCTACGTGGTTATTACCTCGGTTGACCGTGATGATTTACGTGATGGCGGCGCACAGCATTTTGCCGATTGTATTCGCGAAATCCGTAAGCACAATCCAACCATTACTATCGAGATTTTAGTGCCAGATTTTCGTGGTCGTATGGACCGCGCACTGGAGATTTTAATTGAAACGCCACCTGATGTGTTTAATCACAATCTAGAAACTGCCCCGCGTTTGTACAAGCTTGCGCGCCCAGGTGCCGATTACAAATGGTCGTTAGAATTACTTCGTCGCTTTAAAGAAGCGCACCCAGAAGTAAAAACTAAGTCAGGCTTAATGGTTGGCCTAGGTGAAGAAATTAGTGAAATAGAAGAAGTATTACGTGACCTACGTGCGCATAACGTTGACATGCTTACCGTTGGCCAATACTTACAGCCTTCTAAGCATCACTTGCCAGTTAAACGTTACGTGCCACCAGCGGAATTTGACGCACTAAAAGAATACGCTGATGAAATTGGCTTTACGCATGCTGCCTCTGGCCCATTTGTTCGTTCAAGCTATCACGCAGACCAACAAGCTGCAGGTAAAGAAGTAAAATAATTACTTTTTAAAACGCATTAAAAAAGCCCTTAGCAATTAAATTGCTAAGGGCTTTTTTGTCGGTTTAATTTTTACCACTGCGTTTAAGTATATAATAAAACACAGGTGTAAGTATTAAGCCAAATACCGTTACGCCTATCATGCCAGAAAATACCGCAACGCCCATAGCTTGGCGCATTTCAGAGCCTGCTCCCGATGAGAACACCATAGGTACAACCCCCATAATAAATGCTATTGAGGTCATTAATATTGGGCGTAATCGCAACCGGCTCGCCTCTTTAATGGCATTAAATGCATCCATACCGGTATCTTGTAGCTCTTTTGCAAACTCAACAATTAAAATAGCGTTTTTAGTGGCAAGTCCAAACAACACAATTAGGCCAATTTGGGTGAAAATATTATTATCACCACCATAAATAGCCACACCAATCAGCGCACTTAGCAATGTCATAGGCACAATTAAAATAATAGCGACCGGCAAACGTAAGCTTTCGTACTGCGCTGCTAAAACCAAAAATACAAGCAATACAATAAGTGGAAATACATACATTGAAGTATCGCCCGCTAAAATTTGCTGATAGGTTATGTCTGTCCACTCATACGCAATACCCATTGGCAGTGTTTCATCGAGTATTTTTTCTATTGCGGCTTTAGCTTGGTCAGAGCTATACCCTGGTGCGGGTACACCGTTAACCTCAGCCGTAACATAGCCGTTATAATGCATTACTCTATCTGGCCCTAAACTATGTTCAATACTAAGCACTGCGCCAAGGGGGATCATATCGCCATTTTTATTGCGCACTTTTAATTGCTTAATTTGCTCTACATCTTCTCTGTAGGGTGCATCTGCCTGCACATTTACCTGATACGTGCGACCAAATAAATTAAAGTCGTTCACATAAACTGTGCCCAAATAGCCTTGCATCGCTTCAAATAGGGTGTTTATTTCAAGCCCTAAGCTTAGTGCCTTTTTACGGTCTACCTTTACATCTAGCTGTGGTACGTCGGTTGTAAAGCTGGTAAACGCATTAGCAAGGGCGGGGTCGGCTTTAGCCTTAGCAATGACTTCATTTGTTACTTGCTGCAAGGTGTCAAACCCTAATGAGCCTCTATCTTCAAGCTGCAGCCTAAAGCCACCAATGGTGCCCATTCCCCTTACTGGAGGAGGCGGAAATATAGCAACATTAGCGCCTTTTATTTGACTAAGTTGTTTATTTAAATCTTCCGCTATTTCAGCTGCCGACATGCGCGGGCCCTGCCGCTTTGAAAACGGCTCTAACGGTGTAAACATCATCCCCGAACTTGGGTTTATAGATAAACCATTAATGCTTAAACCTGCAAAGGCTACAGCGTCACTAACGCCTGGGTGCGCCCTGATTATCTCTGACATTTGGCGAACCACCGCTTCAGAGCGATCTAGCGATGCTGCATTAGGTAATTGCGCAAAAGCGACGAGATACATTTTATCCTGCGGCGGAACATACCCTGTTGGCGTATTTTCAAACTGCTGCCACGTTAAGGCCAGTAAACCAACGTATAGCACACCAATTATGCCGCCCTTATGCACTATTCGGCCAACGGCTCCTGTGTATTTACCCGAGGCTTTATCGAACATTTTGTTAAAAGGCGCAAATAACCAGCGGCCAAATAATTTATTAATGGCACGGCTTAACCAATCGTTGTCTTGCCCATGAGGTTTGAGTAATAACGCAGCCAGCGCGGGGCTTAGCGTAAGCGAGTTAATGGCAGAAAGCACTGTTGAAATAGTAATTGTAAGAGCAAATTGACGATAAAATTGCCCTGTTAAACCGCTCATAAACGCAGTAGGAATAAACACCGCAGCAAGCACTAAAGTAGTGGCAATAATAGGCCCTGTTACTTCTTTCATTGCTTGAGTGGTTGCATCAATAGGGCTTAATCCCTCACTGATGTTTCTTTCAACGTTTTCGACCACAACAATGGCATCATCAACAACAATACCGATTGCTAACACCAAGCCAAATAACGACAACGCATTAAGTGAAAATCCCATTAAGTGCATAAAAGCAAAGGTGCCCACTAATGAAATTGGCACAGCTACCAGCGGAATAATAGATGCTCGCCATGTTTGTAAAAACAGCACGATGACCAACACAACTAATAAAACCGCTTCAAATAATGTATCGACTACAGCTTCAATAGAGCCCCTTACAAATACGGTAGGGTCATACACTATTTCATAGCTCATACCCTCTGGAAATAGCGCCGACAGTTCAGCCATTTTAGCGCGCACATCGTCAGAAATTTGTAATGCATTAGAGCCTGGCGCTTGAAAAACAGGCACAGCGGCAATGGATTCATTATTAAGAAGTGGCCTAAGGGTATAACTATCTGCACCTAGCTCTACTCTAGCAACATCTTTTAGCAGTGTAATTTCGCCGTTATCGCCCGTTTTTACGATTATTTCTTCAAATTCATCTTGCTCTATTAAGCGCCCTTCTACATTGATAAGCCATTGAAACTCACTGGTGCCTATGGGTTGTGCGCCTAGGCTTCCTGCCGCAGCTTGCTGATTTTGCGAGCGAATAGCATTGACTACATCACTTGGATTTAAATTGAGCGCCGCTAATTTGTTAGGCTCTAGCCACACACGCATACTGTAATCGCCTGCGCCAAATACACGTACTTGGCCCACGCCATTAATGCGCTTTAGCTCATCTTTTATAAATTGATCGCTATAATTAGACAGGTACAAACTGTCGTATCGCCCTGTAGGCGAAGTTATGTGTACCGCTAAGGTAAGGTTCGGTGATGACTTTTCGGTGACCACACCTAGCCTTTGTACTTCCTCTGGTAGGCGAGGTATTGCTCTATTTACCCTATTTTGTACCAAGGTAGTTGCTTCGTCAGGATCGCTTCCTATCGCAAAGGTGACTGTTAATGTCATGGTGCCGGCAGAGTTTGCAAGCGATGACTGGTACAGCATGTTTTCTACGCCGTTTATCTCTTGTTCAAGCACTGTGGCCACGGTTTCGGCTATTACCTTAGGATTTGCACCTGGGTAGTTAGCTGTAACAACAACCGTGGGGGGTACTACATCTGGGTATTCTGTAATAGGTAACTGCCATATAGCTATGGCACCCCCTATAAAAATAAGAATAGATAAAACCGCTGCAAAAATAGGTCGATGAATAAAAAACTGAGAAAAATTCATTATTACATGCCTATTTCAAGTGTTGGCTCGGCATTGGCTAAGCGGTTTTGGTTATCAACCTTTTGCTGCCAAGCTTGTAACTCGTTTAAAGTACTTTGCTTTGCCATATTAATTAATTCTGGCGTAATGAGTACGCCAGAGCGCACGCGCTGCAAGCCATTAACTACTATGCGTTCGCCGCTTTTTAAACCTTGTTTAATAACTCGTAGCTCACCCACTTTGTCGCCTAAAGTAATGGCGCGGTATTGCACTTTATTTTGCTCATCAACCGTTAAAACGTATTTATTATTTAAATCAGTACCAATGGCTTTCTCAGCAATTAAAATACCTTGCTCAGTATTGCCCCCGGCTAATTTTAAATGGGCGAATAACCCAGGTAAAAGCGCGCCGTCTTGATTATTAAATACAGCCCGCACGCGTAATGTACCGGTTTGGGTATTTACTTGGTTATCAACAAAATCAAGCTTGCCCCAGTGTTGGTAATCTTGCTCATTCGCTAAACGCATCGCCACAGGTAACGCGGTAGGTTGATTGTTATCAAGGTGCGCTTGTTGATAGTTAAGCCATGTTGCTTCATCAATATCAAAATAGGCATAAACCTGCTCTGTAGAGACAATAGAGGTCATTACAGTTTGCCCTGCACTGACATAGTTGCCCTCGGTAATTAACGCACGAGACACTCGCCCAGAAATAGGCGCTTCTACGCGTGTAAAGGTTTTGTTTAGCTGTGCAAGCTCAAGGGATGCATTACTTTGTGCTACGTAGGCATTTGCCTGGTCAACCTCTGCACCTCGGGTCTCTAATAACTCTTTAGATATTGATTTACTTTTAAATAGCTCTTTAGCTCGATTAAAATCTTGCTTTGCTAGTTTTAAGCGGCTTTTTGCTTCATCAAGTTGCGCTGTTAGGCGGTTTACTTGTGCATTAAATTCGCGGCTATCAATTAAAAATAAGGTGTCGCCTTTATTTACCAGCTCACCCTCTTCAAATACTGCCGCTTCAATATAACCAGATACGCGAGGACGCAAAGACACTATTTGCGGCGACTCTAGCCGCCCTGTAAAGCTGTCCCACTCGGTTATTCGCTGACTTATTACTTCGGCCACTTCTACGGCCACCCCTTGCGTAGAATCATCATTACTTTGAATAGAACTTGGTTTATCGCTGCATGCACCCAGTATTATCGCTAATAGCGCAATAATAAACGTGTATGTAAATTTATATATAGCTGACATGGTTAACTCTCTTGCTGTACGAGTTGTGTTAAAATCTGCTTATATTATGAACGCGGTAAAAGCATAAAAATAATTATATTATTGTATAAAACACATCACTAAAAATGATGTAAAATAATCTTACATTTAAAATTTATAACGGTGCTATATGCGTCCTCAAGAGCTTAATTTACTAATGATTTTTGATGCCATCATGACTGAAGGCAGTATCACTCGTGCAGCAGAGCAATTATCGCTGACACAACCTGCGGTATCTAACGCGCTTGCACGTATGCGCGCAGCGTGGGGAGAAGAGTTATTTATAAAAGATGGCCGAAATATTCAACCTACAGCATTTGCTAACAATTTATGGGGGCAAATACAGGGGCCACTTGGATCATTAGAACATGCTATAAACCAAAGTGAATTTAACCCAGCGACAGCGCAGCGCACTTTTCGTATTTCTGCCGCTGATATATTTGTAGAAATGATATGGGGGCCTCTTCGTAAAATTATTGAGCAGCAGGCCCCAGGCATCAATATCCATGCAATCCCTAATCGGGCGGTAGAGGCTGCCAATGTACTTAAAGACGCCGAAGCCGAACTGGCAATTAATCGCTACACCCTGTCTGAAAACGTTATTAGAGCCGAGCACTTATTAAAGCCTAAATATGTTGTACTTATGCGCCCTGACCACCCGCTTGCTAATGCCCCTTTAAGTATTACTGACTTTGCTAATACAGATCATTTATTAGTATCAATTACGGGCGATATTTTAGGGCCATCTGATCAAGCACTAAGAGTATTAGGGTTAAAACGCCGAGTAGCGATGACGGTAAATAACGCGGCAAATGTACCTAATATTCTTAAAAATACCGATCTTATTTGTGTCCTCCCATCAATAGCGCTTGAGCAGGAAATATTTACCAATAAGCTCGTGGTTTTAAAAAGCCCTATTGATACGCCACCAACGCCTGTCTCTGTTATTTGGCATAAGCGCCAAGACAACGATGCCGGTTTGCAGTGGATACGCCGCCACATAGTGGCTATTATTCAACAACGTGTAAGTAGCCACGATAAAAAACTAGGCAAATATTTACTGCGCTAAAACGCCTTTTTTAATCACAAAATCAGCAAATCGTACCTGCTCTTCTTCAGCGCGAAGGCTATCGGTTTCGACTATTGAACGATAGACACCCCATTTAGGACGGGCAAAGTCATCATCGCTAAAGCCACGCCACATATCTATGTTTTGCTCGCTAATGCTAAATAGCTCTTCGTTGTCACTTAAGCGGGTTAGGGTCATTTCAAATTGCCCCGCTTCACTAAAAGTGGCTTGTACAAATACCGCTATCCATTCATCAGTAATGAGTGACCAGTCGGTTTCGATAAGGTTTTTATCAATCCCTGTGCTGTTACCGTTTTCATCAAAGCCTGCGCTATAACGTACTTGCAGCTGATTACCTGTACTGTTTTTTTGTGCACCAGAGAGCGTAATAATAGGTTGGTCGTCGTTGCCATTGGTATTGTCGTTGCTATCGTTACGGGCTTTTATTTGGAAAAAGTGACTGAATTTACTACTTAGCTCAAGCTCGCTAGAGACTTTAAACTTCCAACTGTATTGTACGGTTTCGTCTTTAAAGGCAAGTGTTGCGGCGGGCGATTTATCAAAGGCTTTTATTTCGTTGCGCTGGCGGTCAGTTTCGCCCTTATCTTTATCTTGGTCTTCATCACGATGTGCTAAAAACACAAAGTGATTACCTACAGTTGAGTCAGTATCTTCAATAATATGCACAACATCTTGATGATTCCCGCTATACATATCAGGCGATTCAATTGCACCTTCACTAAACGCATTTTCTATTAATGTATAAGCACTTAGCCCTGTGTTTTCGCCATCGGCATTGAGGGTTGTTTCTTGCGTTACTATAAAATCATCACGGCCTGCAGTGCCTATAATTCTTATAGACACTGTCGCTTCGGTGCCATCTACCGATGTGACGGTTATTTCATCAAGTAAGGTTTCGCCCTCGTTTAATGCACTCACAGAGGCATGCTCGCCATTAAGTGTATATGACCAATTACCATCCTCAGTTAAGCTAAATAAACCATAAGCTGTGATGTTATTGCTTTGCGTTTTAAATACTGCCTCATTGGCTTGTGCATCCGTTATAGATAGTTCACCTGTAATTGCTATATCGCGGGTGTTTTCAATACTTACAGTTGTTTGACCGCTAATTACCGCGGCGCTTAGCGCTACAACCGATGCATTTACAGGCTCACTATTTGACCCTGAGCTGCCGCACCCTACAGCTAAAATACCCAAAGAACAAACACAAGTAATAGTTAAAACACGCAAGCCAAACTTTGACATAAACAACCAGCCCAGGTTAATGGTAAGTAAATAAAGTAAAATATAACTTACCAATTATTTGTTTTAATAACTAGATTTTTATTACCAGAATAACGAAATCGGTTTTAACTTAATAAGGAGATAACTTGATTTTAGCAGTATATTTGGAAGGGTGGCTTCATTGGACAAGGAAGGTACAAAATGAAAAAGCCGATTATCTACCGGCTTTTATAAGTTAACCTTCACAAGTAGCTAATTTAAAACCACTAACATGTGTTGACCTATTTGCAACAGAGTTGCGAGCCCATTCAGCTTTACTTCTAATGTCTTGCAAAATTTTTGCAGATTGACACTCTTTATATGTTTTATGATAACTAATAGCATTTGTTTTTTCAGCGTTTAGCAAAACAATAGTATCATTATTTGAACTTGTGGTGGAATTACAAGCTGTTAACAATAAAGCAGAAATACAAACTAGTACTTTTTTCATAATCGTCCCTCTTAATTTAAACTTATTTTGAATTTAGTATATTTTTTATGCATTGTAAATATTTGCTCTTTTCTCCCAAATTAAATAAAAGGCTAAATAAAATTAGGTTAAAACCAAGTTACTTGAGATAATCCTCAGGGAACCCCTTATTTAGGTTATATATGAAATTATTAGTTCGTAATTTGTCTCGCGCTACCACAGAGCAAGACCTTCGCACGTTGTTTGCAGCACACGGTAAAGTAACTACCTGTAACTTGGTGCTTGATAAAGACACTGGTTTATCAAAAGGTTTTGCCTTTGTAGAAATGCCAAACGACATAGAAAGTAGAAGCGCTATTAAAGCACTTAATCAATTAAGCGTTGATAAAAGCAAAATTCGCGTAAAATACGCAGATGAGTAATTAGTTACTTGCTATATTATTAAAACCAGCTATTTGCTGGTTTTTTACGTTTTAAGTTTATGCTTTATATTTAGCCAGAAATAAGCTGACTGTTTGTTCAATTACTTTATTATTTTGCTGCTCTGTTATTGTTTCAAACCCATAAAGTAGCGGATAAAACACAAACGATTTTAATTGATACACAAACTGTTTAGCAGCTATATTTAGCTCATCACCTTTTAAAATACCTGCTGTTCTAGCTTGCTCTAAAAAATCTTCTAAATAAGTCATACACCCCATAGTATTATTACTTAAAGACTTTGCTAGCTGCGGCTCTTGTAGCATTTGCATAAAGGCAATTTTAGCTAAACGTAAAAAATCAGGCGATGTAAGCATAGCCACTTCTTGCTCGGCAATAGCAGTAAGCTGCAAATCAATTGGTTGATTTTTATTAAAGTAAATAACATCACCATGATTAATTTTAGCCAGCATAGTCGTTAAAATAGCCTGAAATAGCTCTTCTTTTGTCGCAAAGTGATTATAAACAGTTCGCTTAGAAGCCTCCGCTTTTGCAGCAACTTGATCCATACTAGTGTGCTCTACACCTTTTTCAAAAAACAGATGCTCTGCTGCTTGAAGAATATTTATGCGTTTTTTTTCTGATAATTTCATAATGGGTTCTGCAATTGTTAATAGCTACATTTTAACTAAACAATAAAAAAATGCACTGTATAGTTTACTTTTCATCAAAACAATAAAAAATGCACTGTATAGTTTACTTTTCATCAAAACAATGAAAAACTACACTCATTAGTTTACTTTAAGGTTTAACGATGACATTTATAAAATGGGTAGTTGTGATCATCGCCATCATTGTTTTTGGAGGTTGTAGCGTGAATAAACAGATAGTTGCGCAAGGTGTTAATGAAGCACCTAATGTAGATAACTACGAAAATGGTAGATTTCATAACCATCAACAGGTTGAGCCGAATAGCTTTAAGAAAACACTCGGAATTTTAGGGCGTTACATAACAGAAAAGCGTACCAACATTACACCTAAAAAGCCCATTGCAATTAAAAGTGTTACAGCAAAAATGCTTAACTCCCTTGCAAATAATACTGTGCATGTCATTAAACTTGGCCACTCTAGCGTGCTTTTAAAAGTGCATGGCGAATACTGGTTACTCGATCCGGTATTTAGTGAGCGCGCATCTCCTTTTTCTTTTGTAGGGCCAAAGCGCTTTTCTAAATTACCTATTAGTATTAGCGAACTGCCACCAATCGATAAGGTGCTTATTTCGCACAACCATTACGATCACCTTGATAAATCAGCTATTAAAAAGCTGTCTGCAAAAACTAAGCAGTTTTATGTGCCACTTGGTGTAGATACCGATTTAGTTAAGTGGGGAGTGAATGAAAACAAAATTAGCACATTTAACTGGTGGCAGGAGTTACAAACCGAACATGCATTAGTTGCCTTTACTCCTACCCAGCATTTTTCGGGCCGTGGATTAAGTGATGCAAACAACACACTTTGGGGTTCGTGGGTTATTAAAACCTCCCAGCAAAGTGTTTATTTTAGTGGTGATTCGGGTTATTTCGCAGGCTTTAAAGAAATTGGTAACAAGTACGGTCCTTTTGATTTAACCCTAATTGAGACAGGCGCCTACGACAAAAATTGGGCCGATATACACATGACACCAGAGCAATCGGTTCAAGCTCATATTGATTTACAAGGTAAAACTTTAGTGCCTATTCATAACGGTACGTTTGACTTGGCGTTTCATGCTTGGGTTGACCCATTTGAACGAGTAACGGCTGCAAGCAACATAAATAACGTAACATTGAGTACACCCGAGTTTGGACAAATATTTACCCCTACCGACGCTGCAATAACCCATAAATGGTGGAAAAACTAATTTGGTAGGTGTTTTAAAGGTATTTATTACAAGGTGTTAATTAAATAAGCGGCTATTAAGCCGCTTTTTTTATACTAATTGTACCTAACACTACAAAAGATGCAGCTAAAGCAAAAAACATCGCTTGCTGTGCGAGCAAAGCTGCTGCAAAAAATGCTACGCCGCTGCCTATAAACAGGTATCCGCTTTTTTTAGATTGGCTCATTGTGTGTGCTCCATTTATTGTTGTCGATTATTTATACACCCTACACCGGCAATTTTCAATTTTTGAAAAATAGAACTGGCAAGATGATAAATATTCGACTCACATCAGTGCTTCCTTTATATTAAAAGCCAATTTTTAAAACTATTCAGAAAACTATGGCCTCTACTTTTTTTAAAAGCGCTAGCCTAAGCCTGCTAGTCGCTCTCTTTGGTTGCTCTGAACCTGCAAGCGAGCATTCTTCTTTAGAAAATACGCCCGGCGTAAGCCTAAATAACGTTAAACAGCATATAAAAACGCTAGCCTCTGATGACTTTCAAGGTCGCGGCCCACTTACACATGGTGAAGTAAAAACAGTGGGTTACTTGAGCGAGCAATACGAAGCTATGGGTTTAACTGGGGCGTATAATGGTAAGTTTTTACAGCCGGTAAAAATGGCAATGGTCACGGCCAATCAAAATATGCAATTGCAGGTGGGCGACTTAAAGTTTAAAGCAGGTAACGATTTTACCGCCCGTACAGAGCAATTACAGCCAGTAATAGATGTACGAAACTCTGACATTGTATTTGTGGGCTACGGTATTAATGCCCCCGAATACAACTGGAACGATTACGAAAACATTAATGTTGAAGGTAAAACCGTTATTGTATTGGTAAACGACCCAGGCTTTGCTACACAAAACGATGCGTTATTTACAGGTAATGCTATGACCTACTACGGCCGCTGGACTTACAAATACGAAGAAGCCGCACGCCAAGGTGCCAAAGCGGTATTTATTGTGCACGAAACTGCCCCTGCGGCTTACCCTTGGGGCGTGGTTGAAAGCTCAAACACAGGGACTAAATACACCCTGATGGACAATAACCTAAACGCTTCTAAGCTCCCAGTTATGGGCTGGCTAACACTTAATACTACTGAGCAAATTTTTAATGCCGCACAGCTTAACTATCAAAATTTAAAACAAAAGGCTTTAAGTGATGACTTTAAAGCCACAGCGCTTAATTTAACAGCCAACCTTTCATTTAAAAACGAAGTATCGCATGCCAAATCACATAACGTAGTTGCGCAAATTACAGGAAGCGACGCCCCTAATGAGTACGTGGTAATAGGTGCTCATTGGGATCATTTTGGTACCAAGCAAACCGACAGCGGCCCTAAAATTTATAACGGCGCAGTGGATAATGCCTCTGGCACAGCGGCCACACTTGAAATTGCCCGCATTATGAATCAAATCCACCAGCAAACACCGTTTAAACGCTCTATTTTATTTGCTAATTTTACCGCAGAAGAAACTGGCCTCATTGGCTCGCAAGAGTTTGCAACCGGTGGCGTTGTGCCCACTAAACAAATGGTCGGGCTATTAAATATTGACGGAATGAACGTGCTAGATGGCACCGATTACATTTTGCAATACGGTAACGATTTATCCACCCTAGAAAACTACCTAGCAAACGCGGCAAAAGCGCAAGGTCGCGTTGTTAAAATGGACCCTCGCCCGCAAAACGGTTTGTTTTTTAGATCAGATCATTTTTCTTTAGCTAAGCAAGGTGTGCCGAGTTTATTATTTATGAGCCTTGGCGATACCGACCCTGATTACATTGCGCATAAATACCATAAAGAAGCCGACGATTTCTCGCCGCAGTGGTCATTAGGTGGCGTAAAGCAAGACATAGAGCTTATTGTTGATATAGCCACGCAGCTTGCTAACAATGGCGATTGGCCTACATGGACGAGTGACTCAGACTTTAAAGCAAAGCGCGAGCAAGATAAGCCGCATTAGCAGGTAAAGTTTAAAGCTAAATAATAATCATACCAATCGCATTAAAATCCTCCTACTTGGAGGATTTTAATTTTGAGCGCGCCCGCATTAGTAAGGTTTCGGCTTTTGCTCCTAAATACACATAAATAGCCAAGGCTATTAAAAGCCCTACCACCGCAAGCATCATCGCAATGGCCGGTAATAAGTATTCAGCCTGCCCCAACGCTGCCTTAAACATGGTTAATAGCGCCTCAATAGATATTGCAATTAGCACGGTAGATATAAACCGGGTAATTGTGCGCCGTGTAGAAGAGTGCCTAAATATATCCTTATGCATTAAAATCTCTTCTTCGAGAATGGTCTTTCCTAAATCAAACACGGCCAACGCTAAAGTAATATATATAATAATGCTAAAGGGCTCGAGGGGATCAGACGCTGAGTCAAAGTGGGTTAATAATGCATATATATCGTTAAATACTATGCTCAGTAAAAAGAGTACCAAAGTAAATAAACACGCCACAATCACCCCATAACCCGCTTTAAAATAAGGCGAAATACCGGCACGCGCGCTGTCTCCCATTACAAACTCAATTAACTGGGTTAAGCATACGTCTAACACTAAATAATGCTGCTGGTTAATTGGCTTTTTTAGCTCTTTAATAGCCGAAATACATAAATGATTAGTTGCGATAGAAATATACGGATCGGTAAAGCACACCGAATCGGTTTGTTTAGATTGTAAAAAGTAAGGGCGCTCACTTAAATCTTGCTGATTACCTTGCTCGGCTAATTTTTTATAGGCACGCTTAAAGCAAACGTTATTGCCTTGCTGAAGCCCAGATTCGTTTAAACAATATTGCAGCTCTAAAAAGGGATATTGCTTTACTAAAAAACGTGTATCTCGACTTTTGTTAAGCCCATCTTCAATACTCATTAAAATAGAGTCAAGCAAGCTGTGTATTACTTGCTCATACTCATGGTAGCGCTCAACACTACTTATATAACTCATTCGCGCCATAATTGTGTACTCACTCAGTTGCTATAGCGTTAACTAAGCAAGTTTAAAACCAAGTATAAAAAATGTTTACATTCATAAGGTTAAGATTTTAACTTGTGCTCATTTGCACCTATTTGGTGAAAAAGCCGTTATGCCTGCGCCATGCACAAAAAAAGCAGCTAAGTAAATGTTACTTAACTGCTTTGTGAGTATGACCTGATAAATTTTAAGCGCGTAAAACTACGCCATAAAATTATTGTACTTTAGAAAACTCTTGCTGTGAAAGCTCACCATTTTTATCTGTATCGAGCTTATCAAACAACCGTGCTAACTGTGCGTTGGCTTGTGCTTCTGTTTTGCTAATTACGCCATCACCATTGGCATCAAAACTGTTAAAGTCGACCGCGGCAAACGCCGCTGATGAAGAGGCAAGGGCTAGAAGTGCGATAAATTTTTTCATAATCATTTCCTTAGGCTAAGTGCTTGGCAAAGGGGAAGAAATCCTTTTCTGAGATCCATAAAGGGAGAATCGGTTATTTGTATTCAAAAAAATCGTTTTCGGTTAGGCCATTTCGGCTTTGCATATTTAATTGCTGCATTATTTGTTCTGCTGATTGATCACTTTGGTTTGTTAAACCACCTTCGCCTTGCATAGGTGTTTTAAACTCTGTATTTGCCAATACCACCGATGATGACACCAAGGTGATAAGTACAAGTGTTGTTTTCAGCTTAGTCATAATGTAATCCTTCAATAATATGCATTACCTGTATAAATTTGCACTGAGGTGGTTACAATTCACTTCCTTGTTATTCTTTTTAATAGGCTCCCTTGCCTATTTAGGTTGTCTTTGGCAACTCAGAATTATGCTTACACCACAGCGCATTAATCGTCTACGCTTGTAAAACCTCTGCTTTAAAAAGTTTACCGTTTGTTGGTGTCAAACTTTGCAAATGTGCCAGAAAATACCAGCGCTATTGCAAGCAAAGTTGGGTATCGCTTTTACATAACGATTCCTTCGCTATGTGTTTATAATAAAGTGCCCTGTGTATTACACTATCCTTGTTATTCTTTATGGTAAGCTCCCTTGCCTACTTAGGTTGTCTTTGGCAACTCAGAATTAACGTGCCACTGGGCGTTAACTACTCAAAGCACTCACTTATGCTTTGTCGAACTCACTCTTAGATAGCTCGTTGTTTTTGTCAGTATCAAGTTTTGTAAACTGACTCATTAATTCAGCATCAGCAGATGCTTCTAACGGGCTTAATGTGCCACTACCATCTTTATCGAGTGTGTCAAAATCTGTTACTGCAAAAGCCGCTGATGAAGAGGCTAAAGCCATTAATACCAATGTTGATTGTGCCTTTTTCATAATGAAATCCTTCATAGGGTTAGGGGAGTAGCCAATTGGCGTTACCCACGTTTTGCTTAATACAGCTTAACTATTACAATTTCAGTGCCATGTTTTATTTTTACTTAATAAACAATAAGTTACATTTTTAGTTTATGAAAAGGTTAAGTTACAAGAGGTGTTTTTGTTGCTTTTTAGCAACAGCTAGATGAGCCACTTAAAATAAAACAATAGAATCAACAGCTTATGATTTATAAAAAAGCCACACATGAGCTAAAAGTTAACTAAAAACATAATGTGGGGAAGTTTAAGAATAAACTAAAGCTGAACAACTTAATTAAAACAATTAAACGTCATAAAACATAAAACATAACCAATTGAAATGTATTGATATTTATAAAATTTTTAGCGTTTATTTTTTAAAAGCATGGCAAGCCTGTAAAAAACAGGCATTTGTTGCCAAATGGCGAATTTAGTAAAAGACAGGGGTTTTAAAAAGGGTGCGCATTGCATTTAGTTGGGCATAACAAATTGGCGTTTTTAAAGTATAAAAACAATTTAACTACTTCCAGCCTTGACGCCATTTTTGTGTGTCTTTTAAATCTCGCCAGCGTATTGAGTACTGATTTTTAGAAAATACCGACTCGGTAATGCATTCAATTACATTACCCTCTTCATCGTATTCTACTTCTACAATGATAAAGTGTTTTTCTTTGTTGATAGCTGGAGTGGCAGTCCACTTACTGTTTAGTAATTTTTTAGGGTTTAAGTTATTCATTAAATAATCTAGTGTGCTTAATTAACACTAATACGACATAACCCGTTGTTTAGCTCAACATAAAGTTAGACCGTATTAATGTTACTTCATCAACTCACTGGTTACTCAGCGATTAACTTACCTTTATACATTTTCATTTGGCAATGAAAGTCGTACTCACCTGCTTTAAGTGCAGGCAAAGTGATTTTATTATCTCCCATTGCAAGGCTTTCACTTACATCAAGCTGCGGGAACACCATAGTTTCGGCGCACGGTGCACTGTCTTTTCTATCAAATGTAAGCGTTACTTTTTTATTAGCCGCCACCTTTATATGACTTGGTTGATAAACGCAGTTATCTACCACTATGGTTTGCGTATTATCATTACTGTGTATTTGCTTTGGCTTATAAAGCCAAAACCAATAAATAATGGCTACTATTAATACTGCACCAAGTAAATTTATCATTAACATTATCGACTCCTTAGCGCTTATTGGGTTTATAAAAACGTAAGCGATTAGCATTGGTGACTACTGTCAGTGATGAAAGCGCCATAGCTGCGCCCGCTACTACTGGGTTTAGTAGTACACCAATAAACGGATACAACACACCAGCTGCAATAGGGATGCCCGCAACATTATAAATAAATGCACCAAACAAGTTTTGTTTAATGTTTTTAATTGTTGCGCTGCTAATGGCAATAGCATCGGCAAGGCCATGCAGTGAGCCACGCATTAAGGTAATATCGGCGCTTTCTATGGCTACATCTGTACCTGTGCCAATTGCAAAACCGACATCTGCTTTAGCAAGCGCGGGGGCATCATTGATCCCATCACCCGTCATGCCTACAATCTCGCCTTGCTGTTGACGTTTAGTAACTTCGTTTACTTTATCTTCTGGCAACACTTCTGCGATAAAATCATCAATACCGACTTTTTTAGCCACAGCGTGTGCGGTCGCTTTATTATCGCCAGTGAGCATTACTAGATGAATACCTTCATTTTGCAGGCGCTTAATTGCCTGTACTGAGTCTTCTTTTAGCGGGTCCGCCACCGCAATTAAGGCCATAAGTTGGTTATTACAGGCAAAGTACATCGGGGTTTTTGCATCATTTGCAAAGCTGTGCGCTTGCTCAGCAGCGTCATCAACTGCAATCTCGTATTTATCCATAAGCGCTTTATTGCCAAATAACAGTGTTTGCTCATTCACCGTTCCACTTACACCTTTACCGGTAATGGCATCAAAGTCGGTAACTTTACTCAAGGTTACGCTTTGTTTTTTAGCGTACTGTGTAATCGCCTCCGCAAGTGGGTGCTCAGAGCTACTCTCGAGGCTTGCAACTAATTGCATTACGTTATTTTCATCTGCGTTATTAAACGTTACAACATCTGTTACCTGTGGTGCACCTTGGGTGATGGTGCCGGTTTTATCTAAAATCATGGTAGTAATTTTAGAGGTAGTTTGCAGTGACTCGCCATTGCGAATTAATATGCCAAACTCGGCGGCTTTACCTATTCCCACCATTACCGACATAGGCGTTGCTAAACCCAGCGCACACGGGCATGCAATAATCAGCACGGTGGTTAACGCCACCACTGCATAAGCAATTGAAGGGGCTGGGCCAAAATTCAACCATGCAAGGGCTGCTAGTATCGCAATTATCATTACTGTGGGGACAAAAATGCCCGATATAACATCGGCTAATCGCCCTATTGAAGGCTTAGAGTTTTGTGCGCGTTTTACCATATTAATGATATTGGCAAGGGTTGTTTCTTGGCCTATATGTGTGGCTTCAAATAATAATGTACCACTTTTATTAATGCTGCCAGCAACCACTTTATCACCAGCTTGTTTACTCACAGGCATAGGCTCACCCGTGAGCATAGATTCATCTAATCTGCTGCTACCTTCGAGCACATCACCATCTACCGGGATTTTTTCGCCTGGGCGTACCCTTACATGATCGCCCTTTTGCACATCACTAATGTCTATATCTTGCTCTGCGCCATCGCGTATTACACGGGCTGTTTTTGCTTGTAAGCCAATTAAACGCTTAATAGCCTGCGAAGTACGTCCACGCGCTTTCACTTCAAAAGCTAGGCCTAAACTAATTAACCCAATTATCATTGAAGAAGCTTCAAAATAAACGTGCCTTGCAACCTCAGGTAGTAAGCTAGGCGCAAGTACAACAAACATTGAATATAACCACGCAGTGCCAGTTCCCAAAGCAATAAGCGTATCCATGTTAGCACCATGATTTTTAAATGACTGCCAAGCACCTTTATAAAATTGCTTACCTGCTACAGCCATAACGACAAACGTGATAATACCGACCACACCCCATGCAATTCGCTGGTTAGTGGTTGTCACGCTCATATCAAAAATAAGCCCATAAATCATAAGCGGTACGCCCACACTTAAAGCCAGCATCATATTGCGCATTAGCTTTTTGTAATGTGCCTCGTCTGACTTGGCTTTTTCATCAAGCGCATCTTGCTCTGATGTGTTATCCATAGGTTTTGCGCCATAACCTATATTTTCAACGGCGCTAATTAATGTGCTTTGCTGCGCGCTGCCCTCTACTCGTACCGTGCGATCTGCAAAGTTCATTTCGACATTGTTTGCGCCTTGCACACTATTGAGGGCTTTTTCTATTTTGGCTACACAACTGCCACAATTAGCACCTTCAATAATAAAGTTTTGCTCTGTTGTTTTACTGCTACTCATTGCACATCTCCGCTTTTATTTGGCTCAACAAGTGGGTCAACAAACGTCTCTATTAAGCTACACACATCACTTGCAACAGCGCCGTCTGCCGATGTTTCCCACTGTTTTAACGCCGCTTGCATACGCACTCGTAATTTAAGGGTTTCTTGAAACAAGGCTTCGGTTTCTTCTAAACGTTTTGCAATAATTTGCCGTGTAAGTGGGCATGGGCAATGCCCTTGTTCTGACTCGCCAATGATATGCTGTATATCTTTTAGGGAAAACCCGAGCTTTCGGGCGCTTATAATAAACTGTAAACGTTGGCGGTCTGCTTTTGTATATTGTTGATAACCATTACTTTGGCTACGTATGGGCGTTAAAAGGCCTATTCGTGTGTAATGACGAACTGTATCAGGCGTTACACCCATTAACTTCGCTAATTGCTTAACATACATAATTTAGCCCCCTTAGATTTTAGAGCTCAATTGTAAACCTATGTGTGACACACAGGTCAATAGAGGGGAGCATTAAAGCATAATTTAAATTTACTGGAGCTGATAAAATAAAAGCGCGCTAATGAGCGCGCTTAAAAAGAGGCAGAGAGATTAATTTTCTTGTTGGCGAGAGGCTTTTAGCTCTTCACTTAGCTCACCGGCTATTTGCTGAATTTTTGGCATTGCATCTTGCACTAGGCTTTGCGACATTTGCATAGACTCTTGCATTACTACTGGCATTTTTTGGAGAATTTTTTGCCCTGTTTCAGTTTTATAAAACGCCAGCATGTCGGCAATTTCTTGCTCGTTAAAATGTTTGTCGTAAACGTTAACCATCATCGGCTGCATTTTTTTCCAGCTCATTTCGGTTTTAAGTACGTTGGTCATATCTGCATAGTATTTATCAAAAATAGCTTGCTCAGAGGGCTTAACACCCATTTGTGCAGACATGTTTTTCATCATGCCTTCAACTTGCCCGTACATAGAGTCAACCATAGCATCCATGTTCATCACGTTTATCAGCTCATCTATTTTTTGCTGCTTAGTTGCCTCGTCAGCCAATACGCTGCCAGAAAATATAAGTAACGAAAGTAATAGTGCCTTAGCCATTGTCATATCCTTAAATATAAAAAGTAAGACCATACTCACATGATTAATATCAATCCGCAATAATACTTACTCATTTTGCGGGGCTAAACGGGTTGCTACTTACGTTAAAAAATGCTCATTCAGAACAACTAAATAGCTAATTTTTTACTAAATTATCAACACGTTTTACCAGCCTCAGAATAAATTACTTAATTATGCGAACGGGTATAAAATAGTTTGTAAATGTGTAAACCCATACTAAAAAGGCCAAATAAAACATGTTTATTTGGCCTTTTTATCAGTGCACTGGGGCTAATCGTCTTCTACGTTATCGAGCCCTTTTGTGCCTTCTTTTGCTTTAAGCTTATGATGAATCGCTGATTTTATTAACATATACCCACTAATAGGGGCAGTGATTAATAAAAACACGGTAATTAAAATCTCTTTTACGCTTATGGTGTGCACCGACGTTGCAAAAAACACCATTGCAGCAATTAATATGCTGGCCATACCCAATGTTGTTGCTTTAGTTGGGCCGTGTAAGCGCATGTAAAAATCAGGTAATTTAATTAAGCCCAGCGATCCTATTAAAATAAATAGCCCACCAAAAAGTAGTAATATTGATACAACCCACTCGCTTATCATTTTAATATCCTATTCAATTAAGTCGCCGCGTAGTAAATACTTACACACTGCAACAGTACTTATAAAGCCAAGCATCGCGATTAATAACGCGGCTTCAAAGTACAAACCAGTGCCCATACTAATACTGTATAAAATAATTAACGCGATAACATTAATGTACATAGTATCTAGGGCTAAAACTCTATCAGGCACTGAGGGGCCAATAATTAATCGCCATAGGTTTAATAGTAACGATAAACCAATCATGGCAAATACAATAAGTAATACAGTATCTAAC
Organism: Pseudoalteromonas sp. 1CM17D; assembly: GCF_023161805.1. NCBI lineage: Bacteria > Pseudomonadati > Pseudomonadota > Gammaproteobacteria > Alteromonadales > Pseudoalteromonadaceae > Pseudoalteromonas > Pseudoalteromonas sp. 1CM17D. The sequence goes on along the minus strand of NZ_JALNTP010000003.1, from coordinate 392,099 downwards.
ATTGAAATATCTCCTTTAGGGGAGCTTCGTAGCGCTGTTTAATTTGTTTAATAAGTGCCTCTTCATCTTTTAAATCAAGCACATGTATAAGTAAATAGCGCTGTTTAGGCTTTTCGCCTTCCTCTAGTGACTCAGGAATAGGATATACCTCGGCACTTACTGTACCAGGTGTAAGAGATACACAACTGGCAAGAATTGTAATGGGCATATCGTGTATTAAATCTATAGGCACTTTAACAAAAGCAGGGCGTAACTTTTTAGCTGGGCCAACGATTAATAAGGCTACCTGTAAATTAGCAACCACTATATCGTAAAGTACAATGAGTAATTGTTTTAGTGCCAAACCTGGTTTTAGTATTAAAGGTTGCGGATCACGTAATGAAACACTTAATAGCGGTATAAATATCGCAAAAAACGAAGCTAATACTATATGCCCTGCGGATACACTATTATTAAGCAACAACCAAATTAAAAATAAAAACAAACTACGAAACGGCGTTGGCAACCAACGATAACGGGCTTGTAACCTCATTACTCACCTCCCTTCATAACTGCATTAATGCCACCACTTATGTCATGCAATTGCGTAGCAGCACTAACCATGTATTCACTTATTGGTCCACCAAAAACAACTAACAAAGGTGAGCACGCAAGTAGCCCTACAATTATCATCACCTGTAATGGGTGAGCATTTTCGCCCTCTGCGCTTTCTGTTTTATTGCCTTTTCTTTCCCAAAAAATACTTGTACCAGCACGAGAAAGTGCTACTAATAAAACAAAACTAGCAATTAAATAGACAGGCCAAAATAGTAAGGCTTGCTCGCTATTTAAGGTTGTTTTGAGGATCCAAACTTTTCCAACAAATCCAGATAGCGGCGGCATACCTACTACGGTTAATGCAGCAATTACAAAGCATGCTCCCAATAAGTAAGGTTGGTTTACGGCTCGTCCGGCAACCAGTCTATCCCCTACTTTGCCCCTTTGTGTGGCAATTAAATCAGCTAATAAAAACAGAGCAGCGCTGACTAAGGTGGAGTGCACTAAATAATAAAGCAGTGCAGCTGTTGCAGTTACGTTTTGCAGTGCAATTAGAGCGACTAACGTGCCCACTGATACAACAACTAAATTTGCCGTTAACTTACGTAAATCTTGCGCAGCCATTACGCCAATTGCACCAACCACTATAGTAGCAATGGCTAAGCCCCATAACCATGATTGCGCCATATGTTCAAGCTCACCGGCTTGCTCACCAAAAATAACGGTATAAACGCGCAGCATGGCGTATACACCCACCTTGGTCATAATAGCAAATAAAGCGGCAACCACAGGCTTTGCACTGGCATAAGTATTTGGTAGCCACAAGTGCAAAGGGAGCAATGCGGCTTTTAAAGCAAATACAACTAACAGCAGTAAGCCGCCGGCCTTCGCCAAATAGACGTCATCGCCCGTTAACAGGGCTACTTTTTGCGTCATATCAGCGATGTTTAATGTACCCAGTACGCCGTATAAAATACCTAAACCAATTAAAAATACGCTCGAGCCAACCAAATTTAATATGACGTATTGGAGCGCTGCACGGGTATTTTGTTTATCTCCGGCATGCATAAGTAGTGAGTATGAGGCAATCAACAACACCTCAAAAAATACAAATACATTAAATAAGTCACCCGTTAAAAATGCCCCATTAACACCTAATATTAAAAAATGAACTAATGGATGAAAAAAGTTTCCTTTTGCATCATCGCCGGCACAGCCATATAAAATGACTCCCATTCCTAAAAAGGATGTAAGTGCAACCAATAAAGTAGAAAGCATATCGGCAACAAGCACTATGCCAAAAGGAGCAGACCAATTACCAATAGCGTATACATTGATACCACTGTTATATATATGGATTAACAGCAATGCACTAACAATAAATGTGATCACCGCCATAATTGATGAGGCAATACGGCGAATACGTAAACTTTTACCACAGGGTGGCAAAAGCAATATTACCGCTGCCAACATAGGTAATAAAATAGGCAAAGAGGTTAAATGTTGAATCATTTTTGCTCCTTGCTATCGGCTACACTTTTGATGATTTGCCCATCAACATGATCGCTCCCTAAATCGGCTCTACCACGTATAGCTAAAATAACCACAAACGCAGTCATTGCAAACCCTATCACTATTGCAGTAAGTACTAGTGCTTGAGGTAAAGGGTCGGCATATTCAGCCCCTGTACCAAGCACAACCGCTTTATTTATGGTTAAGCGACCCGCAGAAAACAAAAATAAGTTAACGGCATAGGAAATCATAGTAAGGCCAAGCACTACCGGAAACGTACGGGCTCTTAGCAGTAAAAACACACCACAACTAACTAATACACCAACGCAAGATGCGTACAATAGCTCCATTAAATATTTACCTCTTTTTTCTGGGTATCTGCTGTCATGTTGCCAAGGCTTGCTAATATCATTAACGTGGCTCCAACCACTGTTAAATAAACGCCTAAATCAAACACAATTGCGCTTGCAAGTTCTGTTTTGCCAATAAATGGGATATCGAAATAATCAAACCACGTAGTTAAAAACGGCCGTTCAAAGAACCAGCTACCAACTCCAGTAAACAAGGCAATACCGATACCTGATGCAATAATTTTCCGGTAGTTGACTGCAAAGCGCTCGCTTATCCAAGCTGAGCCATGAGCCATGTACTGCAATATAAAGGCAATTGATGTTACTAAACCTGCAATAAAGCCGCCGCCAGGTAAGTTATGACCACGTAAGAAAATATAAGCCGATACTAATAATGCAAGCGGTAATAAGCTATGCGAAATACTGGCAAGTAGTATAGGGTGGCGCTCGCGAGCCCATGGGCGCCCTTCGCCATCACTTGCTGGCATGAACAATGGAATACGAGAAAGCACTTTAAATATACCCAACGCTGCAATACCCAATACGGTTATTTCGCCTAGGGTGTCAAAGCCCCTAAAATCAACCAAAATAACGTTTACTACATTGGTACCGCCACCTCCTGTTTTGGCATTGGCTATGAAAAAATCTGATATCGATTCGAGTGGCCGTGTAAGTAATGCATAACATATACTTGCCACCACAACACCTAATGTTGAGGCTATCCCTAAATCTCTGAGTACTCGTAACGAGCTAGACTCTTTAGGCGTATGTTGTGGTAAGAAAAACAACGCCAACATTAATAAAATAACGGTTGCTACTTCTACCGTTAATTGCGTAAGCGCTAAGTCGGGCGCAGAAAAACGCGTAAACGCCACCGACACCATAAGTCCTACAATAGAAATCATTAGTAACGCAACTACGCGTGAGCGATGCCAAATAACGGTAGCAAAAGCACCTATAATCAGTAGTCCTGCACCTATTGCGTTATGCACATCAACCGGAATACGCGGCATACTGCCCGCTAATTGTTGCATTTCAAATAATGGCCAACCGGCACATAACAATACCACCGCCAGCATTACAAAAATGTAGCGTTGCAATGAGCCGTTTTCGATAGTGTTTACCCTGCTTTGGCACCAATTAATAACTTTAAGCACAATTAGCTCAAAGGTTTTTTTAGCATTAAGTGGCGGTAATGATGCTTGAAATTGAAATAGGTATTTACGATTTATATAAATAAACAAACCACCCACTACTGCCATGGCGCTCATTAATAGCGGTAAGTTAAAACCATGCCATATAGCCAGTTCGTACTCTGGTACCTTTTGACCAAGTACAGCCAAAGACGCAGCAGATAAAATGCCATCGACTGAAAAGTGCGGGAACAAACCAACCAGCACACACAGCACAACCAGTACTTCAATAGGGAGTCGCATGTAACGCGGAGCCTCATGCGGCTGGCGTGGTAAATCAATTGGTTCGCCATTAAAAAATACATCGTGAATAAAACGCGACGAATAAGCCACCGATAACGCCCCTGCAATAGTGGCTAACACCGGGATTAACCACGACATAGAGCCAAGCACTTGCTGATGTAAGGTTTCGGCAAAAAACATTTCTTTAGATAAAAAGCCGTTAAGCAATGGCACACCCGCCATTGAAGCAGCCGCAACCATGGCAAGTGTGGCCGTATACGGTAAATACCGCCACATACCATTAAGCTTACGCATATCACGAGTGCCAGTTTCATGGTCAATTATACCTGCTGCCATAAATAGCGAGGCTTTAAACGTGGCATGATTAATAATATGGAATATTGCCGCCACAGTAGAGAGCTCAGTATCTAGGCCCAATAACAGGGTAATTAACCCTAAATGGCTAATGGTTGAGTACGCTAACAGGCCCTTTAAATCGTGTTTAAATAAGGCGATATAAGCGCCAAATAAAAGCGTTGTTAAACCGGTTAAACCAACCAGTAAAAACCAAGTATCTGTACCTGAAAGTACTGGGTGAAAACGCGCTAATAAAAATATACCTGCTTTTACCATAGTCGCAGAGTGTAAATACGCGCTAACAGGGGTTGGGGCTGCCATAGCGTGAGGTAGCCAAAAATGAAATGGAAACTGTGCCGATTTAGTAAATGCACCTAGCAAAACTAATACCAGTGCTGTTTCGTATAAATCATGTGATTGAACAATTGCCTTGCTAGCTAAAATTACATCTAGGTCGTAACTGCCAACGATATCGGCCACTAACATTAAACCTGCCAGCAATGCTAAGCCACCAGCACCGGTAACAGCTAGCGCCATGCGAGCGCCCTTTCGTGCTTCTGTTTTATGCCACCAATAGCTAATTAATAAAAACGAGCTAATGCTGGTCAGTTCCCAAAACAGCCAAAGCTGAATAACATTGTTAGACATAACAATGCCCAGCATTGCGGTCATAAACAGCAATAAGTAACTATAGAGCTTAGCTAAGGAGTCGTTTTTACTCAGATAATAACGTGCGTAGGTAATTACCAGTATGCCTATGCCTAAAATCATAAACATAAACAGTAAGCTCAAGCCATCAAGACGAAATGATAAGTCCAGTCCAACAGCGGGGATCCACGTTACAGCATAACGAATCGTTTCACCTGCTAAAATAGCGGGGGTGTGGTATAGCGTAATACCTAATGCTGCTAAAGGGGCAAGTACAGTGACAGCTGCAGCTTGCGTACGGGATAGTTTGCCGGTGCATGAAGAAATAACACTGCCAATTAAGGATAACAAAGGTATCCAGAGCAAAGTCATAATGTAGGGCCTTTTATAATCATAAGTTTATCCTTACGTTTTATACATCACGAAAAGATGCTTTTACTGTCTGTTTTTAAACGACATTAATACGTACAGTTATACTTATAAACGGCCATTTTGTCTATAGATAGCAAGCCTAATCGATTTAAATTTAATCAAGCTGAGCGGTTTTAGCAGCATTGATTTGATCAACCCACAAAGCCCTGTACCGCTTTGATAAACCTAGTTGTTGATACTGCATAATTGACCATTGCTTAGTTGGCTTATATGCCACGCCGCCTTGCTGGCAACTTAAGCTTTTGTGCCATCCATTTGGCGCAGCCTCACCTTGCGAAATATATAAATTTGGGGCTACGTATCCTTGGCGTTTACACAACCAGCGCTGTTTAGAAATAGGCAGCGTATATTCATCTTCAAAACCACTAAAGTGCATTAGCTCATGCAAAAATACATTATAGTTTGCTTGGGTACTTAGCTGCATTTTTTTACCTGTTACATTGGCGCTGCCGCTCGTACCCATAATTACAGTGTAGTCATAGCCGTTAGTAGACTGCGCTTTTAAGTGCGCGTTTTGCCATAAGCAATTAGCCATGTCCGAGGTGGGAGCGCAGTCAATTGCGCCCCCAGCGTAAACCGGTTTACTTAAGCAATACGCCCCGCTTTGCGGCTCAGGTTTTTTATTATACTGCGCGGCAAAACTTGATAACTTAAACAAGGCTTCTCTATTTACACCTAATAGCAGCACATTGTAACTACAGCTATTGTTAATCGGCGGGCGTGAATTTAACGCTGCAAAACCAAGTTGATGTAAAAAGGAAGGCGAAACTTGCTCATAGTCACTCCCTTTGTGCAGCGCTAAATGGTTAAATACTGCGCCTTTAGGCAGTAAGTTTTGAGCTAACAATAGTTGAAGGTCATTCCAGCGACCTTGCTTTAAAAGAGCATGCGCGAGTTGTTGGCGCTTGTTGTGCCCAACATGCTCTATACTTTGTAGCCAAAATAACTTTGCTTGCTCGTTTTTGCTTGCATTAATCAGCTTTAAAGAATAATTGTACTGAGCTGATGGGATATTTTTACGCGCTAAAAAGCCTAAGGTCAGCTCGGGAAGATGCGCAATATTATTTGCAAAGTAACGGGGAAATTGCCAATAACTTTGCAGCGGATTAGCCTGAGCGTGAAGTACATGCCAAAAGCTAATGCTGCTTAACTGGTTACTAGAGCCTGCAATAAGCAGGCTAAATAGCAAACCAATCAGATAACACAGGTATTTAACTAGCGTCTGCACCAGCCATAAGCTCAAGCTCTAAACGTGCATATTTGTATTCAATAAACTCATGCACATTAGTGGATAATGCCAACCTAAAGTAATCAGCAGCTAAAAACTGCTCACCGGCTGCTTGATGCATTTTGGCTAAATAAAAGTACGCCTCGCACAAGCGCTGTGCGTATTCTTGCTCTGACTTAACGCCCTCGCTAATACCCGATAAAAACGTATGCTCACTCATATCGCCGGTATAAAGCGAAATTAGCTGATACGCCCATTGCGATTCATCAAGGGCTGCAGCATTTGTTTTAAGAGCCGCTAATGCTTGTTGTTTATCCTCTTGCGACTGTGCAAGGTAAAGCCATAAAACACGGTAAGGATCGTTGGGTGAACGCGCTAAAAACTCATCAAAGTCACTTTGCGCTAGATTTGCTCTTTCACCATAATACAGTGCAATGCCACGGTTTAAATAAGCGTATTCATGCTCTTCATTAAGCTCAAGGGCTGAGTCAAAAAACTCATACGCTTTTTCGTATTGCTGCATTAAAGTGTGCTGAATACCTAAAAAGTTATACACCTCAGCTAAATCAGGCTTTAGTTTTATAGCGCGGTTAAAATCAATGCGCGATAACGTGGTCATTCCTAAGCTATCAAATAATACCCCACGGTCATAATAAAGCTTAGCTTGTTGCTCGGTACTTAAATCGGCTCGATTTAATAGCTCAGAGTAACGTGCAATCGCAATTTCACTTCTAAAGTCAGATGCAAGGGGTGCAGTAAAAGGCACATTAACAATCGGCGTAGGTTTTGATTCAGTCGTGGTTTGGCAAGCGCTTAAAGACAAAATAGCAAAAGATGCCAAAGCTAAATGTTTGAGTATCATTAAAATCCTTAATACCAAGATATATCGCAATAAAAATAAGACAGACCTTGTCTAATAAGGTTTCATTAAAGCATAAAAAAAGGGGCTAAACAGCCCCTTTTTTATTATCCCGCGTATATTAACGGGTTAAAGTTTAGCAATTATGCGTCTTTTGACTCATCAGCTGCAGGTGCTGCTGATTCCATTGCTTCTTTAATGCTTAGACGTACACGGCCTTGGCGGTCTACTTCTAGTACTTTAACTTTAACTTCTTGACCTTCACTTAAGTGGTCAGTTACGTTGTTAACACGCTCTGTGCTGATTTGAGAAATATGCACTAGGCCATCTTTACCAGGAAGAATGTTTACAAACGCACCAAAGTCAACAATACGTACAACTTTACCAGTGTAGATAGTACCTACTTCTAGTTCTGCTGTTAATTGCTCAATACGTGTAATTGCGTTTTGCGCGCTTTCACCGTCTGTTGCAGCAATCTTAATTGTACCGTCGTCTTCAATTTCAATTGTTGTGCCTGTCTCTTCAGTAAGTTGACGGATTGTAGCGCCACCTTTACCAATTACTTCAGCAATCTTCTTAGCAGGAATTTGCATAGTGTAGATGCGAGGAGCAAACATTGATAATTCTTCAGAAGGAGCAGAAATCGCTTCATCCATCACACCTAAAATGTGTAAACGTGCAGCTTTTGCTTGTTTAAGCGCAATTTGCATGATTTCTTGTGTGATACCTTCAATCTTGATATCCATTTGTAGTGCAGTGATACCGTTAGTAGTACCTGCTACTTTAAAGTCCATGTCACCTAAGTGATCTTCATCACCTAAGATATCTGAAAGAACAACAAACTTCTCATCTTCTTTCACAAGACCCATCGCGATACCCGCAACAGACGCTTTAATTGGTACACCCGCGTTCATAAGAGCTAGTGACGTACCACAAACAGATGCCATTGAAGACGAACCGTTAGATTCAGTGATTTCAGATACAACACGAATTGAGTAAGGGAACTCAGTAAGTGTAGGCATTACAGCAGAAATACCACGCTTAGCTAGGTTACCGTGACCAATTTCACGACGCTTAGGAGAACCTACAAAACCAGTTTCACCTACACAGAATGGAGGGAAGTTGTAGTTAAGCATGAAGTGGTTTTTGTGAGTACCCGTTAAATCATCGATTAACTGTGAATCACGTTCTGTACCAAGTGTAGCGGTAACTAATGCTTGAGTTTCACCACGAGTAAAAATTGCAGAACCGTGAGTACGTGGTAATACACCTGTCATTACGTCTAGTGCACGGATCATGTCTGGTTCGCGACCATCGATACGTTTTTCACCAGCAGTGATGCGGCCACGTACAATTTTCTTCTCTAAAGAACCAAATACTTTACCTACTTCTTGCTTATCAAGTGTTTCATCTTCAGCAAGCTCGCTTGTAAGCGCTTCAATTACAGCGTCTTTTGCTGCAGTTAATGCTTCTTTACGCGCTACTTTATCGGTAATACGGTAAGCTTCACCTACTTTATCAGCAGCAAGTTCAGCTACTTTTTCTTCAAGCGATACGTTTTTCTCAGGTGCAGACCAATCCCATGTAGGCTTGCCCGCTTCTGCTTTAAATTCGTTAATTGCGTTGATAATAGCTTGAGATTGCTCATGGCCGTATACAACCGCACCTAGCATTACGTCTTCAGCTAGTACGTCAGCTTCTGATTCAACCATTAGTACTGCGTTATCAGTACCTGCAACTACTAAATCAAGTTGGCTTTCTTCAAGCTCTTTTAGTGTTGGGTTAAGTACGTACTCACCGTTGATGTAACCAACGCGTGACGCACCAATTGGGCCGCTAAATGGGATACCAGAGATAGCAAGTGCTGCTGATGTACCAATCATCGCAACCATATCTGGTTGGATTTCAGGGTTTACAGAAACAACGGTTGCAATAACTTGTACTTCGTTTACGAAACCATTTGGGAAAAGTGGACGAATTGGACGGTCAATAAGACGTGCAATAAGTGTTTCGCCATCGTTAGGACGACCTTCACGCTTTAAGAAACCACCCGGGATACGACCCGCAGCGTACATACGCTCTTGGTAGTTAACTGTTAGTGGGAAAAAGTCTTGACCAGGTTGAGCTTCACGCTTACCAACGACAGTAACTAATACTGACGTGTCGCCGATGCTTGCTAATACTGCGCCGTCAGCTTGACGTGCGATTGCACCTGTTTCTAGGGTAACTGTGTGTTGACCTAGTTGAAATTCTTTAATAATTGCTTGCACTTAAAATATTCCTTAAATGTTTTTATATTTCATTAATAAGTGTCATTAAAAGGGCCAATTACAGTACATAATTGTATTCAGTTGGAAATCAATTAAGTACTACAATTGGCAAAATTTTTAATGACTGCAGATAACCTATTTATCTACGCGCATAGTATATACCAAAGCGACGTAAAATTGCGAGCCTACCCAAAGATAAAACGTAATCGCTTTTGCCACATTATTTTTTAATTGTTTTATAGAAAGGCGTTTAATTAAGCGTGTAATTTTTAGCTATTAAAAACCTTTAGATAGCTAGGTGAATAATTCGCTATTAAATTGTTCTTAAAGATAATTTTAACGCAGTGGTTGCAAGCGTTGCCTAGCCTTATTTATTAAGTGCTAGCACAAGGTTGGTGTTATTTATATTAAAGGGAGGTTAAATTAACGATGGGGTGTGAAGCGTTAAATTTAGGCACAAAAAAAGGAGCTATAAAGCTCCTTTTCTCGTAATCAAGTTCTTAGCGACGTAGGCCAAGCTCTTGGATTAACGCAGTATAACGCGAGATATCTTTACCTTTAAGGTAATCAAGCAATTTACGGCGAGTACTTACTTTACGAAGCAGACCACGACGTGAGTGGAAGTCATGCTTGTGGTCAGCAAAGTGACCTTGAAGCTTGTTGATATCAAAAGTAAGTAAAGCTACTTGTACTTCAGGTGAACCAGTGTCGCCTTCAGCACGTGCAAATTTAGCAATGATATCGATTTTTTCTTGATTGCTTAGTGACATAATAACTCCAAAAGTTAAATTTAATAGGTGCTTTAGCCGATCACTAATTCAGCCAAAACGATTAAGCGGGCGTATTCTACCAACTATGAGAATAACTACAAGTTAAAGTTTACTCGGGTTGCTGATTAGACAAGCCACGCTTTGATTTTAAATGCCCGTCAGGGTTGCGCTCACCGGTGCCAATAAACACACCATCAGCAAGAACTTTAATTGCCCCTTCGGGTAAATCAGTGCCTAGTACTAATGCTTGGCCATGGCTAAACGAAACGCCCTGCTCTTTGCTAATTTCTACAACGGGTAAATCAACCAATGCACTATCCATTGGCAATAGTAATTCATCAAGGTATGTAGAAGGGGCAACCTCTTCTTCTTTAGCCTTGGCTAATAAGGTTTCAAGGTGCTCAAGCGATACCATTTTATCTTTAGGGTAATGGCCAACCGCTGAGCGATGCAGCATAATAACATGTGCGCCACAGCCTAGGTTTTCGCCTAAATCATCAACAATGGTACGAATGTACGTCCCTTTAGATACATGGGCGGTCATTTGTACTTCGTTGTTTGCTTCATCAAACTCATCAAGCGTTAAGCTAAACACGTTTATTTTTCGGCATTTACGCGGTACTTCAATGCCTTCACGCGCGTATTTATATAAAGGCTTACCTTCATATTTAAGCGCTGAGTACATTGATGGATACTGATCTGATTCGCCTAAAAACTTTTCAATTTCTGCAGCTAACTGTTCAGTGGTAACGTTTACATCACGGGTTTCAACCACTTCGCCATCTGAATCAGAGGTAGTTGTGCGCTCACCTAGCTTTGCTCTTACCACATAGGTTTTATCTGTATCGAGCAAAAATTGGGTAAACTTGGTCGCTTCACCAAAGCAAATAGGCAGCATGCCAGTGGCCAGTGGGTCTAGCGCACCGGTATGGCCAGCTTTTTGGGCAAAATAAATACCTTTAGCTTGCTGTAGGGCTTTGTTCGATGAAATGCCTTGAGGTTTGTTTAACAACAAAATACCATCAATCGGACGGCCTTTACTGCGTCTTGCCATTAGTCTTTAGTGCCTTCTTCGCTATCAGTTTCATCATCAACATGTTTAGCGTTATCTTCGCGAATAACCGAGTCCACTAAGTTTGAGATACGCATCCCTTCCATTAGTGAGTTATCTACTACAAATTTAAGCTCAGGCATTATACGAGCACGAATACGCTTACCCAGTAACGAGCGGATATAGCCCGTTGCTTCGTTAAGTATTTTTGCGCTTTCTTTTGCTTTGTTTTCATCTTCGGTATTAAACACCGTAATAAAAACTTTTGCGTAAGATAAATCGCGCGATACTTCTACCGCAGACACTGTCACCATGCCTAAGCGCGGATCTTTAATTTCGCGTTGTAAAATTACAGCAATTTCCTTTTGAATTTGCTGAGCAACACGATCAGTGCGAGAAAATTCTCTCATGATTGTTTTCCTAAAATCATAACTTACTGAATTAAAATAATAAGTTAATTAAATAATGGATACAGAAATGGGGGCAAAGCCCCCATTTACAATCTTAGTTTACGAGCAATTAAAGTGTACGTTGTACTTCAACTGTTTCGAATACTTCGATTTGGTCACCAACGCGAACATCGTTGTAGTTCTTAACGCCGATACCACATTCCATGCCGTTACGAACATCTTGAACGTCATCTTTAAAGCGACGTAGTGACTCAAGCTCACCTTCGTAAATAACCACGTTATCACGTAGTACACGAATTGGTGCGCTGCGTTTAATAGTACCTTCAGTAACCATACAACCAGCAATTGCGCCAATTTTTGGAGACTTAAACACGTCACGTACTTCAGCAAGACCAATAATCTCTTGCTTAAACTCAGGAGCAAGCATACCAGACATGGCTTGCTTAACTTCTTCGATTAGCGCGTAGATTACGCTGTAGTAGCGAAGGTCTAAGTTTTCAGTATCAATCACTTTACGTGCAGATGCATCGGCACGAACGTTGAAGCCAACTACGATTGCGTTAGATGCAGCAGCAAGTGTTGCATCAGTTTCGGTGATACCACCTACGCCAGAACCAACAATCTTCACTTTTACTTCATCAGTAGAAAGCTTAGTTAGTGAGTCTGAAATTGCTTCGATTGAACCTTGAACGTCTGCTTTAAGTACCACGTTAACTTCTGATACATCGCCTTCAGCCATGTTAGTAAACATGTTTTCAAGCTTCGCTTTTTGCTGACGAGCCAATTTAACGTCGCGGAATTTACCTTGACGGTATAAAGCAACTTCACGCGCTTTACGCTCATCTTTAACAACAGTCGCTTCATCACCTGCAGCCGGAATACCAGATAGACCTAAAATCTCAACAGGAATAGAAGGACCCGCTGATTTAATGTCTTTACCGTTTTCGTCTTTCATTGCACGAACACGGCCGTATTCAAGACCACACAGTACGATATCACCTTGGTTAAGGGTACCTGATTGAACTAAGATAGAAGCAACCGGACCACGTCCTTTATCAAGACGAGATTCAATTACAACACCTGCTGCCATGCCTTCTGATGGAGCACGAAGCTCTAAAAGCTCAGATTGCATAAGAACAGCTTCAAGTAAGTCATCAATACCTAAGCCTGTTTTAGCTGAGATATGAACGTACTGCGTATCGCCGCCCCAATCTTCAGGGATAACGTCTAACTGAGCTAGCTCGTTTTTAACGCGATCTGGATCTGCGCCTTCTTTATCCATTTTGTTTACAGCAATGATTAAAGGAACGCCAGCTGCGCGAGCATGCTGTACCGCTTCTTTAGTTTGTGGCATTACACCATCGTCAGCTGCAACCACTAGGATTACGATATCTGTCGCTTTAGCACCACGTGCACGCATTGATGTAAACGCGGCGTGACCCGGTGTATCTAAGAAAGTGATCATGTTGCCGTTAGTTTCAACGTGGTATGCACCAATGTGCTGTGTAATACCACCGGCTTCGCCTGATGCAACTTTAGCTGAACGAATGTAATCAAGCGTTGATGTTTTACCATGGTCAACGTGACCCATTACAGTTACTACTGGCGCACGCGGCTCAGACTTACCATCTTCATGACGGTCATTTAGTACTGTTTGCTCTAATTCGTTTTCTTTAACGATGATAACTTTGTGACCCATTTCTTCAGCAACAAGTTGTGCTGTTTCTTGGTCAATCACTTGGTTAATGGTAACCATGTCACCCATTTTCATCATTGTTTTAACAACTTCAGCGCCTTTAACAGCCATGCGTGATGCAAGCTCAGCTACTGTAATTGTTTCGCTAATACGCACTTCATTTTTAACATCTGCAGTTGGTTTTTGGAAACCATGTTGCAATGACGTAGGTGCTTTTAGCTTGCCTTTACGGCCTTTAGCGCCTGCAAATTTATCTTTTGCTGGGGCTTTTTTCTTTTTCTTCGCGCGGCGTGAACCTTGCTCATCACGTGCATCGGCAACATCTTCTGCCTCACGTGCATAAGTAGAAGTCGTAAGATGGTGATCCGCGGTTTCTTCGCGTTTCTTACGTTCTTCTTCTTCTTTTTTCCAGCGAGCTTCATTTTCTTCAGCTAGCTTTCTTGCCTCTTCTGCTTGACGTTTCGCTTCTTCTTCAGCTTTCTTCAATGCGGCCTCTTCTGCTTCTTTCTGCAGACGCTCAGCTTCGATGCGATCTTTCTCAGACTTAGCACTTTGCTCTGGGGTCATCTGCTGTTGTTTAGCTTTACGCTCTGCATCTGCTTTGCGTTTAGCTTCTTCTTTGGCTTTACGATCAGCGTCTTCTTTTGCTTTACGTTCTGCCTCTTGTTTCGCTTTTAATTCAGCGGCTTCTTGTGCAGCTTTTTGCTGCTCTTCGATACGCGCTTTTTCTTCAGCGGCTAGACGTTGCTGTTCTTGCTCTTGCTCCATTGCGCTCTTTTTCACGTAAGTACGTGTTTTGCGAACTTCAACTTGAACAGCTTTTGCCTTACCCGTAGAGCCCGTTACACTTAATGTGCTTTTGCTCTTACGTTGTAAAGTCATACGTGCTGGGCCATCTGAACCAGTACCACCGTGCGATTTGCTTAAGTGATCAAGTAACTGTGCTTTTTCAGCTTCAGTTACATTATCACCTGCTTTTTTAGTGATACCCGCTTGTGAAAATTGCTGAAGCAATTTATCAACAGTTGTACCTATATCGCCGGCTAGTTTTTCAACATTTACTTCTGCCATAGTGTGTAATACCTCCGTTAATAAATTACTCGTCTGCGAACCAACAAATATTACGTGCAGCCATAATTAGCTCACCTGCTTTTTCAGGTGTTAGCTCTGTAATATCTACCAATTCATCAATACCTTGCTCAGCTAAGTCTTCAAGTGTAATTACACCCTTGCTTGCCATAACAAATGCTAGATGACGCTCTAAGCCTTCAAGCGCAAGTAAGTCTTCAGCAGGCTCTACACCTTCTAAGCTTTCTTCCGTTTTAAGCGCTTTAGTGGTTAATGCATCTTTTGCACGTGAGCGCAGTAAATCAACCGTTTCTTCATCTAGGCCGTCGATTTCTAAAAACTCAGAAGCAGGCACATATGCTACTTCTTCAAGTGTTGAGAAACCTTCGTTGATAAGTAATGATGCAAATTCATCATCAATATCTAAGTTTTCAGTAAATAAGTTAATTAACTTATCTGACTCTGCTTCGTTTTTAGCGCGCATGTCTTCAACAGTCATTACGTTTAGTTCCCAGCCAGTTAATTGGCTTGCTAAACGAACATTTTGACCATTGCGACCAATTGCTTGTGCTAGGTTATCAGCTTCTACAGCGATATCCATTGAATGAGTGTCTTCATCCATTACGATTGAAGCTACTTCAGCCGGTGCCATTGCGTTAATAACAAACTGCGCTGGGTTGTCATCGTAAAGTACGATATCAACACGCTCGCCACCAAGTTCTGATGATACAGCTTGAACACGTGCACCACGCATACCAACACACGCACCTACTGGGTCAATACGCTTGTCGTTAGATTTAACGGCGATTTTAGCGCGTGAACCCGGATCGCGTGCTGCAGCACGAAGCTCAATCATTTCTTCGCCAATCTCTGGCACCTCAATGCGGAATAATTCCATCAGCATTTCTGGTTTTGAACGCGTTACAAATAACTGTGCGCCGCGAGCTTCAGGTTTAACTTCGTAAAGAAGACCACGGATACGATCTCCTGGACGGAAGTTTTCACGTGGCAGCATATCGTCACGGTAAATAACCGCTTCTGCGTTGTTACCTAAATCAAGTACGATTGCATCACGTGTTGCTTTTTTAACGACACCTGTTACTAGCTCGCCTTCTTGATCTTTATAAGCTTCTACAACTAAAGCGCGCTCAGCTTCACGTACTTTTTGTACGATAACTTGCTTTGCCATTTGTGTAGTTATGCGGTCGAATTTGATAGATTCAATCTGTTCTTCAACATAATCACCCAGTTGCAAGTCAGGTTCTTCAACTTGAGCTGCTTCTAATGTGATTTCGCTGTAAGGGTTTTCTAAAGAACCATCTTCTTGAACTTCTGCAATCTGCCAACGACGGAACGTGTCGTAATCACCGGTTTTACGGTCGATTGATACACGTACTTCAATTTCGCCATCGTGTTTTTTCTTTGTCGCTGTTGCTAGAGCGAACTCTAACGCTTCAAAAATCTTTTCTTTTGGAACCGCTTTCTCATTGGAAACGGCTTCAGCAACCAATAATATCTCTTTTGCCATGGGTAATGCCTCGCTTGCCCTATTCCTTCGCACTCGAATTAAAACTTTGCGATGATGTTCGCACGTTCGATATTGCTAAGCATGATTAAGTGCTCTTCGCCATCGCTTTTAAGTGTGATCATATCACTGCTAACTGCTACTAAGTCGCCTTTAAAATTACGGCGACCGTCTTGTGGAAGCTTAGTACGCACGCGTACTTCCTCTCCTTGCGCCTTCTCGTAGTGATCTTGTTTGAATAATGGACGATCAACACCAGGAGACGATACTTCCAAATCATATTCGTTTGTAATTGGGTCTTCGACGTCTAAAATCGCACTAATTTGGCGACTCGCATCCGCACAATTATCAACAGATATTCCATCCTCATGGTCAATATAAACCCTTAAGGTAGAATGGCGGCCTGCTTGTACAAACTCAAGACCATGTAATTCAAAGCCTAACATTTCTACTGCAGGCGTAAGCATGGTTAATAAATCTTGCTCAAGTTTTGTCACGAAAATCCTCCATACAAACAAAAAAAGGGCTTATAGCCCTAAAATACTGAGTTTAAGTTTTGATTTAATGACAAAGCCATAAATCAATGGTGCAGATACAACAACGCCCCGAACCAAGCGGGGCGTCACACCAATAAAGCATAAAACTGTGTGGCCTCAGGCCAAGCTTGGCAGCGGGTCATTACACTGACCAAATTAAACTACATTAGCTTAAACGCAAAACGCGCATTACTTAGAATGCGCGATATAGAATTAGTAAGGATATACCTACTATAAAAATTGGTTGCGGGAGCCGGATTTGAACCGACGACCTTCGGGTTATGAGCCCGACGAGCTACCAGGCTGCTCCATCCCGCGCCAATAGATATTAAACCTAAAATTCAATATCGCTGTTAGTGGTTAATCAACCGCTAAACAATGGCGGCTATTATAAGGATATACGGGGTAATTAGCAACCATAATAACTAATAAGTTTGATAAAATCAGTGAACCCCCATTTTAAGCTTCACCAGTATGTACTATGATTATGCAGACGTTAAAATGGTAATCGTAACGTCACTAATATGTACGTAAAAAGCCGTATATTCATAAATAAAATATCTAAAATTCATAAAACTGATACAATTTTGTGCTTTTTACGTTTAGATTACGTGCGATATTTGAGCAACGCACTATACTAAAAGCTCACCGATGTGGATAAAAATAAAAATTACAAAATTTAATGAGATTGCTAATGAATACTTATCAGCCACAGTTAATTAAAAGTTTGCATATAGTTAAGCCAAACTTTCATGCGTTTACCGCGCGCTTTCATGCAAAGCTTGAAGAGTCAAATATAACAATGCAGTACCCAAGTGCCGCTTATTTTAACGAAAAAAGTTATATTTTATATTGTGTTTTAGAACGTATAGTTAGGCATTTAGATAACCCATCTTCAGTTGCCCCATTTTTAACCTTTCACTTGCAATACTTAAAAAAGATGGGCGTTACACCAAAAGAAATATCGCTACTGTGCGATGCCTTTTACGATACCTTAAACGAGCACTTAGGGCGTTTATTCACCGCACAAACACAATTTGCTTGGCAAAAAGCGCTTCGTTATTTTGAAAGTTTTGCTAATACAACCTTGTTTAACAAAACAAATGTTATTTCGCTTGAGCAAAAAATCACTCAACTTCGCTCAAGTAAGCTTTAAGTAACACAAGCTCCAGCTTTTATACACGTATGAGCAAACTACCTAGATCCACGTTGTCGCTTTTTACGTACAACTAAATTTAGGTGGTTTATGGCTCATTATAAAGTGTTGCGCCTAATTTTAGGTGATCAACTTAATGCTTCGCATTCGTGGTTTAAAGAAAAAGAGCCTGATACGCTTTATTTAATTGCCGAGTTAAAACAAGAAACCAATTACGTTAAGCACCATGTGCAAAAGTTATGTGCTTTTTTTTATGCGATGGAGCGTTTTGCTACAGCTTTACAAAGCGCGGATTACAGCACACTGCACCTCACCCTAGATGATACCCACCAAGACAAAACCTTGCCTGTTTTACTCACGCGCATAGCCAAACAGTATCGTTGCAGTGAAATACATTATCAATACCCTGATGAATTTCGCCTCAAAGCACAGCTAAGTAAATTTAAAAAAGAGTCTGATCTTCTTGTTAAAGCCTATGACACCGAGCATTTTATGCTGCCATTTGAGCGTATTAACGAGCGGTTTGAAAAAAACAAACATGTGACTATGGAGCACTTTTATCGCGCTATGCGCAAGCAATACACTATTCTTATGGATGGGAGTAGCCCGCAAGGAGGTCAATGGAACTTTGATAGTAATAACAGAAACAAATTTAAAAAAGCAGATTTAAACGCTATCCCCCCGCCAAAATTATTTAATAACGATGTAAGCTCTATCATTCGCAGACTTAAAAAACATAACGTAAATTACTTTGGTGAAATAAATCCTCAGCAGCTGCCATGGCCGCTCACTCGCAAACAAGCCAAAACGTGTTTAGAGTATTTTTGTACCCACCTACTAAAAAATTTCGGCCAGTTTCAAGATGCAATGACCGACCAAGTTACAAATAACGCCAGCTTGTACCATAGCCGTTTATCATTTGCTTTAAACGCCAAGTTAATCCACCCGCTGTACGTTATTAGGCGTGTAATTGACGAATTTAATGCTCATCCCGACACAATTTCGATTTCTCAAGTAGAGGGCTTTGTTAGGCAGATCCTAGGATGGCGTGAATATGTTCGCTGTATATATTGGGCAAACATGCCCGACTATGCACAAAAAAACCAATTACAGGCTAACCAGTCGTTACCGGAGTACTTTTGGCAGGGTAATGTAAAAATGAACTGTTTAAGCCACGCATTAACGCAGAGCTTAGACACCGCATACGCTCATCATATTCAAAGATTAATGATCATTGGTAATTTTTGCTTATTAACAGGCATCGACCCTAATGAAGTCGACCAGTGGTATTTAGGGGTTTATATTGATGCCATTGAATGGGTTGAAATGCCTAACACCCGTGGCATGAGCCAATTTGCAGATGATGCTATTATCGCCACTAAACCCTATGCAGCCAGTGGTAATTACATCAATAAAATGAGCGATTACTGCAAAAACTGTCATTATGATGTTAAGCAAAAAGTAGGTGAGAAGGCGTGTCCTTACAACAGCTTATATTGGCAATTTATGGATAAACACCGCGCATTACTTGAAAAAAACCCACGCATTGGCATGGTTTATAGAAACTGGGATAAACAAACACCCCAACTTCAACAGCAGACCTTAGCCCAAGCAAATTATTATTTAACGCATATAAACGAGTTATAAAAACGAAAAAGCCGCCTCAGTTGAGGCGGCTACAATCAGGGAAAATGTTTATTAGCGATTATTTACCTTCGATTAGGTTTCCACCGCCAATTTCAATTTTACGAGGTTTAAGTGCTTCTGGGATTTCGCGCTCCAGGTCAATGCTAAGCAGACCGTTGGCTAAATCGGCACCGAGTACTTTTACATGATCCCCAAGTTGAAACTTACGCTCAAAGTTACGTTCCGCAATACCTTGATGAATAAACTTGCGCTCTTCATTTTCATCTTTGTTTGGTTTAGTGCCTGCAACTTTTAAAGTGTTGTTCTCTGACTCAATGGTGAGTTCATTTTCACTAAAACCAGCAACGGCCATAGTGATTCTGTATTTGTCTTTATCTAGTGCTTCGATATTGTAAGGAGGAAAGCTAGGCTGCTTGTCTGTACGAGCTGCCGCATCCATTAAAGATGCTAAATGATCAAAGCCGATGAATGAACGATAAAGTGGTGATAAGTCTACTGTACGCATAATAATATCCTCATATTTAAGCGATATAATGTTGTTACTTTTCGTTTGAACAAGTACAACATAATTAAATTAATAATATAAATTTCAATAACTTCTGTATTTTTTGGGACCCATCAGGCGTCCTCACTAAACTATTTATGGGCAGTAAAATAGTTTTCAAGTAATTAAATTAAAAAAGTGAAAAAAAATCAAAAAGGGCACAAAAAAGTGCCCTCTTCGTATATTCATCAAATTACTCAATACACGTTACTTAATAAAAGTACCGCGAATTGGGTAGTCGTTTTCGCGTGAAAATTTAATACCGCCTAGCACCTGCTTAAGGCTTGGGCGAACAAATGGACTATTTGATTTATCAAGCATCTGTACTTGGTTGTCTTCGTTTAATACAATAATACAAGGCTCAGCAAATGGGTGATCTGTTTCAGCATCACTGCGCGGTTCACTAATGTATAAGCCTAAATCAGTCATTTGCTCAATGGTTAAATTGTAATAAAGAGGGAAATTTACGTCTATTTTTTCAAGATGCTTTTTAAGCTGCTCTTCGCTATCGCCACTTACTGCTACAACTTCTACACCTGCGCTGGCAAAATCGTCATGCATTGTTGCAAGCTCGTTGAGTTGCTCGGTACATTTAGGGCAATGCTGGCCTCTGTACACCACTATCATTTTCCAAGGTTTGTTGCTTACGCGGTCAACTAAATTCACGTCATTGTTATCTAAATCGCTTACCACTAAAGGCTGAATTACACTCGCTGGCTGTAAATTAACGTTACTCATTATGATCTCCTTTTACTATTAAACTTAGGGTGTAGTAATAGAGCTTAGGGTATCTTTGTTTATTTCAACCATGAAAATGTAACTGAGAACGAAATGGCAGGCGACTCGCTTTTATTAAGTAGCCTTGTTTAATGTGATTAGGAGAATTATAAGCTGTAAGCAGAATAATAAAATGTTAGATAAAACAGGCACCTTGCTCTTTTTAAGTAGCATTAGCACAGTATAAACACCAAGCAGGTGTAAGTAAGAAACGTAAAGCTAACTCCAACCTTTTATTTTTCTGTAAATAGTCGAGGCGCTTACGCCTAAATAGGCCGCAGCAAGTGGAATGTTATCATCGCATACGGCTATTGCCGACTCTATTGCCCTTTTTTCAACCTGCCACAGGGGCTCTATGTCGTGTACGCCCATAAGCGAGTTAGTTTGTATTTGCTCCGCAGATTGAGACGAGCTGCTGTTTTTGATTGGAATAGCAGAATTAACACCAAATGAGCTTGGCAACATATCTAACTCAACTACCTCACCCTCGTTGATAACAACGATATTTTCGATAACATTTTGCAGCTCACGGATATTACCTGGCCAATCGTAGTTACAAAAAAGGTTTTCAACTTCTTTTGAAAAGCGATGGAATAACTTAGCGTTACTTTCACTTTTTTGCTTTAAAATATGCTTTGCAAGCAATATTATATCGCCAGCTCGCTCGCGTAGCGGAGGTAACTTTACAGGAATAACATTAAGCCTATAGTATAAATCTTCTCTAAAACGCCCTTCGGCAACTTCAACTACAGGGCTTCTATTTGTTGCACACACTAGCCTTACATTACTGTGTAAAACCTCGCTACTACCTACCCGATTAAACGCACCCGTTTGTAAAAAAACGCAATAACTTAGCCTGTAGGTTGAGCTCCATTTCACACAGCTCATCTAAAAATAAAGTACCGCCGTTTGCAACTTCTACAGCCCCTTTCCTGTCACTTAGCGCTCCGCTAAAGGCCCCTTTTACATGGCCAAAAAACTCTGACTCAAATAACTCTCCTGGAATAGCAGCACAGTTAATTGCAATAAACGGCCCTTCACTTCGTGGGCTAGTGTCGTGCAAAGTTTGCGCACACACCTCTTTACCTGTGCCACTCTCACCGGTAATAAAAACACATGCTTTGCTTCGCGCTGCACTATCTAAAAGCCTAAACACCGTTTGCATTGCTAACGATTCACCAATAAACCCGGAAGTGTTTTGCGCTTTTTGTTCTTGAATTTTAACTGCAGGAGGAGCTTTTTGCGAAAGCGCGCTATCTACGGCGCTCACTAAGCGCTGGCCTGAAAACGGTTTTTCTAAAAAATCAAAACCACCTAAACGCATTGCCTCTACTGCAACATCAATAGAGCTATTTGAGGTGATCATGACTACGTTAGCGGGCTTTTCTTGCTTTTTAACAAACTGCAGCACTTCTAAGCCACTAATATCAGGTAAACAAACATCTTGGACAATGACATCAGGCATCATCTCTTTTATACCTACCAAGGCCGAGTAGCCATCGGTAAAGTGTTTACATTCGTGCCCTGCTTGCTCTAATTGACTCGCATAAAGAGCCCCGCTTGCAATGCTGTCTTCTACTATATAAACCAGTGATTTTTTTTGAGAATCGTTCATGGCAGAGCCTTTTAAGTAATATTATTAGCAATAACTTGGTATGCAGCGTGGGTTTTTTCTAGATTATGTTGAACGATCTGAGCAGCGTGAATATTTTCTTCAATGGTAACGGGGGGGTAATCATGTAATTGACTGGCAAGGGCTGCCAAAGTTAATGCGCCATATAGCGCCGCAGAATTTTTAAGTACGTGCATTATATCTTTAATATTATCTTCATCTTGCTCATCAATTGCATTTTTAAGACGAACTCGCATTTCTTCTAATTCATTAATAAATAAGTTTACCAGCCTTACTAAAGTGAGTGAGCCAACATCTTGCTCTAATTGCGCTAGCACATGAGCTTGAGTGATGGTGTTATCAATATATTCTTCAGGTATTGGCATATTAGGCCTTTATTTATTATTGTGATACAAAGCTTTTATACTTTTAGAGTAAGTCGTTTTTCGCATTTTGCAAATCTAAACATTAAGTTAAGTGTACATTTTTACCCATGTCGCCGTATTATTAGCTAAACTGCTTGGTCTTCCGAGTAAGTAACCTTGCGCTACATCACACCCTAGCTGCTCTAATATTTGTAATTGCTCGCGCTGTTCAATCCCCTCAGCAATGGTCTCTAACCCGAGTCTTTGCGCCATAGCAATAATTGCGCTACACAGGGTAAAGTCTTCATTGTTCGTTGTAATGCCACTTATAAAGCTGCGATCTATTTTTAGCCCATCAATATTAAACTGCCGTAAAAGGCCTAAAGAGGCATAGCCCGTTCCAAAATCGTCTAGCCAAATTTTTACCCCTTCTTTATGAAAATGCTCAAATGTTTTAGCAATACGCTGCGGACTTTTTATTAATGCTGTTTCTGTTAATTCTACTTTTATAGCTGCGGGGTCTATTTGATACTTATCAAGTAAGCTCATTACTTTAGAAAACACATCCCCTTCAATAATTTGTACCGGCGAAATATTCAATGAAATAGTTATATCATTCATACCTATTTTTCTCATTTGGCTTAAATCGCTTAGGGTTTGCTTAAAAATCCAATCACCTAAATCTAAAATCATACCTGACTGTTCTACATGCGGAATAAATTCATCTGGGCCAACAACACCATAGCGTGAAGATTCGCAGCGCACTAATGATTCAAATCCAACTAATTGCCCACTTGTTAAAGATACAAGCGGCTGGTACACCATATTAAAACAATGGTTTTTTATTGCATGAGCCATAATTTGCTCAAGTTCATGCCAGCGTGCAATGTTGACCGTATTGATAGGCTCTAAACTTTTAAAAGCATTCATAAATTTCTCCACAAATAAGGGCTCACCGTAAGCTTGTTACATAAATTGCAAATTGCAGACCAAAACGACCCGTCAAAATAAAAAATAAACACATAAAATTCAATTAGTTAAAAGCGGGCTGTTAGTCTAAAATTATTGATAGGTATATTTGCATTTTGCAAATCACACTGACACGCAAGCTGATTTAAAGTGGGAGCAGGAGTAAGCGATGGTTTGGGTATAAAGTGGCTTTAAAAATAAAAAGGCTGACCTAATTGCTTAGAGTCAGCCGAAATAAATACTAAAGGAGAAGTATTGTTTAGTTGTTTAAACCTTGTGTGCCTGATTGGGCAGATTGCTCATCTATGTTTTGAGCGTAGTTTAATGTGTTGCTTTCAATAGTGGCATTATCTAAATCACTATTACTAAATTTATTGGTGAACATCTCGGTATTACCTTTATTAACAGGTTCAATAGTAACGGTGCCTCGCAGTGCTGTTGCACCAACAATAACAGCTGCAACAATAATAATAGACAGCACCATTAACTCTGGAGTAAGAACAAAAGACATTTTTTTTGGCTGCTGTTTAACTTTAGTATTAGTTTGCATAATGGACACCCTTAAAATTTATTTAACTACTTAGCAAATTTATATCAATGATAACTTCGCTCTACTTGGTGTTTATATTGCGAAAGCCATGCCATAATAAATTTAATGATGATAAAAAATTTAAGTCTTTATAAATCAATGGGTAAATGAATTACTTTGATAGGGAGAATAAAAAATAGCTGAGCGGATATTTGCATTATGAGATTTCAATTTCATTTTGATTTGCAAAATGCAAACCAATTTAAAAATAACCATTAAGAACCAACCTACACAACCTAATCAATTAAAAAGGATTAGTATTTCAGCATTATTTACAGTTTTGCTTAATACATTAAGGCTTTTTAGGCAGTAAAAGTAATTGACTACGCATTACTCAATGCCATCGCTTTTTTTGAGAAAACAGTCAATTTTAACCTTTTGAGGTTAAATTTTTGCTAAACCCACTATTTATGTTGGTTTACTTAACAACTAAAAACTTTAATCATAAATACCTTAAGGCCATCTATAACTATTAACCTAAAAGCACGGTTGCATTGCTTGTTACTTTAATAATGACCAAATTTCGTTAATGCGCTCTAACTTAGAGTGTTTAGCGTCATTAAGTTTTGGTAAGTATTGATTTAAGAGCAAATTGAGTTTTTCGCTAATAATTGGTTTAGCTAAATAGTCATTCATTCCTGCTTTAATAAAACGCTCTTTATCTCCATGAATCGCATTCGCTGTTAACGCTATAATAGGGGTGACAATAGCTAACTCTCTGATTTTTTTAGTGGCAGAAATACCGTCTAAAATTGGCATTTGAATATCCATAAATATTAAATCTATTGTTTGCGTTTTAACTTTTTCAATCGCCTCTTGCCCATTACTGGCTATTTTAACTAAGCACCCTTGCTGCTCTAAAAATTGCTGAATCACAATTTGGTTATTTTTATTGTCTTCAACCACGAGTACGTGCGTACCTTTAAATGGCTGAGCATTAATAGTGGCTGTGTTTAGTGTGGTTTCTTTTTTATTAGTAAAAATAATATCAAGATGAAAAAGCTCTTCCTCAAGCGCAGCAATCGCTCTGGGCAAATGCGAAGGCTTAAAAGGCCCATTAAACATCAACATACCAGAGCTCGGCGCCTCTGTTTTTTGGTTTTTACCCAGTAGGTCTATGAGTAATAAACACGGTTTATTTAGGCTCTTATAACTTTTTAAAAATTGTTGCGCTGCGTCTAAATCGGCTTTATTAGTGGTAACAATAGCTTCGGGCGTATCGATACTGTCTAGCTTTTCGATGTTTTCAAGGCGTGAAAAATCTATCGAATGGCGAGTAAGCATATGCTCTATCGCCTTGTTTAATGGCAAGTTTTTACTTATCACACACACATAGGGCTTTTTAGTTCTGGCAGAAAAGCCTTCTCTTTGCACCTGCTCGCTTGTATCTATTAATAAAGGGTAATTCACAATAAACTCACTCCCTTTACCAAACTGCGAGTTAACCGTAATACTGCCCCCTGCAGCATCACATATTTGCTTACATATGGCTAAGCCTAAGCCACTTCCGCCATATTCCCGAGTGATAGAGTTATCCGATTGTATAAACGGCTTAAACATACTCTCGAGCTTGTTTTGCGCAATCCCTATTCCTGTATCTTTAAAGCTAAGCTGCAGGGTAAATTTATTATTTTCAAACTCAACACACTGTGCTGTCACTATAAGTGAACCCTTTTGAGTAAACTTAATGGCATTGGAGAGTAAATTTATTGCAATTTGCCTTATACGACCATGATCGCCCACCACCTGCGCAGGAACATCAGGGTGCAGATCAAAAATAAGTTCGAGGCCTTTTTGCACGGCGCTTTCACTTACAATATCAATAGCCTCTTCTAAGCAAATATCGAGGCTAAATGGCTGATTATCTATTGAGATTGCTTGCGCTTCAAAGCGTGAGTAGGTCAGCACATCATCTAAAATACTCAATAATGCATCTGAACTTGTTTTAATCATTTGGGTGTAACGTTTTTGATCTGTTGTGAGCCCAGTGTCGTGTAAGATATCTGCACAGCCAATCACTGCATTTAAAGGTGTGCGTATTTCATGGCTTATATTGGCCATAAAGCGACTTTTAGACTCAGCCAACGATTCAGCCTGGTGCTTAGCATCTAAGAGTATTTGTTCAGCTATCACACGTTCTTGAATATCAACCACGGTCGCCGCTATAGACGTTAAGTGTGTGCCATTAAATGAAGTAATGGGTGTGAGGGTCATTTCAACCCAATTTGGCTCATTAAGCGCATTGGTTAACCTAATATCTAAACGTTTAACTTCTCGGTTGCCACTACTGTAGCCTGTAAGTGCAGTATTTAGCTTTTCCACATCCTCGCCCATTACAAAATTAGCAATGGGTAAGCCAAGGTGTTTATTTATGTCTGTTTGGAAAAAATCTTGCCATGCTTTGTTCATAAACAATAACCCGCCCTGCGCATCTAACCTCAATACAATATCAGGGATGTTATCGACCACAGAGTGGTAGTTATATTCTATTTCTGCTATGGCTTGTTCAGCTTTTACACGCTGGGTAATGTTGGTTTCTATGGCTATAAAATGCTTAACATTACCGTCATCATCCTTTACAGGGGTAGCATCAATAGCAACCCAGTATTCGTTTTTATTTTTATCATAATTAACGGTTTCTATTTGAAAAGGCTCGGCATTTTTAATCGCTTTAGCCATTAACTGGCGCGACTCTAGGCTGGTTTTAGGCCCTTGCAACAGTTTACCGGGGCTAAGCCCGATGACTTCTTCACATTTATAACTAGTAAGCGTTTCAAAGCTTTTATTAACCCATTCTATTTTGCCAAATCGGTCGGTAATTATAACTAAATTATTGGTGTGGCTTGCCACTAAAGAAAGTCGCTTAGCGTACTCTTGTTGCTGGGTGAGTAAGTATTGGTAGTCTTTATGTCGTTGAATGTCGTGTAATGAGCCAATAAACCCGCCGCTATCGTCGCAGGCCAAGCGCATTTCAAACCAGTTAGTAAGGCCGTCATTATTTTTTACTTGCAGCTCTATACTGGCACTAAAAACGCCTTCAAAAATAGACTCAATATACGCTGACAGCTTTAACGAGTCTTTGGTCTCTAACAGCGATGTGATTTTTTTACCTATTAGCATGGCCGGCGTAAAACCCAACTTATTAAGCCATGCTTCGTTCACGTAGCTAAACACTAAATGTTTATCACATTCAAATACACATTCATCAAGTAAGGCAAGTAACTTAGTTTGCCTGCGGGTATTTGCAGAAAGCTGCTCTATTAGCGCGTAATGAACTTGTACTTGTAGCTCGTCTTTTTCTTCCATATGCGCCTCATTCATTTACTAATTCTGTATGGCTGCACACCTTGGCATAAAGCGGAAAAACCTCTTCACAGTAAAATGATTGCTCAAACGGCGTTCTGCTTGATGTACAGTCATTAAGTACCGTCACATTAAAGCCAAGCTCTACCGCTGAACGCGCCGTAGAGTCAATGCAAATAGAGGTCACCGTGCCTGCTAAAACAATGTTAGTGATGCCATTTTTATTAAGCACATTTGCAAGCTCTGTATGAGTAAACGCATTTAACCCGCGTTTACCGGGTATTTGCATAATACGTTTGCCATATTTATCAAATTCTTTAATGCCTTGAGCACCATAAGAGTCGGCTTTAAAAGCCCCTACTTCGGCAATCACTTTTAAAATACCAATTGGGTTTTTAAGCTCGCTATAATCTTGTGTAAAGTGAATAGGCGTACTGAGCACTAATGCAAATTTATCTATGTATTTGTCAAGCAGCGCTAACGTGTTATTTACCACGCCGGTTACTCTTGATGACTCTTCAACCACTTGGTATAAAATGCCATCAGGCGAAAAGTAATCATTTTGAAAACCAATGAGCAGCAAAGCTGTTTTTGATAAATCGTTCATAACGTCCTCCTAAACGGGCCTTTAGGCAGCTTGCCAAGGCTTAATAAACTCTTCTAATACAGCTTTTGTTACCGGTTTTTGAAGATAGTGCGTCACCCCTTTTTCGAACAACTGAGCAATTTGTTGCTCCTCAGTAATGCCCGTTAAAATAACTTTTGGCGTGTTATCGTTTGGGGTGTTTTGTTTAATGAGCTGCTGAGCTACATCACTGCCAAACATACCTGGCATACGCTCATCTAACAGCAGTAAATCGAAAGGTTCTTGCTGGGCAATAAGTAAGGCACTTGAGCCATTTTCTGCACAGGTTACTGCGCAGCCAAGCATTTCAAGCATGACTTTGGTCGCAACTTGGCTTGGCAAGCTGTCATCAGCAACCAATACAGATAATTTGCTGTGGGTATTTAAATTATTAACCGCATTTACTAAGTCAGTATCAAAAAACGGCCACGCCAATACAGGTTGAGAAATAGCGTGATGGCTTTGCAGCTCACTGAGCGCATCAAATGCGCAAATTTTTATACTCTGAGACGCCCCATTATTTAAAAAATCACTCGCAAGTTGCTCTGCAGATAGGTGACGCACATCTTCAATTTTTAAAGCGTTGGTGTGGTTGCTGTCGGCGAGTTTTAAACCATAGTTTTGCGCACTAAAATTAACTAGGTAATGAATGCTTTGCTCTAAGTCGTCTTTATTATTGGCTGCGCTAATAAACTCTTTGTTTGTATCTACCGCTGAAATTGGCTCACGGGTTGCAAGTAAACCGTGTATATCAATGGTGTGCATTTCAGGATTCGAATCTACCCAGTAATTTAAATTAATGCCCTGTAAATTGGCCTCTACTGTTAGCAAAAAATGGCTTTTAGCGGCTTTTAGTGAAGGCAAAATAAACGCTTCACACTGGATAATCATTTGCTCAGGAGACACCTGTAAACAAATATAATTACACTGTAATTTGTTGATGAGTGTAATTGCCACATTTGTGTTGTCTGCTTTGCAAAAGCGGGCAATTACCCCTTGAATAATTTCTAAAACATGACTGTTATTACTCATCATCGTTCCTAATAAGAATAGCTCTGTAGTTAAATATCAATTTACATGCCACTTGCAGCGTCTTTACTAATACGATGAATTCATTAGATTTAAAAATTACACATCCTTTGCATAAATGCGCTTTTGCAAATTGCAATTCAAAATGCATGGCAAATGAGTAATTAAGCGAGTTAACAGTAAAACAGAATTAACCAATCGATTTTTTGCGCTTTAAATTATTAATTAATCGTTTAATATGAACCCAACTAAATTGAGGAGAGTATTATGCTTACAGTAATTTTTGGCCGCGAAGGCTGCCCATTTTGTGTACGTGCTAAAGACGTTGCCGAACAACTATCAAATGAGCGTGATGATTTTAAGTTTCGTTACATCGATATTATCAAAGAAGGCATTAGCAAAGAGGATTTAGAAAAGTCTGCAGGAAAACCATGCCCAACTGTGCCACAAATTTTTGTAGATCAAACTCACATTGGTGGTTTTACTGAATTTGAAGCTTACGCAAAAGAAAATCTAGGCCTATATAAATAACGCTTTGTATATAGCTTGTTAACCAGTTTAAAAAATCAAATATTTAAACTGGTTAAATTTCGACCAACATCAACCACATACAAATTAGTTGTAATTTATACAAGCAATTGCCTCGTATTTCCTATACAATGCGCGCCTCTTTAAATTCGTTGAGGCGTATTAATGTCAGAACCAGTCACGTTTGAATCTCTAAATCTTTCTCCTGCAATTTTAAAGGCAGTTGAAGAGTTGGGTTACAAGACACCATCTGAAATCCAAGCTCAATGTATACCGTTATTGCTAGAAAGAAAGGACGTACTGGGACTAGCACAAACGGGTACAGGTAAAACTGCAGCATTTGCACTGCCGTTACTAAACAATATTGACCCGTCTGTGAAACAGCCACAGATCCTTGTACTCACACCTACACGTGAGCTTGCGATCCAAGTTGCTGAGGCATTTGAACAATATGCAAAAGGTACTCGTGGTGTTGAAGTATTAGCACTGTACGGTGGCCAAAGCTACAGCATTCAATTAAGCGCACTTCGTCGTGGCGCACAAATTATTGTTGCTACTCCGGGTCGATTAATCGATCACATAAACCGTGGCACTATCAAGTTTGATGCTTTACAAGCACTTGTACTTGATGAAGCCGATGAAATGTTACGTATGGGCTTTATCGATGATGTTGAAAACATCATGGAAAAAACACCGCGCGAAAAGCAAACATGTCTTTTCTCTGCGACCATGCCTAAGCAAATTCAAAACATCAGCAGCAAATATATGAATAACCCTGAACAGGTTCATATTTCTGCGCGTAACTCAACTGTATCATCTGTTGAGCAAGTGTTTTGGAATGCACACGTACATAAAAACAAAGCCATTGTTCGTTTCTTAGAAGCAGAGCAATACGAAGGTGCTATTGTTTTCGTACGTACACGTAACGACACTGTGCAACTTGCTGAGTTACTAGAGCGCGAAGGTTTCTCTGCTGCGCCACTTAATGGTGACATGAACCAGCAAGCACGTGAACGCACGGTAGATCGCTTAAAAAGCGGTATGCTAAACGTTGTTATTGCAACAGACGTAGCAGCACGTGGTCTTGATGTAGACCGTTTAAGCTTAGTTATCAACTACGATATCCCACAAGACTCAGAAGCCTACGTTCACCGTATCGGCCGTACAGGTCGTGCTGGTCGTACTGGTAAAGCAATATTATTTGTTAAGCATAACGAACGTTATTTACTTAAAAATATCATTCGTCATACTAAGTCTGAAATTGCACAAGTTGAGCTACCTACAGCTAAAGTAGTTGAAGAAAAACGTATTAATGCGTTAAAAGAAAAGCTTACGCTTGCTCTTGAAAACAAAGACATTACGTTCTTCAATGAAGTTGCTGCTAGCATGGCACAAAAACTAGACTTATCTTTAGAAGACCTAGCGGGTGCATTACTGTGTTTAGCACAGCAACAGTCGCCAATTAAAGTTGAAGAAGTTAAGATTCAACCTCGCAACGAGCGTAATACACGTAACGAGCGTGGCGATCGTAATGACCGTCGTCGTAACGAACGTGGTGACCGCCCTGAGCGTAAACCTCGCGAGCGTAACAGCCGCGATGCAGGCCCTATGGATACTTACCGTATCGAAGTGGGTCGTGAGCACGGTGTACAGGTTAAAAACATTGTTGGCGCGATTGCTAACGAAGCTGATATCTCAAGCAAGTTTATTGGTGACATTCGTCTACACGACAGTCACAGTACGGTACAATTACCGCAAAACATGCCTAAAGATGTACTTGATCACTTCCAAAAAGTGTTTATTTGTAAACGCCCAATGGGTATGACACTAACACAAGATCAAGGCCCAGCTGAGCCACGTGGTGAACGCGCTGAGCGCCCAAGTGGTGATAAAAAGCGTAGCTTTAACAAAGACAACCAACGTGGTGATAAGCGTGGCGGTCCTCGTAAAGAACGTCGCCCTGTGAGCTTCACATCTAACTAAGCTTTATAGCTTACGTTATAAAAAAACCTTGCCACGAAAGTGCCAAGGTTTTTTTGTTTTAAAGCCACTGCTTTTGTAAAAAATAAAAATTCTGTAAACTAAGAAAAAACTATAATTCACGGATGAATTAAAATTGAAAAAATATTATGACAACTTGCTCTTTGCAGCAATAATAAGCTTTCCAATACTGAGCATTGCCATGCTTATGTTAATGGATTTTACCGATCCGCCATTTATCGAAAATAAAATTTATGAGGCTATTTTTTATATAGCGCTGCCTATTTTTTGCGGGGCATCATTTATCTATCTCCAAGTACTTGTAATCAAAAAATATAGACGTTGCAGTGACTATAGAGAGCACCTTAAAGATAGCTTTTCAGATACAAAAATGAAGTTATCATTAATCTTCACCTACCCATTACTCCCTTTGTTAATCTATGCAACTCTCTATTTTTTACTCTCTGCCCCCATTGAGTTATGGGCTTACTACACGCAAGGCGATTATTGGTATAAGGAATATATCCTCACTGATGTACAAGAATGTGGGTCTGATTATGAAGATAGTTGTACTCGTTTATACTTTAAAGACCCTACAACTAACAAAACACACGACTTTAGATGGTACGACGATAAGTCTACAATAATGAATAACAAAAACGATTATGTGTATATTGTTGGTGAGGCCAGTTTGTTTGGCTATATAGTGAGAGAATTAGAAAGGTAATTAACACTACTTTTTACATTGCAGCAATTTTATATAAAAACCTCACTCAAGTGAGTGAGGTTCATAAATTAAAGTTTAAGTTAAGGTAACGCCGGATAAACGTAACTCGCATCTAACCCTAACGGAATACCGAGTGCCCAATACCCTAGCAAGAAAATACTCCAGCCAATCATAAACGCGATTGAGTAAGGGATCATAAGCGAGATGAGCGTGCCTATACCGGTATCTTTTACGTACTTTTGGCAGTACACCACAACCAATGGGAAATACGGCATAAGTGGGGTAATAATGTTTGAGCTAGAGTCTCCGATTCTGTAAGCCGCTTGGGTTAAATCGGGTGATATACCTAGCTGCATTAACATTGGTACAAAAATAGGCCCCAGTAATGCCCATTTTGCTGAGCTTGAGCCAACGAACAAGTTTACAAAGCCGGTTAAAAATATAATACCCACAACTGTTACCGCACTGGGCAACTCCATTGCTTTTAAAAGCTGCGCCCCTTCAATGGCCATTAATGCCCCTAAGTTAGACTTGGAAAACGCAGCAATAAACAACGCACAAAAGAACGCCATTACAATGTAATAAGCCATGCCACTCATCGCGGTACTCATCGCATCTATCATATCTTTTGAGGTTTTAAAGGTACCAACGGTAAAACCATACACGGCACCGGGTATCCAAAATAATAAAAAGATTAAAGGCACGATAGATTGCATCAGGGGCGATCTAAAATTAGTTAGTGAGCCATCAGCACTGCGCATTGCTGAATCGGCAGGAGCGGATACAAACGCAAGCAAAGCAAGTCCTGCAATCATTACGCTACTGGCTATAAAAAAAGCGCGTTTTTCATCACTTTTAGCTTCATCAAACGCGGGTAAGTTTTGGGTGTCTTCATT
Source organism: Pseudoalteromonas sp. 1CM17D (assembly GCF_023161805.1). Taxonomy (NCBI): domain Bacteria; kingdom Pseudomonadati; phylum Pseudomonadota; class Gammaproteobacteria; order Alteromonadales; family Pseudoalteromonadaceae; genus Pseudoalteromonas; species Pseudoalteromonas sp. 1CM17D. The sequence continues at coordinate 358,688 of NZ_JALNTP010000003.1, read as the reverse complement.
AAGTGCTGTGTTTTTTAACCGAGGCTCTATTATTTTGTCAGTGATATACCAGCCTAATAACACAATAAATAAACTCGAGGCAGAAGTGAACGCCCAGTTATTAAGGGGGTTAATCGACATATCGGGGTTAATAATTTGCGCTGCACTTTGGGTAAAGCTTTGCAGTAATGGGTCTATTCCTGATGGAATAAAGTTAGCGCCAAACCCACCACTCACACCAGCAAATGCGGCTGCAATACCCGCTAATGGGTGTCGCCCTGCGGCAAAGAAAATAACACCCGCTAATGGGATCACTAATACGTAGCCAGCATCGGTTGCTGTATGGCTTACAATAGCTACCAAAATGACTGAAGGGGTTAGCAGTTGCCTTGGGGTAACGTTAAGCATTAGCTTAAGGCCTGTATTGATATAACCTGAGTGCTCAGCCACTCCCACACCTAACATGGCAACCAGTACCACCCCTAGCGGTGCAAAGCCTGTAAAGGTTTTTACCATGGAAGATAAAAATGAGGCGAGTGAGTCGCCCTCTAATAGGTTATTTACAACAATGGCTTGGCCTGTCCGTGGGTCTAACGCGTCAAAGCTCACCCCCGACAGTAACCACGAGCACAACCAAATAAGTAACATAGCGAATAAGAAAATAATCGCTGGATCGGGAAGTTTGTTACCAACTCGCTCCACAAAGTTTAAAAAACGCGCGATTAACCCAGTAGGTACCGCAGCTTGATTATTATTGTTCATTTAAAGCTCCCAAAATAGGTTTAAGTAACAATATACTATTAATGTGTAACAGTAAATTAACCAATAAATCTATTATGGGCACAAATAGAGCATAAAAAAACGCGGCTTCATTATCGTCGCCGCGTTTTTATAATTGTGAACTAAACATCGGTTAAGCGAGGGCTTTCACTTCTTCCCAGAGCCTAACAACCAAGGTTTTATCTTCTTCGTTTAGCTCGCCATTGCGGTATGCTTTTACTAAGCTTTGTTCCACGGTTTCGTTGAGCTCATCAATAGAAATTGTCAGCTCTTCTACTTCTGCATAGCCTACTGCAAGGTCGTAATGTCCGCGCAAGTAACCACCAGCGAACAACTCATCATCTGTTGCTTTAATTACTAAATCATCAAAGTATTGCTGCGCAGCATCAATATAATTCACTAAACTCATTGTGTTACTTCTCCTGGTTTTCATAACCGACAGCATACATAATATGGTCGTTATAGCCGGTGGTTACTTTAATGTAACCTGTTAATTCATCATCTAAAGCGCTGTCGCCGGTGTCACAAATAAGTGGACGCCCGTTCAACGCGTGTAATTTGGTTTTAGTTGCCACCACAATAATGTTTTCTTTGCCAATGGTGCGAATAAGCTCAGGGCTTAGCTGCTGATTCCCTCGACCAAAAATATGGCCTTGCCCGCCTATTAATGTAATAACTAATTGAGTAGCTTGCCCGTGCGTGTACTCAAGTAGCTGTTTAGCAGTTAAGTCTTGCGCAACTAGGGTTTGATCTTTAATTAAATCTACGCCTAATAAAGTATTATCTAGCCCCATTTCTTGCATTATTGCTTCAACAGTTGAGCCACTACCCATAATGTAATAGGTGTCTTCATCCATTTCGCTCACCACATGCGCTGCAATGTCGGCAAGTACTAATTCGTCTGTTTCTTTACCACCATTTTTAACCGCTTGTACATAACGTACTTCGCTTGGTATTTGCATTTCACCGTAGCGCTTAGCTTTTACGGTGCCTTGCCTAAACGCCTCTTCATCAATATCCATTACATCGGCATCTGCAAGTGTAACTAGCTCGCCTTTTACTAGCATTTCTACTACGCGCCCTGCTGCTTTAGGTGTAATTGCATATACGCCAGAGTGAATTTTACAGCCAGCTGGTATACCCAGCACTGGTACGGTATCTTCTATGGCATGACAAATATTGCGCGCAGTACCATCACCACCAGCAAATAGGACTAAATCTACGCCTAAATTTTTAAGTAGTTTAGCGCTAGCCTCTGTATCATCGGCGCTTGTTACGGTATTGGCGGTATAAATTACTTCAACATTAAAGCCTAGTGCGCGTGCTGCTTTTTCGCCCATATCGCCATTTACAGTATAAATTGTTAACTGCTCTTTATAGGGTACAAGTACTTCTAGGGCAGCCTGTGTGCGGCTGTTAGCTTTGGCTTGCGCACCCAGCTCAATTGCCTTTGCAGCAGTGTTTTCGCCATCACTGCCTTTTAAAGCAACGCTGCCACCAAGTCCTGCAACAGGGTTAATAATTAAGCCTAACTTAAACTGCATTTTGTAACTCCTGAGGGTGGTGCCAATTAAATTGTTGAGCGGTTAACGGCCACGGTGTTTTATAAAAATCACTTAACGCTTTTAATAATGCATGGGTACGTGCGTTAACTCCCTGCTCTAATAACATTAATACTTGCTGGTGTACTCGCGCCTGAAAATCAAACCGGCAAGTTTGCTCACCGTTCAAGTTATCTACCGACACATTAAAATCAAAGCCAGCAGCGGTGCTGAGCAGCCACTCTATGGCTTGTGGTTTTATTTCTACGTTTTCAAATTCAGCTTGCTGGTGTTTATCTCGCCCATCTGGGCAGTACCAATACCCATAATCTTCAAGCTCTCTGCGTTTATTGCCAGCCACTAACCAATGCGCTATTTCATGTAGGGCACTGGCGTAAAAGCCGTGGGCAAATACAATTTGATTAAAACTATGGGTATTATTGGCAGGTAGATAAACAGGCTCATCATCGCCTTTTACTAAGCGAGTGTTATGGCTTTGATAAAAAACACTATCGAAAATAGATATAAGATCGGCTATATGATGCATAAAAACTGATTAATTCGTCTCGGTTACAGCGCAAAATTAGCGCACTAAAAACGAGACGAATTGTACGGGCTTTTACCTTTAAAGTAAAAGTGATGAGCGAGTTATACCTCTACTCCCGCCTCATCGCACTGCACTATATCGGTTTCTGTAAGTGCTTGGGTTATCCACTTTTGCAAAACAGGGCAACGCATCACAAAATCACAATACTGCTGCGCCGCTGGGGATAAGGTAATCTGATACGTTTTTAAACGAAGTACAATGGGGGCGTACATCGCATCGGCAATACTAAAGTCGCCAAAAAACCATTCATTAGGAAACATATCTTGCTGCTGGGAAAATATCTCATCAATACGTTGAATATCTTTTAGTGCAGCACTTGATAGCGTTACTTTACGTGTGGCTCTTATATTCATCGGCATTTCGTTTCTCAGTGCCATAAAGCCGGCATGCATTTCAGCGCTTAATGCGCGCGCTGTAGCTCGCTGAGTAATATATTTAGGCCACCCTGCTCCCGATAAATGGGCATCGTTAATATATTCACAAATTGCGAGCGAGTCCCACACTTGCAAATCACCATCAATTAACGCCGGCACTTTTTGAACGTGGAAGTGTTGTTTTAGTTCGTCGTAAAAGTCACTGGTGTCGAGCACAAGCTGGGTTTCGTCAAACGGAATATCAAATTTACTCATTAAATACCATGCGCGTAATGACCAGCTAGAATAGTTTTTATTACCGATAAATAATTGCATTTTGTATATACCAAAGTGAATAGGTTTCCCTACCTTACTAGGTGATTAAACAACCAACAACACTTTGTTTTTTATTCTTAATGCTAAATTTAAAGCCTCTAAAAAACAGTATTACTATCAATTAGCTAACTGCGCATTTAAATGTTTTTTTAATAAACGGGTATTGCGGGTGTTGGCTTTAAAAAAAGCATCAAATATATCGCCAAAAAATGGAACTAAGCCGCCTACAAAATCAATCAGCATATTAATGATCATCTTCGTTTTTATGCGTTTACTTACGCCCAAACGCTGCGCCTCTACCAGTACATAGCTTGATAAAATAAGCCCTGCGGCATCCCCTATAACGGGTATTAAACCAATCACAGCCTCTAGGCCAATATTAAATTTAGTAAAAGGAATGCCAATGCTGCTGTCTGTAAGCTTACTAAAGCGCTCTAGCCTTGCTATAGCAGCTTGGGTTTCAAGGTGTGTGTTATCGTGCTTATTATCGCTCATGATTACTCTCCTCCTTAAAACAGTATATAGCGCAAACTTGAACAACCCCTGAAAGGCTTAAAAGCAAATTACAGGCACAAAAAAACGCGGTACTCCGCGCTTTTTTAAATATTAACGGTTAAACAGAGCCGTTAATTGGTCCATGTTCGTGGTTAACATGTGGGTTTTGCCCGCGCTGGCGCAGTAAATGGTCCATTAAGGTAATGGCCATCATTGCCTCAGCAATAGGAATCGCACGAATACCAACGCACGGATCGTGACGCCCTTTGGTGATCATCTCCACTGCTTCGTTTTCAGTATTAATGCTTTTACCTGGAATAGTGATACTTGATGTAGGCTTAAGCGCAATAGAGGCAATAATATCTTGCCCTGTAGAAATACCAGCAAGTACGCCACCCGCGTGGTTTGAGGTAAAACCTTCAGGGGTTAACTCATCGCGATGCTCTGAGCCCTTTTGCTCTACTACATCAAAGCCATCACCAATTTCAACGCCTTTAACGGCGTTAATGCTCATTAGTGAATGCGCAATTTCAGCATCTAATCGGTCAAATACAGGTTCGCCTAACCCTACAGGTACATTGCTCGCCACTACCTTAACTTTAGCGCCTACAGAGTCACCTTGCTTTTTAAGGTCTCGCATGTACTCATCAAGCGCTTCTAGCTTACTTGCATCAGGGAAAAAGAATAAGTTGTTTTCAACTTCATCCCAGTCGTAACTTTCGGCTTTTATTGGCCCAAGTTGGCTTAAACATGCTTTTACTTCAATACCATGAAACTGCTTTAAGTATTTTTTAGCAATTGCGCCTGCCGCTACACGAATTGCGGTTTCACGCGCAGAAGAGCGACCACCGCCGCGATAATCGCGCAGGCCGTATTTGTGCCAGTAAGTGTAATCGCCATGACCTGGGCGAAACACATCTTTAATTTTACCGTAGTCTTTTGAGCGTTGATCGGTATTTTCGATAAGTAAACCAATGCTTGTGCCTGTGGTTTTACCTTCAAAAACACCTGAAAGAATTTTTATCTGATCGTCTTCTCGGCGCTGCGTTGTATAGCGGCTTTGCCCAGGTTTACGACGGTCTAAATCAATTTGTAAGTCAGCCTCTGTGATCTCAAGGCCTGCGGGAGTACCATCTACAACACCGCCTAGGGCAACGCCGTGGCTCTCACCAAAGGTGGACACTTTAAACAACTGCCCTATGCTATTACCTGCCATTAACTTTCCTCATTCCTAATGACTACAAAAGTTGCCGAGCATACGCTCGGCCTAAAATTTATTTTGCAAAATACGTATCAAGCTGCGCTTTGCTTATTACAAATACACCTAAGCCGCCTTGCTCAAACTCAACCCACTCAAATGGTGCGCCCGGATACAAAGCATCCATATGTACCATAGAGTTACCAACTTCTACAAATAACAAACCGTTATCAGTTAGATGATTGCTAGCATGCTCTAAAATAGTACGTGTAACGTCTAAGCCATCATGCCCAGATGCTAAACCAAGCTCAGGCTCATGATGAAATTCTCGTGGTAAATCAGCCATGTCCTCAGCATCAACATACGGTGGGTTGGCTACTATTAGGTCATACTTTTGCCCTGGCACTCCACTAAATACATCTGACTGAATAGGCAGTACGCGGTCACTTAGCATATAGTCGTTTATGTTTATATCTGCTACTTCAAGCGCTTCATACGAAATATCAACCGCATCTACTTGCGCCGTTTCAAACGCCTGAGCAAGCGCAATAGCAATACAAGCAGAGCCTGTGCATAAATCTAAAATACGGTTAACGCTTTGCGGCTGTTCAAGCCACGGTGAAAACTTATTAGCAATAAGTTCAGCAAACGGCGAGCGCGGAATAAGCACACGCTCATCAACATAAAATGGCATGCCCGCAAACCAAGCAATGTTTGTTAAATAAGGAACCGGCGTGCAGTCGTTTATACGCTCTGCGATTAACCCTGCTAGGCGGTTTTTTTCTGTGCTTGTTAACCGCGCATGCATTAACTCTTTGGGGGCATCAATAGGTAAACTTAGTGCAGGAAGTAATAAGCTAACTGCTTCATCCCACGCGTTATCTGTGCCATGTCCAAAAAATATTCCACTACTTGCAAATTGGCTTGTAGTCCAGCGTAACCAGTCATGTAACGTTGACAGTTCTGCAACAGCTTCATCAAGTGTTGCTTCTTCTATTTGTAAATCACTCATATTTTTTACCTGTTTTAGCTAACTGACTGTTTTGAGTCTTTGCGACGATTGCATTGCCTAACTGTGCTGAGCAAATTACAATTGCCCCTCACCTTTATATTGTACCGCCTTTTGCGCTGCGTTTTTACGTTTTTTTGTTTAGGTAAAATTTATGAAAAAAGACATCTCATCACAATCGTCCCTAAGCAATGACGACATTGACCTTTTTCGCCAAACAATTACAGGCGCTAAGGTGTTTAAACAAGATACCCATAGGTTTGATACAAAACCTAAGGTGTCACAAGCGAAGCAATTTGCCCAGCAAAAAAAGCAGGTTGAGTCTGAATTTTTCTTCTCTGACGAATATATTCCCGATATAGACACAAATAGCACCATTAATTACGTGCAAAATGGCCACGACTCTTTTTTAGCAAAACAGTTGCGACGCGGCGACTTTGCGCCCGATTTAACACTCGACCTGCACGGGCTTAATAAAGAACGTGCAAAAGATGAACTCGCGGGGCTTATTCACGAGTGCAAAAAACAGCATTATTACTGCGCGTGCATAGTGCATGGCATTGGCGAGCGTGTTTTAAAACACAAAGTACCGCAGTATTTGGTACAGCACCCCGATGTAATTGCCATGCATCAAGCACCGTTAGAATACGGCGGACGCGGTGCCGTGCTGATTTTAATTGATTTACCACAAAGTGATGAGTTTAGACGCTAATTAAAGGAATAATACGTGCAAATTTTTTCGATTATTTTTCCCTTAATTTTTATTGTCGCACTGGGCTACACCTGTTGTTATTTTAAGTTTTTTAATCAGCAGCATATTGCCGGCTTAAGTAAATTTACTTTTTATATGAGCTTACCCGCCTTTTTAATGCTCAATATGTCGCAAATAAATTTGCATCAAAGTATTAGCCTCGAAGCATTTTTAAGCTTTTATATTCCTGTATTAGCGGTATTTGCTTTGGGCATACTTATTGATAGGTACTATTTAACTAAACAAGCCAATGCTGGAAATTATCAACAGCATAGTGTTTTTGGTCTTGCCGGTAGTTATTCAAATATGGTGTTAGTGGGTATACCCATTGTTATTGCTTCACTTGGCAAAGACATGATTGCTATCGCCTTTATGATCATCACATTTCATAGCACGCTGCTTTTTGCGTTAACTTATTTAATAGGCGCGAAAGGAAACACAGCTGACTTCTCGTGGGCAAAATTTGCTAAAAACATGGTCCTTAACCCTATTGTGTTAAGTATTGGCTGTGGATTACTTTTAAATGTGTCGGGAATTACATTATTTGCTAATTTAGCCAATGCCTTAGAGCTACTCGCCAGCCCTGCTATTGCATGTGCTTTATTTGTGTTAGGCGCTAATTTGGTGTTTTATAAGGTGGCAGCAAATTGGCAGCCGGCCCTTATTTCTTCACTGTTAAAAATACTGATTTTGCCTGCTGCTGTGTGTGTAGCAGCTACGTGGGTGTTTGTACTAGATACGCAAATTCGTAACGTACTGGTATTGCTAAGCGCCTCGCCGGTTGGCGTTAATGCGTATTTAATTGCAAGCCAATTAAATACGCATCAAGTTACGCTCGCCGGTGCAGTGGTGCTTTCAACGGTGCTTAGTGTAGTAAGCTTTTCGTTTTGGCTTGCTATGCTTTTATAAAACGCTTATTTAAGTGCGGCCACTACCGAAATTTCGACCAATAGCGCATCGCGCGCCATTTTAGCTTCAACACAGGCGCGTGCTGGTGCATAGCCTTCTGGCACCCACGCATCCCATACAGCATTCATATCGGCAAAATATTCCATGCTCTTAACGTAAATAGTTGCGCTTAGCATATGCTTTTTAGAACTCCCCGCCTGCTCAAGTAAGGCCTCGACTTTGTCGAGCATAGTTTGCGTTTGCTCTTTAATGTTTTGCTCTGCATCGCTGCATACTTGTCCGCATAAATAAACGGTTCCATTATGTTTAACTATACGGCTCATGCGCGCACCCGTTTCAAGGCGTTCTATACTCATTGTTATCTCTTTTCTCTATATGTTGGCAGGCGCGTTAATATTTACATATTCACTGCGCTGTGAGGTTTCGTCATACTGAATTACAGCAACCGCTGCGGTGTTAAAAATTGGCATATTACCCGGGCTGAGCTGATCAACTATATAACTCACTATGGGCATATGGGCGACCACCAACCAGGTATTACACTGAGGATGCATGGCAATAAGTGTTTCTAAATAATCAGCTGCTATTTGTGGCTTCCCCTCGGGGATTATGTCGCTACAGGTTTCACTAAATTTAAATACATTGTTTTTTTCAACTTCTTTAGCCGTTTGCTGCGCGCGCGAGTAAGGACTTACCAATAACGCATCAACAGAAAAGTGTTTGTGTAGCCATAAGCCCATTTTTTCTGCTTCTGCATGGCCTTTCGGTGTTAGGTTTCTTGCTGCGTCGTTAGCTTGCATCGGTGTCGCTTCGCCGTGGCGCATAATTAAGATTGTTTTCATAAAAAATCAACCGATTAATGAATATAAAACAGTAGCCAGTTTGCCCATTTGTCCGCTATATTAACTATTATTCCAAAGAATAATTCTCTCATGATATTCAGGTAAATCTTTTCGCTATTTTTTCGCTGTCCTGAAGCTATCATCTGTTGTTAACAAGTAAACGTCTAGTTTCAGGAGCATCATTTGAATATCAGCCGCAATGATAACAGAGCATACCGCGCCATTACACTCGACAATGGGCTAAAAGTATTATTAGTGCAAGATAAAGATTCAACTAAAGCCGCTGCTTCTATGGCGGTTAACGCGGGCCATTTTGATGACCCCCTTGACAGGCAAGGCCTTGCACACTTTTTAGAGCATATGCTTTTTTTAGGCACCGACCAATACCCTGATTCTGGAAGCTTTAATAATTTTGTGTCTCAATCGGGCGGGAACACCAACGCCTGGACCGGCACTGAGCACACGTGCTATTACTTTGATATTAATAACCAAGCCATTGAAAAAGCACTTGCGCAATTTAGCCGTTTTTTTATTGCCCCATTATTAAACCCAGCTGAAACCGAAAAAGAACGTAATGCCATAGAGGCTGAGTTTAAATTAAAAATAAAAGATGATGGGCGTCGTATTTATCAGGCTCATAAAGAAACCGTAAACCCAGCCCACCCCTTTGCTAAATTTTCGGTGGGTAATTTACATACTCTCGCCGATAGAGAGCGCTGCATTAGTGACGAGTTAAGAGATTTTTTTAATAAGCACTATCAAGCGCAGTGGATGACACTGGTAATTTGTGCCAACGAACCGCTTGATACACTCGCGCAGTGGACGCATCGTTATTTTAGTGGCATTAATGGCCATAAAGGTGCGCTTAAAGCCCCTATTGAGGAGCCATTATATCGCGCGCAAGATATTGGCAAAGTACTGCACATTGAACCACACAAGCACATGCAAAAACTCATTATTAGTTTTGCTATGCCAAATATCGATGACTTTTATCGCCACAAAACCGTCAGCTTTATAGCCCATTTACTCGGCTACGAAGGCGCAGGCTCGTTGTACTCAATTTTAAAAGAGCAAGGGTGGATTAACGCACTTTCTGCCGGCGGCGGTATAAATGGCAGTAACTTTAAAGATTTTAACATTAGCATGGCGCTTACCGATGAAGGCATTGAATACTTTGAAGACATAATAGAAATTGTGTTTGAGTATATTTGCCTAATCAACGATAACACCGACAAACTACCGCGCCTGTATCAAGATAAAAAAAACCTGTTACAAATTGCGTTTGATAACCAAGAAAAATCGCGCTTAATAGATTGGGTAAGTAACCTAAGCATTAATATGCAACACTACGACGAAGCTAACTATGTGCAAGGCGATTACTTAATGGAGGGCTTTAATAAAGCCACTCACGAAATGGCGATGCAATGGCTTACCCCGCATAATATGCGCTTAGTACTTATTCATCCAGGCGTAGAGGCAGAGCACACCACCGCGTGGTACAACACCCCTTACAAAGTTGAGCCAATTTCGCCGCATTGGCTGGAGTCGCTTGCGCATATAAATAAACCGCTGAGCACTATGCTGCTGCCCACAGCAAACCCCTATTTAACAAAAGAAGTGGTGCTATACGAAGTCGAAAAACCTCAAACCAAGCCTTTACTGTTAGTTAAAGAGCCTGGGTTTGACTTTTGGTTTAAACAAGACAACACCTTTAGAGTGGCCAAAGGTCATTTTTATTTAGCAATGGACTCGCACTTTGCAGTAAAAGATGTAAAGCACATGGCATTAACGCGCCTTTTTAGTGACTTATTTATGGACAGTGTTGGCGAGCAATTTTACCCCGCAGAATTGGCAGGTTTAAGTTATCATTTAACCTCTCATCAAGGCGGGCTTACGTTGCACACTGCTGGGCTATCGACTAGTCAGCTAGAGTTGGTGGAGCAATTACTTGATGCGCTGTTTAATGTTGATATTTGCGCACGCCGCTTTGCCGAATACAAAAAGCAACTGGTAAGGCACTGGCGCAACAGCAACCAAAATAAACCGGTGAGTGAATTATTTAGCGTGTTAGGTGCCAAAATAATGCCATGGAACCCACAACCCGATGAGTTAGCCACTGCACTTAAAAATACATGTTTTCAGCAATTTAACGAATTTAGAGCCGATTTTTTTAAAGCCTTACATGTTGAGTCGTTTTTACACGGTAATTGGCAACAAACAGACGCGAAGGTATTTCATAAAAAAGTGGCAGAGCATTTAAAAAACGCCACGGCTATTGAGGATTTAACACGCCCGCTGCACGAGATAGACCAAGTGACTCGCTGCGAACTTGAACTGCCATGCAGTGATAACGCCATGGTCATTTACTACCAAGCACAAAGTGCAGAAGTGGATGAAAAAGTTAAATTAATGGCACTTAATCATATAATTAACCAAGACTATTTTAACGAGCTGAGAACCACACAACAGCTAGGTTACTTAGTTGGCTCTGGCTATGCACCATTTAACACCCGCGCCGGTATTGCTTTTTATATTCAATCACCAAAATTTGAAGCTCAGACTCTACTGCACAGGCATAATCATTTTGTAAGCCAGTTTATTGCTAACCTAGACTCCCTGGATGAAACAACATGGCAGCAGCATAAACAAGGTTTGACAACTCATATTGCTGAAAAAGATAAAAACTTACGGTTACGCTCACAGCGCTTTTGGCTTGCAATAGGCAATAAAGATCATGACTTTCATATGCAAAAACGCCTCCTAGAGGCACTGCACGCCCTCAGCCTAGAAGAAATGAAAAGCTATGCCATAGCTACTTTTTCAAAAGATAGGCCAAGGTATGAGTTATTAAGTAGCGCAAAAGTAAATAAATCGCAAAAAATGCCGCTTTGCTCGCAATCTCTTTGACTCTGCAAGTGGCATGATTTAAATTATCATTTGTTAATTAGTAGTAATAAAACAAATGATAAAAATAACAACAATAAAATGTGTTTTTTACTGGTTGCTGCTAAGCCTAGCACCCGCAGCGGTTGCCTTTGAACACGCCTTTAATATAAATACCAACACCGTTTTAATTATTGCCAGTGCCCTACTTGCGCTGGCTTTGCCATACCTATTATTTGTAATTTATAAATTAAAGCGCTCTCGGTTACAGCACAGCCTCTCGGAAAAACGCTTAAAAAGCACGGTTGAAGGCAGTGGCGATACGCTTTGGGATTGGAATATAAAAACAGGCGAAGTTATTCGTATTAACGATAAATACATGATGGATTCAACAACGTTAATGGGTTTTCCGCCAAATAAAAGCTTGATCCACCCACACGATATTGCCTCAGTAGAGCATTTATTAAAAAAACACTTTGCTCAAAAGTCTGCTTTTTTTGAAGCCACTTACCGTATTAAAGACACCTTTGGCCACTGGCACTGGGTATTAGACCGCGGAAAAATAATAGAAAAAGATGCCAACTTAGCGCCACTGAGAATGACCGGCACAGTGCGCGATATTTCAGTGTTAAAATCAACACAAGAGCGCCTTAATTTATTTGCTAAGTGTGTAGAATCACTCACTGATGCACTTGCTATATATGATAAAAACTTTAACTTAGTTGATATTAACCCCAGCTTTTTAACGCTTTTTGGTGGCGTTAGAGAGCAATATCTCAAAAAGCCTTTTAACTTACCTGGTTACGATAAAAGCTACACAGAAAACATTAAAAATATAGTGCGAGAGCGGGAGCGAATTCAACAAGAGGTAAAACTGCGCAATAGTGAGCGAGTGTTACTGCCCATAGAGATTTCTATTGATGAGATAAAAAACGATCAACACCAAATAACAAACTATGTAGTGGTTTATTCAGATTTAACCGAACGTAAAAATGCACAATCGCAACTGCATAATTTATCAAATAGAGACCGTACGACCAGTTTACCTAACAGAAATTTATTTTTTACCGACCTACAAAAGCTAGTAAAACAAAATACCCACCATGCCCTTTTGGTATTTGATTTAGATAACTTTAAAAAGATTAATGATTCATTAGGCCACCAGCTAGGCGACAGCCTATTAGCAAAACTGGCTATGCGATTAAATAAGTTAACCCGAGAGAATGATGTTTTTTACCGCCTAGGGGGTGATGAATTTGCCTTAGTTATGGCAGATACTAATGATATTCATGTTATTACTCGCATGGCAAAGCAATTTTTAGCTGCAATTGCGACCCCATTTAAAATGGCAGGCCACGAGCTCGCTATTACCTCAAGCGTAGGCATAGTGTTATTCCCCGAAGATGGCAGTACGCCAGAGCTGTTATTAAAAAACGCTGATACCGCAATGTATCATGCTAAAAAGAAAGGCAATAGTTACCTGTTTTTTAACGACACCATGAACCGCCAAGCGGTTAAACGCTTACAAATAGAAAACCTAATGCGCTTTGGTCTAAAAGAAAACCATTTTGAAGTGTATTACCAACCAAAAATGAATATTCGCACAGGTAAACTTACCGGAATGGAAGCATTAGTGCGCTTTATAACCCCTAAAAAAGGCGTTATTAGCCCCGGTGTATTTATTCCTATTGCAGAGGAAACCGGGCAAATAATAGAAATTGGTGAAGTGGTTTTAAACAAAGCGTGTCGCGATGTAAAACAATGGCTAGACGATGGGCTATTTAGCGGCCGAGTTGCAGTTAACTTATCGGCTAAGCAGTTTAGCTTGCCAGATTTAACGACCCGTATTGACGTGATATTGCAAAAAAACGAGCTACCTTCTTACTTTTTAGAGCTGGAAATTACCGAAGGCACGGTAATGGACGATCCACAAGAAGCCATTGCAATTATGCGCTCGCTAAGTGCCCGTGGTATTCATTTAGCCATGGACGATTTTGGTACAGGTTATTCATCTTTAGCGTACTTAAAACAATTTCCGCTGAATACCTTAAAAGTAGACAAAGCATTTATTGATGACATGAAAACCGAACGAGGCCGCAACATGGTTGACTCTATCGTGACGATTGCGCAAAACCTCGATTTACATGTGGTTGCTGAAGGTGTGGAGCAAGCAAGCCAAATTGACATACTCAAAACGCTAAATTGTGAAACCGTACAAGGCTACTTCTATTCAAAACCGCTTTCAAAAGATGAGTTTACGGCCTTTTTGAAACAGCAACAAAGCAACTCTACGCCAAGCCTTATTAGTGCTAATAACCATTTAGCGCAAATAAGGTAATGTTACGGGCGCCATATACACGCACCAGCTCCTACGTTGCGTATAAAAGCACGCCTGTAATGCAAACCAAATAAGCACCATGCGCCAGGTCCGATTAGCGCCCCTAATAAAATCCACCGTTTAATTGGCATACCTTTTTTAAGCGCTTGAACATAAATGGCCAAAGCACATAGAGCATTAATAAAAACGAAAAGCAAACATCACCCCAACTGAGCTCAAAAGCAAAGCCGCGCATTTTAACGGCAAATAACACACTTTTAAAGCAGCAGGCTTAATAAGCCAATGAGTCGCCATTTAGCTATCAGTGCATATAAATTAAGTATTGATGCAAATTACTATTCCCTAGTTTAAAAATTTAGCCATAAAAAAAGCCGGCATAGCGCCAGCTTTTTTGTATAGCTTGGGTTACTTTTCAGCGCGACCCATAAATTTGTGCTCAACCGTATTAATACGGATACGGTCGCCCGTAGATATATGCTCAGGCACCGAAATGGTTAAACCCGTGCTCAGGCGTGCAGGCTTAGAGCGTGCACTGGCAGAAGCGCCTTTGATTGAAGGGTCTGTTTCTTCAACAACCAGCTCTACGCTTGATGGCAAATCTAAACCTACAGGCGAGCCATCAATTACAATAACGTGTACGCCTTGCGTTTCTTCGTTAACGAATTGAATTTCTTCTGCAATCGCCTCTTTGTTTAAGTTATACGGCGTGTAGTCTTCATTATCCATAAACACGTATTCATCGCCATCAATGTACGAAAGCATTGCTTCGCGGCGAGTTAAATCTGCTAGGGTTAGCATGTCGCTGTCTTTGAAGGTTTCGTCTACTTTTGCACCTGTTACTACATCGTATAAACGCATACGGTACAAACTACCGCCTGCACGGCCTTGTGGAACTGAACGTACAATATCTTTAACTACCAACACGCGATTATTAAACTCAATCGCGGTTCCTTTTTTAACTTCACTCGCCTTTGGCATGGGGGTTTTCCTATTATTTTTTTGATTGCCAGAAACATACCACGAACTGGGTATTGTTCAACTAAAAATACGTTAATTTGGGGCTGCATTTGATATAGACTTGCAAATTTTTAATTTAAAACTAAATACCTATAATCAAAAGCGAAAAAAACTGCTATGGTATCTCTACCGAGTATGACTTCAAGGATTGGATCATGGACCAAAACACAGTACATGAGTATTTAGTAAAGAAGCCCTTGGTGCAAGTGACAAAACCATTTGCTCAAGAGGTTGATGTTTATAAAGTAAATCATAAAATGTTTGCCACCCTTGCCTTAGGTAATGATGGAGACGTTAATGATGATGGAGATCCTATTTGGTGGCTTAATTTAAAGTGCGATCCCGATGAAGCACTTAAATTGCGTGATATTTTTCCTGCGGTGATCCCTGGCTATCATATGAACAAGCGGCTTTGGAATACGGTGATATTAGATGGCTCTATTCCACAAGGCGAAATTGAAAGAATGATCGATAATTCGTTCAAATTAGTTGTTGAGAATATGCCAGAAAAAGACCGTAAAGCAATTGAAGCACATCTATAGAAACCACCATCACGGGCTAGCTTGCTAGCCCTATTTGCTACAATTTTAATGTGTATACCAAATCATCATAACGTGTATTATTAATAGTGTGCGCTTGCGTATTAATGCCAGTTAACGTTAATCCACACTTTTGTAATACCTTTTCAGACCCTATATTCCCCTTTGTAACCACGGCTTTAAACTGTGTAATACCGCATTGTTGCCATGCCCACTCAATCACGGCACGCAATGACTCACTGGCAAAGCCTTGATTAAAATACGCGGGTAAAAACAAATAGCCTAGCTCAGCTTGCTCAAGTTCGTATGTAAACCCCGTTACACCCATGGGCTCATTTGAATGCTTATCAAATACCACAAGGCAAAGTGGATGAGTAGAAGTGCTATCCCAACTTTTTAAACGTTGTTCAAACCGGCTGCGTACAAACGCTTCGCTGGGCATATCGTAGCAATAACGGATCACGGTAGGATTTTGATGTAACTGCAAAAATAATGGCCAATCACTGCTTTGAAGTGGGCGCATTGCCAATCGTGCTGTAAACAACTGCATGATGGTTTACCTCTTATCTACTTAGCTGCAAATTAAGCTAACATACTTTATAGCAAGCCACTTAATTATAAGTCTTATTTGAGGGTAAAAACCTGTCGATAACTAAATAAAAACTGGCAATTTAGGTTTTATAAATGCACGTTTTTAACACAGGTAGCGACACGTTTAGCCCCGCAGAATGATTAAGTATTATTGCGGGTTGGTATTATTGCGCCCTAGTATTCTATATTTACAAATAGCAGATATAAAAAAACCGCATATAATGCGGTTTTTTTAATCAAGCTGTTTTACGAGTCTTGTTTTGGTGAGTCAACGCTCTCTTCTTGAGGTTGCTCATCAGCAGGTTCTGCTTCTATAGCTTGTTCAGCAACAGGTGCTGGGCTTGGCTCATCTGCAACAGGCTGCGTTTGATAAAACTTAGCGCCTGATTCAGCCATACTTACTAACGTGTCGCATGGGGCAAAATTTGCATTGTTATTCGCTAATGTAGACATTTCAGAGCTAACCTTGCTGGCGCCCAATTTATCCATATAGCTAAACGGTCCACCTAAAAACGGTGGGAAGCCAATACCAAATATAGCGCCAATGTCGCCATCACGTGGGCTGGCAATAATGCCATCGTCTAAACAACGCACGGCTTCGTTAAGCATTTGTGATACACAGCGCTTAGCAATTTCGCTTTTATTTAAACGCGGTGCAGGGGTTACACCTAATAGCTCATACACTGACTCGTCAACTTTTTTGCTCTTTTTATCGTACTCATAAAAACCACGACCCGTTTTACGGCCTAGGCGTTTTGAATCAATCATACGAGAAAATGCATCTGGCGCTTTAAAACGCTCGCCTAATTCTTTTTCAAGAATTGGGGCTATTTTAGAGCCTATATCAATCCCTACTTCATCAAGTAAAGCAAGCGGCCCAACTGGGAAACCAAACTCTACAAGGGCTGCATCAATTTTTTCAATTGGCTCACCGGCAAGCATTAAATTAGCTGCTTCATTTACATAAGGCGCTAAAATACGGTTTACGTAAAAGCCTGCCATGTCTTTTACCACAATGGGCGTTTTACCTTGCTTACGTGCAAAGTTAACTACGCGCGCTATAGTCTCTTGTGAAGTCCCTTCGTGCGGAATAATCTCCACTAATGGCATTTTTTCAACTGGCGAGAAGTAATGCAGGCCTATCACGTTTTCAGGGCGCTGTGCCTGTGCTGCAATTTGTGAAATAGGCAGTGATGACGTGTTACTTGCAAAAATAGTATTGCTTTGGCATTGCTGCTCTATATCGGCAACCATACCTTGCTTTAAGGCTAAATCTTCAAAAACAGCTTCTACTACTAAATCAATGTGTTTAAAGCCACTGTAGTCGGTAGTACCGGTAATACGGTTCATTGTTAACTGCATATCAGCTTTAGACATAATGCGGCGTTTAAGGCGCTTATCTAAAATTTTGTAGGTGTAGTTCATGGCATTACTAATGCCCTGCTCTGCTACATCTTTAATACGTACAGGTACTTTGGCTTTTACTGCGCTTACATGCGCAATACCAGCACCCATTAGGCCGCCACCTAAAACAGCTGTTTTACTGATTGCTGGCGCATCGTCGTTGCGCCACTCTTTTTTCATTTCAGTGGTTGCAAAGAAAATACCGCGAAGCGCTTTAGATTCATCACTCATTACAAGTGTTGCAAAGCTTTCAGCTTCTGTTTTGTATGCTTTTAATTTATCAAGCTCTACACTTGCACGCACAGCTTTAATAATCGCAAGCGGTGCAGGATAATGTCCGCCGGTTTTTTTAAGGACGTTTTCTTTGGCTTTTTTAAAGATAAAGTTGCGGCCAAACGGGTTTGACTCTAATAATTTGCTTACTTTATCAAGCTTTGGCTCTTTATCTGCTGGCTTTTTCTTAGCGGCAAATTCTTTAGCGACTTTTAGTAATACGCTCTGTGGTACTACATCATCTAATACGCCTGCTTTTTTAGCTTGCTTAGGGCGAATCTGCTTGCCTGTTAGCATCCATTCAAGTGCTTTTTGAATGCCTACAATTTTAGTTAAACGCTGCGTACCACCGCCACCTGGTAATAAACCAAGTTGTACTTCAGGCAGGCCTACTTTAGTCATATCGCTATCTGTGCCTACGCGGTAATCACACGCTAAAGCAAACTCTAAACCACCACCAAGCGCAGCACCATGTATTGCACTTACTGTTGTATAAGGTAGTTTTGTCATATCAAAAAAGGCTTGATGACAAAGTTCACTAATTGCTAACGCATCTTCACGCTTTTGCACGCTATCAAGCATTTTTACATCAGCGCCCGCGATAAAGTTATCGCTTTTACCACTTATAAATACCATCCCCTTTACTGACTCTTGCTTAGCCGCTTCAAGTAAAGCTTTTAAGTCATCAGCGAATGAGTCGCGCAGGGTGTTCATTTTCTCACCCGGCACATCAATGGTTACTACGGCAATTTTGTTTTCATCTACCGTTAAATTAAATACTGAATCTGTCATTACGCGCTCTCCAATACAAAGGCTGCACCTAAACCACCAGCAGCACACGCTGTTGTTAATGCTAAACCGCCACCACGACGTTTAAGCTCGTGTAAGCTTTGCGTAATTAAACGAGCACCGGTTGCTGCAAATGGGTGACCATATGCCAGTGAGCCGCCATTAACGTTAAACTTATCCATGTTAATTTCGCCAATTGCTTTGCTACGACCAAGTTGCTCTTGCGCAAACTTATCTGATGCAAACATTTTCATATTGGCAAGTGTTTGCGATGCAAAGGCTTCGTGCATTTCAATTAAATCTAAATCAGCAAGTGTAATTCCTGCTCTATCTAGTGCGATAGGCGTTGAATGCGCTGGGCCCATTAGCATGTCTTTTTCTACACCAATTGCCGAAAACGCAAAGCTACGTACATAACCTAAAATTTCGTAGCCTAGTGCTTTTGCTTTGCTTTCGCTCATCATCAGTACGGCAGCTGCACCATCGGTTAATGGTGTTGCATTTGCAGCGGTAACCGAGCCATGTTGGCGGTCAAATACCGGTTTAAGCTTAGCGTAGCCTTCAACTGTAGAATTTTTACGAATGTTATTATCTTCTTCAATAAAGCTTTTATATGGCGGTAAGTGCGCCGTCATTACTTCATCTTTTAACTTGCCATCGGCCCATGCTTGGGTTGCAAGTGAATGCGAGCGATGCGCTAGTGCATCTTGATCTTCACGGCTTATGTTATGTGTTTTAGCCATTTGCTCAGCAGTTTGCCCCATTGAAAGGCCTGTTGAGTACTCAGCAACCGCAGGCGGTACTGGTAATAAATCTTTTAAACGCAGTTTTGAGAATATTTGTAAACGCTGGCCTAAGGTACGTGCTTTGTTTAAATCAACTAAGCTACCTGCCAATTTTTTACTTACGCCAATAGGTAATACTGAAGATGAGTCGGCGCCACCGGCAATACCTACATTTACAGAGCCTGCCATAATAGACTCAGCTACATTAGCAATGGCCTGAAAGCTGGTAGCACATGCGCGCGATACAGAATACGCATCTACGCCTACTGGCATACCCGTACCTAAAACAATTTCACGTGCAATATTTGGCGCTTCTGGCATTTGTACTACTTGACCAAATACAAGTTGATCGATTTCTGACTTGTCGAAATTTAATCGTTCAAGCATTTCGTTAACCACCAACTTACCCATATCAAGGGCTGGTACATGGTGAAACGCTGTTGCTTGTTTTGCAAAAGGAGTACGTAAGCCGCTAACGATGGCAATACGGTCGCCTTTTGGTGTTTTTAGTATGTTTTGCTCAGACATTTATGCTCTCCCGCTGACAGGTCTGACCTGTTTGTTTTCCTCGATTCTAAACAACCCGTGTGCTAAAGCCAATAGATAAACACAAATTTATACAAAAGCACTAAAGGTAGATATATACATAGTGCTTAATATTGACTACCACAATAGGCTTTTTTACGCGTTTTTACAAAGTTTTGTGGTACGCTAAAAACCGTTAAAAAATAACGAACTATTTTTAAAAATACAGTCTAACTCTTGAGTTACTCACTTATAAACCTTATAACTAGGTCAGTATTAATCACCTAAAATAAATTAGGTACAAACCCAGCTGACGAGGAAGTCTATTTATTATGGCAGCTAACGCATTCAAACAATTAAAAACGTACTTAGATACACAAATTATTGGCCAGCCAGAGCTTACTCAAGCACTCCTTATTGCCATTTTAGCTGATGGCCATTTATTAGTAGAAGGCCCGCCAGGGCTTGCAAAAACCCGTGCAGTTAACGCCCTTGCTAAAGGCATTGAAGGCTCGTTCCAGCGCGTGCAGTTTACGCCCGACTTATTACCTGCCGATGTAACCGGCACCGATATTTACCGCCAACAAACCAGTGAATTTGTGTTTGAGAAAGGCCCTTTATTTCATAACCTTATTTTAGCCGATGAAATAAACCGTGCCCCAGCAAAAGTACAATCAGCACTACTAGAAGCCATGGCAGAGCGCCAAGTAACGGTAGGCAAAAACACCTACCCGCTAAGCGATTTGTTTATGGTAATGGCTACCCAAAACCCGCTGGAGCAAGAAGGGACTTATCCGCTGCCAGAGGCACAATTAGACCGCTTTTTATTACATTTAAGCATTGATTACCCAGGTGCAGAGCACGAGCTAGACATACTGCGGCTAACCCGTGGTGAAGCACTTAATGAACAACAAGCGGTTATGCAACAAATTACCCAAAGCGATTTATTTGCCGCTCGCCAAGCTATTTTAGGCTTGTATTTAGCCGAGCCGCTTGAGCAATATTTAGTACAGCTTATTATTGCCACTCGTGAAGGAGCTAAGTTTGATGAGCAACTTGGCCGTTGGATTGAGTTTGGCGCAAGTCCGCGTGCCACCATTGCACTTGATAAATGTGCCCGTGCCCACGCTTGGTTACATGACCGCGACTTTGTAGCACCCGATGACATTCAAGCCGTTGTACATAATGTACTGCGCCATCGTATTATTTTAAGCTACGAAGCACAGGCTGATGGCATTACTAAAGATCAGGTTATAAGCCGCATTGTTGAACTTGTAGCCGTACCCTAAGTTATGCAAACACAATTAGACTCAAAGGCGTGGCTAAAAGAAAGCCACAGCCACGGTGTAAATTTAGCGCTAAAAGAACTGCTGTATTACAAAGCTAAAGCACAGTTATTAGAGCTGGCACCAAAAGTTAAAATTAAAAACAGTTTAACTGGGCAATACCTTGCGCCCCATAAAGGCCGAGGCATGGAGTTTGCCGAAGTGCGTCATTACCAGCAAGGTGATGACATTCGCTCTATTGACTGGCGAGTAACAGCGCGTACCGGCGAAACCCATACAAAGCTTTTTCAAGAAGAAAAAGAGCGCCCTGTTTTTGTATTTACTGATTTTTCAAACTCTATGCTATTTGGCTCAAAGCTGCTGCTTAAGTCGGTACAGGCTGCGCACATTAGCGCGCTAGTTGCGTGGTCGGCGTGTCAACGCGGAGATAGAATTGGTGGTATCGTGTTTAATCAACACTCGCATTTAGAACTAAAGCCCAGCGCCCGCGAAAAAGCGGTATTAAAGCTGTGTCATAATCTATGCGACAGCCACCAGCAAGCACTTAACAATATAGATAAACAAGCAACCAACAACTTTAGCGATAATTTAAAACGCCTTAACCACTTAGCTAAACCTGGCAGCTTAGTGTATTTAGTCTCTGACTTTAATGGCTTAGATGATGCAAGCTTTAAACAATTAGAAATACTAAGCCGCCACTGTGAGCTGATAGGCTGTCATATAAGTGATCCGTTTGAACATACGCTCCCCGCGTTTAAAAACGCTGTCACTGTTAATGCCAACGGCCAAGATTTTGCGCTACCGCTTATGGATAAAAGCTTTAGAGAACGCTTTGCAAAAAACGCCGAGCAAGCATTTAGCACACGTCTAAATCGCTTAACTAAATCGGGTCTTAACTTAATATCATTCAATGCAGCGAGCCCGCTTGAGCTGCAATTAGTGAGAAAATAACCATGCAAACCAATCCACTCGATGGCCTGCACGGTATAATAGCGCCAAGCCAAGTTAGTTGGTGGCCACTCGCCCCTGCTTGGTGGGTTATTATTACCCTGCTGTTCATAGCAATCTGTGCAGCTGCTTTTTGGTTTTACAAAAATTATAAATTTAAAAAGCCTAAGCGCTACGCAATCGATTTAAGCCACAACGAGCAAAGCGCGCAAACACTTCATATTATTTTAAAGCGCCTAGTAATAGAGTATTACGATAAACGCCTAGCAACGCAATCAACAGCTAACTGGTGTAACACACTTAATACCTTAACCGGTTTAAGCTTTACCGAGCATGAGCTTTTAAGCCTGTATAATGCGCAGCAAACCAATGACGCGCTTAACGAAAAATTACGCCAAGGCATAAAGCAATTTAAACTAAAGGAGCCAGTACATGTTTGAATTTAGCTGGCCATGGTTGTTTTTATTACTACCTCTGCCCTTATTACTTTTATTATTAAAACCTGCTGCCAGTAACGCACATACCCGGTTACGTATTCCAAGCTTTGCCAAACATAACTTAGCCAGCCAAAGCCTTGAAAAAAGCGCACGTAGACTAACTATTTTTGAATGGCTACTTTGGCTATTACTGGTCACTGCTGCAGCCAACCCGACATGGTTAGACGACCCTATTTCATTACCTAATGAAGGGCGCGATATAATGCTTGCGGTCGATTTATCTGGCTCAATGACCGAACAAGACATGGCTTACAACGGCCAATATGTTGACCGCCTCACTATGGTAAAGGCGGTATTGAGTGACTTTATAGAGCAGCGCCAAGGTGACAGGTTAGGCCTGATATTATTTGGCGACACCGCATTTTTACAAACGCCACTGACTCGCGATGTTAAAACCGTAAGTAAAATGCTCAGCGAGTCTCAAATAGGCTTAGTTGGGCGTGCCACTGCTATTGGCGATGCGCTAGGTTTATCGGTAAAGCGTTTTGCCAACAAAGATAAAAGTAACCGTATTGTGGTGCTATTAACCGATGGCCAAAACACCGCAGGTAATTTAAAACCTGAAGATGCCCTACTCCTTGCCCGCGAGGAAGGCATAAAAGTATATACCATAGGTGTTGGCTCAGATAACCCCCGTGGATTTAGCCTATTTAATATGGGTGGTATGAGTGGGGGCAGCTTAGATGAAAGCTTGTTAAAAGACATTGCCGAACAAACCGGTGGGTTATATTTTAGAGCCAAAGATGTAGCTGGCCTTCAGCAAATTTACGCAGAGCTTGATAAATTAGAGCCAATTAGCGCAGATGAGCAAACATTTCGCCCGCAAAGCTCATTGTTTTACTACCCACTACTTATTGCTATTTTACTCATTAGTTTAAAAGTAATGTTAAGCACCTTACGTGCATTAAAGGAGCCTAACTAATGGACTTTACATTTATTCGTCCCGCTGTTTTGTGGCTTTTAATACCTGCACTTGCGTTGTTTTTTATAGCCTTTATTAAGCATAAAAAACAAAGCGCAGATAACCTAATTGCCCCTCATTTGGCGCCGTTTATTATGAACGAGTCAAACACTAAAGCCAGCCAGCCACTTTGGCTGGTCGCTGTATTTTGCTGTTTAGCTATTATTTTTAGTGCAGGTCCTAGTTTTGAAGAAAAACAGGTCCCTGTATTTCAAAGTAAAAGTGCCCGTGTGATTGTAATGGATATGTCGTACTCAATGTACAGTACCGATATAGCACCAAATCGTTTAATGCAATCACGCTTTAAAGCACTCGATATGATTGAGCTATTTAAAGAAGGCGACACCGCTTTAGTTGCCTATGCCGGCAGTGCATTTACTATTTCGCCACTTACAAACGATGCCACTACGCTTACTAATTTAATTCCGAGTTTAAGCCCCGACATTATGCCCGACAAAGGCTCTAATGTTTTAGCTGGCCTTGATATGGCAAAAGAGCTTTTAACACAAGCAGGCTATATTGATGGCGATATAATATTAGTCACCGATGGCATAGACCAAGAAGAGCAAAGCGATATTACTAGCTTTACCAGTAATTCTTCTTATCGGCTAAATATTTATGGCGTAGGCACAGAGCAAGGCGCTCCTATTAAATTACCTGAAGGCGGTTTTTTAAAAGACAGCTACGGTCAAATAGTCATCCCCACCATTAACATAAGCCGCTTAAAAAGCCTAGCGACGCGCAGTGGTGGAAAGTTTGCCCTTTACCAACCAAGCAGCAGTGACATAGCCACTTTTGCACCAAGTGCCAACAGTGAGTTATTAAAAGATGAAAAACAAAGCCATGCCCTGTGGCGCATAGACGCAGGTATATATGGGTTACTTATTTTACTGCCCTTAGGCCTTTATTTATTTAGAAGAGCAGCATTTGTAGGGGCCTTTTTAGTACTCAGCGTTTTGCCAACCCAACAGGCAAGTGCATTAGAGCTCCCCTCTTTTTTAAAAAACACTGATCAGCAAGCGCTAGATGCTTATAAAAATAAAGATTTTGAACGGGCCGCCAATGCCGACTCAAGCAGCTTAAAAGGGTCTGCGTTGTACCAACAAGGTAATTTTGATGCCGCACTAGAAGCCTTTAGTAAAGATAAATCAGCCACTGGTTTTTATAACTATGCCAACGCGCTTGCCAAATCAGGACAGCTAGAACAAGCCATAGATGCTTACAAACAAGCACAAACGCTACAACCTAACTTTAGCGAAGCCGCTGATAACCAAGCTTTGGTTGAGCAGTTGCTCGAGCAACAACAGCAGCAACAGCAGCAAGAGGGTGATTCGCAAGATAACCAGCAACAATCTGATCAAAGTGAGCAACAAAACAATCAGCAATCAGATCAAAGCCAACAAGGTGAAAATAGCGATTCTCAATCAGAGCAAAGTCAAGGCGAGCAATCACAAGATCAGCAAGGTGAGCCAAGTGATGAGTCTGACACTGAGCAAGACCAACAAAGTGCTGAGTCGGGTTCACAATCAGATAAACAAAATGAGCCAGAACTAGAAACTCAGCCACAAGCTAATCAAGAGCAAAAACAGCCTGAGCAAACAAACGAAGAACAAGCTGAAAATACTCAGCCGCAAACAGCGCAGCAGCAAACGTTAACAGATGAGCAAAAGCAAAACGCTCAACAACAAGCCGCGCAAGCACAAGCGAGTGAGCTCACCAACGAAGAGAAAGAAAAAGCCCAGCAGCTTAACCAGTTATTAAGAAAAGTACCGGACGATCCGGCAATTTTATTACGGAATAAAATGCAATTAGAAGCCCAAAAAAGACAATATCAACGTCGCCCTACAGGAGTAGAAAAATCATGGTAATGCGATTATTTTGCTGTTTATTGCTATTAAGTGCGATGCCATCATGGGCCGCCACCAAATTAGAGGCAAGTGTAGATAAAAACCCAGTCCTTGCTGGCGAATTTTTTATGCTTAACATTTCAGTGGACGACACAATAAAAAGCGAGCAACCCGACACCTCGGTGTTACTTAAAGACTTTGTGGTTGGGCCAACAAGTTTAAGTACGCGCACCAACATTATAAATGGCAGCATTAACAAGCAAACAACCTGGTCTGTTAAGTTAATGACCCGTAATGAAGGTGAATACACCATTCCGGCTTTTAACGTGGCCGGTTTAAGCTCGCAGCCAATAAAATTAAAAGTGGCAAAACGCGCTGCCGATGCTGATAAAAATAACGATATTTTTTTAAAAACATCGCTCTCAAGTGACTCGTTGTTTGTTCAAGAAGCTGGCGTATATACGATTAAACTCTACCTAGCAAAAGAGCTGCTTGATGGCAGCCTAAGTACGCCCAGTATGCAAGATGCACAGCTTACTCAATTAGGTAAACAAACCGAAAGCTATGAGCTTGTAGATGGTAAACGTTATTTAGTGATCACCCGAGAATACTTACTACAACCGCAAAAAAGTGGTGTATACACTATTGTTGGCCCTACGTTTCAAGGCCGTGTACAGCAAAATTACCGCCAATTAGAGGTGTCGGCTTTAGGGGATGATCAGCAACTTGAGATAAAACCTATTCCGGCAAACTATAAAGGCGCATGGCTACCCAGTGAGTTAGTTAATATTGATGAGCAGTGGCAGCCTGATGAAAATACAGTAGAAGTTGGCACGCCTATTACACGCACTATTACCTTAACCGCGTTAGGGGTTACTAAAGAGCAACTGCCCGAAATTGATATGAAAACCATTGCGGGGATTCGCAGTTACCCCGATGATGTAGAAACAAACAATGCCGTAAGAAACGGACGGGTTGTATCTCAGCAAACAGCGTCATTTGCGTTATTACCACAAAAAGCGGGCACTTATACCCTCCCAGAAATAACACTGCCTTGGTATAACACCAAAATAAACCGCATTAGTTACGCTACATTGCCTGAGCGCACTATAACGGTAACTCCTAGCGCCAATGCTATAAACCCAGGTGCTATTGCAAACGACAACCTTAATACAGGTGAGCCAACTTTGCCTGCTAACAAAGTAAGTAATACACAGCAGCCCAATACAACAATAGCCGCGCCGCAAAATGTTATTCCGCTTTGGTTAATTATTATTGCCGTGCTTGGGTATATTTTTTGGATAATCACTGCAATTTTTTATTGGTTAAGCCGTTCTACTAATAATGAGCAAAAAAATAACAGTGTATCTGTAAATAAAGCCCAAACGCTTTCATTAAACGCGCTTAAAAATGCAGCTAAATCAAATAATCTCAATGCATTTTATAGCGAACTAAATGAGGTAGCGATTAAGCTTACGGGCAAAAAGGTGGCTGCGATAGATACGTTAATACACAACATCAATAATGATGAACTGGCGACGCAGGTTAACCGTTTACAGTCAGCTCTTTATGCAAATAGCAGTGCAGATGTCGATCTTAATGCTATTATTAACATAATTGAGCAGCACCAAGTTCAACGTACAAAGTCGCAACAAGCTGTATTAAAAGACCTTTATTAACTAGTTTGATAAATTTAGGTCTTTTCATGCATTAAATAATAAATTTTAATTAAAAAAGTACTTATGCTTGGAAAGAAAAAATCAAATAATCAGGTCTTAGTTGATATGGCAGAGAAACAAAAGCGCTATGAAGCCTTGGTCCATGTATATAATAAGGAGCTTTATCGCTTTGCTTATTGGTTATGCCGTGACCCACATATTGCAGATGACCTAGTACAAGAAACGTTTTTACGTGCTTGGCGCTCGCTTGACTCATTATTGGATCAAAAAGCCGCCAAGCCGTGGCTGCTGACTATTTTGCGCAGAGAAAATGCACGTCGCTTTGAGCGCAAGCAGTTTGACTACAGCGATGTAGAAAACGATACACTTGTCGATGAAACCAGCCATTCGTTAGATGATGAAATGGAGCAAACGGTTATCCAACGCCAAATTGCGCTGCTATCTGATGAATACAGAGAACCCTTACTTCTGCAAGTTGTTATGGGGTGCTCTGGTGAAGAAATAGCAGAGATTCTCGATTTAAATAAAAACACGGTTATGACTCGTTTATACCGTGCCAGAAACCAACTTAAAGAGGCTTTGAGCCGTGATGATGAACAACTTAAAGGGGCATCAAAATAATGGATGAACTTGAGTTTCGTCGACGCACTATTGCGCAGCCAAACGATTTAGGTAAGGAGCTTTTAGAGTTTGCTAAAGAGAGCTCTGAGCGAAAAAACTTTATAAGCGATATGAAAGACTTTGATAAACAAATTCAAGATGCGTTAGATGTGCCTGTGCCTGACAACCTTGCTGAGCGTATTCTTTTAAACACCTCGTTAAAAGAAAAAGCAATGCAAGAAGAGCAAGCAACTGGGGATAACGTTGTAGATGCACGCTCACGTTTTAAGTTTGACCGTGTTCACTTAGCCCTAGCCGCGTCTTTTTTTGTAGCTATTGGCGCATTCTTTTTTAGCACAGAGCAACACATTGCTCATGAAGCAGGCGAACATGCTTTAACCCATGTTTACCATGAAATTACCGCCCTTGAAAAAACCAATGCTATTAGCCTACAAAGCGTTAACGATAAGCTTGCACTGCTTGGCGCTCATATAGAAGAGCTGCCTGGTAAAATTACTTATGCGATGTTTTGCGACTTTAAAGGTGAAAAAGGTCTGCACTTAATTTTTGAGTCGGACTTTGGCCCAATGACGGTCTTTATTGTTCCTTCTGAGAATAAGTCGTTTGGGTATGGCGAAGATGATTTTCATGATGCGCGCTTTGCTGGTCATATTAATCGAGGCGACAAAGCCGATACTATTTTAGTGGCTAATTCCGGCGCGCCAATTAATGTGTACAACGAGCGGGTTACCAATGCCATTCGCTGGCTGTAACTAGCGCTTAACGACTAAAAACCGCTGAGTAACACTGAGCGGTTTTTTTGTGCCTATTCAGCGCTCATTTTTCATCCAAAACAATTGATTTTAAATGTAATTATTAATTTTTACTGAAAAGTTAATTATACTCACCGCTCAGTTTAACTTAGGGAATTACATGAAGAACATCATCGTTATATTTTCATTACTTGCACTACTGTGTACAGCAAGTTTTGATGCACACGCACGCAAAAAGTTTGGTAGTAGTAAACGCGGTACAACCCCAGCAACACAACAAACCACACAAAAGCAAAAAGCCGATACCACAGCACCTGCAGCTAAGACAAAAAGCAGTAAAAAAGGCATTATGGCCGGCGTATTAGGCGGATTGTTAGCCGGCGGTTTAATTGCCGCTATGCTAGGAGATAACTTTGAGGGCATGCAGCTATTAGAAATTATTTTATTAGCAGGCGTTGCCTTTATTTTGTTTAAACTTATTACGGGGTTTATGCGCGCTCGCCACTCCCCGCAATTAGCCGATACTCACGCTACGGGGCACTCTGCTTTTAAGCAAGCAGCCCCAGAGCAACCTACCAGCAGTGGTTTTACCCAGCAAAGCGCACACACTGAGCAAGTACCTTTCAATTTACCCCCTAATTTTGACGTAAATGGCTTTTTACAAGGCGCGCGTAGCCACTATCACACTATGCAAACTGCGTGGAATAATGCAGATTACGCCACGATGGCTGAGTATTTAAGCCCATCGTTAGCTCAAGAGTTTAAAACTGAGCGCGAAGCGATTGAACGGGTAGCGACTGAGGTGATGTTTATTGATGCCGAGCTTGTGCGCGCTGAAACAACAGCAAATTCGTGGCAAGTAAGTGTGCAATTTAAAGGCAAATACCGCGACTTAGACGATAAAAAAGAAGAGCCTATTTTAGAGATTTGGCACCTTGAGCGTGCTACCACCTCAGATGCACCGTGGCTGATTGTAGGCGTAGAAGACTTAATCGATAGCGAATAGTGCTGTAATTATAGTTATACCAATTCGCTTAATTAAGTGATCTACTTTGAGGGTGGATAAACGTGTTGATAGCTCTGCAAAAAAATCGCTATTTAGGTGTTCTAAATGAGAGCTTTTTAACGCAGGTAGCGACACGTTTAGCCCCGCAAAATAATTAAGTATTATTGCGGATTGGTATTGGTGGCAAACGCTGGCTAATTGGTATAAATAACAGCTAAAAAAAACCGCCCAGCCTAAAGTTTAGGCTGGGCGGTTTTTTATTACTGTTAAGTAATAGTATTATTTACAAACGTCAGCAACGGCGTTTGCGAAATACTCAATGTTAGTATCACTAATACCCGCTACATTTACGCGGCTAGAACCAACAATGTAAATACCGTATTCTTTTTGTAGGCGCGCAATTTGCTCTTTATTAATACCTAAGAAAGAAAACATACCGTGTTGACGTTCAATAAACGAAAAGTCTTGCTCTATCTCTTTTTCTGCTAAGCTTTCTTTAATTAAGCTACGTAAACCATTAATACGATTACGCATTTCATCAAGCTCACTGTGCCACATTTGTGTAAGCTCTGTGCTGCTTAAAATAGTGTTTACAATGTCAGCACCGTGCGCTGGAGGCATTGAGTAAATACTACGAACAACGCTTAATAGCACTGAATTTGAAATATCAGCGGTTGCAGTGTCTTTTGCAATAATTGAACACGCACCAATACGCTCACGGTATAAACCAAAGTTTTTAGAACATGATGAACAAATAATTAGCTCTTCTACTGCATCAGCTAAAATGCGCAGTCCACGTGCATCTTCTTCAAGTGATGAGCCAAAGCCTTGGTAAGCAATATCAATAAGTGGTGTAAAGCCAACTTCTTTTGCAAGCTGAGCAACTGTGTTCCACTGTGTCTCGTTTAAGTCCATACCACTTGGGTTATGACAACAAGCATGAAGTAGCACAATATCCCCTTTTGGTACTTGCTTAAGGGTGTTTATCATGTCGTCGAACAATAGATCTTTGTTTTCGTAATCGTAGTACGGGTATTCTTTAACGTTTAAGCCCGCAGCTTCAAACAAGCTAATGTGGTTTGCCCATGTTGGCGTAGTTACCCACACTGTTGCGTCTTTATTGCAACGCTTAACAAATTCAGCGGCAACGCGAAGTGCACCTGTACCACCTGGTGCTTGTGCAGTACGTACGCGGTTTGCTAAAAGTGCTTGATGCTCACCTAGTAATAGGTTTTCCATTTTTTGACAGTAGTCTAAGTTACCCGCTAAACCAATGTAAGATTTGCTTGTTTCGTTTTCTAAACGAAATGCTTCAGCTTTTTTTACCGCTTTTAATACCGGTGTGTTGCCTTGCTCATCTTTATAGACACCTACACCTAAATCAATCTTGTTAGGGTTTGTATCTTGTTTATAGGCTGCCATAAGGCCAAGAATAGGATCTGTTGGTAATGGTTTTAATTCTGAGAACATTAGCTATCTCTTATCATTAATTAGGGGTTGGCTGTTGTAGTAAGCTTAACATAAAAGCTTACCTTCTTGGCTAGTGATATTTACACTAGAAAGTGAGGAATTTTAATGCAGCACGCAACTAATACAGCCAGTGTACGGCTATCAAAAAAGTCGTTACTAAATGCCTCTGCATCTATAATACCGACGCATTCATGTTGCTCGTTAAATAAGGGTAAACAGGTTTCAGCTTTCACTTTAGGGTCACACGTATAGTACTCACCACCTTGTGCTAAATAGTTTTCTACGTTGTTAATTACACGCCCGCGCTTAGACAATGCAACTTGTACATTATTGCTGCCTGCTGCAAATGCTTCAGTAAGAGGAAACAGTGGACGGCTTGGCGCACCTTGATACGCCAGCTTTAATAATTGCGGACCCTGAGCAGTGTCAACCGCTTGATAAATACCATACCAATCGACCTGTGTTTGCTGCTCTATGTAATTAACTATATTTTGTAGGTTTGCTAGTTTTTGCTCGTTTTGTGAAGTCGCGCTCACGTGATCAGTAAGTTTAAATGGCTCATCTTGTAAATAACCAAACAAACTACACGCACCGCCTTCACCGAGTTCAGGAATTTGATATTCCCAACGTACAGACGGCAGCGCGCTTGCAGCAATATACTGTTCTAGCTGCTCTAGCTCTTTGGCAATTAATTGTGGGTCTATATTTAATTGCGCAATATCAAGGTAAGAAGAAATCATTTGGCCATCCATACATCTAAAATTTTCTAGATAATAACATGGAAATTTTTTCTGAGCTATAGCAACTTGTAACACATTTCGACTTGGTTACCACTTGCGTTATACGTGACTTTTTCTGCCACTTCTTCGAGTAACGATAAGCCACGGCCAAACTCTGCGTTGAGTTCGGTACGTGTAGAGGAGTCACTTGAGAACCCCCTACCCGAGTCACAAATAATAAAGTACAAGCACAAGGTATCTGGGCAATAACGCATATCAATAATAATCATCGCCTCTTTCATTTTACTCAGTGCTTGCTCTCTTAATTCATAGTATTTAAAAAAGCCATCGTCTTGTTTTTTTATGTCTGAATCAAGGCCTAACACACCATGATCAAGTGCATTGTTATACGCCTCAGAAAGCAATAAAAATATATTTGAGCGATGCGACCTAAGCCCCTCAACACTGCTTAATACATTAACAACATCATACACAGGGTCTGTGCATTTAATTTGCTGCGCGTTCAAGCTAAGTGAAAAGTTAAATGCCAAATTAGAATACGCCTCTTTGGCCTCAGGCTCTGGGGTTAGCGGCAAACAATTAAGCAGCACTAAGCTTAAGTCGTCTAATTGCTCACTGCCATTGGCAAAGGTATTTACATTATCTATAACACGCTGACTGCTGATCATCGGCTTGCTTTTAAGTGCTGCTAAAAAGCGCTGCTCACCATAAAAAATATCGGCGTCGTTGTTAGTTTCTATTATGCCATCGGTTGAAAGCACCAAGCGGGTGTTTTTATCAACTTCTAAATTAATTAGCTCATATTCAAATTCATCGCGGTCTAAAATCCCCAGTGCCATATGTTGCGACTCAAGCGTTTGCTTAACTTCACCATCGGTATTTATTAAGTACGCATCTGGTAAGCCGCCAAGCCAGGCGGAAATACTTTTGCCCGAGGCACTGAGCTCAATAATAGTCGCCGCGCAAAACATGTGCTCTGGCAGTAAATTATGCAGTAATATATTGATCTCAGAGGCGATATCGTTAACAGCCATGCCTTTTTGCACCATAGTGTAAAACACCCGTGAGGCAGGTAATGCTCCAATCGCGGCCGCTAACCCATGCCCGGTAAAATCACCCAACATGCAATATAGATTGCCTATTGGGCTTTGCGCGACTAAAAACATGTCACCGTTAAACATAGAAGCAGGAGAAAGGCTAAAGTCTAAATGGTCTTTAAACTTATCTTGGTTTTCGAGCGAGTTATTAAAAATGTGCTCAATTATTTCGTGCTCGCGCTCTATTTGATTGCGATGATACTCAAGTAAGGAGTTTTGTTGATGGGCTTTTTTACTTAATTCGCGCGTACGACTGTGCGCTTTAATTTTTGCGTTTAAAATTACTTTTTCAAACGGCTTTTGAATAAAGTCATCCCCGCCTACTTCTAAACAACGCTCAAAGCTGCTTTGATCTTCAAGCGAAGTAATAAAAATAATGGGAAGATAAACGTCGTTGTATCGCTGCTTTATCAGCTTTGCAGCTTCAAAGCCATCCATTACCGGCATAAGTACATCGAGTAGAACAATATCAATCGCTTCTTTTTCTAACACCTCAAGTGCTTCTAGGCCGTTAAACGCAATTGATATTTTATAGTTTTCTTCGAGCAGCATTTTTTCGAGCAGGATGCGATTAAGCGCCTGATCGTCAACAATAAGTACGTGGGTCATTAGTTAATATCAAACTTCTTATCAAAACGTGATATTTGCAGTATTTTTTTAAGCTGAGGCTGACAATTACTGATCTCTATTGTTTGTACCTGGCTTTCAATGGTTTTTTTCATGTTAAGCAACATACCAAGAGCAGAGCTATCCATGTAGTCGGTCTCTCTTAAATCGATAATCACTTTATTTGTTTTAGGCTCAATTTGGGCATAGGCTTGGCGAAATGATTGCACTAAATTAAAGTCAAATTTGCCTTTAATTTGTATCGTTAAAGTACTTTCATCAACCGATAAACTCTTTGTTAAACTCATTATAAACTCCAATAATATTTCCTTTGACCTAAATATAACCTGTTAAAAGTATTTAGCAAAAATAAAAACACTCGCCAGCAAATTTGTTATTATTTCATACATCAATAAAAACGTTTATTTAGGTAAATTATGAGTGATAACCGCTTAGTATATTCAACCGATATGGGCCGAATTAGCCAGCCAAAGGTTGAGCAAGAACCCACTGCAAAACTATTTAAAGATGGCTTTATCCGCATAGAGCGCCAAACTAAGGGCCGAAAAGGTAAAGGGGTGATGTTGGTTGTTGGTATAGATCCAAAAGCGCACGATCTAAAAAAGCTAGCTAAAACCATAAAAAGTAAAATGGGCCAAGGTGGCGCGGTAAAAGAAGGCATTATTGAAGTTCAAGGCGATGATCGCGAAAAATTAAAAGGGATTTTAGAAACCCTTAAATTTAAAGTAAAAATTGCGGGTGGCTAAACCCGCAATCTTTTATTTGCTACTAGCAATGTTAGGCGTATCGTTTAGTTTTTTGTATAACGCTGGCAGTTCGCTCTCAGCAATCGGTTTGCTGTAATAAAACCCTTGCACAATATAACAATTATTATTTTGCAAAAACTCTACTTGTTCAATCGTTTCAACCCCTTCTGCAACTACGTCTAATTTAAGCTTTTGCGCCATGGCTATAATAGCGGCGGTAATTTCCATGTCATTAGAATCTGCAGGGATATCTTTTACAAACGA
The DNA here is from genome assembly GCF_023161805.1 of Pseudoalteromonas sp. 1CM17D. Classification (NCBI taxonomy): domain Bacteria; kingdom Pseudomonadati; phylum Pseudomonadota; class Gammaproteobacteria; order Alteromonadales; family Pseudoalteromonadaceae; genus Pseudoalteromonas; species Pseudoalteromonas sp. 1CM17D. The sequence continues at coordinate 324,203 of NZ_JALNTP010000003.1, read as the reverse complement.
GCGGTCAATTTTTAATATGTCGACCGGGAATCGTTTTAAGTAACTTAGCGACGAATAACCAGTACCAAAATCATCAATCGATATTGAAATACCCAGTGCTTTTAGTTCGTGTAACTGCGTAATGGCAGCTTCAACATTGCCCATTAGCATACTTTCGGTAAGTTCCAAGTGTAACCGCTTAGCACTTACCCCTGTTTGTTTAATAATACTGCTGAGCATGGGCACTAAATTAGCGTCTTTAAACTGACGTGCCGATAAATTAATAGATACGTTGTTATCTCGTTCATCTTGCGCTAAACGCACCGCAAACTCGCACGATTGCTGCAATACCCACTCACCGAGTTCAACAATAAGCCCTGTTGCCTCAGCAATAGGAATAAACTTGGTCGGCGATATAAGCCCTTCTACTGGGTGGAACCAGCGTAGTAGCGCTTCATAGCCTACAACGTGCTGAGTTAATGAGTTTATTTGCGGCTGATAATAAACCTCAAACTGTTTTTCTTTAATCGCATGGCGTAATTCGTTTTCAATGAACAGCCTTTCATTGGCAGCCGCGTTAAGCTCTTGGCTATAAAAGTGGTAAGTATTACGCCCTTTTGCTTTTGCCTCATACATTGCTAAATCAGCATGTTTTAAAAGCTGATCTTCTTCAAGGCTATCGTAAGGGGCCATTGTAATACCAATACTAGCGCTGACTATCACTTCGTTATTGCCAAGCTTTATAGGCACATTAAGTGTTTTTTGAATAGTATTTGCGACATCACTGGCATGCTCTTGGCTTTCAATACCACTGAGTAATACAGCAAATTCGTCGCCCCCTAGGCGGGCAATTGTATCTTCGGCGCGTAAGCGTGCTTTAAGGCGGTTAGCAACTTCAATTAGTAACTGATCGCCTGCATCATGGCCTAACGTATCGTTAATGCGCTTAAATTCATCTAAATCAAAGTAAAAAAGTGCAAACGCATAATGGCCGCGCTCAGCCAAAGCCATTGATTTACGCAGCTGCATTCTAAAAAATGTTCGGTTTGCTAAGCCCGTTAACGTGTCAAAGTACGCAAGCTGCTCCATTTTGCGCTGGCTTTCTTTAACAAACGAAATATCTTGTGCGGAGGCTACATAACTGGTGATCTCACCGCCATCTTCGCGAATAGGAGAAACACTTAACGATACCCAAATAGGCTGTTTATCATTGCCCTGAATCAAGGTATCACCACGCCAGTAGTTTCTACTGCGAAGGTCGATATTGATATCTTCAACCAAAATGGCCATCTCAGATGCGATAATATTCAACAGCGGCGCGCGGTTAAAGTGGCTCTCTGGGTAGCCTGTCATCTCAAGCATTTTGGGGTTAACGTATTCTATAACAAAGTTTTCATCGGTGATCACCACGCCGGTTCCTGAGAAGGCAACGGCTTTAGAGAGCCTATTAGCGGCTTTCTCGGCAATTTCTTTTTCTGTAATTCGCTGGTTTAACCCATCTATAAGCTTACGAATTTCTACGGTCATATCTCTAAATGAGCCGTTTAGCGTGCCTATTTCGTCTTTGTTCTCTGGCGGGAATTCGGTTAGTAATTGCCCTTTACCAAAGCCAGTAACTGCATGTACTAATGTGTGAATTCTGCGAAGCACTAATTGATACAGCGCTTGGTGTAACAATAAGGCAACCAAGACCGCATAAAGCACAAACAAGCCAAAAAACTTCAGTTTTAGATCTTGCAGAGCAGAGAGCGTTGAAGAGCGTTTTTTATAAACCCCAATATACCAGTCTAATTTATCAATTTTACGAATATTAATAATGTGTGCTTCATCGTTTTGTACAAACGAATTAGCATACTCTGGTAATTTCATGGTAATTGCTTCATTTATAATGGCTTGCAATTGCGGATTAACGAATTCGTTTGTTGTTATTGTTTTATCTTTGCTGCCATAACTTGCTTGTAGCGCTGGGTTAAGACTCGGGTGAGCAAGCAGTTGGCCTTTTTTATCAAAAACCAGTAAATGTTTTTCTTTATCGCCCACAGGTAAAAATGAAATCAACGTGTTTAAATCTATATCACTGCCGGTCACGCCTAAAAATTCATTATCAACATACAAGGGGACAAGCAAACTAATAACCCATTTATGCCACACTTTATCGTAATAAACCTTAGACCAAACAGGTTCTCTGCTAGGGTTTAAATCACTTTGCACATACTTAAATGTTGCACCATTAGAGCCTCTGAGTTCAGCCGGTGCGTTTAACGCCCAATTGGGAGGCGAGACACGGATGAAATCGTCTTTGGTGATCATATAAAAATTAAAAAAGTCGTGAATTAAGGTTGGTGAAATAACTTTCCATAACGACTCTGAGTTATTAAATAAACGCTTATAAAAAGGAGAATAATGCTGCTGAGGAAGAAATGCGGCTGAAAGGCCGTCGCTCGATGCACTGCGTATAGTGCCGTCGCTATTAAATTGTAACTGGGTTTTGTTAGATAAATTGATTGCTGAGCTATCACTAAATAGCTGCTCTGACACAACATTATTAGCCTGTTTGGCAACGGCTGATTTTGTTTTGATTAGTGCGTCAAATTGCCTGATAAGTAATTCGGTGGAGCTTTTAAGTACTTCATGCTCTTCGAAAACTAATTGTTTTTCTTCAGATTTAAGCATCAGCGCGGCAGCGCACACACCGGCAATTAAACAAATTGCAGATATAAGCAACGACAGCTTTACACTTAAAGAATTTAGTCCAAAACGCGATGGAGGGCGTCTATACACCACAGGCCAACCTTACTATTTTAGTTGTTGTTATTTTTAGCTAATACCTGAAATATACCAGATCCCTATTCATATTTATAAACTATTTGTAAATTTTATCTAAATGTTAGCTAGGAACTGATAATTATTCATTATGTCTATTTAAACTGGCTTGCTTGTTGACTTTGCTAGTAACACCTCATACATTAACAGCATGAAAATTATCTTATCTTGCACTTTTTTTTCTTTTTTTAGCTTCTTTATATAAAAGAGGCTGAACTGTTTGTGAGATAAAATCAATCGAATAGCAAAGCCTCCCACTTGGGAGGCTTTTTTGTTTTAGTTGCACTAAGCAACTTATTTTTGGAATGAGGAAACCAAAATGACCAACGATGTTTTAAGCGCGCTCAGACACGATATTAACGAAATAGACTCCGATCTATTGGTGTTATTAGCTAAGCGCCGCCGTATTAGCCACGGTGTTGTTGAGTATAAAATTGCGAATAACAAACCGATTCGTGATGAAGCGCGCGAACTAGCCTTACTCGAAAAGCTGATTGGTTATGGCAAGTCGCTTGGTCTAGATGCGTATTATGTAAATAACGTTTTTCAAACCATTTTGGAAGACTCTGTGCTGCATCAACAGGCCATGCTGCAAAAAAACTTAAACCCCGATGCATTAAGCGAAACCCATCGCGTTACTTACTTAGGCGGGCAAGGCTCGTACAGTCAACTAGCATGTCATAAATACTTTAGCCGCCGCCCTGGTAAGTTAGTCGAAATTGGCTGTACCTCGTTTGATGAAATTACGGGCAAAGTAGAAAATGGCCAAGCAGATTTTGGTTTGCTGCCTATAGAAAACACCAGCTCGGGCAGTATTAACGAAGTATTTGATTTATTACAACATGCTCAAGTATCAATTGTAGGTGAAGTTACACACAGTGTAGAGCACTGCTTACTTGCTACCCCAGATACTGAATTAAGCCAATTAACTAAAATTTATGCCCATCCTCAGCCATTTGCTCAATGTAGTCGCTTTTTACAAGGCCTCGGTGATTTACAACATGAAACCTGTGATTCAACCTCAAGTGCTCTTCAGTCAGCTTTAAATACGCCAAATAGTGCGGCTATTGGCTCAGCGCAGGCAGGTAAAAACGTTGGTCTTGAAGTGATTAAATCAAACCTTGCGAATCAAAGTGAAAATCACAGCCGCTTTATCGTTGTGGCGCGCAAACCTCTGCAGGTATCTAAACAAATACCGACTAAAACCAGCCTTATTATGGCCACTAAACAACAAGCAGGTTCATTGGCTGATGCGTTAATGGTGTTTAAACAACATCAAATAAACTTAGTTAAACTAGAGTCTCGTCCTGTACCGGGTAACCCGTGGGAAGAAGTGTTTTATGTGGACTTAGAAGCAAACCTTGCCGATAGCCAAGTACAACATGCCTTAGAGGAGCTAAAAGAGCATACTCAATATGTGCGCGTTTTAGGCTGTTATCAAAGTGAGTCTTTACAAGCTGTGAGTGTTAATACCTAACCTAACACGCAAATACTAAAAAGGGCCTAAGTAGGCCCTTTTTTAATCGCTGATTTAAAATGCTTTCAACGTATAGCTTAAGTAACTACACATTTTTAACCCTTTTAATCTAATACCTTGGCGTCATTTGCTTTATTTAGCAGGCTACGGCTTTGCGTTAAAAAGTGCGCGGTCGAGTCTGAAAAATACGCTTTAGCATCAGCAAATGCATCGATGAGTGCGCCTTTATCTCCCGCTTTTAGCTTTTCAAGAGTTTGTGCAAAGGTCTCTTGATACTGCGCTAATAAACTCTCAACATTATCAAACTGGGCCAACATTATATCTGAATATAGCTCAGGAGATTGCGCAAATAAGCGCCCTACCATCATCAGCTCTAACTGATAAATAGGAGATGAGCAGCTTCTTAGTTCCTCAAGCGTATGGCTTTGCTTTGCTAAAAACTGCCCATAAACAAAGGTCGTTAAGTGGCGCATTACTTGTATTATTTGCATAGCTTCATCATGCTTTTTAGCATCTAGCTCAACAAGTTGGCAACCCCATACTTGCAACTGCTGTAGTAAGCCTTTCGCAGCATCATGCGCTCGGCCTTCACACACAACAACGGTTTGTTTAACCCAGTGAGAAATATCAGGGCCAAACATAGGGTGCAGGCCAACAACGGGCCCAGAGTGCGCCGCCTTTAATGCCTTAATGGGTGATTGCTTAACTGAGGTAATATCAACAAGCAAACAGTCATCATCAAGTTTAGGTAGCTTAGCAACAACGGTCTCAAGTGCATTGATAGGCACACTGATCATCACTAATTTTGCGCCAGCTAAAATGGCTTTAGCATCGTTTTGCTGATCTTTATCTAAAATCTTAACTTCATAACCTGAACGAATAAACTGCTGAGCAAATAACTGGCCCATTGCCCCTTGCCCACCTACAATTACAATAGGTGATAAATCAGGGGCGGCACAGGCAAGTTTAGCTTGTTGGTTTTGATAGGCTTCGCGCATCATGCGCCTTAATATGTCTTCAACAAGTTCAGGGCTGACTCCTTGTTTAATCGCTTCATCACGACGAGCAGCGAGCAAAGCAGCTTCTCTTTCAGGGGCATGCAGGGGGGCGCCATTTTGCTGCTTAATAGCACCAATTTTTTGTGTTATTGCATTTCGCTTTGCAAGTAAAGCAACTAATTGCGCATCGCACTCATCTATGCCATCTCGTAATTGTGATAAATCACTTAATTCAGCCACGTTTCTCATTCCACCTATAAACAACTCATTTAGTAAATATATATTTACATTTAAGTAAACTAATCAATACGTTAAATACTAACAGGATCAAGTATGGGTTAAAAGGCTAATGTAACAACGAGAGTGAAGATTACTTAATACAGAGGGATGCTTTTGTGAAGAGGTAGTATGTTATTTAATGCTTAAAAACCAAAACGGGTTGCAACCGTGAGGCTGCAACCCGTTTTCTTTGCGTTGATAAACAGCGCGTATTAGTTAAGTTTTTCTCTAATACGTGCAGATTTACCAGAACGCTCACGTAGGTAGTAAAGCTTAGCACGACGAACCGCACCGCGACGCTTAACTGTTACGCTATCAATAAGAGGGCTGTGCGTTTGGAATACACGCTCAACACCTTCACCGCTCGAAATTTTACGAACTGTGAATGCTGAGTGAAGACCACGATTACGCTTAGCGATTACAACACCTTCAAAGGCCTGTAGACGCTCTTTGTTACCTTCTTTTACACGTACCTGTACAACTACTGTATCACCAGCGCCGAATGCTGGTACGTCTGTTTTAAGCTGCTCTTCTTCAAGCGCTTTAATAATATTTTGGTTTACTTTTGCCATTATGTTTCTCACTTTCCTAGGTGTAACTGTCTTCTAGCCACAAGCTTTTTGGTACTCTTGCTGAAATTGTGCGAGTAATACCGCTTGCTCCTCAGTCAGAGCTAGGTTATGCAACAAGTCAGGACGTCGTAGCCAAGTTCTGCCTAATGACTGCTTAAGCCGCCATTTTGCTATCTCTTGGTGGTTTCCACTGAGTAGTACAGCAGGCACCTGTTTGTCGTCCAATGTTTCTGGCCGTGTATAGTGAGGACAATCTAGCAAGCCATCCGAAAATGAGTCTTGCTCTGCTGACTGGTTATGACCTAACACGCCTGGCACTAATCGCGCTACTGCATCAATTAATGTCATGGCAGGTAATTCACCACCACTCAAAATAAAATCACCAATTGACCATTCTTCGTCAACGTATGACTCTATTATTCTCTCGTCTATACCTTCATAGCGACCGGCAATCAAAATCAGCTTTTCAGAGTTTGCGAGTTCGCTAGCCCCTTGCTGATCTAATTTGCGCCCTTGCGGGGACATATAAATTACTTTTGCGCCATCACCTGCCGCTTTTTTAGCGTCAAGAATGGCTTGTTTTAATGGTTCAACCATCATTAACATACCTGGGCCGCCCCCATAAGGACGGTCATCTACGGTTCTGTGCTTATCTAAAGCATAGTCACGTGGATTCCAGCAGTTAAAGTCAATTAAGCCATTTTTCACTGCGCGACCAGTGACACCTTGGTGTGTAATAGCATCAAACATGTCTGGGAAAAGGCTTATCACCCCTACCCATAATGAACTAGTTTGAGTCATTAAAACCCAGGATCCCAGTCTACGGTAATTTCTCTCGCTTCGTATTTAACTTCTTTAATTACTGAATCAGTTAAAAAAGGAATCAAACGCTCAGCTTGACCAAATGCATCTTTACTGTTTGCCTTAACAACCAGTACGTCATTCGATCCTGTCTCCATCAGGTCATCGACAGTGCCTAAATTGTAACCTTTATCAGTTACAACCGACATGCCAATGAGATCTCGCCAATAAAACTCGCCTTGCGGGAGTTCTGGTAATTGCGCTGAATCAACAGATATTTCTGCATGGGTATAAGCCATTGCTTCGTCTCTGTCGTTTACTTGCGCAATTTTAGCGATAAAGCCTTTGTTGTGGCGACGCCAGTCGACCACTTCTAAGGTCTGCCATTTACCTTGTTGCCCTATCAACCACGGGCTGAAATCGAAGATCCCTTGGGGATCATCAGTAAATGAATGTACCTTAAGCCAGCCCTTTATACCATATGGGGCACCGAGCTTTCCTACGACAATAATTGATGAGGTGTTCTCTTGACTCATGGTTACACTTACGCCTATTAAGCCGCTTTACGAGCGTCTTTAACTAACTTAGCTACACGATCAGAAAGACCTGCGCCCTGACCTACCCAGTGATCAACACGAGGTAAATCTAAACGAAGTTTTTCTTCTTGACCTGAAGCAATTGGGTTAAAGAAACCAATTTTCTCGATGAAGCGACCGTCACGCGAGAAACGGCTATCCGCAACCACAATTTGATAGAAAGGGCGTTTTTTAGCGCCACCACGTTGCAAACGAATAGTTACCATACCGTCCTCTAAATAGATTGACTGTTTTCATTAATAAGATTTACTCCCCAGTATGGGGAGCTGGGGAATTGTACGAGTTTTTAGCAACAATGCAAGTAAGAAGTGAAGCAAAAAGCCACTTTAGTAGGTTAAACTGTGATCTGAGCCACAATTAATAGATTATCATGCACCACGCGCATAATTTATTCAACAAAAAAGGGCCAATTAGCCCTTTTGTTATACATTATATAGCGGCTATTTAAGCGCTACATTAAAATTTAGGGCCACCGCCACCCATCATTCCAGGTGGTAACATGCCTTTCATGCCGCGCATCATTTTTTGCATGCCGCCTTTACCTTTCATTTTTTTCATCATTTTTTGCATTTGCGTAAACTGTTTTAGCAGTTTATTTATCTCTTGTACCTGTGTACCAGAGCCTGCGGCTATACGTTTTTTACGAGAGCCTTTAATAATCTCAGGACGCGCACGCTCTTGTTTGGTCATAGAGCTGATGATTGCTTCCATTTGAATGAAGGTTTTGTCACCCATTTGGCCTTTTACAGCATCGGGTAAGTTTTGCATACCAGGCAGCTTATCTAGCATCGACATCATGCCACCCATATTTTTCATTTGCTTTAATTGCTCTGCAAAATCATCAAGGGTAAAGCCGTTGCCTTTAAATACTTTTTCAGCGACCTTAGCTGCTTTTTCCTTATCGACTTTCATTTCGACTTCTTCGATTAATGAAAGTACATCCCCCATGCCTAAAATACGCGATGCGATACGATCTGGATGGAACGGCTCTAGTGCATCTGTACGCTCACCCACACCCATAAATTTAATTGGCTTGCCGGTAATATGACGAATAGATAAAGCAGCACCACCGCGTGCATCACCATCTGTTTTAGTTAAAATAACACCGGTTAGAGGTAGCGCTTCATCAAATGCTTTAGCGGTATTCGCCGCATCTTGACCCGTCATTGCATCAACCACAAATAATGTTTCGATTGGGTTGATTGCTTTATGAAGGTCTTTAATTTCGCCCATCATTTCGTTATCTACGTGCAAACGGCCGGCGGTATCGACTAAAACAACGTCTATAAATTTCTTTTTAGCATGAGAAATAGCAGCGGTGGCGATATCTACTGGTTTTTGCGAAATATCACTTGGGAAAAAATCCACGTCAACTTCGCTGGCAAGTGTTTCAAGCTGTTTAATAGCCGCCGGACGGTATACATCGGCACTAACAACTAGCACTGACTTTTTCTTACGCTCTTTTAAAAACTTAGCAAGCTTACCAACACTGGTTGTTTTACCCGCACCTTGTAAACCAGCCATCATAACAACGGCTGGCGGCTGTGCATTTAGGCTAAGCTCTTCGTTGGCTTCACCCATCGCTTTTTCAAGCTCTTCGCGCACTATTTTTATAAATACTTGGCCAGGGCTTAAGCTTTTAGTTACTTCAACACCTACGGCACGTTCTTTAACTTGCTTTACAAACTCGCGAACAACAGGCAACGCAACGTCAGCTTCTAAAAACGCCATACGTACTTCACGCAGCGTGTCTTTAATGTTGTCTTCTGTTAAACGGCCGCGGCCACTAATATTTTTTAAGGTTTTACCTAATCGTTCTTGGAGGTTCTCAAACATGTAACGGTTCCGATAAGACGTTTATATTGACCCAATAAGCTCACGCTTATTTGCATTTTACTTATTAGATGGGAGCAATAGTATTAAATTTCAATTAAAAACAGTATACCGTAAATGATGGCGCACAATACAGTATTGAAGCACAGCTTATTGAGTTTCTTTTTTTAGGTCTATGCAATTGCTTTGCTATAAAATACAATGTGCTTATAACAACAAGAATTATTTGACTCTAATTATAAGTGGCCCAAGCACAATGCTGATTATTAGTTTAACTATTATTGCCAGTTTATTTTATGTGTTAGCAACGTCTCACGTGTTAACACGCCTGTTTCATCAACAAGGTCCTAGCCAAAAGGTAACGGTTATTTTAAGTACCGTGGCTATACTAGCGCACATGCTGCTGTTGGTTAATTCGGTGTTTCGCTCCGACGGGCAAGATTTAAGTATCGTTAATGTTGCACTGCTGACCTGCTGGGTTATTGTGGTGTCGGTGACTGCGGTGTCATTAAAGTTCCCTGCTACATTGCTGTTACCGGTCGTCTATGGCTTTGCAGCCCTACTCACCATTGCAAGTTTGTTTATACCGCACCATATTTTATTACAAAGCTTTAATATTGAAATAGGCCTTATCACACATATATCGCTATCACTGTTAGCATATTGCGTGTTAATTATTGCCACTTTATACGGCGTGCAGTTTTACTTTATTGATAAACGCTTAAAACGTAAAGATTTAGCAATTGTGCATAGCCATTTGCCACCATTAATGGTGGTAGAACGTCAGCTCTATCAACTATTAAACTTAGGTACGGTGTTACTTACCTTTGCCTTATTAACAGGGTTTGTGTTTTTAGATGGGATGTTTGCAAAAGAATTTATCCATAAAACCATTTTATCGCTTGTCGCATGGGTTATTTTTGTCACTGTTGCGCTTGGGCACATGAAAAAAGGCTGGCGTGGTAAACCTGTGGTTATTACCATCATGGTCGCTGCATTTATCCTCACACTTGCTTATTTTGGCAGCCGTTTTATACAAGAAGTGGTGTTAAATAAGTTTTAACTTGACTCTGTCAGCTCACTCTAGCTTAATACGCATTGGTTTATAAAAAAAGGATCCATCGTTGGACGACATATCGACAAGTACCTTGTTTATCATTTTAGGTTTATTGGTGCTTTTTTCTGCTTATTTCTCGGGTTCAGAAACCGGGATCATGTCAATTAATCGTATACGCTTGCGCCACCTTGCAAAAGAGGAACATCGCGCAGCTAAACGAGTCAGTAAATTACTTAGCCGTCCTGATAGACTCATAGGCCTAATATTAATTGGTAACAACCTTGTAAATATCGCTGCTGCCCAGGTAGCTACTATTATTGGTATTCGTTTATACGGTGATTTAGGTATTGGTATTGCAACCGGTGTGTTAACGCTAGTGGTACTAATATTTGCAGAAGTAACCCCAAAAACGCTTGCTGCGTTGTACCCTGAAAAAGTAGCCTTTCCAAGCTCTATTATTCTCAAAGGGTTACTCAAAATACTATTCCCATTTGTGGTTGTTGTTAACTGGATGACCAACGGTATTTTACGTCTATTTGGTATCAGCTCAGCACAAATAGATGAGCACAGCATGAGTAAAGAAGAGCTTAAAACAGTGGTGAATGAGTCAGGCGCATTACTGCCAGCTCGTCACCAAAGCATGCTGACCTCTATTTTAGACTTAGAGCAAGTGACCGTTGAAGATATTATGATCCCTCGTAACGAAATAGTGGCGATTGATATTAACGACGATTGGAAGCTCATTAGCCGCCAATTAACTCATGCTCAGCACACCCGTGTATTACTTTATCGCGACAATATTGATGACGCGGTAGGTTTTATCCATTCGCGTGACGCTCTTCGTCTTTTAACCAAAGAGCAATTTGATAAACCGTCATTATTGCGTGCTGTACGTGAGATTTACTTTATTCCTGAGGGGACGTCCCTAAATACCCAGCTATTAAAGTTCCAACAATCAAAAGAACGTATTGGTATAGTGGTTGATGAATATGGCGACATACAAGGTCTCGTAACCCTTGAGGATATTCTTGAAGAAGTGGTTGGCGATTTTACTACCACGCAAACACGTACGCCAAGTGAAGAAGTGACCACACAAAGCGATGGCTCTTACCTTGTTGATGGCGGCGCTAACGTGCGCGACTTAAACAAAGAGATGGGCTGGGAGTTTCCTCTTGATGGCCCTAAAACACTCAGCGGTTTAATTGTGGAATACCTAGAAGATATTCCAGATGCTAATTTAAGCCTTAAAATAGCCGGCTACCCTGTTGAGGTGTTAGAAGTAAAAGAGAATATGATAAAACAGGTAAAAATTAAGCCAAATCAACGTAAGTTGTAAGTGTAAATAATGCATTAAAAAAGGAGCCTTGGCTCCTTTTTTTGCTTTTAATATATGTAGTTAGCCAAAAAGTAGTCGCTCAAACCAGCCTTTATCAAGCTCGTCTTCACAACGTTTAAGCTGCGCACCATAACGGCTTGCGCGGTGTTTTACTTTATTAGCAACACCCATTAGCCACTTTTTCTTTTTATAGGTACCGCGTTTATAACCGCCCCAGCCTTCGTGATAATTTAAGTATTGGGCGTAAGCATCCCATTTAGAGATACCATTTACTTTATGTGTTTTATAAACAAACCATGCCATAAAGTCGATTGCATCGTCAAAATCATCTCTATCAGCCCCACTGTTACCCGTTTCACGAATATAGTCAGACCAAGTTGGAGTTTTTGCTTGTGAGTACCCGTAAGCATCACTGGCACGCCCAGTTGGAATTATCCATAAAAAATACTCCATGGGTGGTGCAGCATCATGACGAAACGAACTTTCTTGGTACATCATGCTCATAAGAACATGTTTAGGTGAGCCCCATTTTTCTTGTGCATCTTTTGCATCAAAGTACCAGTCTGACTTTTCTTCAAAAATTTTACAAAGATCATTAGGTTGCTTTGGCGGCGCAGTGGCACACCCAGCTAAAGAGAGGGCAAAAGATAAAATAATTGCATTTTTTTTCATTTTTATAAGATCTCACTGAACTTTTTAAAAAAGCGTGGGTCTGAGTATATGAATGCAGCAGTATAGCATTGTTTCATCCCTGAAGAATATTTACGCAGCCACCTTGGGCTGCGTTTTTTTTGCTTAAAAAAACTTAAGCGGGTGCTTTGGCATTAAAATATTCATCTAAAAAGTCAGTAAAGCTTAGCGTGTCGGCGCGCTCTATTTCTTCTCGCGCTTTATCCGAGAGAACAACTTGTTGCTCTAGCCATTCTTTAGAAAACACATTGTAGTTGGCTTGCGCATGGCTTTGCTTATATTTATTAGCTAATTGAATAGCAAATAAACCGTTATCTATACCCGCACTTTCTAGCTCGCGCACATAACGCCCTGAAAAAGTCAGCGCTGGGTTATCAACCCAAGTAGCCATTTGTGCGATGGTTTCGCTGTAATAGGTCACTCCATACGCCTTATCCATATGCTCAGCGACTTCACTTAGTTGGTCAAAAATTTCTCTCCCCCAACTTTGTAACGTACGCTGTTGGTTGTTGTCGTTAAGCATAACACCTAACTGACGCCCCTGATTAACCACTGTATCTAAATTCTCAGTGCTGCGGGCTTGCTCTTTCCACTGCATTTCTGGAGAGTCTTTTAACAAACAATACGTTAAAAACACATCTAAAAAATGAATTTGCTCTATATCAATGCCGGTTTCACTAAACGGGTTTACATCCAGCGCTCTAATTTCAACATATTCAATGCCTGCTCTTAATAATGCATCCGTTGGTTTTTCACCACTTTTAGCATTACGTTTAGGGCGGATCGGCGAATAAAATTCGTTTTCGATTTGCAGAATATTTTTATTAAGCTGCTTAGGTGTTGCTGTGGTGTAGTCATCAATATCGCCATATAGGTCAGAAGGCGTGTTGATTGCTTTTTTAAGCCCAGCAACGTACTCATCAAGCGAGTTATACATTACGCGTAATGAAGATTGCGCACTGTTGGTGTAACCTAAATCACCCAAGCGTAGCGCGGTTCCTACTTCTAAATAAAGTGTGCCTTTACCTAGCTTTTTAAACGGCAGGTCAGTTTTGCGCCCTTGTAAAAAAGAATTACATAATGCAGGTGAGGCACCAAACAAGTAACTAATCAACCAAAGCTCGCGTTTAAAATTACGAATAAGCGCTAAATAACCATCCGAAATAAATGCTTCTAGGCTTTGCTCACTTTGCTTTAAGGTGTGTAAAGATTGCCAAAGTGTTTCTGGAAAAGAAATATTAAAATGAACACCCGCAATCGCTTGCATCATACTACCATAACGGTTTTTTAATCCTTCACGGTATAGGGTTTTCATACGCGCAGTATTTGAGCTACCAAATTGAGCCAGTACGATGTCATCTTGATCTTCAATAAAGCATGGCATACTGATGGGCCATAAAAGCTCATCACCCATGTGCTCAAGTGTAAACTTTTGCAGGTCTTTTAATTGCGCTAAGGTTTCTGTCGCTGATTCACTAACAGGGGTAATAAATTCAAGTAATGACTCTGAAAAGTCGGTAGTAATATGTCCGTTTGTTAATGCACTACCTACGCCTTTAGGATGTCCTAAAGTGGAAATGGCGCCATTACCTTTAATACGCAACGACTCTCGCTCAATACCACGTTTGATCCCTTTAATTGCGTGCTGATGCGGTGTTGCTGATAACGCGTTTAGCGCGCTAGATAAATCATGTATAGTCAAAAAATGCTTCCTCGGCCACGTGGCTTAATCTTAGGGTTATGGGGGCTAATTGCCCATACTCAAGATTAAATTGTTAAGAACAATATAATTTTTCAAAATTTTTAGCTATTTACCCTGTTGAGCATGCGCTTGATACAATAAGCATCAACCAGCAAGCTAATCTTGCCACTGCTCACGCTAATATACAATCGCTTTGCTAGGGCGTGTTGGCCTTTGTGAATTGAAATTTGTTAGAACTAAGCGCGATATTTGTAACCTAATGGGCTCGATAACTGCCCTGCATTATTCTAATAACTTACCTCCATGTAAGAATAAGTAAAAACCAAACAAAGCTTTCGCGTCCTGCTCTTACCCCTTGCCTAAAAACCAAACACACTGCTGTAAATTCAGCCTCCAAAAATCAACACACCCCAAAACATAAAGACCCTGAATTAATAGATTACACTTCATAAGCTTTAACATTTTAAGCGCAGTATTTGATATAGATCATAAAAAGTCGCAATTTTGATGACAATTTTATTTAGCGCAGCGCCTTTACTTCACCTCCTTTTGTTTACCCAATACAATGACAAGTTAATTAAAAAGGATGGTTAAAACTAACATGCATCATAATCAAAGCTTAATAAATGAAGAGGTTCACTTTAGTGATGCTCAGCAATTGGTATCCACAACCGATTTACGAGGAGTCATTACGTATGCAAATAAGGCATTTTGCGATGTAGCAGGCTTTAGTGCCCAGGAGCTCGTTGGTAAAAATCATAATATTGTGCGCCACCCAGATATGCCCAAAGCAGCATTTAAAGAAATGTGGAGTACGCTAAAAAGCGGCCACTCATGGCGCGCCATAGTAAAAAATAGATGTAAAGATGGGCGCTATTACTGGGTTGATGCATTTGTAACCCCTATCTTTGAAGGAGATCAGTTAGTTGGCTATCAATCTGTACGTACAAAACCAGATAAAAAACATGTTTTAACAGCCCATAAACTATACGAAAAATTAAATAGCGGTAAAGCCACTTTTAATTTTAACGAACGCACACACTTGCGCCAAATGCTTACGTTAGCCGTTGTATTTAGCTGGCTAATAATGAGTGGGTTTGCCTTTTCAGCCATGGCAGCGGTTATCAACGTATTAATTTGCGTGCTTATTTTGGCCTTAAATTATCAAGAGCTTGTGGCAACCCCTGCTAAATTAAACACCTATAAACAGCATTCTGACTCTATCTCGCGCTATGTTTTTTGCGATAACTCACCGCTAAGTGTGAGTGACTATAAAGAGCAAATGTTACTTGCTAAGCTCAGAACTGTATTGGGGCGCGTAAAAGATGCCACCTATGCCTTTAATAACATTGCTGAAAACCTAGATGATAAATCGACGCTCACCGAAAGAGGCATTGAGGCACAAAGCACACAGCTTACACAAATCGCCACTGCTATGGCGCAAATGACCGCCACTATTGGTGAGATTTCGAATAGTACAACAACTACCGCCGACAAAGTTAATTCTACTCAGCACAGCTGCGCGGATATAAAACAACATATTGCTGATAACAAAAAAATGGTATCTGAGCTGGCAACCCACGTAGATCATGCTGCCAATACGGCTAATAACCTCGCGCAGGAAGCAGATAAAATAGGCCAAGTAATGAATGAGATAGAAGGTATTGCTGAGCAAACCAATTTACTAGCGCTTAATGCTGCAATAGAAGCCGCAAGAGCAGCCGAGCATGGCCGTGGTTTTGCCGTAGTTGCTGATGAAGTACGTGCCCTTTCTTCTCGTACGCAAAGTGCTACGGGGCAAATTCACAGCTCGATTAAAGATATACAAGATACATTGGTTAATTGGTCAAAGGTAATGCAAAGTACAAAACTACAAGCTGAGGGCTGCGTACAAACAACCGAGCAAACACACCAAGAGCTCGATAGTATATTCAATCAAATTAGTGAAATAGCATTACTTACAAACAGTATATCGACGGCTGCAGAGGAGCAGCAGATGGTGAGCCATGATATTGCTAATAATGTAGATAATATAAAAGAGGTGAGTAACGAAAACTTAGCTTTAAGTTTTGACGTTGCTAAAGATGCCGCAGAATTAGTTGCCGGCTCTCAAAAAGTAAGCAACCTACTTTATACATTTAAAGTATAAAGCAATGCAATAAGCCGCCTGCTTGGCGGCTTATTGTGCGTCTAGATTAGCGTTTTGAAAAAATCAGGCCCTGCTCGTTTGCATCTATCACGACAATATCGCCAGGGTTGTACTCTCCCCCTAATAGCTGCTGAGCCAGTGGGTTTTCAATTGTTTGCTGAATAGCTCGTTTTAATGGCCGAGCACCGTAAACAGGGTCGAACCCGCTAGAGGCAATTTTTTCAAGCGCCGCATCACTGATCTCTAATAAGTAGCCCATTTCTGTTAAACGCTCACGCAATTTAACAAGCTGAATATCGGCAATTTCTTTAATATGCTCATTGGCAAGTGGATGAAATACGACGGTTTCATCAATACGGTTTATAAATTCTGGCCTAAATTCGTTAACGAGCACATTCATAACTTTGCTCTTAAGCGTTGCGTAGTCGTTTGTGCCCGCTTGCTCTTGAATAATATCAGAGCCTAAATTTGAGGTCATAATAATAACCGTATTTTTAAAATCAACCGTACGCCCTTGCCCATCAGTAAGGCGGCCATCATCGAGTACCTGCAATAAAATATTAAATACATCGGGATGCGCTTTTTCTATTTCATCAAGCAAAATTACAGAATAAGGCTTACGGCGAACGGCTTCGGTTAAATAGCCGCCTTCTTCGTAACCAACATAACCGGGAGGCGCACCCACTAAACGTGCTACCGCGTGTTTTTCCATAAACTCTGACATGTCGATACGCACCATGGCATCTTCTGTATCAAACATAAAACCTGCAAGCGCTTTAGTAAGCTCTGTTTTACCCACCCCAGTGGGTCCTAAAAATAAAAATGATCCTATTGGTCGATTAGGATCGGCAAGCCCCGCACGAGAGCGGCGTATCGCATTCGCGACCGCAACAACTGCTTCGTCCTGCCCTATCACTTTACTGTGAAGTTGCTCTTCCATTTTTAACAGTTTTTCTCGCTCACCTTGCAGCATTCGCGATACTGGGATCCCGGTCCAACGAGAAAGTATTTCTGCAATTTCGTCTTCGCCTACTTGGTTTTTTAGTAAGCTCATTTCTTGCATTTCAGCTTGCGAGGCTAAATCAAGTTTTCGCTCAAGCTCTGGAATTCTTCCGTATTGCAGCTCCGACATACGCTGTAAATCGCTCGCTCGGCGGGCAACCTCTAAATCAAGGCGCGCTTGTT
Organism: Pseudoalteromonas sp. 1CM17D; assembly: GCF_023161805.1. NCBI lineage: Bacteria > Pseudomonadati > Pseudomonadota > Gammaproteobacteria > Alteromonadales > Pseudoalteromonadaceae > Pseudoalteromonas > Pseudoalteromonas sp. 1CM17D. Next base: position 306,726 of record NZ_JALNTP010000003.1, on the reverse strand, counting down.
CAAGCTCAGCTTTAATTACTTGCGTGCCTTGTAACGAGGCTTTTTCTGCATTCCATACTTCATCAAGCTCTCGGTATTGCGCTTCTAAGTCGGTGATGAGCTGCTGCATTTCGCTGCGCCGCTTTTGGCTTGCATCGTCTTTTTCTTTAGCTAAAGCGTTATCTTCAAGTTTTAATTGAATAATACGGCGCTCAAGCTTATCTAAAGACTCAGGCTTAGAATCTATTTGCAAACGAATTGACGAGCCAGCCTCGTCAATTAAATCAATGGCTTTATCTGGTAATTGTCGGTCACTAATATAACGGTGCGATAAATGCGCAGCGGCGACAATTGCCGGGTCAGTAATATCCACCGAGTGATGTAACTCGTAGCGCTCTTTTAAGCCGCGTAAAATGGCAATGGTGTCTTCAACTGAGGGCTCTTCAACCAATACTTTTTGAAAACGACGCTCAAGTGCGGCATCTTTTTCTATGTATTGGCGGTATTCATCAAGCGTAGTGGCGCCCACACAGTGTAGCTCCCCTCTAGCAAGCGCTGGCTTCAACATATTGCCAGCATCCATAGCGCCGTCGGTTTTACCTGCGCCCACCATAGTGTGAATTTCATCAATAAATAAAATCACTTGGCCTTCTTCTTTAGCCAGCTCGTTGAGCACCGATTTTAAACGCTCTTCAAATTCACCACGGTATTTAGCACCCGCCACCAGCGCGCCTAAATCTAGCGATAAAACACGCTTGCTTTTTAGGCCCTCTGGCACTTCGCCATTTATAATGCGCTGCGCTAACCCCTCTGCAATGGCCGTTTTACCTACCCCTGGCTCACCAATAAGCACGGGGTTATTTTTAGTACGGCGCTGCAAAACTTGAATCGTGCGACGGATTTCGTCATCTCGCCCAATAACGGGGTCGAGCTTACCTTGCTCTGCGCGCTCGGTTAAATCAATGGTGTATTTTTCAAGTGCTTGTCGGGTTTCTTCGGCGTTAGGGTCATCGACTTTTTGGCCACCGCGAATTGCTTTTATGGCACTTTCTATTTTAGTTGCAGTGATATTTAGCGCTCTAAAAATATCACCTAAAGGGCCTTTGTCGTCACAGGCCGCTAATACAAATAATTCGCTCGAAATATACTTATCTTTACGCTTTTGCGCATATTTATCACATAAGTTAATAAGCGAAGCCATATTATTAGAAAGCTGTACGTCGCCCCCTACTCCTTCGACTTTAAACAGCTTTTCTATTTCTTGAGAAAGCTTGGTGTTGAGCTCATCTGCACTCACGCCTGCTTGTGCAAGCAAGGCGCGCACGCTAGAGCCATTTTGCTGTAAAAGCGCATACATTAAATGTACGGGTTCAATAAATTGATGATCGCGCCCTAATGCTAGCGACTGAGCATCTGAAAGCGCAGATTGAAATTTACTTGTGAATCTATCTAAACGCATGAGGGTTTACCTATTTAATAAACTAATTGCTTAATAAATGGGTATGTTAATAGAATTGTTCAAGGTGTTAAGAAGAATATTGTGGGGAAATAGTGTTTTATTTGCGCCAGATCAAACTTGCCATACGTCCTGTTTTACCTTCTCGCCGATAAGAGAAAAACAATGATGGCTGAGAAACAGTACAATAATCGCCTCCGCTAATATTAATAACGCCTAATTGCTCAAGCTCAATGCGAGCGATTAGGTAAATATCGCACAAGTATTTATTATTGCTTTGTAATTTAAACGCCTCTTTAAACAACGGAGATTTTGCAATAAATCGCGTAGCAACCTCAGCGCCAACTTCAAATTGCTCAGCACCAATAGCAGGCCCAAGCCACGCATATATTTGCTTACTAGGCGCGCTAAAACAGGCAAGCGTATTTTTTATGATCCCTTTTCCAAGGCCGCGCCAACCACCATGCACTGCTGCAACTTCATGGCCATCATGACTTGCAAACAGAATAGGCAGGCAATCTGCACTCATAATAGCAAGAGGCTGATTTTTAACTTTTGTATACAACGCATCAGCACTGTGTAATGTTTGAAAATTAAAATCTGCATCAACGCAGAGCACATCGGCGCTATGCACTTGATTAAGCCACAGTGGCGGGTTTGGCAGGGATTGCTCAACCAAAGCACGGTTTTTTAGCACGTGCTCTGGATCATCATCAACATGTAGGCCTAAATTTAAGCTATTAAAAGGCGGCTTTGACACGCCGCCTTCTCGGGTGGTACTAAGCGTACCTACCGAGGTTAAATTAGGCCAAGGGGCTGACAAAAAAGCCATTAATACTCTATGTTAGGGTTAGCTTTCGTATCTTCTCTAAGAACCTGAGTCATTGCCACCATGTCATCTGGAATAGGCGCTTGCCAGGTCATCATCTCGCCCGTAATAGGGTGCGCAATACTCAATTTTACTGCGTGTAAGGCTTGGCGATTAAATGTACGTAACATTTCAAACAGCTCCGGCGTAGCACCTTTAGGTGGACGCGGACGGCCGCCGTAGGCTCTATCGCCAATTAACGGGTGGTTTATATACGCCATATGAACACGAATTTGGTGTGTACGGCCGGTTTCTAGGCGAAGGCGTAAACGTGTATGAGCACGGAATTTTTCAGCAACACGGTAATGTGTAATAGCAGGCTTACCCATTTCGTGAACTGCCATGTGTGTACGCTGCGTTGGGTGACGGCCAATCGGCTTTTCAACCATGCCACCTGCGGTCATAGTACCATTACATAAAGCTTCGTATTCACGCGTAAAGTTTTCGCGTTTTTGCAGTGCTTTAACTAAATGTGTTTGCGCCTGAATAGTTTTAGCCACCACCATTAAGCCTGTGGTGTCTTTATCTAGACGGTGCACAATACCAGCACGCGGTACGTTAATAATATCCGGAAAATGATGCAGCAATGCATTTAGCACTGTGCCATCAGGGTTACCTGCACCTGGGTGAACGACTAGGCCCATAGGTTTGTTGATAACCAAAATATCATCATCTTCATAAACAATGTTTAATTTGATATCTTGTGCTTCGTATTCGCGTGGTGCTTCAATGCTGGTTTCAACATTTACAACTTCACCACCGAGTAGTTTTTCTCGTGGTGTGTTATAGATTTCACCGTCAACGGTGATTTTATCATCCAATATCCATGTTTTTATACGTGAACGTGAATAATCAGGGAACAATTGCGCTAATACTTGGTCTAGACGTTTACCACCTAACTCGGTAGGAACCTCGGCTTGAAGTGAAATTTGTTCTGACATTAGTAACTTTACCCAATTTACCAGTGCAAGCTGTGCCTGACTGGGTTAGAATCGCTTTTAATAAAAGCATAATATAATACGCATAGTTTACTCGGTTTTACCGCCGTGGCCTAGCCGAAGACATCGAAGGTAACAAATAAAATGATAAATAAAATAGGGAAACGTGCATTCGCCATTGTTTTTTCAGCTTCTGTACTTACTTTAGGGGCCTGTTCTTCTGCGCCTGACCAAGAAGATATCCAACGCGTTCCTAACAAATCTGCACACGCTTTGTATGAAGATGCAAAACAAACGCTCGACTCAGGTTTATACGCCCGAGCAATTGAGCTGTTAACCGCTATTGATTCACGCTACCCATTTGGCCCTTTCTCAAAGCAAGTACAAATGGATTTAGTGTATGCCCATTACCAATCAGGTAATACAGAGCAAGCATTAGCGACTATCGACCGCTTTATTCGTTTAAACCCAAACCACAAAGATTTAGATTACATGTACTACATGCGTGGCTTGGTTAACATTAAAGCAGATAAAAATGCTTTCCAAGAGTATTTTGGCATAGACAGAGCTGACCGCGATGCAAACCGTACACGTGTTGCATTTACCGATTTATCAACGCTTGTAAAACGCTTTCCAAAAAGTGATTACGCACCAGAGGCTAAACGCCGCTTAGTGTGGCTTTTAAACCGCATGGCGCGTTACGAGCTAAAAGTGGCTAATTACTACTACGAACGTGAAGCTTACCTGGCGGCCGCTAATCGTGGTAAGTACGTTGTTGAGCATTACTCGCAAAGCAGCTATTTAGAGCCTGCACTTGAGATGATGGAAAAAAGCTACGAAAAGCTTGGCCTGACAGATTTAAGTGAGCACGCAAGACTAACGCGTGAATACAATGAATCTAACAAATAAGAATGGCAGAGGTTTTTATTTAAACCTATGTTGATTGTTTAAAAGCCCTCTCTGAGGGCTTTTTTATTGCCTAAAAACGAGTTTAGTTGATGTCTGTGGCGCTTTTTAATACTTAGCGATTAGCCTTCGCACCACACTAAATATATCAATAGCAATTGCACTACACGATTGTATAGCGCTTTTAACAAAGGGATTCACTGTTGATCTAAGTTTTCTTTTTACAGGCGAAAAAAAAGGTAAGCCTAAGCTTACCTTTTAATTAACTCATTGCGGGTTATTAAAGTTCAAAGTCTTTTTTGAACTTTAAACCAAACTCGCTACGGTCATTACTGCGCATTACACCAACAAAACCTGACTGTTGTAAACGACCTACATCGTAAACCTCGTTTAATACGTTTTCACCGTATAAGGTTACTTCCATATCGCCATAAGGATTAGTGTAAGAAATATTAAAACCAACTAACTCACGCGAATCAATAGTCTCGCTTTCATTGTAAACCGACTGGCCTTGCATTTCGCTTCTGAAAGAGTAGTTAGCGTTAAATGCAACGGTTGCACCGCTGTCTAAATCCATAAAGTAAGAAGGGGCAATCATTACAGTCCAACGTGGTGTTAATGCTGGTGAATCACCTTTACCAATACCTTGTACGCCTGCATCTACTTCTGTAATTTCAGAATCTAAGTAACCTACAGAGCTGCGAATTGTGAAATCGTCTGTAATGGCAACGGTAGTTTCAAGCTCAATACCTTGCGCTTTAGATTCACCTGCATTTTCAACAATCGTTACAAAACCACCGCCTGCAGTAGGGTCAGAAAATGGTAAAGCAAGGTCAGTGTAATCTGTTACAAATACAGCTAACATCATAGATACATTTTCATGTACTTGGCCTTTTAAGCCCATTTCGTAGTTAATTGCTTTAGTTTCATCAAACGATACAAACTGATCGGGGCCACCAAATGGACGTGGAGGGAAACCACCGGTTTGGTAACCTTTTTGGATTTGACCATATACATTCATGTTATTGCTGATTTGATATGATGCGTTTACATCCCATGTTACAGCGTCAAACTCTGCACTTACGTATTTACGTTCAGCAAATGTTGGGAAAATCGCATCGGCGTCTTTCTCATCTTTTGAGTAACGAAGGCCACCACCAATACTTAAATCATCTGTTAAATCGTAACTTGTATTAAAATATACAGCGTATGAATTTGTTTCTTGGTTAATTTCAAAATCGCCATAGCCACCAAATGAAGGTGTAACACCATCGTTTAATAAGCCATTAGGTGTATTGAATGGGCTAAATACAAATGGACCTGAACGTGTAAAGCCATCTTCATTAAAGAAGTAAAGGCCTGATACAAAGTCCATATTGTCGTAAGTCGCATTTAGTTGAATTTCAAACGAGTATTGGTCTGCACCACCCTCTTCTGGGAACTCAGATAAGTTAAGTGGTGACGCATCATCATCAAGCCCACCTTCGTATTCAGAAGTACGGTAACTTGAAATAAATTTAGCCGTGTACGTATCATCAATTGCCCAATCAGCAGTAAATGACGTACCCCACCCTGAGTAAGACGTAGATTCAATACCAGCAACGGTAGTGCCTAAATCATCTGGGTCAGATGGGATCATATCCTGTGTTAATAAAGGAAAGTCACCATTAAATACATCATTTGCATCAAGCGGCTCAGTTAACTCAATAGTGTAAGGCGATTGACCCGACTCATTATCAACACCGTCAAGTGAAAAAGTAAACGCTAAATCGCTATTGGCTTGCCATTTAAGGGCTACGCGACCGCTAAACTCTTCTTCTTCACCAATTTCTTTTTCTGGGTTAGCTAAATTGACAGCTTCACCCACACCATCGCGCGTTTTGTATGATGCACTTGCAGACATACTTACTTCATCTGTTAGCGAGTTATTAAAGTATACATCGCCAGCAATACGCCCGCGGCTACCAATTTTAGCTGTAGTTGAAACAATCCCTTCATCACCTGGTTGCTTAGTAATTACATTTACTGCGCCACCTAAGGTATTACGGCCATATAATGTACCTTGTGGTCCACGTAGAACTTCAACACGCTCTACATTTGGTAACGATAAGTTTGACCCCATTTGACGGCCTAAGTAAACACCATCTAAATAAACACCTACACCCGGATCGGTTGTAATTATGTGATCTTGTAGACCAATACCACGAATAAACACAGAGGCATGCGCCGCATTACCTACACCGTAGCGAGTGATATTTAAGTTTGGAACGTATTTACCAATATCTTCTAGGTTACTCATATTGGCTTTATCAATGAGGTTAGCACCAATTGATGTGATAGCGGTTGGAGATTCAAACAAGCTCTCTGTACGTTTACGAGCTGTAACTTCGATTTTTTCAAACGCGTCTTGTTTTGCTGTTGTTTTAGCTTCTTCAGCATTTACTGAGGTAGTTAGTGCAGCGACAATTGCGAGGCTTAACTGTGAGAGTTTGCGTAGTTTCAAAATATTCTCCAAAGGATACCGTATAATTTAGTTATGCGAACTTATTGGCTTGGGCAATAAGTTTTGGGCATAAAAAAAGACGCCTAATAGCATCTTTCCTCTGGAAGGGTATTATATTACATATTTGTGAAGAAATGTATAAAAATTTTCATTTAATAAACATACAGGTACAAATTAATTATAATTTTTGATTATTGTTGGATAACCTACACAAAAAAATGGGCCTTTTGCTAAAAAGTAATCACGTTACACACACTCTAATTTTGTGCACCTTTTATGTTTACATATAAGAGAACCATTATTCCATAAAGCACATTAATTAAAGCTTCGTATAGCTTATCGAACTATGCACTATGATTGATATTAACCAAAAATAGCAATATAGTATTACTATTGCATCTACGGACAGAAATTATGGATATTAAAAATACTCCAATACGCTATATAAAGTGCTTTAATAGTCCAGACTATACTTCACTTTTCTGTGTAGCAGCTAACTACAACATTTTATTAGTTAATTACCAAGCACTTAATGTAATCACAACTTATGAACTTATCAATAAGTTTATGCAAGATAACGGTTATAAAAGCTTAGTTATTTTTGATGTTCCAAAAAATAGTGACGTATTAGCTTTAAAAGAATGGCCTAATTTAAAGGGACTTTTTTACGAAAGTTCAGATGACTCCCTTTTTCAACAAGGCCTTGAAGCTATTGAACAAGGTAAGCTCTGGTTTCCCCGTGATGTGACAGACAGCTGGATGAGACAAATGTTAGCCACTGAACAGCAAACCACCCTGCAATCAAGTAACCTTACTTGTAAAGAAATTAAAGTATTAAACTTGCTTTTCTCCGGTCTACACTCCACCGCTATTGCAGATAGCTTATTTATAAGTGAAGCCACGGTCAGAGTGCATTTACATAAAATTTATCAAAAAATATCTGTAAAAAACAAACAACAAGCATTGCTGTGGTGCCAAAAAAACTTAAGTAAAGTCAATAATTAAGTGGGCTTATTTGAAAACGAATAACGTCCGAATACTCTCCAGCGGCTTGACGTGTGAAGTCCTCCAATTGAATGCTAAGCGGAATGAAAAACTCAGTCTGGCCGGAATACGAAAAGTTTAGACTTGAAGCTTTTACTAAGTTAATTTCTTCTGGGCCTAATTGCAATGTATAGCTAATACCATACTTATTACTAAAAATAGAGTGTAATAAACGACTTTTATTCTCTGAGGTTACATTAAGTTGAACATCCGTATTCGTCACTATTTGTAAGCTAGGTAACATGGTGTATTTTTCTGCTGGCTTCAATTCTCCCAAATAAACAGTATTAGAAAAAGTGTTATAACCTAATAAAGATAAACTAGTTCGGGGTTGGATATTAGTTTCAATCTCGATTTCTATTTCATCTACGGTTTGCTTATTTTCATCATAGAGTCTCAACTCAAGCCTATCAGTGTAATGCCCTGCTTTTACTGGCGTCCCTGCGGGGATCACTAGCCTGATATCTACTTTGCTATTGTTAAGCTTAACCTGATTGATGCTCCTACTTAACAACTGATTTTCTAGACGAATTTGATAGTCAATAAATTGAGAGTTACTTTTAAGGTATCCTTGGTTTTGCGAAGAAAGACTAAAATACAAAGTACAATCCGACGTATTTATTGTGTCTACTCGAATTGTCTTCTCAGCATCGACTTGTGATTTTACGTGATAAAAAGGCAGGTCATCAAACAAGTATTCAATTTCCCCAATACTTGCATCACACTGAGCATTAACTCTACATGCCATAGTTAGTAAAAATATACTTATTGCTAAATACACAATTTTAATGAACATAAATAACCCCTTTTCGTTGAAGTTGCTCTGCATCACGAACCTCTATTAAAAATGTAGTACTATCTTTATTTTGTAAGGTCACTTTATACTGACAAGGAGCAAGGCCAGTTATTGCAAAGCGGCCCCGCTTATTTGTGAAGAATGTATACTCTTTGGCCGATGCTTTATCTTGACAAATAGCCTTTCCCACCATTAAGGCTAAGGGGCTCTCGTCCTTACTCCGAAGAGTTGCAATAACAGAAATATTTGCTGCAGTCCCAATTATTGCCTTATGTCCAGTTTTGTATTTAGGGTAAAAGCTAAGCATGCCAGAACCTATATCATAGCCAGGGGCTAGATCATCAATATCAACAGGAATGTTGATATTGTCATAAGAGCTCAAATCATTAAGTAATATAGTTTTGAAATCTCTATTATCAGCTCTATAGTCATTTTCAACTCGGCCTAATGTAATCACTTTATTTTCTAAACTTTTATGGGCGTTAACCAAAGCAAAGCTATCGTATATAGGCTTTCCAAATGCCCATGCATCATCTGCAAAAGCTATGCTAGATGAGAGGCTTACACGACTTTGATGATAAGCAGAACGAGCATTTAAATCTTTATAAAAACTTGCATGTTCAAGGTTAGCAGCAAAACGGTTTGCGTTATATTGCATGTTTAAATCAAAGATAGTTTTATTTAATTCATTGCTCTCTAAGCCAGCTCGAAAGTTCAAAGCACCGACAAAACGCTGATTACTGTCTTGAGTAAATTCTAGTCTCGTTTTATCACGTCTAGACTGGTGGGATAGTTTAACTCTATGCTGATTATTAAATTTATAGGTAAATGATAAAGTTATACCCCACTCTCGCTCACCTTTTAACTCATCCCATTGCGCCCCTGCAGTATATCTCCACTGACTATTTACCAAGTCGCCTGAGAAATTGACTCCCAGCGATTTATCAAATTGAACACTTTGATGATCTCGGGAAATATTTGTAAAAAAAGAGGCTAATGTTCTATCGTTAACATAATAACTATAACTAGCCTGTGCATAATGCTCTCTATAGCGGTTATTAAACGTATCTTGAGACCTAAAACCTAAAGCTGTAAAGTCTTTTGAACTGTATTCATAACCGAGCGTTAGCTCACTTCCTAAGTTGCTCATATTATAGCTACTATAAACAGTACGGTAAGCGTATCCTTGGCGTTCCGCGAAGCTAAATGCGCCCTCAAATGCCAGTTGCCCTATTTGAGCTGCATAGATTTGTTTAAAGCCAATTTGTTGCGCGTATTTATCTCCCTGCGCTGTAACCCCTGCAGTCCAACTTGGGGTCAGGCCATAATCCAGATAGGCACTGAGGAAGGGAGAATCTGGTTCATACTCGAGTTTATCGCCAGCCTCAGCAGGAACGCCTAAGTGAATTTCATATTCAAGCTGCCCTTGTGCAAATAGATCTAAGCCAGTCGCAACATCAAAGTTTACATAGCGCACAACGCCAGCTATATCAGTAATTTTTAGAGAAATATTATTGCTGCCTTCGCTCAAAGGTATGTCATCTAAAGAATAAATACCCGCAACCAAATTAAGGCGCTGAATAATTCGTTCATCGACATATACCTCTACACTTGAAGGGCTTTGAAGAGTAAAGCTACGTGAAGCAGTTGGCCTTATGGGCCTGTCTGATAATAGAGAAAAATCATGTGCTATTGAAAAGCCTAACAAACGAGAAGAGTTCTGGAAGTAGCCACCAGAGCTAAAGTTGTCTCCAAGAGAAAGACGCATACCTAAATTTGGTAAATCATGAATAAGCCGAGTTCCTCGCCGCTTAAAACTTGATGAGGCTGGCTGCGATATTTTATTATATTCGAATTCATTTTCTACCACCCAGCCTTGCCAACTCGCTACAATTTCGGATCGTAATGCGTATTGCTCTTGAACTTGCTGTTGCTCCTTATCATCTTGGTGAACGTAGCTTGCATATGCGTTAACAAACCCACTCGCATTGGCTGGTTCAATAGCCTTCAACCTTTTCCTTTGCATTTGCGCACTTAATTTTTGTGGGCGGGTTAATTCTACGGGAACAACAACGTCCAAACTAAAATCACTCATATCAAACACAACACTAAAACCTAGTTCCCTTAATGAAGTTACCGCTAAAGTATTGCCTTTTAATACCTTAAAAAGCTCCCTCTCTTTTTCTTCAAGTAAAATTTCGCGAAGGTGTGGCTCTAATTCGTCCCACTTTAAAAAAAGGGCATCATTTTTATCAACTTTAAGGGAGACTTGACCTATAGGGCTTTTATTTAATTGAACTGACACATTAAGTTCAATTGTCTTACTAGAAGGGTTTATTTTTGCTAACAGGCTAAGTGGTAAAAAAAATACAGCAAAGAGGAACACTGCTAAAGTTTTCATTGCACTAAATCTAAACTTAAATACTCTACCTCACGGCTTTCAATATGTTCAGGTAGCTTAACTTTTATGGTCTGTGTGGCATAAGGCGCAAAAAAAACATCGTACCCCTTCTCCAATAAAGCTTGTTTTTCAAAAGTAGTTACAACGGATTTATTTGTAGTTACTTTAATTTTATAGTCACTGAGCCGCGCAGCCCCCTCTCCTTCATTTTTGACTTGAGCTAAAAGCTCTCCACTTTCTATTTTAGAAGTCAGTATTTTTAAGTTAGGTAAATATATATCCCTGTCTACGTGAACAACTAAATTTACATTCATTAATATTTTAAGTTGCGAGGTACCACTTCCGATATTAGAAGCCAAAGGCTGCTCTATTAAACTGACCTGATAACTCTTATCCTGCTGTGGGAGCCTCTGTCCAATCCATCTAAATTGAATCCTCTGACCTTGCCCTTCTTGTAAAAATAGTGAGGGAGGAAATACCCATAATGGAGAATCTTCCAGCTTAATTAAAGAAGGACTCGGTGTAGAAAAATCGATTTCATATATTTCAATGTCAAATGCAATCTCTCTAGGCAGTTGATTAAAAATTAGACTGGAAGGTATTTTTGAAGGCTTCTCCGGGGATAATGTAATCACCATAGGTGTTACTTCCAGAGCCTCTACCGATATAGAAATATTACATATTAGTATCATTAAACATCGGGAGAGCCACTGAACACAAAACATTAGAATATAACCTCTAACTCACTATCAGAAGCTTGAAACTCTTTTGGTATTGAAATTGAAATATTGCTTTTTGAATTTGGAAGTAAAATTTTACCTGATAGGGCTCTACTCAGATCCATTCCTTCTAAAGTTAATACTTTACCCTTAGATTTAATATTCCACTGACCTTTTGAAAGGCGTACATATTTGTTCCCTTGGTTTTCTAACGACACACCCCATTGATTTTCTGCTAATTGTTTTTTTTCTTTAATTATTAGGTTAGCTTTAGCATTATCGGGAACAACGTTAAATAGCGTTCTAAAACTAAGTGACATACCAACACCAGATTGGGCATTTTCGTTCAAGTTAACTGACACTTGTTCTACGGTGATTCGATAAGACTTAGAGTGGTTAATAATGGGCTCCCCAATATATCGAACGATTACCGATTGACTATTTCCCGGTGGGATAATCGTTGTCATAGGAATAATTAAGAAGTCTTCTTCGTTTACCTCTAAAGACTCAACGCCATTATCACTTATACTCATATTAAAAGCAGAAACATCAATAGTTAAGGGTTTATCAGATGGGTTTATTATTCGAAGTGTTTGCTGCGACTGACTACCTTGAGAGCTGAGATCGGCTACCATAGGTCTCACTTGAAAGGCATTGACTGAAAATGAAAGCAAACAAAATATAAAGATAAGTAAAATATGCATAGAATTCCCTCCTGAATAAAGGCAGTGCATAGTCACTGCCTTTTCTATTTAACTTTAGTTTGCTGTTACAGTTAGCATTAAAGTATCTGCATACGTACCTGCATATACAGGAGTCTGAGTAACTTCTAGGTCAATCATTCCTGTTACGCCTGTCGTTGCTAATGTGTTACTTCCACCATTGCTTTGAAAAGCACTCTGATCATTCGTTCCATCTTCAGCTGACAAAGTAAAGTCATAAGGACCTGCTGTTAAATGAGCAGTGTATCCTACACCTCTGTCTTCGTGATCAGCGTTTTGAAGGTGTCCCTCAGAAGTAGTTAAAGTAAGTGTTGCACCATCCACATCATTACATTTCAAGTCAAAATTAACTGTTTTTGTATTCCCCAACGCAAGAGCTGGAAAGTAGTGTGTTGTTGCAATATTGCTTACTTCACATACAGACTCAACGGCACCACCTACATTTAAGTTTTCTGCTAGTGCTGAACCTGAAGATAGTGCTGCGATTGCTGAAATTACGATTAGTTTATTCATTGTTATATTCCTTATCCATGTGACATATAGTTTGTTATGTTTAATAAATGTGCGTTTAAAGCACGCCACCCGATACTACTGATGGTGTCATTTCTATGCGGATCACATCCTGGTAGCTTCCTGCATATATCAAGGGTTCATCTAGAGTTAACTGAATCTCAGCAATGCTATCAAATAAAATATCATTAATATTAAAACTATATGTCGATTTGGTTGCCTGTGCCGATACAGACACATTGTTGTTGGCACCTTCCAACTTCCAGTTAATATTATATGAACTTATTCTACTGCTTTGCTCATGACTCAAACCGCCATTAAGTGACTGCATTGATATTCGCATTGGCGAATTACAGTTTATCTCTAATGTTGTATTAGCAACGCCATCAGAAGAAAACTCTAGGTTATTATTTTGTGAGGTAAATTCACACACCGGAGAAATATGCCCCACCAATGTAATACTTACTTCATCGTTACTATATGCATAGGATGCAAAGCAACATAATACTAACCATGCTAGCCTCTTCATCACTGTCACTTCCTTTGAACTACCTTGCTAATACAGTGGTAATGTTAAGCTAAAAATCAGGTTTAGAAAGTTGTTATTTGATTACAAAACAAAGGGTAAGACTAAATACACTGTAGCTAAGCATACCTTTTGGTATAAACATTTAAGTGACTCGTAAACGATAAAGGTAGCCTCTTTATTATTATCACTCTCTTAAAGTCCGCTTTAACGCTATGTTTAATGTTTATAAACAAGCAAAACGTAAGATAAATAAGAGATAAACAATTAATTAAACAGTAATTACTATTTTATAAATTATTAGATAAACAACTTTAATAAATTCAAATAATTTTTAACTTTAATTAAATCAACAACTTTGATTACTAAACCCTCAAGATTAACAATTGTAAACTTCAATATAAACTAAATGCTCACTTCTTTTTTTACTAACTAGCTAAAATTATTAGATAAAAACTAAAATCACTTCTATAATCCCCATGAAATCAACATCTAAATAACAAATAGGAAATACATATGAAAAAGCTATCTGTAGCAGTAGCAATATGTGCCGCACTTGCATCTAGTTACACGAGTGCTGAAGTTCGCATAAATGGCTTTGCATCTATAGTAGGTGGCAAAAGTCTAGACAGTGATCAAACTTTATACGGATATGATGACGATATCTCATTTAAAAATGAGAGTAAGTTCGCCTTACAACTCTCTGCTGACCTTCAAGAAAAGCTAACAGCTACAGCGCAAATTATTGCGCGTGGAGAGGATGACTTTGACGCAACATTCGAATGGGCCTATGTTACCTATGAATACAGCGATGAACTGCAATTAAGCGCTGGTAAAATGCGTGTCCCTTTTTACAAGTACTCTGACTTTTTAGACGTTGGCTATGCTTATCGCTGGGTTCGCCCACCGAGATCTGTATACGGTATTCCTTTTTCTACTTATGAAGGACTTAGCGTAGTATACAACAGCCAATTAGGTGACTGGGATTCTACATTACAAGGCTTTTACGGCGCTTTCGACGGTGATATTGATGTATTTGGAGATAGCTTACCTGCTGAGTTAAATAACTTAGGTGGTGTTAACTGGAGTGTTTCTTACGACTGGTTTAGTGCGAGAGCCGCATACATTGTTGCTGATACTTCAATCTCTTCTGATGACAGCGACCTAATTCAACTTATCGACGTTCTAAACACGAGTGGATTGACCGATACTGCCAATGATCTTGTAACTGATGAGGACGAGACCACGTTTTTCGGAATTGGTTTCTCAGTTGATTATGACAACTTCTTATTTGATGCTGAGTACACTCAATTTGAAGTGGAAGGCAGTATTTTAGCTGAACAGTCACAATACTATGTATCTGGAGGTTACCGATTCGATGATGTAACTGTTCATGTAACTTATGAGAATAATGATGATAAACACGATTCATCACGTTTCAATACGCTTGAGTCAATTCCATTATTAAACACTACTGTAAATTACGCATTAGAAAGTATGCGCGCGCAAAGCAATGTATACACCATTGGTGCACGATACGACTTCCACCCATCGGCTGCATTTAAAATTGATTTTAGTCGTTTTGATGATGACGTAACTGATATTGACACTGATGTAGTAGCTGTTGGCGTTGACTTAGTATTCTAATTGGAGCGAAATATGAAAAAATTAATCCTAGCCAGTGTACTGTCGGTAAGTGCGTTTAGCGCCTATGCTGAAGTTGCGGTAATAGTAAACCCTGGCAATGCAAGTGCACTTGATGCCGATACTATTAAAAAGATTTACCTAGGAAAAGCAAAGTCATTTGCTAACGGTAATAAAGTAAACCCAGCTACTCAAAATGGTACCGCTGTTGCTGATGAATTCAATTCTAAAGTAGTTGGTAAATCTAGTAGCCAATTAAATGCCTATTGGTCAAAACTTGTTTTTACCGGTAAAGGTACACCACCAGAGAAATTTGATTCTGACCAAGCTGTTATTGATTTTGTTGCTAATAATGGCGACTCAATTGGTTATATAGACAGCAGTAAGGCAACAGATAAAGTTAAGGTAGTTGCTACGTTTTAAGCGCGGTAGCTAGATATAAAAAAACCACCGGTTAGGTGGTTTTTTTATATCTAAATATTAAGGCTATATACTAATATGCTTAAACAAATAAGCGATTGAGTGGCGGACAAGTGTGTAGATAGCTAGGCAAAAAAAACGTTATTTAGTTGCTCTAAATAACGATTTTTTTATGCAGCTACCGCCTAGCTTAGCCTCTAAAATGATTAAGTATTATTGCAGATTAATATTACTCAATTTTAAATTTCGCAGTGGCATCTAAAAGGTTATCTGAAAGGTAGTGTAGATTTTTCGCTACATCCCTTACCGCCGCGAGTGAGTCCATGGTGTCTTCAAACGATTCATGCATATTCGTCACATTTTCTACAACCATCGCAGCAACCGATGTTTGCTCTTCTGTTGCAGCGGCGATTTGTGAGTTCATACCATTTATTTCTAACATTTGCTCTGCAATTTTTTCTATCGAAACGCCTGTTTTCTCTGCGGCTGTTGCGTTATCTGTGGCCATATCTCGCGCTGATGTCATCGCCGTTACAGACTCATTTGCAGCCTCAGTCAAGGTGCTTAGTAACTCACGAATTTCATTCGTTGAATGTGCTGTACGTGATGCAAGCTCTCTTACTTCATCCGCAACCACGGCAAAGCCTCTACCGTGCTCACCTGCACGAGCCGCTTCTATAGCAGCATTTAGTGCTAATAAATTAGTTTGCTCAGCAATAGATGTGATCACATTAAGAATTTGAGACACATTTTTTGTATCATCAGCTAACTTATTGATAGTTGAGGCGGCTTGATTTATTTCATCACTTAACGTACGTGAGGCTGTGACTGACATTTGAACTTGAGTTCTGCTTTGTTCTACCTCTTTTTCTGCTGTTTGCGCTGCATTTGATGCACTTGCCGCCGATTGAGAAATATCACCCACGCTTTGCTTCATCTCTTCCATAGACTGTTTAACCACCTCAGCCTCTGTTGTTTGCTTTGTGGTAGCACGTTCAGCCTGCTCCATACCTTGCACTAAGCGAGTTGAGTTCTCCATTAGTGGCTCACATACCGCGATTACTTCAAGTACTGTTTTTTTCAGCAAAGCGATGAAGGAGTTGAAGTTAATTGATACTTGACCAATTTCATCCTCTGAATTTACGCTCAGATTAGTGCTCAGCGACCCTTTACCGTTTGCGAGTAGACTCAGGTTATTAGCGGCATCACTTGCAGAGGCTGCAATACGTTTGGCAATCCAAATAGCCATAAATAGCAGTAAAATTAACGAAACAATAGATACCACCAACATAAGTGTTAGTGCGTGATCAGAACGCTCTTTAGTACTTGCAACTAATTCAAAAAAGCGATCGTCTGCTTTTGCTTGAGCGGTTTTAAACCTTTCAAGCACATCATTATACAGTGCTGTTTTTCTTTGTGCTTGTTGCTGAATTTTACTAAAGTCAGCCGTTCCATTTACCATGCCATTGGCAATACTGGCTGATATTTTTTCGTAATTTGCTAACTGAACTTTCGTGTCACTATGAATATACGAAGCGTTTATTTGCTCAACCGCATTTATGTTGTTACTTAGTGCATTGTATGTATCAGCTGCTTTCTCTACTAACTCCTGCTCTCCAAATGTAACTGCTTGCGTATAAAGCTCATCGAGCTTTTCTAAAAGACTTACATTTGCTGAAGTTAACTTAACAACCTGATATGAAGACTTTTCCATTTCATCAAGTGCGATTCTATTGTCATTCATTGCAAAGTAATTAATCAAAACGATTGCTAAAAATGCTACAACCGCAATGCTGGTAATCGCATGTATTTTTTTACTTATGCTGAGGTTTTGAAAAGAGAAGCCTGAAGCCATTGTGTATACCTTATTTTGTTGTCTATATCTATTATCGGCTTATTACCTATAAGTGTTAACTAAATTTGTAATATTTCTAGTTTTTTTTACAAATACAGCGAGTTTTAAACAACTAATAAACGCAAAAAGGATCAAGCGATTAATAAGTGAGCAAATTGAAAATTTCCCATAAAAAAAACCAGTAACATTGCTGCTACTGGTTTTATAATTTGGTGCGGATGGGGGGACTTGAACCCCCACGCCCGAAAGCACTACCCCCTCAAGGTAGCGTGTCTACCAATTCCACCACATCCGCATTTTTAAGCTTTCGCTTAGGTGTTAAACTTATTGACTTACTTGAGGAGTATAAGTCGTTTAACGTTAGCTTTACGCTAAATTAGTTTGGTACGTCAGAGCTCTGCTGTTGAGTAACAGGTACGTCTTCTTCTGCTGGCGCTACAGTTTCTACTGCAGGTGCTGCTTCAAGGTTTTCCCACTCATCGGTCTTTTTAATTTGACCGGCAGTTAAGTTACCTAACACAATACTTAAAACAAAAAACACTGTTGCTAAGCTTGTTGTTGTTTTGGTCATGAAGTTACCTGCACCTGATGAGCCAAAAACTGTGCCCGAAGCACCGGCGCCAAATGAAGAACCCATGTCTGCGCCTTTACCTTGCTGGATTAAAACCATACCAACTAAAGCTAAAGCAACAACTAAATAAACTACTAATAAAATTTCGTACATCTTATACGGTCCCTTTTGCACTGTTACAGATTGCAGTGAACGAATCTGCTTTTAGACTAGCTCCACCAATAAGGCCGCCGTCTATATCTGGTTGTGCAAATAATAATTCGCTATTTTTTTCGTTAACGCTACCACCATATAAGATGGTAAGCCCTTGTGCTAAATCGCTATCTAATGAAGCAATTTTGTCACGGATAAATTTATGAACAGCTTGTGCCTGTTCTGGCGATGCAGTCTTACCTGTGCCTATGGCCCAAACGGGCTCGTATGCTATCACAGAATCTTTCAGTGCTGCTACACCTAATTTCTCAATTACTGCATCAATTTGTGCAGCAACCACGTGTTCGGTTTGACCGTTTTCTTGTTCGCTCTCGCTTTCTCCGATACACAAGATAGGTGTTAGTCCTACTTGCTGTGCACGGGCAAATTTTGCGGCTACAGTTGCATTGCTTTCTTTGTAAATACTGCGTCGCTCTGAATGACCTACGAGTACGTACTTAGCACCTAAATCTTTAATAAGCTGAGCATCCACTTCACCGGTAAAGGCGCCTGGGGTATTTTCACTTAGCGTTTGGGCACCCGTGGTAACACCACTTTCAACCAGTGCTGATACTAATGGAAATGGAGGAAATAAAACAATGTCTACCTCATTTGATTTAACACTGTTAATGGCATCAGACAGTTGAGTGACAAGCTCTAAAGAGCCATTCATTTTCCAGTTGCCTGCGACCATTACCTTACGTATTGCCATTTTCCACTCCAGATTAGAAAGCGGGCGAGATATTAACTTTTCTCGCCCTAAGTTACAAGAGGTTATTGTTCTCAATCAGTTTATTTGCTCATAGATTCGACAACTGCTGCAATTTTTTGCGCACTGTCTATGACTATTTTTTCTTGTTCGGCTTCAACCATAACACGTACTACCGGTTCAGTGCCTGATTTACGGAGTAAAACACGGCCTTTTTCGCCTAAAGCTTGCTCTACTTGCGCAACCGCATCTTTTACTTCTGGTGCTTGTGCAGGGTCTGTGCCTGGTGTGTAACGTACATTAATCATTTTCATTGGGTACTTTGTAAAACCAGCCCCTAAATCTTGTAATGTGCGATTTTGAGCCACCATTGCAGCCAATACCTGAAGGCTTGAAATGATACCATCGCCCGTGGTGATTAAATCGAGGTTTAATACATGGCCTGAGCTTTCACCGCCAATTCTCCACCCTTTTTGCTGCAGCATTTCCATTACATAACGGTCACCAACTTTACTGCGCGCGAATTCAATTCCTTTTGCTTTTAATGCATTTTCAAGCCCCATGTTCGACATAACCGTGCCAACAACACCACCACCTAGCATATGATCTTCAGCCGCTTGGCAGGCAATAATGTAAACTAAGTCATCACCGTCAAATACGCGACCGTTGTGATCAACCATCATTACGCGATCACCATCACCATCGTAAGCAATACCCACATCGGCTTTATGCTCTAGCACTTTGCGCTTTAACGTATCAACGTGTGTAGCACCACATTCATGGTTTATATTCACCCCATTAGGCTCACATGCATGAGTAATCACTTCAGCGCCTAGCTCACGCATTACCGACGGTGCAATATGGTAGGTTGCGCCATTGGCACAATCTAGTACAACTTTTAAACCTTCAAGTGATAAGCCTTGTGGAAATTGGCTTTTACAAAATTCAATATAGCGCCCATCAGCACTTACTAAGCGCGAGGCTTTACCAAGTTTATCTGAGGCAACACAGGTCATTGGTTCATCAAGCATCGCTTCAATTTGTAGCTCAACGTCGTCATCCAATTTTAAGCCTTGGCCATTAAAAAACTTAATCCCGTTATCGTAATAAGGGTTATGCGATGCACTAATTACAATACCTGCTTCGGCTCTAAACGTCTGCGCTAAATATGCTACAGCGGGCGTTGGCATTGGCCCAAGCAGTACGACATCTATTCCTGCGGCAATTAAACCAGCTTCAAGCGCGGTTTCTAGCATGTAACCTGAAATACGGGTATCTTTACCTATAATTACTTTTTTTGTTCCACTTAGAGACAAAACTCGACCTGCGGCCCAGCCTAATTTCATTGCAAACTCAGGGTTAATTGGAGCTGTGCCCACTAAACCACGTACCCCATCGGTACCAAAATATTTTCTTTCGCTCATTATAAAGCTCCTTTTTCGCAAGCTTGGAGTACACCTAGCACATCTGCTGTTTCTTTTACATCGTGTACACGAATAATTTTTGCGCCATTTTGCGCGGCAATTAGCGCACCGGCTAAGCTGCCCGCTAATCGCTCATCTGTTTTTCTGTTTAGCAAATTACCTATCATCGACTTGCGTGAAAGACCTGCTAAAAGCGGTAGTTCAAATTTATTAAATGCATTAAATTTAGCAAGTATTTCAAAATTATGCTCTAGGGTTTTGCCAAAGCCAAAACCTGGGTCGAGGATAAGTTGCTCCACCTTAATACCCGCTGTTTCGCATGCGCTTATGCGCTGCTCAAAAAAGAGGTTAATTTGCGCTAGCAAGTCAGTATAAGTGGGTTCACTTTGCATTGTCCGTGGCTGCCCTTGCATATGCATTAAACAAATTGCTACATCGGGATACTTAGCGAGTGTGCTAAGTGCGTGGGGCTCTTGTAATGCACGTACGTCGTTAACTATATCAGCACCTGCTAAAATCGCCTGCTCCATGACCTGTGCTTTACTGGTATCTACCGATATAACGCAGTCACTTTTAGCTCTAATAGCTTTTATTGCAGGTATCACACGATTAAGTTCATCGTCTAAATTAACATCTGGCGCGCCTGGGCGTGTAGACTCCCCGCCAATATCAATGATAGTTGCACCCTCGTCTAACAACTGCATTGCCTGTTGCACCGCGTGCGCTGTATCTAAAAACTTTCCACCATCAGAAAATGAATCTGGGGTCACATTTAAAATACCCATCACACATGGTTTTTCTAAATTAAGTTTACGCCCACGGGGAAGGTTTATTATGTTAGTCATCGCCAACCTTTTAGTTATTTGATACAAAAAAGCCCCGAAGTACGGGGCTTTTAAAGTATTATTTTAACGATTATTCAGCTTTATCATCAAGGTTTGTTTCATCTTTTTTCGATGAATCATCCGGTTTTTGGCTTTCATCAACCGGCTTTTCTTGAGGTGCGACTGTTTTAGTTGGCTTATCGTCTAAACGGTCGTGTGCATCACGTGGTTCACGCACAGGCTGACGCGCCATTAAATCATCAATTTGTTTAGCATCAATTGTTTCATATTTCATTAATGCATCTTTCATCGCATGAAGAATATCAATATTTTCTTTTAATATATCTTCTGCTCTTTGATAATTACGGTCTGAGAATAAGCGTACTTCGGCATCAATTACTTTAGCTGTTTCATCAGACATGCTCATTGCGCGACCACCGCCGCCACCCATGTACATCTCGTTTTGATCTTCAGCGTAAAGTAACGGACCTAGTTTTTCACTCAAGCCCCACTGCGTTACCATTTTACGTGCAATATCTGTTGCACGCTCAATGTCGTTACTCGCACCCGTTGTTACTTTGTCTTCGCCATAGATAAGTGCTTCAGCAATTCGGCCACCGTAAAGGCTTGAAATCATTGACTCTAAAAGCTCTTTAGAATGGCTAACACGGTCCTGTTCAGGCAGGTACATAGTTACACCAAGGGCACGGCCACGTGGAATAATCGACACTTTATAAACTGGGTCGTGCTCTGGCACCATACGGCCAACAATAGCATGGCCCGCTTCATGGTAAGCCGTCATTTCTTTCTCTTGCTCACTCATCACCATGGTCTTGCGCTCTGCACCCATCATGATTTTATCTTTAGCAGCATCAAATTCAGCCATACTTACAACACGTTTATTACCACGTGCGGCATAAAGTGCAGCTTCGTTTACAAGGTTTGCTAAATCAGCACCAGAGAAACCAGGCGTACCACGTGCAATAACTGCCGCTTCTACGTTATCGCCTAATGGCACTTTACGCATATGTACTTTAAGAATTTGCTCACGGCCACGAATATCAGGCAAACCAACCACTACTTGACGGTCAAAACGACCAGGACGAAGTAATGCAGGGTCTAGTACGTCAGGGCGGTTAGTTGCCGCTATAACGATAATACCTTCGTTACCTTCAAAACCATCCATTTCTACTAGCATTTGGTTTAGTGTTTGTTCACGTTCGTCGTGTCCACCGCCCATGCCAGCGCCACGCTTACGACCTACAGCATCAATCTCATCTATAAAGATAATACAGGGTGCAGCCTTTTTAGCTTGCTCAAACATGTCACGTACACGCGATGCGCCCACACCAACAAACATTTCAACAAAGTCAGAACCTGAAATGGTGAAAAACGGTACTTTTGCTTCACCGGCTACGGCTTTTGCAAGTAATGTTTTACCCGTACCAGGAGGACCCACCATTAGTACGCCCTTAGGAATACTACCACCAAGTTTTTGGAACTTAGAAGGGTCACGTAAAAAGTCTACTAACTCTGTTACGTCGTCTTTTGCTTCATCACAACCTGCTACATCAGCAAAAGTTGTTTTAACTTGGTCTTCGCTCATCAGGCGCGCTTTGCTTTTACCAAACGACATTGCGCCTTTACCGCCACCGCCTTGCATTTGACGCATGAAGAATATCCATACCCCTATAAGCAGCAACATTGGGAACCAAGAGATAAAAATACTTGCTAAAAACGATTGTTCTTCAGGCTGAACGCCTTTCACATTTACATCATTTTTAAGTAAATCATTAATTAAGTCTTCATCGTACATTGGCATTGTGGTTTGAAAACGCTCACCACTGCTTTTAGTACCTGTAATATTACCTGTTCCACGGTCAATAATAACTTCTTGCAAAGAGCCGCTACGCACGTCTTTTACAAATTGAGTGTAACTTGTTTGACGATCAACTTGATCGCCGCCATTAAAGCTCTGAAATACTGACATTAGCACAACTGCAATAACCAGCCAGAGTATTAGATTTTTCGCCATATCGCTCAAGGGGTTAACCTCTTGTATCCAATTAATTTAAATTCAACTAAACGCCAAGCAACTGTACTACAGTTTGTAGCCGGTCGCTACTATATATACTTCCCGAGAACGGGCACGTGAGGCATCAGGTTTGCGTATTTTCACTGCTTTAAAACTATTACGAACGTCTTGCAAGTATTGATCAAAGCCTTCACCTTGAAACACTTTAACAACAAATGCACCATTTTTCTTTAATACTTGATGACACATATCAAGTGCTAATTCTACCAAATACATGCTACCCGCTTGATCTACCGAGTTATTACCGCTCATATTTGGCGCCATGTCAGAGAGTACCACATCAACATTTTTACCATCAATGCGTTTTAACAATGCATCAAGTACGGCTTCTTCACGAAAATCGCCTTGTAAAAAGTCAACCCCCGCAAGTGAGTCCATAGGTAATATGTCACACGCAACAACCTGACCTTTATCAGATACTTTCTCGGCTAAGTATTGTGACCAGCTGCCAGGTGCAGCACCTAAATCAACAACGGTCATACCAGGGCGAAGCAGTTTATCTTTATTTTGGATCTCATCTAATTTGAAAACAGCTCGAGAACGCCAGCCTTTTTTTTGCGCTTGCTGAACATATTGATCATCAAAATGTTCTTTCAGCCATCGCTTTGAACTGGCTGAATGTTTTTTATTTGTCATAAATTAACACGCAACTAATTAGTAATATTCTTTAGATGGCGTTAGAATACCCTTAATTCAAGCCATATTCAGCAAAATTTGTATAAACATGACATTATCAAACAAACAAAAGCAGTTTTTAAAAGGTCAGGCGCATAGCCTTAAGCCTGTAGTTTTACTAGGTTCTAACGGTTTAACCGAGGGCGTAGTAGTCGAAATTCAAAGTGCATTAGAAATTCACGAATTGATTAAAGTAAAAGTACCTACTGACGATCGTGAAACAAAAGCACTTATTTTTGATGCAATCGTTCGTGAAACCGGCGCTACTAAGCTACAAACAATAGGTCACACTGTTGTATTGTATCGTCAAAGTGCAGAAAAAAAGATTCAATTACCACGCGCATAAGTTAATTGTGCAGTGAGCCTTATTATAAAAAAACCAGCATTAAGCTGGTTTTTTTATTATATGTGCTTATTTATGCTTTTTACCGGTAAAAAATAAATTTAAAAGCACGGCCCTTTTAAGCAATCTTAGGCATGTTTATTTAGTGCGTTTGTATTTTAATAAACGGTCTAAAAATTCAGTAGTTAATTCATTTATCACGCCTGTTTCCGCGTTAACAATCAAACTAAAACCCACATTGAAATGCGGTATAACCACCAAATCACTGCGATAGCCTTGCACCCAGCCGCTATGATAATAAAGCGTTTCATCGTTGTAGTTATAAACACGCCAGCCTAATCCATAATAAGCTTGTTCTAATTCCTTTTTCCATACTCGTCTATAACGCTCTTTTTTTGTAAGTGTATAAGGACGTGTTTGTGTAGCAAGTGCATCTAAAGAGAGTACATCTAGGTTTTGCCCTAATTGCGCATTTAACCATTTTGCCATATCGGTGGCACTTGCATTTACGCCCGCAGCCGGGCCGACTTTATAATAATTTTTTTTCAGCTTGGCTGTGTACCAACGTTTTTTGCCTCTAACGTGCGGCAACGCATAATTTTTATCCTGCACCATTGCATCGTAGCCTAAGCTGGTATCGCTCATTTTTAATGGTGTAAAAATTCCCTCTTGCAACCACTGGTCATATTTTTTATTGGTACTGCTGTAAATTACATCATCAATTAAACTAAACATCACATTTTGATAGCCATAGCATTGGCCTGGTTCGCAAATGGGCTTTACTGTTAATAGCTTTTCGACAATATCGGGGTAATTCATTCTTGATTCGATTAAATTGTCATACGCATTAGGGACCAACCCGCTGGAGTGGCTTAATAAGTGAAACACTTTTAAATTGTCTTTATAAACCGTGCCTTTAAAGGCAGGTATATACTCACTTACCGGTTTAAATAAATCTATTAACCCTTCACTTGCAAGCTTTGCAGTTAACGACCCTGCAAATGTTTTTGACACAGAAGCCAACCTAAAGCGGGTATGGCGGTTAACCTGTGTGCCACTTCTTGCCTTGGTGCGGCCCATGGTGTGGATATAATCAGCGTTACCAATACTCACTATCGAAAGCGCAGCGCCAGGAATACCTTTACTGTTGAGTTTTTTTTCTGCGTAGCGTCCATACTGTTTTACGAATCCATCCCAGCTTGAGTCTGCTTTAGCTATTGCCTGAAGCGGTAAAGATAGACAAATAGCGACCCAAACATACATAAAATTAGTGAGATACTTCATTCGTTACAAATTTATTCTTTTTTAACTACATCTATGTGCATAATATCATGAAGTTTTGATAGGACTAACGTACAATGTTGCGATTATTGGCTTTTTAAGTGGATGTTAAGTATTTATGCGTTTTATAGTTGTATCACTTTTTATATTATTATCAGCAGGTTGTGCAATTACCAAACAGCCGGCCGAGCCTTTGGCTTTACCGTTAAAGCCAACATTAAAGAGCGAAACTTACCAGCTTGAGTATAAAACAGAGCACGCATCGCCAAAAGTTAAGTCTGTACAGTTACCGGCGCACAAAGTAACACGCGGCCAAACAGTGCGTATTACAACCGATAAAGCAAGCGTAACAGACACGCTATTAAAGCAAATAACCCAAGCCTTGAACGATAAAGGCTTAGAAGTGACTGATAGCAAAAACAGTGACTACACGTTAGCTATTCATCAGTTAGATTTAGCTTTTACTGACGATACAAAATATGCGTTAACTCAACCTGAAAACCCTTACCCTTTATTTGCCAAAGTAGCGCAGCAATACCCTACTCAACAATGCGCCACCATACTAGCGCAAGTGAGCATGCGCATTACGCACCGCGCCTCTGGCGATGTGGTGTGGTTTGCAAAATCATCAATAGACAGCGCAAGCTTCCACCGTGAGCCTTTATTGTTTAGCTTTGCCCAAGAGCAAAAAATTACTAATGAGTTAGAAGTGGCAACATTTGTACATCAACAAAATACCGAGCAAGCCCGTATAGCGCGCGCAGGTAAGGAAGTAACTGTACCGCCCTTTAAAACTATTACTAAATTAAGCAGCTTAACTAAACTACAAGGCCCATGTACGCGTACAGAGGTGAGTGCCTTAACGCCTATGATGCAATATTACTTAAGCAGTATTTTAATTGATAAAATAAAAGTGCAATAACGTAAAAAACTACATTTTTTTACAGATTCAAGGATTCACTTACCAATATAATACGCTTAATAACAAATAATAATTAGGTCCCCAGGGATGAAAAACGCTTTCTTACAGCATACTTTTATTAATAGCGTATTGCTTTGCGCCAGTTTTTTGAGCTTTCAAAGCCAGGCAAGCAATCGATACTATGCTGATAACACACTAGAGCCCACCCAAGGCTTTGCGTGGGATTGGAGCGCTGGGGCTGGTTATTATGTAGAAGACTCTTACCTAATTGGCCTTGATTCCTACGACGATGGCATTGAACTCGATTTAAGCCTGGCTATTTCCTACGAAAACTTTTATCTCGACTTTGATCATAACCAATTAAGCGGCGGCTTAGTTGTGGGTTACAGCCTTATAGATAAATTTGATTGGGGCTTGGATATATTAGGCACCAATACTCAGGCTGGCTTTGATGACAAAGGTTTAGGTTTTTACAACCACGGTGTAATAGAAGAGCTTGCGGGTATAAAATCGCGTAATTACGATTTTGATGCTGGGCTAAGATTAACGCGCCGCTTTGAAAACTCGCAAATTTCGTTTGAGTTTTTACATGATATTACAGGTACACATAATGGCTGGGTGTTTAACACCTTTTTTAGCCATATTTTGCCATGGCGTAATTGGGAGTTTAGATCTGGGGTAGGTATTAGCGCTTATTCGGGCAGTTTTACTAACTATTACTTTGGTATAGATGCAGACGAAGCCACCGCTAACCGCCCTATTTACACCCCTAATGGCAGTACCAGTATTATGTTTGAGTTTCATGCTGAGTACCCTATTTCTCAAGATTGGGTGTTTTTGTCTGGCTGGTTAACAACGTGGTTTTCAAAAGAAATAGACGACAGCCCCATTATTTCTCAAGGGTATCAACATAAAGCCAAGGTAGGCCTACGTTATGTATTTTAGATGGATCTGTTTATTATTGATCTTCCCTGCTATTTCATCTGCTAAAACAACAGATAAAACAGCCCCATTAATTGCGCTGCCCGACACCTGTGTTGCACTACGTGAAGGCCGCAATTGCTACGCTGATGTAACGCTTAGCTGGCAGCAACCAACTATTGGTAATTACTGCCTAAGAGACGCAACATCAAAATATATAATGCAATGCTGGTTAAAGCAGCAAAAAGGCGTATTTGAATATACCTTCGACTCCCAGCAAAGTGTTTCTTTTGAATTGTTTGATAGTAATACAGCCCAAGTTATTGCCACAACAGAGGTTAAACTGCAGTGGGTTTATCAAAATAGACAAAAAAAACGCCGCTGGCGCTTGTTCTAATTAGAGGTGTGGCCTTTCGTGATTGATTTTACAGCAATGTGTTTGGTAATTAAGTAAGTCAGCGCTTATAAAGTGTGGTTGTTCACCTAAATAGGCACTAACGCAGCACAAATCCCAAACTTATGCAGCCCTTAGGGTTATTTAAGGGCGAGTTTCAATCCACACACGGCAACCCTCTAACACTAAGGAAGCTTTATGGATAATTACGGCACTATTTTATTAGTTGAAGATGACACCTCTTTAGCCCAATGGGTTGCAGAGTACTTAACCGAGCAAGGCTATACCACCCATGTTTGCCATCGCGGCGATGAAGTAATAAGCCAGGTAAAAAACTTAAACCCTAACATAGTCCTGCTCGACATTATGTTGCCAGGCCAAGACGGTATAAGTGTGTGCAGAGAGCTACGTAGCTTTTACACCGCGCCCATTATTATGCTAACCGCCCGCGATGATGAAATGGATGAAGTAATTGGTTTAGAAGTAGGTGCGAGTGATTACATCATGAAACCTGTGCGCCCTCGCGCATTACTTGCCCGTATAAAAGCAGCACTGCGCCTTACCAGCGAACCGACTAAAGTAGCCACTAACGAGAGTGTGATTACTGTAGGCGCACTCAGTATTGATACTCAATCACGCAGTGTAACGCTTAATAATCAAGATATGGCTATTTCTAGTGCTGAGTACCTCCTACTGCACTATTTAGCCAGTAATGCAGGCCAAGTAGTCTCGCGTGATGCTGTGTTTAAAGCAACCAAAGGCCGTGAATACGATGGGCTTGATAGAAGTGTTGATGTACTAATATCTGCGCTGCGCAAAAAGTTTCATGATGACCCGCAAAACCCAGAAAAAATTAAAACAATTTGGGGGCGAGGTTATTTACTTGTTGCCACTGCGTGGGAATAGTAACCGTGGTGGTTTAAATGAAAAAATTTTACATTTCACTACTCGGTAGTGCGCTGCTTTCTATTGTTGTATTGGGCTGGCTAATCGATGCATTTAGCCAACAAACTCAAACACCGCATGATGAATTTAGCCTACAAAGCCAAATGATCAACGGCTTTAGTAAACATTTGAGTAGTGTAGCGACCTCAGAGCGCGCAGCTTATGTAAAGCAATTGGCAAACGACTTTAATGTAAAGCTTGATTACAAAAACAATGAATCCCTTGCCCTGCCACCGTCTTTAATACTACAAATGCATACCCAAAGCGGCCTTATTTTAGAAGACCAGCAAGGTTTTTATATGCTCTACAGTAGCGAAGTATTGTCGCCTTATCATCTTTCCATGCGCCTAGATAAAGGCTTTGAAACAGATCAGCGCAACGATATTATTTTAACTTTGTTGTTTTATGCTGGGCTCTGCATTTTTATGGGCTTTATTATTGCCCCACTTGCTAAACGCTTAACAGTATTAAACGATGCGGCCAAAAAATTTGCCGCAGGAGATGTGCAAGCGAGAATAAAGGTCTCTCACTTTACCTACATAAGAGATGTTGAGCTTACATTTAACCGAATGGCTAGCCAAATAGAAAAGCTCGTGGCGGAGAACAAATTAATGGCATCGAGCTTATCGCACGATATTAGAACCCCTATCGCATGTTTACGCTTTGGCTTAGATGCTGCGCTCGACAGCGCAGATATGCCTAAAGTTAAGCAATACCTTGTGCGTATGGAAAACGATCTCGATCATATGGAATCGATGCTTAAAAGCTATTTAGCCTTTGCAACCCTTGAGCAAAATGCCAACCAGCTCACCTACTCGCAAACTAATTTATCGCACTATCTTGAGGATTTACTTACACAGCTTTCGCCTAAAATTGAAACCAGCCAACTTAAAATACAACTAAACAGTAGTGACGATATGGTTTTTGCTGACTTACATTGGCTTGCTCGGGCTATTAGTAATTTAATTGGCAATGCCTGCGACTTTGCAAAAGACACTATTTATGTCAGTGCAAAGCGCGATGAGCATTATTTATATATTACAGTTGAAGATGATGGCCCAGGCATCGCACCAGAGAACTTTAATAACGTTTTTAGCCCGTTTTTTAGAGAAGAAAGCCACCGTAACCGTGCTGATAAAAGTTATGGCTTAGGGTTAGCCATTGTTGCAAAAGTGGCAGATTGGCATCACGGCAGTGTAAGCGTTAGTAAAAGTGCGCGGCTTCAAGGGGCGTGTTTTACCCTTAAAATTGGCCAGCATCACGATTCGTAAAATATTATTTACACAAAATCAACTCCTTATTCTAAACCTGTTGATAACATTAATTAAATGCATCGCGTGATAGACACACCAGACGATAATTATTGTCACAATTGGGCAAATAAGTACTTTTTATTTATTTGCAATTCCAGTAGATTGTCAGCGCCGTCAAAAAATAGAGAAGTACAACAATATGAGCGCAGTTAGAGGTGAGTTTAGCTCTCGCTTTGGATTTATAATGGCCGCCGCAGGCTCTGCAGTAGGTTTAGGTAATATTTGGGGTTTTCCTACCCAAACAGCAAGCAATGGTGGTGCCGCTTTTTTAGTCGCTTATTTGGTACTCGCGTTCTTTTTAGCATACCCCGCACTTATGGCTGAGCTTATAATTGGCCGCCACGGACAAGCTAATGCGGTGTCTTCTTTAACAAAAATAACATCACACGCGTGGCAAAAGCGTTTTGCTTTTATCGTGGGTTTTGGCGGGATTTTATGTGCAGGCTTTATTTTAAGTTTTTATGCCATTGTGGCAGGCTGGATGCTCAGCGCAACAATCGAGCCTATCACTACATTAGCTGGTGCAAATCAAGCTTCAACGTGGTTAAGTGAGCAGTCACTTTCACGAAACATCATTTTTACAGTGATATTTATTATACTCACCGTGGCTATTATTAGTCGTGGCGTAGAAAACGGCATAGAAAAATGGTCTAAGCGCCTGATGCCTGCTCTTTTAGGTATTTTATTTGCCCTAATTGCCTACGTTATGACCCAAGAAGGTGCCATGCAAGGGCTTAAAGCCTATTTAGTGCCTGATTTTTCATCTATATTTGATGCAAATTTACTAGTAAGTGCACTCGGCCAAGCGTTTTTCTCTTTGTCATTAGGCACCAGCGTGATGATTATTTATGGCTCTTACATAAGTAAAAAAGAAAACCTAGTCACGCTAGGCGCATATGTAACCTTAATAGATGTGTTTATCGCGTTTGTAGCGGGCCTTTTAATTATACCTGCCATGTATGTCGCGCAAGCTCAAGGCGTAGAAATTTTTTCATCTACAGGCAAACTTCTCTCTGAAGACACACTGGTGTTTCAAGTGCTACCAGCATTGTTTGATGGTATGGGCTCTGTGGGTTTATTTATAGGCTTTGCATTTTTTGCCCTAATGAGTATAGCCGCACTTACCTCCTCTATTTCAATGTTAGAGGCGCCGGTATCCTATACTGTGGAGCGCTTTGCAATGAGCCGCCTGCAGGCAACATGGCTAATAGGCGCGCTAATAAGCGCAGTGAGCATTACCATAGTATGTAACTTAGGAAGCTTATTTGGTTTAGTGATCACTCTAACAACTAAAGTTGCTCAGCCTTTACTTGGCTTAATGTGTTGTATTTTTGTTGGCTGGATTTGGTACCGTGGCTCACTACTAAAAGCAATACAGCAAGGTAACCCTGAGGTTCATAACACACTATTTTGGAAAGTATGGCCTGTATACACTAAGTTTGTGTGCCCTATAGCTATTGGTGCTGTGTTTTTACATTCGGTGTTAAGTTAAAACGTTATTTTTAACTAACCCGAGTTCAGGTTAAGTACTAAATTAAGCAAAGCCCACGCGTTAAGTGGGCTTTTTAATAGCTTAAATTTACTCGTAATAAATTAGCTTAGTGTATTTAACACCATATCTTGATGAGGGATGCCATCTTCTAGGTATTGCTCCCCTACTTCTGTAAAGCCAAAAGAGCGATAAAATGCTAATAAATAGGTTTGTGCGCCTATATAAATATGACGTTGTGGCCACTGCTTTTGACAACACGCTATGGCCGCATTTACAAGCTCAGTAGCCCGCCCTTTACCTCGTTCACTTTTGCAAACCAGTACACGGCCTATTGCACTGTACTGCTCGTTTTTTTCATAGCAGCGGGCATAAGCTAATAAACTATTATCTGCAATTGCATATAAATGCTGAGTACTAGGGTTAAAGTCTACTTCATCAAGCTCAGGGTAAGGGCATGTTTGCTCTACTACAAATACATCAACACGGCCGCGCATTATCGTAAATAAAGTACGAGTATCAAGCGCATCAAAATGCGCACATTTAAACGACATATAAAATCCTAAAATAAAAAACCCAGCCTAAGCTGGGTTTAGTTAAATTACGCATCACTTAGGCAAACAAACGCTCTAATTGGTCGCACAACTGCGATAAATTCACATGGTCGTGCTCTATGGTTAAATCAACATAACCATCGCCTCGAAATGCTCTATCCAGCTCAATTAAAACATGCGTTTTGTGTGCTTCTGGTACAAACGATAATTCAATTTCTTGAATACCAAATAAGCTGCGGCTATTAGGCTTGTACTCTAACTCTTGATAACACCCCGATACCGACTGAAAAGTAGGAGCACGTAAATGGCCTTTTTCAACATCAGCTTTTAATAAACTAAAACCTAATTTATCCATTGCTTGCATACAGGTTTTAACAGCTTCGTTAGGGTAAATATGCAAGTGGTCTTTATCTGTAGGGTCTAGTGCTAAATCAATATCAAGGCCTGTTTCAATCCATACATGTGATTGGTTGTAGCCGGCATTAATTTCGGTAATTGGCGTTTCTGGATGAAGGCGCGCTTCAAATGGAATGCTTTTAACTTCGCCTGGCTCAATGGTGCCTATGTCGGTTATACGCCACTGATCAATTACGTGATTAGTAAAGTACTCACCTTCTTCGCCATCAACTTTAACGCGAGTCATTAAAAACAAATCAAGGCCAGCAATTTCTTGAGCCACATCGCCTGCAGTTATAACGATATTAGCGTTAAAGAGTTGCCCTGGCTGAAGGTGCTCAGTTTCTAAAATTGTATCTACTTTTGCAGCGCCAATACCTACCGACGCTAAAATCTTTTTAAACATATCTATCTCCTTAAGCTGAGCGGCTCAGTTTGTTGCTCAAGCTTAAACTCCTTCGTTAAAGCATCTTAACCATATTTAAAAGCCAATGTCAGTGAAAAAATGTTATTTACATGCTATTTACGATTAAATACGTGTTTAATGTGCATTTTTTATACGTAGCTGGGCAAGTAATTGATTAAACGCGCTCATTTTTAGGGCTATTTTTATTTTCAATGGTATAAAATTTTCGCTACACTGCAATCCCAAATGAAGTGATATTAAGAATTATGGAACTAATCTATTTTGCCGCCGCGTTTGTTTGTGGCTTTGGTGTTTATCAATTAAAACTTCCTCCCCTTATTGGCTTTTTACTTGCCGGTTTTGCATTAAATTTATCTGGCTATAAAAGCACCGAACTACTCGATACCATTGCGGCACTGGGTGTAACACTTCTTTTATTTAGTATTGGCTTAAAACTTAAAGTAAACAGCTTAATCAAGCCCCAAGTATGGGCGCCCGCTACCCTACACATTATTTTTAGCAGTGCATTATTTAGTGGCTTTATGTTACTGCTAGGTATTTTTGCTGTGCCTATGTTTGTTGATTTAAGCTGGCAAAGTGCTTTATTAGTTGGGTTTGCGCTAAGCTTTTCAAGCACTGTATTTGCGGTAAAAGTACTTGAAGAGCGCGGTGAAATGGCAAGCCTACACGGTAAAATAGCCATTGGCATTTTAGTTATGCAGGATATTTTTGCGGTTATATTTTTAGCCATTAGCACTGGCAAAGTACCTAATATGTGGGCTCTTGCTTTAATTATTGCACTCCCTTTAGTGCGCCCGATTATGTATGCAGTGCTTAACCGCTCTAAACATGGTGAGCTATTGCCGTTATTTGGCTTTTTCTTTGCGTTGGTAGCCGGTTATAACGCTTTTGATTTTGCAGGTTTAAAGGGCGATTTAGGCGCGCTCATTATGGGGATGATGTTTGCGCCACATAAAAAGGCGGGAGAGCTTTCAAAATCTCTGCTTAATTTAAAAGATATTTTGCTGGTCGGTTTTTTCTTAAGTATTGGTTTAAACGCAGAGCTTACAGCTAATTCATTAATTGTAGCGTTAATCCTTATATTTGTGCTGCCAGTTAAAACCTTACTTTATTATGTGTTTACGAATACCTTTAAGCTCAGAGCACGCACCTCGTTACTCACTGCATTTAGCCTTGCTAATTTTAGTGAGTTTGGCCTTATTGTGTGTGCTGTGGCAGCCTCTACAGGCATGATCACCTCAGAGTGGCTGGCGGTAATGGCTATTGCAGTGTCTATTACCTTTGTTATTGCATCGCCTCTTAATAAACGCTCAAACGAGTTATACGTAAAAATTGAGCGCTGGTTATTAAAATTCGAAAGCAAAACCCGCTTAGCTGAAGAGCTACCCGTTAATCTAAACGACACTAAAATCGTTATATTTGGTATGGGACGCATAGGTACAGGTGCCTACGAAACAATAAATGCGACTCACCCTAATGTAGTGGCGGGCATTGATATAAAACCAGAGGTGGTAGAAAAACATATTAAACGCAATAGAAAGGTACTCCTTGCCGATGCCACCGACCCTGACTTTTGGCAGCGCGTTAACCACTCTCATGTTGAAATGGTCATGTTAGCTATGCCAAAGCATATGCAAAATATTTTTGCACTAGAGCAATTACAAGCCTCAGGCTATAACGGCCAAGTAACAGCTATCGCCAATTACCCTGATCAACAAAAAGAGCTTGAACAAATGGGCGTAAACTCGACCTATAACTTTTATTTAGAAGCAGGAAGTGGTTTTGCCGAGCACGTAAAGCAAGAGCTATTCGAAAAATAGCACTTTTATACTAAATAATAAAAACAACCAAATGAAAACGCCTTGTTTTTAATAAGGCTTTTTTATTAGTTTTAGTTTAAAAACTCATTTTATTTACATTCCTTTACATTACTTCTCTCTACCTGTAAAAAAAACAGATAAACTACCGGTGTTGTTTAAATAAACGCCTTCGCACCTGTGTCACATAATTAGACTCCAGCTAATTAATGCAAGGTAAGCATTTATTTATCAACACAAATTTATTCAATCAGAGGGCCTACTCCCTCGTTCAATAGGCTGTTTCTTGCCCGTCACAGCCTATTTTATTTCTGTTTACTTGCCCGCTTACCCAGCCACTATTTAATGCGTTTATTATTAATAAGCAGTAGTATTACTATTATACGTTTTATCAATTACTGACTTATTATGGATACAGCCGAACTCAAGCTCGCCATTAATACAATTATGCCCTTTGGAAAATACGCAGGCAGACCCTTATTGCTTTTGCCAGAGCCCTACCTAGTGTGGTTTAAACAGCAAGGGTTTCCAGAAAGTAAACTCGGAGCGCAGCTTGCAATGATGTACGAGGTTAAATTAAACGGGCTTGAGCAAATGCTGATGCCCCTACTAAAAAAAAATGAAAAATAATTGAGAACTTTTTCCACGTAGCCGGGTCTACTATTTTGCTACTTGTTGATTTTGGTTTTTAACCACAAAAAGCGCCTTAGGCGCTTTTTTTATGCCTGGCGTTTTTAGGTGAATTGCTTTTATACCAATCCGCATAATAAAGTGATCTATTTTGAGGATGGAAAAACGTGTGGATAGCTAAGCAAAAAATTCGCTATTTAGTTGTTCTCGGCAAGTGCTCCTGCATTGCTCTACCTTCTGCATTTATGCACTCGTAAATGGGAGTTTTTTAACGTAGGTAGCGGCACATTTGGCCCTACAAAATGATTAAGTATTATTGAGGATAGGTATTAGGTAAGGTAACTATAAACTTTGCCCCACCAAGCTGTGAGTCTGTTATTGCATAGTGCCCTTTATGCCAAGATACAATTTTTGCCACTATGGCTAAGCCTAAACCAAAGCCCCCTGTGCTTTTATCACGGCTTTTATCTAAACGAGTAAAAGGTTTAAATACGCTTTCTCTGTCGCTTTTTAAAATACCTTCTCCGTCATCTTCCACAATAAAGTAAATTGCATCACCCTGCGCTTTGAGTGTGACATCAACACGACTAACAGCGTACTTTAACGCATTGCCCACTAGGTTTTGCATTACACGCGCAATAAAGTGCGCATCACACTTGTACACTAAAGCCTGTGGTAACACCGCATTAAACTCTATGCCGCTTGCAAAATTTAGCTTATTAATGACCGATTGTGTTAAGGCAGCCAAATCAACGTCGCTTCTAGCTAAGCTTGGTTGCTGCGAATCAAGCCGAGCATATTCAAGCATTTCACACACAAGCGCTTCAAGTTCGCTTATATCTGCCTGCATATTAGTTAGGTAATGTTGCCCTTTTTCCGATTGCAGTGTTTCTTCTAACATGGCTATACCAAATTTTAACCGTGCAAGGGGCGTTCTAAATTCATGAGATACAGAGGAGGTCAGTTCTTGTTGCGCACTAAGAAGATGCTCTATGCGCTGCTGCATTACTTTTAGAGTATCAGTAACGGGTAAAAAAAACGATTTAGAAGGACTGCTTAAGCTAAAGTCTTGCGAGCCATCTACCGCTTCGCACGCATGGCTTAATTTAGAAAAATCACGCCATAGTAAAAAGCTCCACAGCCCCACAGGTAACCCTACAATAGCCAGTAACATTAAATACGGGATAACAGAGCTTTCAGGTGCTTTTATAACGCCTACAGGACCAATTTGAAGTAGTTTGTTATCACCAAGCTCAACATACCACACTATGCGCTGCTTTTTATCATACAGATACAGGTAATGATTTTTATCTAATGAGGCTTGCTGCTTAAGGGGTAAAATAAGATCTTTGCGGGCAATAACTTGGCTTTCAAAGCTGTGTTTTAGCTTATCTAGCCCATCATCGGTTTGCGATAATAACCAAAGTGCTTGGCCAAACTCATCATCTAACAGCACTTGCTGCTGCGTCTCTTCGTAAGGCCAAATTTGTTCTATAACACCACTAACAATAAATAAAGAAACAATGATATAAACATATAAACTTATAAATAGTTTGCCCATTATTCCTTATTTACCTTCATATATTATTTTTCCCAGGCGTCTGATACAAACAAGTAACCTTGCCCCCACACGGTTTTTATACGGTAAGGTTTATCGCTGTTATCACCTAGCTTTTTGCGAATTCGTGACACGCGTACATCAACGGTACGGTCAAGCCCGTCGTATTGACGACCAATCATATGTTGATGAACATGTTCACGGCTTAGTACTTCGCCTGCATTTGAGGCAAGTAGCCATAGTAGCTCAAACTCATGGGATGTAAGTACTATTTCGTTTTCGTTTAATTTAACAATTCGGCTAGTTTTATCAATGACTAAATCACCAAACTGAATCTCTTCTGCGGCCTTAACCACGGGTTGCCCGCGACGCAGTAATGCATTTACACGCGCCAGTAAAACACGCGGTTCTGCAGGTTTTACCACATAATCATCTGCGCCAAGCTCTAAGCCAATCACCTGGTCAAAGTCTTCACCTTTTGCAGTAAGCATTAAAATTGGCAACGAAAACTTATCACGTACTTGTCGACATACGCTAAAGCCATCTTTACCTGGCAACATAATATCTAAAATCATTAAATCAGCAGCGTTATTCTCAAGATAACTAAATACTTCATCACCACGGCTTAATACGTCTACTTCTAAGCCATTATGTTCAAGATAATCTTTTGTTAGTTGTTGTAAACCTAGGTCATCTTCAACAAGTAAAATTTTTGGCATGAGTTGCTCCTAAATTAAAAATAGCTCCATGGAGAGCGAAGCCTGCGCCTACTTTTTTTAGCATCAGCACTTTGCACTTCAACGTGTGTTTTAGCAATTAACACACCGGTA
Source organism: Pseudoalteromonas sp. 1CM17D (assembly GCF_023161805.1). NCBI lineage: Bacteria > Pseudomonadati > Pseudomonadota > Gammaproteobacteria > Alteromonadales > Pseudoalteromonadaceae > Pseudoalteromonas > Pseudoalteromonas sp. 1CM17D. The sequence goes on along the minus strand of NZ_JALNTP010000003.1, from coordinate 269,129 downwards.
TGAGGATTGATTAAGGAGTATATGGTCTCTACCTGAACACGCGCTTTATACTCAAACACACCAACAGCCTGCTGTTGCCAGCATTTAATCAGTTTGTTTTGTTGGTACAGGCATGCATCGCTTGGCGATGGTTGCTGCCAATTAAACTTTAAATCAAGATCGCAAAACGCTTGCTGCTCAGACACAACACACACTTTGGGAGAGACCTTTAAAGACGCATTTTGCGCTACAACGGGAGGGCTAAACAGAAAAACTGTAAGCACAATCAACATTAAATACTTCATATTAAAAAGTATGATCGAATCCTATAAAAGCAGTCATTGAATAGTTACGTTCAAAAAGCGGACTGCCATCCATAGCTGAATAGTCGTAATATGCTACATGAAAACGAAGACTGTTAGCCTCACTCAATGGCCAACTGGCGTCGATTTTAGCATAAGGTTGCCAGCTACTACCAACGTCAATTTTACCTAATGAGGTTTCGTGTGCTTTTAAACCATAATAGTAGCTGTTTAATTCAGCTGATTTATAGTTAACCCCAAGCGTTGGTTTTAACTTTAAACGCCCTACTTCACTGTGGTACTGCCATTGTATAGCGCCTCGAGTACCGTTATAAACATTACTTATATCGTGTAATAACTGTATCGATAGTACATGATTTTGCTGCACATAATGATAGCTGCCCCCAGCATCTAGGGCTAAATGGCGATTATCAATATTATCGATATTTATTTTTTTAGGCTGGGGATTATTTTGCGCTAATGCAGAAGCACCTGCGGTTGCTGGTAAAACAAAGAGGTTATTAGGGTGCCAATCAATAAAAAAACGTGACTCTGCGTTAAGTTCTGAAACGATATTAAAATGATGCTTTTGATTTTCTTTAAGTGTGTAGCCAAGGCGACCATTATCGAAAAACCAACGCTCGCCATAAAAAGCAATGCGTGGGATCACAGGGAGCGGGACGTTTTTTCCGCCATGCAGAGGGTTGGTAATAACACCCGCGCCGACACTTAGATTTACATGCCACTTTTTAACAGTAATATGTTGCTGCGCATACTCTTGTTCGTTATAGGCCTGCGAAGCTGTGCTAGGCACGCAAACAAGACACACCACAAAGCAAAAAATGTAAATAAAAGTATTGAGCCGCATTAACCTAATCTAAATGAGTAAATAAGTAAGTGACCCATACTAGCAAGGTAAGCACAAATGTGCGCCACCTGGTTACAATCATTCACAATTTTTATACATGCGTATCACATTTAAATGTCAGGGGCTATTTCAATACGGTTGCGACCATGTGTTTTAGCTATATATAAAGCTCGGTCGGCGCGCTCAATAAGTACCGAACCTTTCGTGAATGGACGTAAAATAGCGAGCCCAAAACTTGCAGAAATTGCACGTTTAGAATTTACATCGTCTTTTTTACGGATAGTTAATGAGGCAATATCTAAACGAATTTTATCAGCAAACACCATAATCTCGTTGATGCTGTCAAAATACCCGGTAATACAAAACTCCTCACCACCATAGCGGTAAACATTCAGGCTATCGGAAATATTTTGTGAAACTTTTTTGGCTACTAATTTAAGTACTTCATCGCCTTTTTGATGACCAAAATCGTCGTTAAAACGTTTAAAGTGATCAATATCAAACATGATTAGTACCGCCAATACGCTCTCGTCAGCTTGCTCTGAATAGGTTTGACAAAACTGCTGAATATCATCATCAAACTTTCTTCTATTAAAAAAGCCTGTCAGGGGGTCTGTATCGGCTGCTTCTTGAGAAAGGTTAAGTGCTTCTTTTAAATCTTTAATTTCGTTATAGGCTACCGCAAGCTTAGTTTGAAATTCTCGCGCATAGTCTTGCATAGCCACCGACTCGTCAGTTAAGCGTTCAACACAACCGAGTATTTCGTTAAACGAATTTACATTAGCTAAACTTGCCAACTCATTTTGAGAATCTACCAACGACGTGGTAAAGCTTTTAGAATGATCGAGGGTAACGCTTATATCATGCTGTACTTGCTCCATAGTGCCATGGAAGCGATCAGCCATTTCTTGAAAAAACACTAAGTCATCTTCGCTTAAATGCTTATCAAAAATTTCTTTTGCTTTATTTTGAGTACATGTTTGTTGCTCAGCAATGACGTGATCAAGCTCAGCATTTAATGCTGGCTTACTGCCTTGCACATAGCAATACCAAATAGCGTAATTGATAGGCGTTACCGGCATTCGGTACTTTACCATCAGAGGAATTGCTTTTTTTAAACATTGAGCAGAATGAGCGAGCGATACAGCATGATCCATAATTATTATAAACTCTCGTGCGTCATTATTTTTTATTATTAAGCTTTCATGTTAAGTAATAGTAAACTCATACGCAACTGCTAATCATACTATTTACTGAATTATATTAATCGTTAAAAGCTTAAATAACATTTGCGCCTAAAGTTTGTGCAATATTCCATAATGCACTGATTGCAGGGTCGTTAAGCTCTTTTTTTAGCACCGCCAAACCAATATCAAACCCTTCTGGCTGGTGATTTTCACTGGGCAGTACGTGTACCTTGTCTTGTAGCGGACTATTATCTAGCACTATTTTGGGAACCATGGCGACACCTAATCCTAGGCTCACCATAGACACCATTGCTTCGTGCCCTGCTACTTGTGCATAAATTTTTCCATGCACATTATTTTTCCGCCACCACTGCTCTAACCGCTGCCTAGAAAAACCTTGCTCAGGTACAATAAACTCCAGTTCTGACCAATCGATATGTGGGGCGTTTTTCGCTATTTTTTCGCTGATCGGGCATTGAATTTTAGGGCCAATAAGAACCAGTGGAGAGTGGCCTATATTAACAAAAGCAATTTGGGCAGGCAGTTTACTTGGCCGTGCAGCAATAGCCATTGATTCATGGGCATCCAGTACTCGGTTTATTGCCAACGCCGGATCGCCGGTATTTAGCGTTATTTCTATATGCTGATGCTGCGCGCGGAGTTGTTCTAATATTTGATGCAAAAAACTATACGAGGCGGTAACTGAGCAATAAATACTCACATTACCGTAAATATGCTGGGTTGGGTCTTTCACATTCGCTTTAAAGCGCTGCCAATTAGCCAGTGTAGAGGTGGCGTAATCAATAAACGACTCCCCTTCTTTAGTTAATTTTACACTTCGGTTATCGCGTATAAATAAAGCAACGCCGACCTCATCTTCAAGCTGCTTAATATTGCGACTTAATGTAGGTGCACTTATATGGCACAGCTCGCTCGCACGGGCAAAATGGAGCGTTTTAGCTAACGCTAAAAAGTAATTTAAATGCTTATGATCCATTACACGCCTCTACGTTTCATTTTTTGAAATACTTTAGTGCAAATATATCATTTTACGCAAGCAAAGTTTTTTTTTATGGTGTGTTTAAGCAAAGCAAATACGCTTTGCATCTAACAAACACGAATTATAGGACACTAACATGGCGAATTATTTTAATACCTTACCTTTACGCGAGCAGTTAGCTCAATTAGCGCAATGTGAATTTATGGACCCAAGTGAATTTACCGATGGTGTTGATGCACTTAAAGGTAAAAAGCTGGTTATTGTTGGCTGTGGCGCACAAGGTCTTAACCAAGGTTTAAACTTACGTGACTCAGGCCTAGATGTATCATACACGTTACGTCAATCAGCAATTGATGAGCGTCGTCAGTCATACCTAAATGCATCTGAAAACGGTTTTACTGTAGGCACGTACGAAGAGCTAATTCCGAGCGCTGACGTAGTATTAAACCTAACACCTGATAAGCAACATACGGCCGTTGTAACTGCCATTATGCCTTTAATGAAACAAGGCTCTACACTTGCTTACTCGCACGGGTTTAATATTGTTGAAGAAGGCATGCAAATTCGTAAAGACATTACGGTAATCATGGTTGCTCCTAAGTGTCCTGGCTCTGAAGTTCGCGAAGAATACAAACGCGGCTTTGGTGTACCTACTCTTATTGCTGTTCACCCAGAAAACGACCCACAAGGTCACGGTTTAGCACAAGCTAAAGCCTACGCTGCGGGTACCGGTGGTCATCGTGCCGGTGTACTTAAGTCATCATTTATCGCTGAAGTTAAATCAGACTTAATGGGCGAGCAAACAATTCTTTGTGGCATGTTACAAACCGGTTCAATTTTATGTTTTGATAAAATGATTGAAAAAGGCATTGATGCGGGTTACGCATCAAAACTAATTCAATACGGCTGGGAAGTAATTACCGAAGCCCTTAAATACGGCGGCGTTACTAACATGCTTGACCGTTTATCAAACCCTGCAAAAGTAAAAGCGTTTGAACTAAGCGAAGAACTTAAAGTTATTATGCGTCCGCTTTATAACAAGCACCAAGATGACATTATCGACGGTACTTTCTCACGCGTAATGATGGAAGATTGGGCAAACGACGATGCAAACTTACTAAAATGGCGTGCAGAAACTGCCGAAACTAACTTTGAAAAAACCCCTGCTGGTGATGTAGAAATCTCTGAGCAAGAGTTTTTCGATAACGGTATTTTAATGGTTGCTATGGTTAAAGCGGGCGTTGAGCTTGCATTTGAAACCATGACTGCAGCGGGCATTATTGACGAGTCGGCTTATTATGAGTCTTTACACGAAACACCGTTAATTGCCAACACAATAGCACGTAAAAAGTTATTCGAAATGAACCGTACTATTTCTGATACTGCAGAATACGGCTGTTACTTATACAACCATGCGTGTTTACCATTATTGGCCGATTTTATGAAAAACATCGACACCGATGTTATTGGTAAAGGCTTAAATGAGCAAAGTAACCAAGTAGATAACCAAACATTGATTCAAATTAACACTGCACTACGTGAGCACCCTGTTGAAATTGTTGGCGCTAGACTACGCGGCTACATGTCAGCTATGAAGAAAATTGTATAACTAGTTTCGCTTGTTAGAAACCAAGCCCACATGCATACGCTGTGGGCTTTTTCGTGCTAGTAATAATAAAAAGCGAGTATACCCTTTTAGATATATTGCAATAATTAGCGCTTAATTAATAATGTGCTAACATGGCTATCTACCTAGTTGTAAAGTTAAATAATATGACGATAAAAAACCTAACTATCACTCAAAAAATCACCATTTTAGGCAGTACCATTGCAATCTGTGTCGCTGCATTAATTGGTTTAACGTCTTTATATAGCTCTGAAGATATTATAGAACGACGTATGATTGAATCTGAGCTACCCAGCAAATTACACAGTATTAGTAATCAAATTGGTGGCGAAATAAACGAACTACTAGGTGCTGCTCAGCAACTATCATCAAATGAATTTATCTTAGAGTGGGCGCGCTCAAATAACCAAGACGACACACTACTGCTTAAAGAATTAAACCGCGTAGCAAAGCAGTTTGATTTAGCAACGGCGTCGTGGGCTAACCGTGATACAGCACAATATTGGAACCAACACGGATTTTTACGCGTGCTTAAAAACGACGCGGCTGATGGGTGGTTTTTTGGCTTTACCAACTCAAATAATCCGTACTCAATCAGTATTTATCAAGAATCCCCGACTGATGTAAAAATGTTTGTAAATCATCAACAAACAAATGGGCTTGGATTAGCGGGGCTTGCAAAAAGCATCACCGACATGCAAAAGCTATTACAACAATTTAAAATTGAGCAAACAGGCTTTGTATTTATAGCAGATAAAAGCGGCTTAATTCAGTTACATAAAGATGCAAATAAAGTGGCTAAAGTAAACATAGACACACTTTATGGCAGTAATGTTCATAGTACTTTGTATAACCCTTCAGGTTTTGCAATTACAGAATTATCACTTAATAACGAAGCCACATTTTTAGCAGCCATGCCGATAGCTAATACCGACTTATACGTATTAGCCCAAGTACCTAAAAGTGAGGTGTTTGCGACTGTAGGTACATTGGAGTGGCAAATATTTACCTTTACGCTAGTGATAGCCCTCGTTGCTAGCATGCTAAGTTACTTGTTAGCACGTTCTTTAGCGTCACCGCTTTCGGATATGGCCGAGCTGTTCTCACGTTTAGGGTCAGGCGATGCTAATTTAGCGTACCGTTTGCCAGAGTCTAATCAGCCAGAGCTAAACAATTTAAGCCATGGCTTTAACCAATTTATTCATAAAATTGAAACTGCCATCAAGCAAGTCGCCAACGAAAGTACAGAAATACGCCAAAGTTCTAATCATGTATTTGAACAAGCAAAAAACAACTCGCAGTCTATTGATAATCAAAAAGAGCAAACCATTTCGGTTGCTGCAGCCATTAACGAAATGGGCGCAACTGTACAAGAAATAGCACAAAGTGCGGCTAATGCAGCTAAGTTAACGCAAAGCAGTCAAGAAAACACCAGCCAAAGCCATCAGCAAGTACTGCAAAGCCAAGCTACAATTTCAGCGCTTGCCACTGACATTGACGGCATTACCGAGCAAGTAACACTGCTTTCTAAAAAAACAATTGATATAGCGAGTATTGTTGACTCTATTCGCGGCATTTCAGAGCAAACTAATTTACTAGCCTTAAACGCAGCCATCGAATCGGCTCGGGCTGGTGAGCATGGTAGAGGCTTTGCAGTGGTGGCCGATGAAGTACGCGCGCTTGCTAATCGTACCTCGCAATCAACCACCGAAATTCAGTCAATGATTGAAGAGCTAACCACTATTTCTGAAGATGTAGTAAACGATATTAGTCAATCTAAGCAAAAAGCCCAACAAAGCGTAGGCGCAATGCAAAGCTCTGTTGAATTACTTGATGCGATAAGCGAAACAGCAAATCAAATAAACGACATGGCTACCTTAATTGCCACCGCAACTGAGCAGCAAAGTAACGTGGTTGCTGATGTAGGACGTAATATTGAGCAAATAAGTGAAATTAGTGACCGTGCTATGAATGAGCAAATAAACACCGAGCAAGCAATTCGCGATTTAGCAAATAGCGCTCAAGCGCTTGATGCACTCGTAGCCACCTTTGAAAAACACCACTAAACACGTTTTGTAACACTTTAATAAACCACCTGCGCATATTGCATCTACACTTATAGATGTAATATGTTGGAGGTGGTTTATGAACATATCTTGTTTTAACGCATTATTACTAAGTAGTTGCTTATATTTAAGCGCATGTAATACTACGGTGCGTGAACCACCGCCGCTTGCCCTAGCAAACCATCCAACATTTAACCGTATTAACGTCGAAACCGAGCAAGACATATTTAAGCTCGACAAAACAATCACTTCCCAACTTGATGCCCACTTAACCAGTAAGCGCAGCGCGCATTACTTAGCGAACAGTATTTTAAGTTTTTTATTAAAAAACGGCGATAACTCATTAACCTATCAAAGTGGCGCCACATTGAGTGCATCGCAAACCTACGCTAATTTAAATGCTAATTGCCTGTCGTTATCGATATTAGCGTATAGCTTAGCCGATTATTTAGGTATAAAAGCGCGCTTTCAAAAGGTTCATATTCCTGAATATTGGGCAATGAATAAAGGGGTTAATTTACTGACAGGGCATATTAATTTATCAATTGACAATGCGCTTATGCAAACAATACCAGCCACAATGGTTTATCAACGTGATAAACAGTTAACCATAGACTTCGACCCGAATATAAGAAAACAACGCTTTAAAACCAGCCCAATAAGCAAAGAGTTTGTTACGGCTATGTTTTATAACAATAAAGGCGCTCAAGCTTTAGTAAATAAAAATTATAATTTAGCTTATAGCTACTTTAGTGCCGCCGTTGAAGCCGCCCCATTATACAGTGGTGGCTGGGGAAATTTAGGTATTGTATTTAGGCAGCTTAATTATTTAAAAGAAGCTGAACAGGCATATAACTATGCATTATTGCTTGATAAAAATAACCATACTGCCATAGGTAATCTCGCTGTGCTGTACACCTTAAGTAACCGCGCTAAACAAGGTCAGCAAATGCTAAAACAGCTCAATAAAAAGCGCCAAGCTAACCCGTATTACCATATATCATTGGGTAATAGTGAACTGGTACTTAAAAATTACTCTCAAGCGATTAAGCATTTTAAAAGCGCTTATAAAATTGACGCTAAGTTACACGAAAGCCACTTTGGCCTTGCGCGAGCATATTATTTTACCGGCAATATAAAGCAGGCAACACATTATATGCGTTTAGCGGGTATAAACGCCGAATTTAACTATGACAAAGCCCGCTATCGTAATAAATTAAAAGCATTAAAAAATGCCACAGCTTCACTTAGTCACTAGCTGTTGTACGTAGTGCTCTTTTTGGGCCCTACTTAATTTTTTAATTTGCCACTCTAACTTGCTGGCTTCGCTTTTTGAGCCCACCTTTTGTTGATGAATTAAAACTAAAGGGCCTTTGCCTTTTAAGTTTTTTGCGCCTTTACCCGCTTGATGCGTGGCTAAGCGCTTATCAACATTGGTTGTTATACCTGTATACCAGTGGCCTAAACGCGTTTGCACTATATACAAATACCACGTTGAGGGTACTTTGTGTGCTTTGCTTATATTTATACTTAAACTTTTTTGTGTGTTTGTGGTCAAAACGTTGCCCTAACCCTCGTAACTAAAAACAATTTCTTAAAAGGGTTTTACCTTCAGTGACTAATCGGTATCATGCAGATTATAAAAAATAAGGATCACAACTAACAATGCAGTCGTTAAAAACTTTTTCTCTTTGGCTTATCGTTGCTCTCACATTCAGCTCTTTAGCAGGTTGTTCTAGCTGGGTATATAGAATCAATATCCCACAGGGTAACTTTTTAGAGCAATCAGATGTAGATAAGCTTCGTGTAAACATGACACGAGAGCAAGTTATTTATGTATTAGGTCGTCCAATAGCAGAAGATGCGTTTGATAATAGTACCTGGCGTTATGTGTACAGCTTTAACAAAGGCCGCGATAATGAGCAGCATAAAGAGTTGCTGGTTAAATTTGAAAATGATCAACTAGTTGCTGTTTCGGGTGATTATGATCAACCAGAAAACTTTGATACTCCGCTAGAGCAGTAAACGCTTTAGTTATTAAAAAAAAGGTGAGCATAGCTCACCTTTTTTATTTACTACATTAATGACCTTTATAAAGGACGCCCACCGGTAACTTTATTTGCTCGACCTTCCTCTTTTGCTTTTTCAGCACGCTTTCTTCGAGCATCTTTAGGGTCTGCAATTAGTGGACGATAAATTTCTATTCTGTCGCCATCTTTTAATTCGTAATGCGCTTTTACTGTTCTATTCCATACACCTAAAGTAAGCGCAGTTGGGTCTATTTCAGGGCATTTTTCAATGATCCCAGATTGAATAACAGCTTGTTCGGCTGTGGTTCCTTGCGCTACTTCCACTGTTAATGTGGTCGCTTTAGTCGGTAATGCAAAAACTATCTCAACGCTAATCATTATCTTGCTCCGTATACATCTTTTGCACGTTGCGTGAATGCGCTAACCATATTTTTAGCTACATCATTAAATATTTTACCAAACGCCAATTCTATAAGCTTGCTAGAGAATTCAAATTCAAGCTTAAGCTCAACTTTACAGGCTTTTTTATCTAACGCTTGAAAATGCCAACGCCCTTTAAGAGTTTTAAATGGGCCATCAACCAGCCTTAATTGCACGGTTTGCTCGTCAATAAAGGTGTTTTCAGTGGTAAACCACTTTTTTATACCCGCCTTGGATATTTCTAAACTCGCGGTCATGTTATTATTGTGCTGCGAAACGATTTTAGAGTCTGAGCAATTAGGTAAAAACTGCGGATAAGCTTCTACATCATTAACTAGGTCAAACATCTCTTTAGTGCTGTACATAACCAGCGCACTTTTTTCTATTTGTGGCATACTCACTCCCAACTGTGTGGGCGAATTTTAGCAAGCTTTGCGCGTTTCCCCAAATTTTCATGGTCTTAAGTTCACCAGATTATTTTAAAGGCACATATAAAAAATCGATGTAAAACATCTCTTAATACGTATATTATAGGGCACTATGGCTAAGAACAAATCATCAAAATCGAACAGTAATACCATCGCGCTTAACAAAAAAGCGCGTCATGAGTATTTTTTACACGACAAGTTTGAAGCAGGTGTTGAACTACAGGGCTGGGAAGTAAAAAGTATCCGAGCTGGTAAGGTAAACATCTCAGAAACTTATATTCATCTTAAAAATGGCGAAGCTTTTTTATTAGGCAGTCAAATTCAGCCTTTAAATAGCGCCTCGACTCATGTTATTTGCGATCCAATGCGATACCGTAAACTGTTATTAAGCCGCAAAGAGCTTGATAGATTAGTCGGTGCCACTGAACGAGATGGCTACTCACTTGTTGCCACTGCCATGTATTGGAAAAAATGTTGGGTGAAACTTGAATTTCACTTAGCAAAAGGTAAAAAAATGCATGACAAACGTGAAGACGGCAAAAATAAAGATTGGTCGCGTGAGAAAGAACGCCTCATGAAACATAAAGTATAAACACAACGCCTAATTTATTTAGGCGTTTTTTTAATTTCTCACCGGTTAAATTTAAAACAACCTGATCAAATTCCCCTCAGTTTTATTTAATTAATCCCTGTGCATGATATAAATAAATTATTACACTTTATTTATTTTTTTAATTTCTTTAGATGCCTACCCATTTTAGTGCGCAAATTTTATGGTACAAAGCGAGTAATTTAGCCTTGCCTATCCTTTTTCGTTGTTTCTATTATTGAATATTTTTCCCTCAATACTCTACAAAAACTCATACTAAAATCGCAAAGGGTGTAGATTGATAACACTTAAGTTACATGATATTAATGTCAGCGCTTGTTAAGCAACTAAATTTATAACATATCAACAAGGACTTAAGGATGAAGCAATCAATTGCATTTACACCTAGCATAATTGCAGGTGCTACAATCGCACTTTCAGCAGGGTTTACAACAACAGCTTATGCTGCCGAAGAAGCAAAAAAAGTAGAACGCATTGAAGTAACAGGTTCGCGCATTAAACGCACCGATATCGAAGGGCCTTCGCCAGTACAATCTATTGGCAGAGCAGATATCGAAAACATGGGTTACGATAACCTTCAACAACTCCTCGAAAGAATGCCTGTGGCAGGCAGCGGTACTTTCTCAACACGCGGCAACAACCAAGATTCAACTGCAAATGGATCTGCCGCGGTCAGCCTACGTGGTTTAGGTGCTGATGCTACATTGGTGCTAATCAACGGCCGCCGTGTGGCTATTAGTGCCTTTGCCGAAGGTATAACAAACTCATTTGTCGATATTAATAGTATTCCGGTATCGGCAATTGAACGCATTGATATTTTAAAAGATGGCGCATCAGCAATTTATGGCTCTGATGCAGTAGCGGGCGTAGTCAACGTTATTTTGAAAAAAGACATAGATGGCGTTGAACTAAACTTAGGCTACGGTGGTACCGATGGCCCTAATTACGAAGAAACAACAGCAAGTTTAGTATGGGGTACAACTAGCGAAAAAAGCAGCGCCTCAATTATTATTGATTACTTTAAAAACACCTCGCTTTCGTCAGATGAAATGGGCAGCTTAGGCACCGCTAATCAATCGCCTTATGGCGGCGAAGACTTTCGCTCTTCTCGTGGCTTCCCAGGCTACTTTTATGTTGATGGTGTAAAAACAATTGACCCAGATTGCCCTGCTGAAAACGCCACATCAAGCGGCAGTTGTTTATTTGATTACGGCCCATTTGGCTACATCGCCCCTGAGTCTGAGCGCGTAGGAGCTATTTCTCAATTTGAATACAATTTTGATAATGGTATTACCGGCTTTTTAGAAATGGCAGTGCAGCATAATACCTCAGTTGCAGCCGGTGCCCCTACCCCACTTGATGAAGATGCAGGTTTAACAGTACCTGCTAGCCACCCTAACAACCCGTTTGGTGAAAATATTCAAATTGGCCGTTACCGTACGGTTGATGCGGGCGCTCGCCAATGGGATATTGAATCAGACACGCTTCGCTTTGTAGCTGGCCTAAGAGGCGAAATTAAGGAATGGAGCTGGGAAGCTGCGGTTCAAAAAGGCCGTAGTAAATCACTTCAAACAGGCGATCGCTCGCAAGGTTGGGTTCGCACCGACTTTTTACAACAAGAGATTGATGCCGGTAACTATAACCCATTTGGTGGCACCTATAACAGCCCAGAAGTTATTGACAGAATTACCACAAGCTTAGTTCGCCGCGGTGAGTCTCATATGACCTCATTCGACGCTAACATCTCTGGTGAAGCATTCAGCTTTGGTGATGATGTGGTTATGATGGCCGCGGGTATTGAATACCGTGAAGAAGATGTAACCGATACACCGGATGACCAATTTCAGCGCGGTTTAATTTTTGGTACTGAGTCTGTGTCTGCTGCAGCAGAGCGCGACCAATACGCAGCCTATGTGGAATTTTCAATCCCACTTGCTGAAAACCTAGAGCTACAACTCGCTGGCCGTTACGATGATTACAGCGACTTTGGTAATACAACAAACCCTAAAGTAGCTTTACGTTGGGCACCTACCGACGAAATAACCATTCGTGGTTCGTGGGCACAAGGGTTTAGAGCGCCATCGCTTGCACAAGTAGGTTTAGGTCCATCACAAGAAAGTCAGTTTTTTGTAGATACTTATCGCTGTGAAGCAACTGGCCTTGATTGTGACGCGCTAGATTACAACATTGAATTTGCTGGTAACCCTGACTTAGAAGCCGAAGAGTCAGAATCATGGAACGTTGGCTTTATTTGGGCACCTTCTGCTGAGTTTGGTTTAAGCGTAGATGTGTGGAGTATTACCCAAGATAATAAAATTGATGAACAAGAATTTGGCCCAATTTATAACTCTGAGTGTAATAACCAAGATAGCACGGTGTGTGTACGCTTAGCACCTAGTGGTGGTAATAGCTTAGGCACCATTCAAAAAATATACAGCACCTTTGAAAACGTCTCTTCGCAAGAAGTGTCAGGTGTTGATTTATCAGCAAATTACAACCATTCGCTGGATGATTTAGGCTTACTTAAATTTAACTTAGAATGGGCGTACCAAAACAAGTTTGAAAAAGACGGCCGCGATTACACGGGTGAATACAATTACCCAGAACACCGCTGGATTTTCTCTACTAACTGGGAAATTGGCCAATTTAATACCAACGTAAATATTAGCTACGTAGGCGAGTTTGAAGATACCCCAGATATAGACTTTGACGGTAATTTAGACTTTGATAGCAATACATCGCGTATGGTTGACTCGCAAGCACTGGTAGATTTACAAACATCTTACCGTGTAAGTGATGCAACTAAAGTGTCGCTTGGTGTAAATAACATATTTGACGAAGAGCCACCATTTGCCATTGGTGATGGCGATGCCGACCTTTACGGGTATGCATCGGGCGTACACAACCCACGAGGTCGTTACTTCTACACTAAAGTAACCTTCTCGTTTTAATTTAATATAGCCCATTATTAAATGGGCTATATTAAAAACAAAAAAACCGCCATATGGCGGTTTTTTATTAAAACGTAGGGGCTAAATTATAGCTCGCCTTCGTTTTCCGATAGGAACTTAGCAACACCTTCAGGGCTTGCGTCCATACCTTTTTTACCTTCTTCCCAACCAGCAGGACATACTTCGCCGTTTTCGCTGTGAAATGCTAGCGCGTCAACCATGCGGATCATTTCGTCGATGTTACGACCAAGTGGTAAGTCGTTTACTACTTGGTGACGTACGTTACCTTCTTCATCGATTAGGAAAGAGCCACGAAATGCAACGCCCGCTTCAGGGTGCTCAACGTCGTATGCTTTACAAATTTCGTGCTTAACGTCTGCAACTAGTGCGTATTGAACTTTACCAATACCGCCGTCTGCTACAGCAGTGTTACGCCATGCGTTGTGTGAGAATTGTGAATCGATAGAAACACCAATTACTTCTACGCCACGCTTTTGGAATTCTTCATAACGCTTATCAAATGCGATAAGTTCTGAAGGACATACAAACGTGAAATCTAGTGGGTAAAAGAAGATTACTGCTTTTTTACCTTTAATTGTTTCATGAAGGTTATAGCTATCTACAATTTCACCATTACCTAGTACAGCTGCAGCGGTAAAGTCTGGTGCCTGGCGGCCTACTAATACACCCATTTTATTCTCCAAATATTTTGAGTTTGTTGTCGATTGCATACGCAATGCTGATACTTATATGGGCGCTAAAAATTAAAAAACAATAGCGCCAACACATAATTACGTGGCATTTTAAATTTAATAAGGAAAAAAGAACAATCGTATTTAGCGATGTGCACAATCGAAAATACCGAACAGATATTAAAACTTTATTACGACTATAAAAAAACCTGCATTTGCAGGTTTTAAAAATGGGTTAATCCATGATATCGGAAGGCATATCGCCTTTAATATTTTGCCAGATTTCACCGGTTTGATGGCCAAACTTACGCATCATTGAAATCGCGCCATCATGCTCACGGTTTTCAGCCAATACTGTTAGATCTTTATAAAATTGACGTGCTAACTGGCGAGTGCCTGCGTCTGAGAAATAATGACAACCAATTTTAAAGTAAAACCCTCTAAAACCGTTAAGTATAAGTACGTATATGCGGTTATTACCAGCGACAGCTAATTCGTGGTGTACTTTGTAATCGTAATCTGCAAAAGCTTGCGCAGTGTCTTCAAGTTCATCGCTTTTTGATAAAATTTCAATAACACGCTCAGGGTTAAGCTTTATCGCTGCACGGGTATAAATAGCACTAATATTAGTACGTGCAGATAATAACTGATCGGTCAACTCTGGCATTTTGTCTTCATCTAAGCGCGCCAGCGTTTCGAGTATGTTTAAACCCGATGTTTCCCAGAAGTTATTCACTCTGGTTGGCTTGCCGTGCTGAATAGTTAGCCAGCCATCGCGTGCTAAACGTTGCAGTACTTCACGTAAGGTTGTTCTGGTTACACCAATTAACTCAGAAAGCTCACGCTCTGCAGGTAGAATTGAACCTGGAGGGAAATCGCCGTTCCAGATAGATTCAACTATATACTCTTCAGCAAACCCTGCTGGGCTTTTAGCTTTAAAAATTCTCATTCAATTCCCACTCGAATTAATCACAACTCATCGTTTTATACGAATAACTGACAGATTGTACCAGATGAAATATAACTAACAAGTAAACTCGTTGATATAAGTGCCAACCAACTGCTGAAAATTTCGCAATAGTAAATAATAAAATTCAACATGCTTAAATTAGGCCTAATTCGCTAAATAAATTAACCCTATTCATAGTAGGTACATTAATACCATTGCTGTTTTTGCTTCACCATTACATTACTACAATAATTCCCGTGTGCGGCAGCAAGTACATTCAAAATATTGCATACAGCAGAGCCTATTAACTGTAACGTTTAATCAAGTCTTTTTAGCGTACCAATCTTATATTACATGTTTACTTAGCAAAAAAGCTTAACCTTTCCCTAAATAGGATTGGCCATAACCGCTTATTAATTTCATCTTAAAAAAAGCCACTTCGGTAGCTTTTTTACCCTTTTTGTTGCTCGTTACTTTATCCTAGTACATAATTCAACGTCTTATTTCAATGCGGATTTTTTATGAACTGGCTAGCACAACTCCCTACTCAACGTACTCCATGGCTACTATTTACAGGCATTGTATTTTTATTAGAAGTCACCGCACTGTTTTTTCAATACCAGATGGGCCTTGCTCCATGCATTATGTGTATTTACCAGCGAACTGCGGTATTAGGCTTATTAGGGGCAGGCATTATTGGCGCAACTAAACCACAAAGTAAATTAGTACGCGCTATCGCTTATTTAGTGTGGGGTGTATCAAGTGTGTGGGGTTACTTTATTGCACGTGAGCACATTGAAATGCAAACAACCACCGATCCCTTTGCGTTTAGCTGTGAGTTTGAGCCAAACTTTCCTTCATTTATGCCATTGCATGAATGGATCCCAAGCTTTTTTCAAGCCACAGGGGATTGCGGTAATATCGATTGGCAATTTGCGGGATTAAGTATGCCAGCATGGATGGAAATACTATTTGCGTTATTTACTATCACGCTTTTTGTACTTGTTACCACTCGCTTACTTACTAAAAAGACTATTTAATATGTTT
The DNA here is from genome assembly GCF_023161805.1 of Pseudoalteromonas sp. 1CM17D. Classification (NCBI taxonomy): domain Bacteria; kingdom Pseudomonadati; phylum Pseudomonadota; class Gammaproteobacteria; order Alteromonadales; family Pseudoalteromonadaceae; genus Pseudoalteromonas; species Pseudoalteromonas sp. 1CM17D. The sequence continues at coordinate 252,973 of NZ_JALNTP010000003.1, read as the reverse complement.
ACGTTTTTTACCAGTCAGCTGCCTGAACTAAAGCACCTTAAAGTGAGGCAGCGACAAGCCGTTGTTGCTATTGCGCTAAGTATGCTACCTGCCACCGATAGAGTGTTATTAAGAATAGTAAAGCTGATATTGCTCAGCCCATTGTTTTTGTTATTTACTGTTTTTAAAGGGTGGGAACTCATTCCCTTTTTAATTTTAGGTGGCCTGTTTTACCCGCTTTTAACCACCCCGATTGAAATAAACTTCGCTAAAAAATATTTAGCCAAAGCACTTGAGCAGTATTCACAGGGCGCTTAGCGCCCTGCCTATTATAAAGACACTTTTCCTTCTAGTTTAGCTACAAGCTTTTTACCTATTCCTTTTACGTTAGTTAAATCGCTCAGCTGGGAAAATTCACCATTTTCAACCCTGTAATCAACAATAGCCTGCGCTTTTTTCTTACCTATACCAGGCAACTTGGCCAGCATTTCTGAGTCGGCACTATTAATATTAATAACTGGCGCTTGCGGCATTTCAACCATAGGCTTATCTTCAACAGGGTTAGCGTGGGTAAACGCGCTAAAGCTTAAAAAGCTAATAATAAGTAGCGTTAATAGATTTTTCATTTGTTATTCCTTATTTTTGTTTATACCAAAGCGTTATAGTTAAACGGCTAATTTGGCTTTAAACATGTGCTTAATTTTTATTTGAGGAAATAATGTTAAATAAGGAGCAACGCGCATCACTTATATTATTTCCAGTGCATAATCACCTAAATCCGAAAACCTAAAATGCAGCTGGTACAACAAGTGATTGCTTAACTAAAGTAAAGTTACGCTTTTTTGTCAAATTGATGACAAGCTAAAAATGCACCGAATGCTTGCAATTTTACATACAAACATTTACTGTATATAAAAACAGTGACCTATGGGTCACTAACCACATTACCACGCAATCAAGCAGGAGAGATCATGGCTGTTGTTGTTAAATATGTTGTAGAACGAAACGGAGTTGAGCGAATGACGTTTACTACTAAAAAAGAAGCGGATGCCTATGACAAAATGCTCGATATAGCAGAATCGCTTGAAGTAATGCTGGAAAAAGTAGATGTGCCACTGAGCGAGCAACAGGTTGAATCGCTTGCGCTTGAAATTGCAAAGAGTAAAGATGACTTCATGGCGGTGTTAAAAGGCGCAAAAGAGCCCACAACAAAAAGTACAGCTAAAGCTAAAAAAGCCGACAACGTAGCATCAATAAAAGATAACGATGAGCAACAAGCTAGCTAATTTGTGACTATTTTAAATAAAGGGCTGCTACTAAATAGCAACCCTTTTTTATTAATTTTGAACAGTTACAAATTTTTTCTGGCTTTTTAGACTGAAATTGATACATTAATCCGGTTAATAGCGAGTGTTTATGTGCCATGTCAGTATTTATTAAGTCTTTTTACCAAAAATTTTTCCCAGCCCGTCAGTTGCTTATTCGTCAAAATGGCGAAGTTAAGCATGTTGTTTTGGCGCCTTGGTTTCAGCTTTTTACAGTACTGCTTATTTTAGGCACTATTACTTGGGTCGGTATTTCTAGTTTTCGTGTTTATAGCCAAACAAATAAAATTACCGACATAGAACAAAGCCAAATTGATAAACAACAAGTGTGGCAAAAGCAGGTCCAAGAACAAAAAGCACTGCACGCTAAGCAATTAGAACAACTTGCTGTACTAGAGCAAAAGCAGGCACTTTTGCAAGGTATGATTGAATCCCTCCCCGCATCTATTAGTAAAGAGACAATAAAACTAGAAGAACAACTTGAATCGCCTGTTAATCAAGACAAAGGCGAGTTTCATGAACCACTTGTAGATGAAGAGCCGAAAAACAAACACGCCAGCCTTCTAACGCCAATCACTTTTGCCGCACGTTATGAGCGCTTAAATAAATACTACGAGCACAATTTTGCGCTTATTGATGCGCAAATTAATAAACGCCATGATGCAATTTTAGCGATGTTAAAAGGCGCAGGCTTAGAATCAGCCCTTGAACAACATTTAGCACTGGGCGCACAAACCAGTGCGCAAGGTGGCCCGTTAGATGTATTTGACGAAACTAAAATACCAGGGCAGTTTTTAGCCATTGTTGATAAGCTATTATTACTTAACAACCTTGAAAACTTTTTAACAGAGCTGCCTAACTCACTGCCCTTGCCTGCGGCTAAATACTATATTTCGAGCAACTTTGGGTTACGTAAAGATCCGATGAACAACCGCCGCGCTTTTCACAAAGGTGTTGATTTAGCCGGCTGGCATAAAACCGAAATTTTTGCCCCTGCTGATGCACGTGTATTGCGCGCTGGTAAAAATGGCGGCTATGGTAACTTTATCGAGCTAGAGCACAAAAATGGCTTGGTCACCCGTTTTGGCCACTTAAATAAAATTAAAGTGAAAAAAGGCCAAACAATTGCTAAAAATGAGGTAATTGGATTAATGGGCAGTACTGGCAGAAGTACCAGCACCCACTTACACTATGAAGTGTTACTCGATGGCAAACATGTCAATCCTCTAAAAATAACAAAGGCGCTTTCTCGTGTTCGGTAAAAAAAAGCAACCAAGTAGTCAAACTACGTTAAAAAGAGTAAATCATACCCCTTCTATTATTTCTGAAGATGTGCGCTTAACTGGCACACTTACCAGCCAAGGCGAAGTGCAGCTAGATGGCCGAATTGATGGCGATATAAAGGCAGAGCACTTGGTAATTGGCTCTACCGGCATTGTTGAAGGTGTGGTTGAAGCTAAAAGTGTCATTGTAAAAGGAAAAATTATTGGCTCACTAAACGCAAGTGAAGTGAATATTCAAAGCAGCGCTCACGTACATGGCGATGTTTTTCACGACACACTAAGTATTGATGCGGGAGCCATTATTGAAGGCAGCTTAAAACAGCGCTTTGAAAAAGAAGAACCGGAACTTATTAGCGAAGATTTAAAGCCGGCTAAAGAAGTAAAAACTTTGCTTGATGATGCTGATAGCGACTTGTCGTTTGTTAATAAGCAAGCCGCTGATAAAGCCAAATCTAATTAAGCGCTCATTACTTTTTCTCGGTTATGTACATCGTAATATCTGCAGTGAACACCAGTTCATTGCGGGTATTGTAAAGCTTAACTGGCACTACTAAATCTTCTTTATCTGCCCATTGGCGAGGCAAGTCGATTTCTGCAATAGCAGTTACATCGGTATCAACCTTTGCTAAATAGTGTACCGTCATTCCTTTTGGGATCCAGCGATGCGTTTTATAAGGCACGGTGGCATCTACCATTACACCAGCACACAGCTCAGCTAAGTTACATTGTGCAATAGCATGAATAGTTCCAATATGGTTATGCACACTACGGCGGTTTTTTACGACAGCGCTACAGTGTCCTTCTCTTAAATCGAGTACGTAAGGTTTCATTGAGCCAAAATACGGGGCTTTTATGCATACCGCTTTGCTAAACAACCAATTGCCAAAAGGTAAGCGTTTAAATTTAAGCCAAGTTTTTAAAAGGGCTGATTTATTACTCATTGTTATTTCCCATTTTGTGTTTATAAATTCAAATTAACACATCAGACCAGTTAAAAAAAGCGCAATTCACCGCGCTGTTAATCCTAATGTCATGAAATATTTATCACAATAAAGCGTGGCTCACTCATAAGCCCTTTCTTTTTTATATGCGGGCACCTAAAATAGCCAGCAAAAGGAGACCTAATGCAAACACAGCCCGCTAAACCTAACTTAATTTTATTACTCATCTTAGCGTTACTCGTAATATTTTGCCCTATGGCAATTGATATTTATCTTCCCGCTTTTCCAACTATTGCCACGCAATTTAACGTAACCGAACAACAGGTTCAGCAAACGGTGGCTATTTTTATGCTGACTGTGGGTTTAGGGCAATTAATTGCAGGGCCGCTTGCTGATAAGTTTGGCCGAAAGCCGGTAGCGGTTGTAGGTGTTAGCTTATATGCAGGCTCAGCCTTACTTGCCTATATGGCGCCCTCTTTTGCTGTATTAATGTTTGCACGCGCTCTGCAAGGGTTAGGTGCATGTGCTACGTTTGTGGTTGCTTTTGCTATTGTACGTGATAAGTACGGCAGCGAACGCAGCGGGCAAATGATTACCTATTTAAATGGAATTGTGTGTTTTATTCCTGCGCTTGCGCCTATATTAGGTGCTTGGCTTACCGTGCAATTTGGCTGGCGCATGAACTTTATGTTTTTAACTTTGTTTGCGTTAGCGGGCCTGGTCATTACGCTCACCTTATTTAGAGAAACCCGCCCTGCTGATAGTCACTACCAAGGGCATATATTGGACTTACGCCGGTTTGTGCCAATATTAAAAACACCGATATTTTTATTTAATAGCTTACTGTGTATGGTCGCCATGTCGGCGATTCTTGTGTATGTCACCTTGGCACCTGGGTGGATAATTACGCACTTAGGGGGCACCGTTGCCGATTTTACTTTTTGGTTTACGCTCAATGCCGTATTAAGTATTGTAGCCAGCTTTATTACCCCCATTTATATTAAACGTAATAGCCAAAAAGCCCTGCGTGTTGGGGTTACAGTATTGGTGACCTCTGGCATATTAATGATTGCACTTAGCCATATAGAATCGGCCATTGCACTTATGCTACCTATTTTAATTGCAGCACTTGGCTTTGCCCTGAGCTTAGGCTCTGCGGCCGGTATGGCGTTATCGCGCTTTCCAAAACAAGCCGGTACAGCCTCTGCCTTAATTGGTGCTATGCAAATGAGTGGCGCTAGTGTGCTTGTGTTTTTAACGCAATATTTAGGCCTTAGCACACCTTGGCTAATTGCTTTTCATTTATTGTTACTGGCGCCACTTTGGTTAATTTTAATGAGTAAAAAAGCCCATACATTGCACCCGGTTAATACATGATCAACCCTGATTTTTTAGCATCATTTTTACTGGCGAGCTTTTTAATGGCGGTGGCCCCTGGGCCATCAAACGCATTTTTAATGGCGCAAACATTTGCCAATGGCAGAGCGGCAGGTATGCAAAGCGCATTTGGCTTTGCTTTAGGTGGAGTAATACACACATTTTTTGCTGTTATTGGATTAAGCGCAGTGTTAAAAGCCTCGCCCACCGCTTATAGCGCAGTACAGTACTTAGGCGCGGCGTATTTGTGCTATTTAGGGTTTGTGATGATTAAAAGCACTTTTTCGCAGCCAAATACCGCCGATTGCGCTAGTGATGATAAGCCCCATGTAAGCACCAGTAAAAAGCCAAATGTCATGTTTCAAGCCATGATGACCGAGGTATTAAACCCTAAAGTCGCGTTGTTTTTTATTGCTTTTATCCCTCAGTTTGTAGACCCAAGCTTATCATCGGCAACGTTTCAATTAGCATTTTTTGGCCTGCTCTACCCTATTTTTGCTTTCCCAATTGACTGTACGTATATTTACTTTGGCGACAAAATAGCGCAATTTTTCAAAAAATACCCACATAGCCAACTTTGGATAGACCGAGTGACCGGCATGGTATTTATTGCACTGGCCATTAATTTATTATACTAATTACACTAAATTGGTATTACTTAACCAAAGCCTTGGTTACTCAACAAAATAAGATGCAGCATGGAACAAAAAAAACAATCGCTACCCGCTAATAAAAATATTGCCTTAGTTGCGCATGATGGTAAAAAAGCCGCGCTTAAATTATGGTGCGAAAAACACAAAGAAGCCTTAAGCAGACACACCTTATACGGTACTGGCACCACAGGCCATTTAATCGAAAAAACCACCGGGCTAGAGGTTATTCAGCTATTAAGTGGTCCTATGGGGGGCGATCAACAGCTAGGAGCTAAAATTGCCGAGCACGAAATTCATGTATTGGTGTTTTTTTGGGATCCGTTGGCATCACAACCACACGACCCTGATGTTAAAGCATTACTGCGTTTAGCTGCTGTTTGGAATATTCCTGTGGCCTGTAATGAAGTCAGCGCCGACATGTTATTAAGCTCGCCCTTAATGGACACTGAGCTTGAACGTACTTTGCCAGATTACGAAAAATACCTCGCAACCCGACAAATCAGTCTTTAAAGCCTTTTAAGCTACTTATAAAGCATGCTGGCCCATTTTGTTAGGCCAGCCGTTACACTACCAAAGTGATCGCCATTCAGCATTTTAATATCACCTAAATGCTCACTTAACGCGGCTTTAATAAGTGGTGACTGCGCACTCCCCCCTGTTAAATAAATAACGTCTGGGGTGGTTCCTGCATCGGTAATTGCTTGTTTTGCTAACGTTACTATTTGGCTAATACTACTTTCTACTGCAACCGCTAAATCGCTAACCGATAGGTTTTTACTAAGGTCATTATCTAAAAAGCGAAGATCGCAATCAAAAGCATCTGCCGATGAAAGCGCTATTTTAGCCGCCTCACCTTGCTGTACTAACTGATGGCCCTGTTTATTTTGCTGTAGATGAATTAAGCGTTTGAAAAGCGCAGGTGCACTGACATCGCGTAATTGGGCAGTGAGTTCTCGATAGTGGCTTTCACTATAAAACTGACTTTGTAAATTTACATCATTAATTTTACAGGCTTGCCAAAAAGGTTGGTTTGGTAAAGGTAGGCCGGATTTAAAGGTACTGCCTAAACCAAGCAATGGCATTAAACCATGAAAACTAAGCGCTATATCTAAGTCATTCCCGCCAACTCGCTTACCGCTGTGGGCTAAAAAGTCACTATCGCGCTCACTGTTACCTCTAAAGCTTGGCCCCATTTGTACAAACGAGCAATCGCTGGTACCACCGCCAATATCAATAACCAGCACTTTTTGGTCTTCCACTAAACTACTTTCGTAATCAATCCCTGCTGCAAGCGGTTCGTATAAAAACTCAACGTCTTTAAAGCCCGCACGCTTAGCTGCGCGCTCTAAAATACCTACAGCTTGCTGATTTGACTGCTCACCGCCAACAGCCTGAAAGTTAACTGGACGACCAATAACCGTTTGCGTCAATGGGGTTTTAAGTGAAAGCTCTGCGCGTTGCTTTATTTTTAAAATCATTGCCGTAGCAATATCTTCAAAAAAATTAATTTGCCCTTGCTTTAAGCCTGTGGCACCAAAAAACGATTTAGGAGATTTTACAAAGTAGCCTTCTTCAGGAAACTGCACATATTCACTAATGGCTTCACGGCCAATAAAAAGCGTTTCATCTGTAGGTTGTAAATCAAGATCTGACTTAATACGTGGGAGTGTATTTAATAAAGCTTGGCGCTGCGTTAAAAAGTCATGCTCGTGGGCAGTGCCTTTTACATGCTTTGCCACAAAGTCGACAACTAATGCGCTATGGTGCGTATAAAGAGTAGAAGGTAAATAATGTTTTCCTTGCTCAAGTGGCACTAACTGTACTTCCTCTTGCTCCATAACACCCATGGCACAATTAGAACTACCGTAATCAAAACCTACAAACATACTTCACCATACATTAGAAAAAGGCCGCGCAATTTAGCATACTTTGCCAAAATTATAAACGCTAATGACCCTCCCTCACCCTTAAAAAGCTCGCAAATCGTGGTAAGCCATGCTTTGTTAACCCATGGTACCGATACGTTACCGTGCTACCTATAGCCGGAGGTGTTTGGCGCTGTTCGTTACTAAAGCCCGTGCCTATTTTAAATATTTGCCCATGAGGTGTTTTTACTTTTAATGCACCTAACATACCGGTGTATTTTCCTTTACCCGGTAAATGTGCAATAACAACCGCTTCAGCATCAAGGTAGGGCTTTAACTTTAATAATGTATTACTGCGCCCGCTTTTATGTTTAGCATTGGCTAAATGCAGCATCACCCCTTCAGCCCCTTGCTTAGTTAAATCTTCAAAGTACGCTGTTAATTGGGCTGTGCTAGTAAAGCGGTGTTGCTTAACTGCAGTTATATGCTGCTTATTGATTTGTTTTACCAAGGCTTGGTAGTTTTTATAACGCGTACTAAAAGGAAGGGTTGAGTCTGGCATATCAAATATTTGATAGCGTATAGCGTGCCAATCTGAATTACTGGGGCGTTTAGTTCTTACAATCCCACTGACCAAAGAAAATTGAGTGCGCGCTATCCACAGTTCCCCATCTAACCAAACATTTGGTAATGGCGCCGTAAACCAACTCGGGGCGTTAATCGCATTTCCTTTACGGGTAATAAATTTATCGCCCGTCCATATTGCTCTTACACCATCAAATTTTTCACTAACGAGGTATTCACTAATATTGCCATGTTTAGATTCATCATATACTTTTGCCAATAACACCTGAGGCTGCGCCGCAAAAACAAGCGATGAGCCAATTAAGCTGACAATGAAAAGTAAGTACTTTAGCTGAGCCATTACTGCATCCCTGCAAATAAAATAAGGCTTTAACTATAGTTGAGATTCGACCCACTGCCAAAACTCACCTAGGTCAGCCATTTTGTACGTCGCCTTACTAAAGTCATGGTCAATTGTATGATGATTTGCAATCGCAACGACTCTAACCTGTGCATTAGTTGCAGCACAAACGCCCGTAAAGGTGTCCTCTACAGCAATTGCATGCTCTGGGTCTACATGTATGTGCTCAAGCGCTAAAAGATAAGGATCGCCTGCTGGCTTTGGATTTGTTACATCGTCTTTTGTCACTACAGTATCAAATAACTCATAAAAACCTAGCCCTTTTAAAATAGGCATAGCTTCGCTGCGAGCACTACCGGTAACTAACGCCATTTTTAGCCCACTGTTTTTAACAGCGTGTAAGGTTTGCTTAGTAAAAGGCATAACAGGCGGTAAATTAGTTTTTACGTATTCACCAAATAATCGATATTTTTCATCTGCTAAAAACTGTGCACTGACGGCTAAATTATGCTCATTTTTAATATCAATTGCTGCTTCTAGCGTTGGGCGCCCTGAAAAGCGCTGACAAAACTCCACTTCGTTATAACTTACATTGTAGGGTGCAAGCAGCTGGCTCCAGCACTCAAAGTGCATGCTTTCAGAGTCAACTAGCGTGCCATCCATATCAAACAATACTGCGTTTAAGCTCATCCTCATTCCTTAAATTTTGACGTTAAAAAAGGCGCCTAGGCGCCTTTATAATATTATGCTGTCAAGCCAGCAGGTGGCTCAGCAAATGCTTCTTCACCGGTTTCAACATCAACCAATTCGTAGCCTCGGGCTTTGCGCACAACCTTAAGTACTGGTTTTTCTAGCGCCGTTTTTAAACGATCGGCATCAGCTGCTAGCTCATCTAGCGTTGTACCAAAAGGTGCTGCGCCTGTTTCTGACCAATTAGTTACTTTGCCATTTAAGTTATATTCTACTTCGTGTATTTGGTATTGCGCTGCTTCGTCTTTCGTTGCTTCACAAAAAATTACACGGTAGTTCCAAAATCCAGCCATTTTTCTATCTCATCAAAGTTAATTAACGCTACTTTACCAGCTTTATAAAAACATAAAAGCCTGCACAAGGCAGGCTTTTAAAAATTAATAAAATTTAAGGTTATCTTTAGAAGAAGTTAACTTTAAATTCAGCACCAACAAAGCGAGGTTCATTAACAATCCCAGAGTTGTTACTAAAATCTACACCACCAATAAATACTTCTTCATTCGTAATATTGCGGGCAAAAGCAGATACCTCGTATTCGTAATCTCCATCGAACCACTTATAACCAGCACGCACACCGCCTTCAAGCAACGCCTCACCAGTAAACTCTACTGAGTCATATAAAAAGAAATCTATTTCACTACGGTAAGACCAATCAGTGTAAGCATAAAACTCTCCGTCACCAAGTTCTTTAGTATAACGAAGGGTAAAGTTAGCAATCCATTCAGGGGCATGCGGTAAGCTATTTCCATCTAAACTATAACCTTGCTCAGTTAGAGGGTCAGTAATAGTACATGCAAAACAACCAGAAGCGAATAGCTCATCATCCTGCAGTTCTGTATTGTTATAGCTGAAGTTAAACGTCATATCAAACTCATCGTTTAAAACCCACTGCGTATCAACCTCAAAACCATAACCAACTGTCTTATCTGCATTTAATAATCTAGCTGTATTTCCAAATTCACCACCAACAGCTGTTAATTGCTGATCACTCATTTGGTAATAAAAAACTGTTGCATTAACACGGCCACTACCATCTAGAACATCAGATTTAATACCTGCTTCAATAGAGTTTATAGTTTCAGAATCAGCCACAGTAACATCGTCACTAAATAAAATACGGCCCTGAACGCTAGGCGCACGGAACCCATTCGCGGCGCGTACGAATAAATTTACATCATCAGAGTATTTATACGCGGCAGCTAAGTCCCATGAAACGTGGCTATCTTCAGGTGAGACTGATTTAGTTAAATCAGCAATTACAGCATCTGGAGATGAATAACGAGAAGCAGTAAAATCCCTTTCATCATCAGAATAGCGAAGGCCGGCTGTAACCTCTAACTTTTCTGTTAATTGAAACTCTGTTGAGCCAAATAATGCCCAAGCAGTAGTTTCTTGATCTTGTCTAACATACCCTGTCAAAAAGTTTGCGCCTAAACCATCGTAACCGTATGTTTCTATAACTTGATCTTCTTTGTAATAAAAAGCACCAACTTGATAATTAAAATCACCATCAAAATTACTTGATAGACGTAACTCTTGAGAATATTGATCGTGCTCTGGTAATGCATCTGCAGTTTCAGAAGCTAAAAAGATAAAACCTGGACCCATTTCAGGAGTTGGGCATCCCGGGATAAAGGTATTTCCACAACCAAAACCACCATCCACATCTGCTCGAGAATAAATTTCAGCACTTTCCCACCCAGAAATAGAAGTTAATGTATAATCATTAAAATCGTATTCTAGCTTTAGATTTGCCCCTTGACTTTCAACATTTTGCGTCGAATATTGGACAGTATCTTGAGTTATAACCTCTGGATCAAAGCCTGATACAGCGTTGTTTGTTCCGCTTTCAATAGCATTTGCATGAAAAACAATAGGAGAACCATTTAAGTCACGCGTGTGGTAGTTAAATAGAGCATTAAAATTATCATCTTCGTACAAAAATTGTATACGCGCAGCCGTTTCCTGATAACCACCGGTGGCATCATCAATAATATTCCCTTCTAACCTATTATCAATGTAGTCGTCTCGCTCTTGCCTTAAAACAGAAGCCCGCGTCGAAAGTTTATCAGTTAAGCCTGTACTTATAGCACCTTCAAAGTCTATCGAATTAAATGAGCCATACGATAACGAAGCGTACCCCTCTAAATCTTGTGTTGGTCGAGCAGAATCAATTTTAACCAAACCAGCAGGTGTATTTCGTCCGAACAATGTACCTTGAGGGCCACGTAACACTTCAACACGGCCAGTATCGAATACCGGGAAACCTTTTAATATAGGACTTTCTTGAACAATTTCGTCTACAACTAATGATACAGGCTGTGAGGAGTTAAGGTCAAAATCAGAATTACCCAAACCACGAACATAAAAACGTGGAAACGTACGACCATATGAAGATTCAACTGAGAGACTTGGAATTTTCGCATTTAAAAAGCGAATATCCATTCCTGCAGAACTATAAGCATCTAAACTATCACCTTGTAATGCTGATGCTGAAACTGGCACTTCTTGGGCGTTTTCTACACGTTTACGAGCTGTAATCTGAATAACTTCTAGTTGATTGCTTTTTTTAGCGGTATCTTCTTCAGCAGCAAAAGCCGAAACAGATGTACCAGCAGCAGATAGTAGTACTGCATTAATAATGGTCGCTATTGCAGATTTTTTTAATGATTTCATGTCGGGTATAAACCTTTTGTATGCACTCTTGTTCAACGGTTTTTTGTGTTGCGCAATGTATTCATTGCGGGCTCGTACAATTTTTCGCGTCTTGCTTTATGGCGCGCGGACCTCATCACCGAGAGTACAAAAACGGAGTAATGAGGCTGAACGAACGATGAAGATTATACCATCGTATTACAAATTTACTGCATAAATATGTACAAAAAAGTAAACTTTTTTGCAACATTTAACCTCATTTTATAGCTTTTTTACCCGCTTTTAGATGCAAAAGACTAATAATACGGACATATGTCCTTTCTTTCAAAAGCCGCTTTAAAGTAGCAAACTGCGTATTTTTACAAATAAACCCAAACTAGAAACGCGCAGTTAAAACCCGTTAATGCTTGCTAAATTTTTAAAGGCTAAATTCATTGAGTACGCTTTAACGCAATTTCTCCATCAATGTGAATATCGCGCTGTGGAAACGCAATCACCACATCATGTTTTTCAAAAACAGCATAGATACTAAAACGGATATCACTACGTACTTTTCTGAGCATGGTTTCTGACTCTGCACAAACCCAAAAAATTGCATTAAACACCAGTGAGCTATCAGCAAAGTCGTCAAATAAAACAGAGGCTTTTGGATTTGTTAGTATCGCATCATGATCATCAAGCACTTGTTGAATTAACGTTTTAACTAACAATACATCGCTGCCATAAGCAACACCTACGCTAACCGAGGAGCGGGCATTACCGTCTATTAAGGTCCAGTTAGTCACTGTGTTTTCTAACAGTTGCGAATTAGGGATTAACATATGCACACCATCGTTACGGCGAATGCGGGTAGAGCGCGTATTAATAGTTTCTACTACGCCCTTTGCATTACCCACTTCTAAAAAGTCCCCAATACGAATTGGCCGCTCCCACATTAAAATCCAGCCACTAATAAAGTTATTAATAATGTTTTGCGCACCAAATCCAACCCCAATGGCTATGGCCCCTGATACAAATGCAAAGGCCGTAAGCGGAATACTTAAAACCTCTAACGAGGTGAAAATTAATATTGCGATACTCAAAATAAAATAAATGCGCGTAAATAGGTGCACCGCATCTTGGCTGATTTTTTTTGCCAACAGTGTTTTTTTAATAAGTTTGCCAATGCGCGTTACTACAAACCACATAGCAAATAAAATTAAAGGAACTTGTATAACCTTAGCCACAGTGATGTGTACGTCGTTATAGGTAAAAATAACCAAGCTGAGATAATGTTGAATGTGTTCGAGCGTCATGTATTTTCCAAAGTATTATTTATTGTTTGTTATTTGTTCAGTAAAAATAAGTGTGGTTCAGTCTTCGCTAAGCTTAGCACGGCATAATAGTGTTAAAACGCTAAGTTAATAGGTTTAACGTTTTTGTTTAAACAATTTATTAACTCTTTATTGCACCGAGTGCTATATAAATAGTGTACAAGCACTGGAGATTACATATGTCACAACTTACTCTAAATCAAAGACTCGCTACTTTGCAGCCGCAGGTAGATTTAAATTTGTTTGAAAGCAGCCTAGATTACCGCAATAAAATTTTGTGCCTTCTTGCTGAGCAAGAACAAACACTTGCTACTATTAATAAAGAATTTGGCCAGCAATCTAATAGCTTTGGTTCTGAAAAACGCTTTGTTCTTGGCTATAACTAGCCTTTAAAAAACACACACAATACAATATTTAAGTAGCCTTACGTTTATTTTTAAGGCTACTTTTACCTCCAAATCGCATTTTTAGTAGCTAATTTGCGTTTAAATCCCGCTTAATACCGATAAACTTTATTGTATAAACGCCAAAATTTGATAAGTTAACTGGGTTTTCGACTCGAAAAGCCTATTTCGGCTCATCTTTTTATGGAGTTATTATGCGTAAAACACTGATCGCCACTACTATTGCTAGTGCCCTAATCCTATCTGCTTGTTCATCTAACGAAACTCAGAACACAGCTAAAGAGAGCGCAGCACAAGTGCAAGATATGAACGCAAACAATGTATTATTCAAACCAAGCCCATTACAATACATGGCACCAGAGTTTGATAAGTTTGGTACAAAAGACTACGAAGCAGGCTTTGATGCAGGTATTGCTCAGCACACTGCACAAGTTCAAGCAATTGCAAACAACCCAGAACCAGCAACATTTGAAAACACACTTGTTGAGATGGAAAAGTCTGGTGAGTTGTTAAACCGCGTATCTGCTGCTTTTTACAACCTATCGGGTTTAATTTCAGATGACGAATACCAACGTATAAGCAAAAAAATGGCGCCGGTATTATCTGCTCACTCTGATGACATTTACCTAAATGGTGCGTTATTTAAGCGTGTACAAACTATTTACGACAATAAAGATGCGCTTAACGCTGAAGATCAACGCTTAGTTGATTTCTACTATAAGCAATTTGTAAAAGCCGGTGCTAAGTTAAGCGATGCTGAAAAAGCAAAAATGCGTGAAATAAACGCTCAGCTTGCAGAGCTATCTACTGCGTTCTCTCAAAACATTTTAAAATCGTTTAAAGAAGACGTTATTGTTGTTACAGACAAATCTAAACTTGCTGGCCTATCTGAAGGTGAAATTGCAGGCCTTGCAGCCGCAGCTAAAAAAGCAGGCAAAGACGGCTACATGATCACCTTGGTTAATACCACTCAGCAACCTATCTTATCAAGCCTTGAAAACCGTGAGCTACGCGAGCAAATTTTTAAAGCCTCTACAAACCGTGCTGCTAAAACTAACGGCCCTATCATTATTGAAGAAACTAACCTGCGTGCACAAAAAGCAGAGCTGTTAGGCTTTAAAGATTGGGCATCGTATGTAATGACTTCGCGTATGGCACAAACAACCGACAACGTGTACGGTATTTTAGATGACCTTGCACCAAAAGCAGTTGAAAAAGCCAAAGCAGAAGCGGCCGCTATCCAAAAAGTAATTAACGATTCTGGCGAAAGCTTTGAGCTTAAGCCATGGGATTGGGCGTTTTACGCAGAAAAAGTACGTGCTGAAAAGTACGACCTAGATCCTGCGCTAGTTAAGCCATACTTTGAAATGAACTCTGTGATCCATGATGGTTTATTCTTCGCAATGAACAAGCTTTACGGTATCACCTTTAAAGAGCGTAAAGACTTACCTGTTTACCACGAAGATGTAACAGCGTACGAAGTATTTAACGCAGATGGCAGCGCTATTGGTTTATTTTACATGGACCCATACGCTCGCGAAGGTAAGCGTGGCGGTGCATGGATGAGTGCATATGTAAGCCAAAGCGGCTTAAAAGGCACTAAACCGGTTATTTACAACGCACAAAACATTCCAAAACCAGCTGAAGGTGAGCCTACGCTAATGACCTTCGACGAAGTATCGACTATGTTCCATGAATTTGGTCATGCTGCGCACGGTTTATTCTCAAATGTTAAATACCCAAGCCTAGCGGGTACTGCTACAGCACGTGACTTTGTTGAATTTCCTTCACAGGCACATGAAGACTGGATGATTGAACCTACGGTACTTGCTAACTACGCTAAGCATTACAAAACAGGTGAGCCAATTCCACAAGCATTACTTGATAAAGTACTAGCATCGCAAAAATTCAACCAAGGCTTTGGTACTACTGAATACTTAGCAGCTGCTTTACTTGATATGGAATGGCATTCATTTGGTTCTGATAAAAAAATCAGTGATGTTCAAAAGTTTGAAAGCGATGCGCTAAAAGCACACGGTATTGATTACTACCCAGTGCCACCGCGTTATAAATCAAACTACTTTAGCCATACTTTTGCCGGTGGTTACTCAGCAGGTTACTACGCCTACCTATGGACTGAAGTATTTGCAGCCGATGCGTTTGCCCATATGGAAAATAACGGTGGCCTAACCCGTGAAAACGGTGACAAGTTCCGTGAAGAAATCCTATCAAAAGGTAACAGCCGCGACTTAATGCAAAGCTACATTGAGTTTAGAGGCCAAAAACCAACAACAGACGCACTTCTTAAGCGCCGTGGTTTAGTTGATTAATAACCTCGTTTATTAATTTTAACCTTATAAAAGCCCGCTTGCGGGCTTTTATAAGGTTAAAATTAATAAACTAACCACACTATAAATTATAAAAAACGACAATTATGGGCTATTTATTTGCAGTTACCCTACTTTGGGCTTTTTCATTTAGTTTAATTGGTGTGTACCTAGCAGGCCAAGTTGATGCGTGGTTTAGCGTATTAATACGAGTTGCATTAGCCACGTTGGTTTTTTTACCCTTTTTAAAACCTAAACTTACCTCAAAACCACTCGCACTTAAGCTAATGCTGATAGGCGCTGTGCAACTGGGTGTTATGTACAGCTTTTACTATCACTCCTTTTTATTTTTAAGCGTACCCGAAGTGTTGCTCTTTACCGTTATGACGCCGCTTTATATAACACTTTTAAACGATGCACTTAATAAGCATTTTAATCCTCGCTTTTTTGCGGTTGCGCTTATTGCCGTACTGGGCGCGGTAGCTATTCGCTGGGAAAGCCTCAATAGTCATTTCATCATCGGTTTATTACTGGTTCAGGGTGCCAATATTAGTTTTGCCACCGGACAAGTAACTTATAAACGTTTAATGGCCACTAATCAGCTGGATGACAAAACCGTATTTGGTTGGTTTTTTATTGGCGCCTTAGTGGTGGCGAGTGCTTGCTACGCTTTATTTGGCAATACAAGCAAATTACCGAGTACACCTACCCAGTGGGGTATTTTAATATATTTAGGTATTGTAGCCTCGGGCCTTGGTTACTTTTTATGGAACAAAGGGGCAACAAAAGTAAATGTGGGAGCATTAGCCGTTATGAACAACGTGCTTATTCCTGCCGGTATTATTGTTAACGTGCTTATATGGAATAAAAATGCCGACATTGTGCGCTTAAGTATGGGGGGTGCAATTATGTTAGCGGCACTGGTAATTAATCAAATAGGGACAAATAAACAGAACGTCACATCCTTGTAGCTAATTTGTCATTGAATGCGATTAGGGTTGAATAAAATAACGTTAAGGAACAAACATGAAACATCTCACCCTAATAACAAGCTCAGTAATACTTGCACTACTGAGCGGCTGCGACGACGATGTCGAAGTTGTAGAAAAAGACGTAGTCGTTACAAATACCACCGTTGAGGTTGTTGAAGTACCGACGCCTGTAATTGTTGAAGTTGCAAAAGGCGAGGCGCCTGATATTCAATTAGGTACTCGTGCCGACTACCTTATTAACGATATGGCACAGAGCGATTTAAAAACAAAATTAGAATCGTGTACAGATGGGCCATTTTACCGTACAGATTTTTCTATTGGGCATCGTGGTGCGCCAATGCAATACCCTGAGCATACAAAGGAGTCTTATATAGCTGCGGCGCGTATGGGTGCAGGTATTGTCGAGTGCGATGTAACCTTTACCAGCGACAAAGAGCTCGTGTGTCGCCACTCTCAGTGCGATTTGCACACCACCACCAATATATTAGCCATTGATGAACTTGCCGCTAAATGCAGTGTGCCTTTTACTCCAGCTAACGCGGCCAGTGGCACGCCTGCCACCGCTAAATGCTGCACAAGCGATATCAGCCTGGGCGAATTTTTAACGCTTGAAGGTAAAATGGATGGCGCCAACACCCAAGCCACTACTGTTGGTGAATATATGCAGGGCACGCCCAGCTGGCGCACCGATTTATACGCCACAGGTGGAACATTAGTAACTCATAAACAAAGTATTGAGTTATTTAAAAGCTTGGGTGTAAAAATGACCCCAGAGCTAAAATCGCCGCAAGTGAGCATGCCTTTTGAGGGAATGACACAACAGCAATACGCGCAAAAAATGCTTGATGAATACACGCAATTGGACGTACCAAGCAGTGATGTGTACCCGCAATCATTTAATCTTGATGATGTGAAATATTGGATAAATAACAACCCCGACTTTGCAAATCAAAGCGTATATTTAGATGGCCGTGACAGCGAAGCGGGCTTTGATCCAAGTAACCCTGCAACGTGGCAACCAAGTATGGAAGAGCTAGTAGCCGATGGCGTTAAAATATTAGCGCCCCCTATTTGGATGATGCTCACCATAGACAACGAAAGTAATATTGTCCCCTCACAATACGCCATTGACGCAAAAGCTGCAGGGCTTGAACTGATAGCATGGAGCCTTGAGCGCTCGGGGCCTCTTAACGAGGGCGGAGGCTACTACTATCAATCAATCGCCGATGTTATCGATAACGATGGCGACATGATGACGGTGGTTGATGTACTCGCGCAGGATGTTGGGGTTATGGGTATATTTTCGGATTGGCCCGCGACCGTAAGCTACTACGCAAGTTGTAATAAAATGCCTGCAAGCATTTAAAAAACCAGTATCAGTGGTCGTTTATTTTTTTGCGCTCAGTTACCATAACCTTATTAATTATTTAACTGAGCGCTTTTATGATAATCCAACACCATAATACCGACCTAGCCACCCCAACAGGCTTAATGCGTACTACCGTTTACCGCCCACAAGCAGCTGGCCAATACCCAAGTATTATTTTTTACTCGGAGATTTTTCAGCAAACCGCGCCTATTGCGCGCAGCGCTGCTATTTTAGCAAGCCACGGTTTTGTTGTGTTAGTGCCTGAGGTATTTCATGAGCTAAACCCGATTGGTACTGTACTTGCGTATGATGACGCGGGTAAAGATAAAGGCAATGCCGATAAATGGCAAAAGCCACTTGAGCACCACGACAGCGACACACAAGCACTCATCGACTTTGTACAAAGCCAAGATTACTGCACTGGCACAGTAGGCGCCATGGGAGTGTGCATTGGTGGGCATTTAGCTTACAGAGCCGCATTAAACCCACACATAAAAGCCGCATTTTGTTTATACGCCACCGATATTCATAGTGATACCTTAACTGCTAATGCAGGTAACAATTCGTTTGAACGCATGGCTGATATTCAAGGTGAAATACACTTTATTTGGGGTAAGCAAGACCCACATGTACCGCAACAAGGCCGAAGTAAAATTTACCAGCAATGTGTAGCCACGGGTATTAACTATCACTGGCAAGAAGTAAACGCACAGCATGCGTTTATGCGTGATGAGGGCGAGCGTTACGATGCCGCGCTTGCAATTACTATGTACCAACAAGCGGTTGCATTATTTAATCGTACTTTGTAATTAAGTGCGGTTTTACGTGCTTTTTAGCATGCCCAGTGCAGTATGTTGTTTAACAAAATAGGCTTTTAAATAATCAATAAACAACCTGAGCTTTTTGGAGCCTGCCGCCCCAGGTGGAAACACGCCATAAAGCTCAATATCTTTTGTTTTATAATCATCGAGTATTATTTCTAACAGCCCTGCTTGCACTTTAGGCCACGCATCATACAACGGAATGCGCCCAAGCCCGTGCCCGGCCTCTACAAACGCGGTACGCGCAGCGGCATTATTGGTGCTTATGCCGCCTTGTAGTATTACATCGTATTTTTTGCCCTCTTTGCTAAGGGTTAATGTTTTACTGCTAAGTTGGTACACCACCCATTTATGCAAGGCTAATTCAGCTGGCGTTTTAGGTTTGCCAAAGTGTTCAAAATACTCAGCTGAGCCACAAATACAGGTACTCATGGTGGTTAGTTTGGTGGCTTGTAAGTTTGAGTCACTTAAAGCGACCCCACGAATAGCAATATCAAAGCCGTTTTTTATTATATCAACCACATCATCGGTTAGTTGCAGGTCTATTTCAATTTTGGGGTATTGGCGTTTAAACGTATTAATTGCAGGCACAATTAGTTGCATGCCTACATTAACGGGGCAGCTAATTTTTAATACTCCTTGTGGCTCACTTTTAATGTTTTCTATTTGCTGATTAGCTGCGTTTGCTTGTTCTGTGATCACTCTACAGCGCTCATAATACGCAATGCCCGCCTCTGTTAGCGCCATAGTGCGGGTTGAGCGATTTAGTAGCGTAACTTCTAATTGCGTTTCTAATTTTTTAAGGTGATAACTTACCACCGCACGCGTTAACCCCAACTGCTTTGCTGCCGCGGTTAAACTGCCCTGCTCGACAATTTGCGCAAATACCACCATGCTTTTAAGTTGCTCAAACGACACTTTCATCACAAATCCACCAATGATTATTCAACCCAATAATTGTATCAATAATTAAACCAATAAAGTTAAATTTATCATCGTTGTTTAAATCCTTTTAAGTGCATATAGTTATTACAGCACCTTGGTTAACACCAAGCTTTAATTTACTCACTAATCGAAGGAATATTGTTATGGCTAAAAAAATACTTATGGTACTTACCTCACATTCAGAGCTTGGCAACACAGGCGAAAAAACAGGTTTTTGGGTAGAAGAATTTGCAGCACCATACTATGCATTTGTTGATGCTGGTGCAGAGGTAACACTTGCTTCCCCTGCGGGTGGCCAACCGCCAATTGACCCAACTAGCACGCTTTCTGACTTTGAAACCGATGCAACAAAGCGCTATGACAACGACAGCGCAGCACAAACACTTATGGCAAACACCAAAGTATTAAGTGAAGTAAACGCCAGCGACTTTGACGCGGTATTTTACCCAGGCGGCCACGGCCCACTATGGGATTTAGTAGATAACACAGATTCAATCTCACTTATTGAAAAGTTTGTAAAAGAGCAAAAGCCAGTAGCGGCTGTTTGCCACGCAAGTGCCGCTTTTTTAAATGTTAAAGATGCACAGGGCAATGCGCTCGTAGCCGGTAAAAAAGTAACAGGCTTTACTAACTCAGAAGAAGCCGCCGTGCAATTAACAGACGTAGTGCCATTTTTAGTTGAAGATGAACTCATTAAAAAAGGCGGCGATTATCAAAAAACTGACGACTGGGGCGTATTAGCGCTCGAAGATGGTTTAGTGATTACAGGCCAAAATCCAGCAAGTTCAGAGCTTGCGGCGAAAAAACTATTAACTAAACTAGGTTAAAATAACCCCTGTGCGCGGCGTATAACGCCGCGCTTATTAAATCGCTTTTAATAGCGAAAACATACTCCTATACTGGTACAAAACAATTCTACTAAAGCGTTTATATGCCAACTACCCCATCATCATCTTCACTGATAACCAGTACGCGATTTGCAATATTTAGCGTAGTTTTTATATGCCTAATACTACAAGTGATCAATAGTTTACCTGGCATTACGCTTAATGGTTTAGGTATTTACCCTCGCAGCGTTCAAGGGTTAATCGGTATTTTATGCGCCCCATTTTTACATGGCAGCTGGTGGCACTTTGCTAGCAACATGTTGCCTTTTGCTGTACTTAGCTGGCTAATTTGCCAATACAGTGTAAAACGCTTTTATACCGTGTTTATATTTACTGCGTTAATTGGCGGGCTATTAGTGTGGGCCTTTGGTCGAAGTAGTTTTCATGTTGGATTAAGCGGCGTTATTTATGGTTTATGGGGATTTATACTGTGCTATGGCGTGGTTAGGCGCTCATTTAAGTCTATTGTTATTGCCCTAGTAGTGGCAGTGCTTTACAGCGGATTTATTTGGGGCGTGTTACCACAACGCTTTCATGTCTCGTTCGAAAGTCACCTTTTTGGTGCGTTAAGTGGGTTCTTTTTAGGGTATAAACTTGCCAAAGCAGATAAATTAAAAGCACGATAATTTTTTCATTGCCTTTAATTAATTTTTTACGCCCCCAGCTTGTTATCTATGAGTATATAAATTAATTACATTTTTAAATTGAGGTTATTTATGAGTAATGAACACGAATACACGCCGCCTAAAGTTTGGACGTGGGACAGCGAAAGTGGTGGTAAATTTGCTAATATTAACCGCCCTATTGCCGGCGCCACTCATGACAAAACCTTAGACATTGGCAAGCATGCGTTTCAACTTTATTCATTAGCCACGCCTAATGGCCAAAAAGCGACCATTATGTTTGAAGAGTTATTAGAGCTTGGCCTAACCGATGCCGACTACGATGCCTATTTAATTAACATTGGCGAAGGCGACCAATTTGGCTCAGACTTTGTTGATATTAATCCAAACTCTAAAATTCCTGCGCTAATGGATCACTCTACCACGCCACCAACACGCATTTTTGAGTCGGGTTCAATTTTACAATACTTGGCAGAAAAATTTGATGTGCTAATCCCAAAAGATTTTAAAGCCAAGACCGAGTGCCGTAATTGGCTATTTTGGCAAATGGGTTCAGCGCCTTATTTAGGCGGCGGATTTGGTCATTTTTATAGCTACGCACCAACAAAAATGCAATACCCAATAGACCGTTTTACTATGGAAACTAAACGCCAGCTCGATGTATTAAATCGCCACTTAAGTGAAAACGAATACATGGCGGGTAGTGAATACTCTATAGCCGACATTGCCATTTGGCCTTGGTACGGCTCGTTGGTGCTTGGAAAATTATACGACGCCGCTGAGTTTTTAGATGTTGCCTCTTACACTCATGTAATGCGCTGGGCAGAGCAAATAGCAAAGCGCCCCGCTGTTAAACGTGGTCAACGTGTTAATCGCACCTGGGGCCCTGAAGAAGAGCAACTTAGCGAACGACATAACGCCAGCGACTTTTAATCTAACAGCCCATAACAAGACATTGTGTTATGGGCATTTTTTTATTTAAAATCTGCATTTTCCCTGTCATTAAACTATATTTATTATTGTGTTTTTATAAAATGTAACCTGCTTTACCCGCATTACTTTTCATAAGGCTTTAATGAGTGCAATATAAAAATTTAAATAGTGATGAACGCAGAGAAGCCGTAAAACTTTTATATTCTAATGCTTTATCTGGCATTGGTGTTTCGGCGTTAGTTAGCTTTGTACTTGTATTTGCATTTGACCTAACGGATGAGAGAACAAATCAAGAAAAAATAATTTGGCTTTTTTTTATGCTGGTTGTTTTAGCAGCAAGGCTAATGGATGTTATTTACTTTAACTACACCAAAGAAGTTAACCAGCCTTTTAATGCAAATAGCTTTTTAAAACGCTTTTCGGTGGGGTGTATAGCGACCGCGATTTCGTGGTCATGTTACGCACTGTGGTTTCATAAAAGCTCATCCACCGTTGAAATTACCACCACAATAGCTATTTTGTCGGCATTTGCTGGTGGCTCAGCCAATTTGCTCTCGGGTAGTCGCTTTACCTCGGTGTGTTACAGCATTATTTTATTAATGCCTTACTCTATAGTACTAACCTTATCTGATGACTATTACCACTATGTATTAGGCTTTTTGGGCATTACTTTTTCGGCAATTATGATCGCCTCTTCTTATAAGTCGGCCACATTTACCCAAACAGCCATAAAATTACGAAATCAAAACCGCGAACTACTTAACGAAATGGAAAGCAAAGTAGAAACACGCACAGAAGAAATTTACCGTTTATCAAACACTGACCCACTAACAAGTTTATTAAACCGTACCGCTTTTTTAAAAGTGGCAAATAAACAGCTGGCAGATCACCCCGAGGAAAAACTCGCTTTACTGTTTGTAGACTTGGATGGCTTTAAGCAAATTAATGACTCTATGGGTCATAAAGTTGGCGACCAAGTACTTAAAGAAATAGCCGAGCGACTCACTAACGTTTGCACCCGCCACTTATACAAATGCCGCTGGGGCGGAGATGAATTTTTAATTTTAACAACCTATGAGGATGAACAAGACTTATTTGATTTTTCCAAAAAGGTTATTAAAAGCATTCGTGCCGAGCATGAACGATACAAATACCAAAGCTGGGTATCTGCCACTATTGGCATAGCGTTATTTCCTGAGCATGAGGGCGATTTAAGCGCGTTAATTCGTTCAGCAGATTTAGCTATGTACCATCAAAAACGTATTGCCAAAGGCTGCGTAAATATTTACAACAACGACTTAAAGCGCCAACAAGAGCGCGAACAATTGCTCAGTAAACGCTTGGCAAGTGCAATAAAAGACAACGGCTTGCGGTTAGTGTTTCAGCCTATTGTGGATAGCCAAACAGCGAAGGTAACCTCGTTTGAGTCACTTTTACGCTGGCAATTAAATGACGAAGCGATATTTCCTGATGAATTTATTGCCATTGCCGAGCAATACAACCTCATAACCGAACTTGGCTTATGGGTGATTGAGCAAGCGTGTGTGCAAGCTTGCACGTTTAAAAACGTACAACCCCCTATTGCTGTGAGCGTTAATGTATCTGTAATACAACTTCAAGACCCTGATTTTGTCACTAAGGTTGTAAATATCGTTGATCAATACGGCGTAAAGCCAGAAAACCTGCACCTTGAAATCACTGAATCTGTGTTTGCTGAGGATAAGCTCACCTTTTTAGCAGCAGTAAAAGAGCTGCAAAAACAAGGATTTTGTATTTCTATTGACGACTTTGGTACTGGGTACTCATCCTTGTCGAGCATGTTAGATATTGGTGTAGACATAGTAAAAATAGATAAAAGTTTCATTCAAAACATGGATAAGCGAGGCTTAAGTATAATTCATGCGATTGTGCAAATGGCCTCAACACTTGATTTTATAGTAGTCGCTGAAGGTGTAGAAACCCTAGAGCAAGCCAACATGCTAAAAGAAATTGGCGTGTCTCACCTACAAGGTTATTACTTTTCAAAGCCTATGGAGCAACACTTTGTAGATTCGTACCTCAAAGAGCAAAACAAATTGTGTAGCTAGCAGTATGAAAAAACTCACTAAAGAGCAAGTCTATAAACGCCTTAACAACGATGAAGACGCACGCGCCTGTAAAGACATAAACGAAGATGACTGCAAAGAGGTGGCCGGTAATTTTATTCTTTTATTAACAAGCCAGCTTTTTAGTAAATTTGCCGATGCCCTCCTCAACCCTAAAGTCACTCTGCCTTGGTTAATGCAAAGCTTAAACGTGCCAAGCGCGTTTATAGCGTGGCTGGTGCCTATAAGAGAATCGGGCTCTTTATTACCACAATTAGCGATAGCCAATATTATCCGTAAACTCTCTGTAAGAAAGTGGGTATGGGTTTGCGGTGCATTTGCCCAAGCTTTATGTATTGGCGCTATGGTTGGTGTTTCATTTGTGTTAGAAGGCGCTCAGGCTGGCTATGCAATTTTAGCTCTGCTGGTGCTCTTTAGTCTCGCCCGCGGGTTTAACTCTATTGCTGCTAAAGATGTATTAGGCAAAGTTATTCCTAAAAAAAAGCGGGGCAATATTAGTGGCCTGGCGGCAAGTATAGCTGGCTTTGCAACACTCACTTTTGGTTTAATGATGTGGTTTTTTTCGGGGCAAAAAGAGCAAAATACGGTATTAATTGCGCTGTGTTTAGGCGCCGTTTTGTGGGTTGTTGCTGCACTTTTTTATAGCCGCATAAACGAATACAAAGGGGCGACACAAGGCGGTAAAAATGGCTTTTTAAATGCGCTAAGTAAATTAAAGCTGCTTTATCAAGATAAACAATTTGCACACTTTGTAATTACCCGCGCCTTTTTACTTTGCTCAGCCCTAAGCGCGCCTTTTTATATTATTTTAGCAAGCTCTCAGCAGTTTGAATTTTCATTATTGGCAGTATTTTTAGCCGTGTCTGGCTTAGCAAGTTTAATTTCTGGGCCAATATGGGGAAGACTCAGCGATTTTTCTAGCCAAAAGGTGCTTGTGATCAGTGCGTTACTTGTCACCATAAACGGGGTGAGCGTGTTTGTAATAGCCACATGGTATAGCCAGCTGTTTGAATATGCTTGGGTAATACCTGGTTTTTATTTTTTGCTATGCATTGCTCATCAAGGCGTGCGGCTCGGGCGTAAAACCTATTTAGTAGATATGGCACAAGGCAATAAACGCACTGATTACGTGTCGGTTAGTAATACTGTAATTGGCATTTTGCTTTTAATGTTAGGCAGTATAGGGCTTTTAGAGGTGTTTTTATCAACCGCACAGCTTATTTTGTTGTATAGCCTGCTCGGTTTGTTAGGTGCTATTAGCGCGATTTTTTTGCCTCAAGCGGAGTAATACCAATGCGCAATAATACGTAATCAATTAAGCGAATTAGTATAATAAAAAAGCCCAACAAAATAATTGCCGGGCTTTGGACTTAAGACCTAAGGATAAACAGTCAGCTTTACCTCAAGTTATAACACCTAAGCAGTTACATTTAGCAGTGAGTCACCTTCACTTAAACCAAATTTTTCTTGTACCGATGAAAGAATTGATTCTTTATCTTCATCAGATAGCTGGCTTGAATACTCAGTTAATAACTCATCTAAGTAGCTAACCACTTCGTCAGTATCAACAGATTCTAGCGAGTTTTGCGGCGGCGGTGGCGGGCGCTGCCCTTCAGGGCGTCCTGCATCGCCAATACTTTTAGCGTCAAAATCAAGTTCGCTCATTAAATCAGCCAACTCTTTTGTCGGCGAGATCCCCTGCTCTTCAAATGCAGCTTGAATACTTTGCGCATCTTCCGTGCTGAGGTTTTGTGCATCAAATTCTGCAAGTGTTTCTTTAACAAACTCAGTTTGCTCTGAAGTTAAAGCGCTTACTTGGCTAGATTGTTGAGTCATAAAACTCGCTGAACTACCAATACTGTTGATCATATTTTTCTCCCTTAACGTGAGCGGCGTGGTGGCTTGTGTTCACTTAATTCTTGTTCGCTAATTTCGCCATTCCCATCGGCATCTATTTCGTCAAAAATAGTTTGCGCATCGCCTTGCGGTGGCGCACTTTCGCTAAATTCTGCAAGGCTAATCACACCGTCACCATCTGCATCTATGCTTGAAAAGTCAGGTTTAGGTGGTGGGTTATCACCGCCTCTGGCTGCAACATTGGCTGAAAAAGCCATTGATAATAATGCAGCAACGGCAAAAGTAGAAAAATGCTTCATCGTGGTCACCTTGGGTTAAATATTAATAAAGGGTATGAATATAAAGTACGCTTAAAAAACGCAAACATTGTGCAAACAATAAGGAAATAAAAATAAATCCGATTTTTATCATGTTATTTTTACCTTATTCGGTATTTCGGTTATTGTGATAACTAATTACTTAAAACCACTTTCAATACCTGTTTGAGAGCTAACATACTAAGGACTTATTAACATACATGTTTAATCTTCCAATTTTTCTAGTTGTATCGCAGTGAAAATACCTAAACGCCTCCAGCCACTCGTTGATGATGGCCTAATTGATGAAGTGATAAGCCGCTTAATGAGCGGTAAAGAAGCGGATGTATTTGTGGTGCGCAGCGGTGGCGAAATTCGCTGTGCTAAAGTCTACAAAGATGCCGTTAAACGCAGCTTTAAAAAGGCAGCTCAGTATCAAGAAGGCCGGAAAGTAAGAGGCGGACGCCAAGCCCGCGCCATGGGTAAACGCTCTAGTTATGGGCGACAACTAGAAGAAGAAATTTGGCAAAATGCAGAAGTAGACGCGCTTTCACGTTTATCACGCGCTGGCGTCAGAGTTCCTGATACTTATTACTGTATTGATGGTGTGTTGTTAATGGAGCTTGTGTGCGATGAAGACGGAGATGTTGCTCCACAGTTAGGGCATGTGACCCTTACACAGCAAGACGCTATTGAGCAGTACAGTATGATGGTTCATTATATTAAATTAATGCTGTGCGCTGGTATTATCCACGGTGACTTATCAGAATTTAACGTACTTGTTGATAGTAAAGGGCCTGTAATTATTGACCTTCCACAAGCTGTAAACGCCGCAGCCAATAACAGTGCGCAAGCAATGTTTACGCGCGATGTAAACAACATACGTCGTTATTATGCGCAGTTTGCACCTAGCCTATTAAACACTCATTACGCTAAAGAAATGTGGGCACTGTTTGAAGAGGCCAGCTTAACGCCAAACACTGTGCTCAGCGGAGAATTTGAAGACAGTAACGAATCTGCAGACGTAGATGCGGTACTCGATGAAATACAAGCGGCCGAATACGAAGAGTTCGACCGTTTAGAGCGTATTAAAAACGCTGACGATGAGTAAAACTGCGCTCACGTTTAGCTATTGAGGATGAACAAACCGATAGCCCACACCGTAAACCGACTGAATAACACTGTCGGTTTGCGTTACTTCATCAAGCTTTTTACGTAACTTTTTTATGTGGCTGTCTATAGTACGGTGGCTAACTATACGTTGGTCTGCGTACATGGTGTCCATTAAGCTATCGCGTGAATAGATTCTGTTAGGGTTTGAATACAAAGGCTTAAATAGCTGAAATTCAAAATTAGTAAGTTCTATACTGCTATTTTTATAATTTACACTGTAAGTACTTTCATCCAGTGTCATGGCATTATTTACCGGCTCTTTTGTGGTATTAACACGCCTTAAAATTGCTTTTACTCGCGCCACCAGCTCAGCATAACTAAACGGTTTACAAATATAGTCATCGGCGCCCAGTTCAAGTCCGAGTAACCGGTCAATCTCCTCCACCTTTGCCGAAACCATAATAATGGGCACATTAGAGAACTTTCTTATCGCTTTGCACAGCTCTATACCGCTTTGCCCTGGCAACATAATATCTAATAAAATAACACTTGGCTTATTACTTTCAAGCCAGCTAAGTACTTCATCACCATGATGAATAAGGTGCGTTTGATAATGATGGCTTGTTAAAAAGTCGCTCATTAAATTGGCAAGTTTTATTTCATCTTCAACAATGAGTATTTGCTCACTCATACTTATCCTCTACTGAACTAATAAGGGTAATTTAATAACAATGCCAAGCCCGCCAATACTGGCTTTTTCGGCTGATATTTCGCCATTATGACCTTTAACTATATGCTGACAAATAGACAAACCTAAACCAGAGCCTCCCTCTTGGCGATTGCGAGAGCTGTCTACACGGTATAAATATTCAAACAAGTGCGATAAATGCGTTTGCTCAACGCCTATCCCGTTGTCCTCTATTATAAGCTCTAAATAGGCTTGGCCTTTAATATTTACGTTATTGGCACTTAAAGAAATAGTTGAGCACTGGGCGTAATGCACCGCATTCATTAATATATTATCTAGTAATTGCAGTATACGTGTTTTATCTGCGTTTACTGTGGTGTTGTTAGCACTATTAAGAAGGTAAAAATTAATAGCGTGCTGCTCAAAAATAACGTGATACTTTTGCTCTATGGAGTTAAGTAAAAAGCCTACGTCGGTAGGTTGCATGGTGTAATGCATGCCACCTAGCTCTGCGCTGTTTAGCATGTGTAGGTCGTCAATCAAGCGTTTTAAATGCAGCGCTTCATCGTTAGCAGAACTTATATTTTTATTATTTGGTTCACGTATTCCAAGCAGCATAGCTTCGAGCTCACCGAGTAAAATGCTCATTGGCGTTCTTAGTTCATGAGAAATATTAGCTAACCAGCGTTTACGTACTTGCTCATCTTTAGCGAGCGTAAAGGCCAAGGTATTAAAATCTTCACTAAGCTGGCCCAGCTCGTCTTTTCTATCTAATAAAAGTTTGGTGCTGTACTGCCCTTTGGTTAGCTTATGCATACCACTGGCTATTTGCTTTACAGGGCCAACTAAATGCCTTGCCAGTAAAAAAGACAACATTAAGGTAAGTAGCCCTGCGGTTAACGCAATAAGCCATAAATAGTTAGTTTGTTGCTTTAAAAAATCCAGCTCGTACCCATCTGCTAGGCTTTTTCTTTTTGAAACAGCAAGGTAAGCAATTGTTTTACCTTCAAGCTCTATGGGCGTTTTAATGTACTTTAAATCCTCAAATAATTTACCAAAAATACGCTGCTGGTTTTCATCCAGTAGTGCATAGTGCGCGGCATGCTCGGGCGGTGGGCGTCGATCTCGTTGCGCCATATGCTGTGGGGGTCTGGGTCTGCGTTCACCGCGAATTTCTGGGCGCTGTGGCATATCGCGTAAACTAGGTAAAAACTGGCTTGATTGCAATTGCGATTCAACCAACCTTAAAAAGCGCTGATCGTTACCTATAATTTTATCCCACGAGGGAGTTTGCGCGTATTTATTAGCCAGCTGTACCGCTAATGGCTCTAATGCTTTTACTTCTTTGGCGTTTACAAAATCAATAATACCTTGGCCAATACTGTACTGAATAAGCACAACTAGCCCTGCAATAATGCTAAAGGTGAAGCTAAATAATATTAAAAAAAGTTTGTTATGAATTTTCATTTATTTTTTATAAACCTGACTCTAAAAGCATTTGAGCTGTTATTTATTGCGTATTTTTTTACTGCTAAAACGTATTTTTAAAAGCTCTAAGCCCTTTAAAGAATAGTCTGTAATAACAATTGTATTAATTGCGTGTTCTATTATAGCGACTTATAAATAGCGCCTTTAACAACAACGTATAACGTTAACAAGTAAAAGTGCAAACAATGTGCATTATATGAAAAATTACGCTCAAAAAAGGCGACCTAAGTCGCCTTTGTTATTAATCGTTTTTTAAATGCTTATCAAAAAAATCGAGAAACGCTTGTAACGTTTTAATTCTATGCGGCTGATAGGACAAGTAATGATCGCCATCTTCTAGCTCAATGTAAGTAACATCTTTATCTTCGTCATCTAGTTCATCTTCCATTTCTCTACTATGGTAAATAGGGACAACACTGTCGTCGCTACCATGCACAAGTAAAACAGGTTTGTTGATTGATTTAGCAAAATTGACCGGCGAATTGGCCTCTAACTTATCGCTATTTGTTCCAAACTGTTTTCGTACTATGTCTTTGTTTGTAAAGTGGCGGGCTTTACTCACAATATGCTCAAGGTCAGTTACCCCTGCAAAACTTGCCGCACATTTAAATGTTTCAGGGTGTTTAATAACAGCCATTAAGGCGGCATACCCACCGTAGCTTGCGCCACCAATACAAATTTTATCAGCCTGAGCAATCCCTTGGTCTATTAACCAATTAGCTCCATCTTGTAAGTCATCTTGCATGGCTAAACCAAAACCTTGGATCGACTGCATTAAAAAGTCATAACCATAACCGCTTGAGCCACGAAAGTTAGGCTGTAACACGGCATAACCATTATATGCCAGTAGCGCAGTCCAATAGTCAAAGCCTGCATAGTCTCGCGCCATAGGCCCACCATGTGGAAATATAATAGTGGGTAACTTATCGCCTTTCTCATAGCCAACAGGCAGCGTTAAGTAGCCTTCTATAATAAGCCCGTCACGTGCTTTATAGCTAATGTGTTCTTTACCGGCGTATACGCTTTCGTTAATGTGTGGGTAAACGTCTGCAAAAAATGTTAAGTCACCTCGCTTTCTGTCACCTAACATGTAGGCGCCTGATGTTTTATCTGAGCTGACATAAAGTACATATTTTTGCTGATCGTCGCTGGTGCTAACAATATCCATTTCAAATGAATCTTTAGGTAGTGATGCTCGTAAAGAGCGATGTAGCTTGTCTAAGTCTTCATCCCAATACGCAATACCATCTTCTAAATGCGAATGCGTAAAGCCTGCCACTTCGCCAGTTTTACGGGAGTAAAAAATATCGCCATCGACATCATACTTGTCGTCGCTAAAAATGAGCTCACGTTTGTTAGTTGTTAGATTAAGCTTAAATAATGCATCACGCCCTTCATGTAACGCAGTGATGTATAAAAAGTTAGGGTCTTTATCAAAGCCAA
Source organism: Pseudoalteromonas sp. 1CM17D (assembly GCF_023161805.1). NCBI lineage: Bacteria > Pseudomonadati > Pseudomonadota > Gammaproteobacteria > Alteromonadales > Pseudoalteromonadaceae > Pseudoalteromonas > Pseudoalteromonas sp. 1CM17D. The sequence goes on along the minus strand of NZ_JALNTP010000003.1, from coordinate 221,616 downwards.
GTATCGAAATGCTTTGCTCACTAAATACTTCGTAGCTAAATAGTGTTTGCCACGACTCATTTTGCTCGTTGTACAGCTCGTAAGTAAATTGTGTTTCATCCATTTTTTTAGCAATACGAACCTTGCCTTGTCTATCAGCAAACCAACTGGTTACATCTGCACGAGCACGTTGTATTTGTTTTTTGCGTAAGGTAGTTAGGTCAAGTTCATACACCGCAGGGGTATTGGCTATTTTAAAATCGCCCTGCACGAGTATTTTATTTTCTTGTTCCGGTAAAAAGCTAATAATTCGGTCAGAAAACTGAGGCTGCTTTTCATCACGCGTGTTGTTTGCTCTAAACGCCAGTTTTATTCCTTTATCATCACTTAGATTATACGAATACATTAATGTAGACGCATACTTAACCCCACCAAATTGATATTTAATGTATCGTGCGCCCAATAACAACACATCATTATTTGCCCAACTAAACCAGTCAAAAAATACAGTGTGGTTATCCGATTTAATAATCGGCTTGCCCTTGCCTGTTGTAAGGCTTTGCACCATTAAAACTAAATCGCCATCAAGGTTTCTAACATACGCAATGTTATTTCCATCTGGTGAGAGCTTAACTTGGCTTATGCTTTTTAAGCCTGCAAACGCTTCTATGGGTAGCTTTTTATCAGAGGCTGATAGGCAGCTAAAACTAAGTAGGGCAAATACTAAAGTGAGGTAAAGTTTAGACATTCAATATCCATTTGTTTTTATAAGTAACGCTTAATGAGTTAACAGTAAGTGTATAAAGTTAATCTGTTATTTTACAATTGTGGCCGCTTTAGTAAAAATTTATCTTTAGTAGAGCTAAAGTAGTCTCCACCCATTTTACCTACGCTGTTTAATCGCGTGGGGTCTATATAGCCATTCACTAACACGTTATCGTCAATATAAATCCCCACCACGTTGAGTAGCATAACTTTGCCGCCACCTGGTTCGTCGCTTATCTGAATAACGTCTCTTAAAGTACACTCGTATCTTACTTTAGCCGCTGCGGCGCCTGGGGATGTTACGTGTGTACTGGCGATTGTTTCAATATTTGCCGCCTCAAATTCACTCACATTATGCGGATAATTAGCGCAGCTTTGATTCATTTTTTCTACTAGCTCTTCACTAACAATATTAACCACGCAGTTGTTAGTGGCTTGAAGGTTTAAAAGCGTGTCTTTATTGGCTTTGTCGCGTGGGTTTACTTGGGTCACGCTCAGCACGGGCGGGTTACAACTGGCCACTGTAAAAAAAGAGTACGGGGCAATATTAGCAATCCCCTCTTTACTAAGTGTGCTTACCCAAGCAATAGGCCGTGGGCTAATACCCCCCACTAAATACGAGTAAACATTGTGCTGCGTGCTTTGCGTTAAATCTAAAAACATAATTTCCCTTTATACGTCGTACTGCAAATCGTAAAAGCGCTTTATTGCGTACAGTATTTCATAACTGCAGCCACTTTTTTAAATATGCGCAAAAAAATAAACATAGTGTGGTTTAAACGCGATTTACGCCTTAGCGACCATCAACCACTTAAAAATGCATTTAGTGATGATTTACCCACGTTACTGCTATACAGCTTTGAGCCACTAATGCTTGAGGATGCACATTATAATGCGCGCCATTGGCGTTTTGTTTATCAATCAATAGGCGAAATAAATCAGCAGCTAACTCGCTATAAAGCAACGCTGTATATTTTTAACCAAAACATGCTGACACTGTTAAACACGCTTAATCAAACATACCAAATAGCAAACATATTTAGCCATCAAGAAATTGGTTTAAACAATACCTTTGAGCGCGATAAAGCCGTGGCTACATGGTGTAAAGCTAACAAAGTTAACTGGCTTGAGTCACAAACGGGCGGCGTTATTCGTGGCAAAAAAAACCGTAAAGATTGGAACGCACGCTGGCAACAAACAATGCAGGCCCCTATTGCTATTCCTAATTGGAAAAACATAAAAACCATTACACTTAATAACTACCAAACACCTAAATTACCCCACAGCTACACGCAAAATGATGACAACTTTCAAATAGGTGGGCCTTTAACTGCGCACACAATATTGCAAAGCTTTTTTGCTGAGCGCGGTAAGGGATATCAAAAAGGCATATCTAGCCCCAGCTTAAGCCGTATTCATTGCTCTAGGCTTTCGCCTTATTTAGCGTGGGGTAATATTAGCCTTAAACAGGTTTATCAAACCGCTATTGATGCATACCATGCAAAACACCCAAGCAAAAAAGGCTGGAAGCGCCCGCTTGCTGCATTTGTATCGCGTTTGCATTGGCACTGCCATTTTATGCAAAAATTTGAAAGTGAGAGTACGATGGAATTTAAAGCGCTCAATGCGGGGTATCATCAGTTCCCATATAGAAACGATGACAACGTACAACACGATATTGAGCGCTGGGCACAAGGCCAAACGGGTATACCCATTATTGATGCCTGTATGCGCTGTTTAAAAACCACGGGCTATATTAATTTTAGAATGCGCGCTATGTTGGTTAGCTTTGTAACGCATCATTTAAATATAAGCTGGCAGCAGGCAAGCTTACCTTTGGCAAATTACTTTTTAGACTTTGAACCTGGCATTCATTACCCACAAATACAAATGCAGGCCTCAGTTACGGGTATTAACACCATTAGGCATTACAACCCAATTAAGCAATCTGAAGATCAAGACCCAACCGGCGCCTTTATTAAAAAATGGTGCCCCGAACTTGAAAAGCTGCCGATAGAATATTTACACGAGCCTTGGCAACAAACACCAATGGAAGCGTTGTTTAACGACTTTAAACTTGGTGAGGACTACCCCGAGCCCATGCTTGATTTAACTCAAGCCTCCAAACAAGCGCGCGAACGTTTATGGCAATATCGCGAGCGCGCCGATGTTAAACGTGCAATTCCTAACATATTAAAAAAGCATGTAGGGCTTACTCGTACACATAAAAACACCGCAACAAGTAATTAATATGGCACATAAAAAAAGTCACTTACCACAAAAAATGTGCCCTGTTTGCAATAAGCCTTTTGCGTGGCGTAAAAAGTGGCAGCGTGATTGGGATAACGTTATTTACTGCTCAGAGCGTTGTAAACGTAATAAAAAGTAAAGGTATTAATCCTTTATGCTATGCGTGAGCTGGCGTCTATTTTGCAAAGGTATGAATAACTCGGCTTTTAAGGCTGTATTTAGGTGTTTTATGTAAATAACGCTTAATAAGCCTGAAAAGCTTACATGCAACGCAAGGAGAAGATGATGACGATTAAAAAAACGGCAAACTCAACCTGGTCAGGCGATATTAAAACAGGTAAAGGCAGTATTTCTACACAAAGCGGCGCACTTGATAAACAACCATTTGGTTTTAATACTCGCTTTGAAGACGAGCCTGGTTCTAACCCAGAAGAATTAGTGGGAGCTGCGCACAGTGCCTGCTTTAGTATGGCGCTTTCGCTTGCACTTGGCGATGCCGGTTTTAAAGCCGATAAAATTGATACTAAAGCCACCGTAAGCCTTGATGAGGTTGATGACGGCTTTGCAGTCACCCATATAGCGCTTGAAGTAAACGCACGTATTAAAGATATTGCTAACGAGCAATTTCAGGCATTGTGTGAGCAAACTAAAAAAAGCTGCCCTATTTCAAAGCTACTTAATACCGAAATCTCCCTAAACGCAACGCTCGACTCAACCGCATAAAACGTAATTTTTAAACCTTACGGTTTTACGCGTTAAGCCAGGTAACCTGTTACTTGGCTTAACACTCATCCCTAACCCTTTTTGAGTTATTTGAGTTTAATAACTCATTTAGCAGTGCTATACCCATCCCTAAAGCAGGCCAAACTACCCATAAATTATTTGGCGATGTAATTAAGTTTATCGCGGTCAAAAATACCAAAACCACAAAGTAACGTGTTAAATTATCAAAAAATGCTGGTGTATTCATGTTTGCTCTCCTCTTAAAATGTAAGGTTATTATTGCCTTAATTTTTAAGCCTGAAAGGTGCTATTTGTCATCAGTTAATATGACATTAGTCATAAATTTATAGTGGCCCCTTCAAGCGCATCTCTACAAATACTTATACAAACATACAGTTACTTACAATTATTTAAATGTATTTTAAAGAGTATTTAATATAATACCTTTTCTAGATACACCTATTTAATTATAAGAAAGGATACTTATGCGCTACTTAATACCACTCTCTTTACTTGCACTTAGCTGTGCTAAGTCAGTAAACGCTGAACAATCAGCATCAAAGCAATGGTTTAATACAATTAACTACGCAAAAATTGATTCACGCTATTACAGCGATAATGTGTACGGATTATCTACGCATTATTACTTTGAAGAGCAACAAAGCTCGGGAGTGTGGGATGATTATGGCTACCTAGATACAGATAGTAATATAGGCTTAAATTACTTTAATTCAGATGGTTTTAGTAGAAAAGGGATTTTTGGAGAAGGCTTTTACGGTAATGCTTTTGCAACCATAGAGCTGCCTAATATTGGCGATACTGATACCTATTCACTTGGCATAGGTTACTTATTTGTTGATTCGTTAAAAGTATCTGCACGTATGGTAGATTACGAATATGGTGACACAGTTTATTTGTTTAAAGCGCAATATAATCACCAAATTAATGACACCGACTACATTGGTTTTACTGTTGAGACGGATGATGAAATAGAGTCGTGGGACTTATCATCACGTTACTTTGCTCACCTTTACGATGAACGCTACTTTACTATAAATGCTGACTATCTCGATGCTGGCGATGATTCAATTTTTAATGTGTTGGCAAATTATTACTTTAATAAGCATGTTGCAGTTGGCGTTGGTTTATACGACTCAGATTTAGTTGTTGAAGGTAAATACTTTATCAACGATAACTACTATTTTACAGCTAATTACACCGATAACGATGACTACGATATATACAATCTCAGTTTTGTAGCTCAGTTTTAGTAAATACAAAAAAGCCGCCTTGCTGGAGTCACTTCTGTTAAACAAGGCGGCTTTTATATTAAAACAGCTATAGCTTACATATTACCTAGCTCTATCATCATTGCGGTATACATACGTAAATTAAGCGCTAATTGCTCAAGCGTAATAAATTCATGCTCTGAGTGGCCGGTATAACGTTTGCCTGGCATTGAAGGGCCAAACGATACGGCATTATCAAATAGCTTTGCGTTAGTGCCGCCCCCTATTGATACAAAGTCAGCTTTTTCGTCACCTGTAAAATGTTTAAAAATATCGAGCAGCTTTTGTGCGTGCGGTGCGTTATCTAACAGCATAGGTGTACCAATAATGGTCTCGACATTAGTAAGCGTTACGTTATTTACCGTTTCCCATTCCTTAATCGCACTGTTTATTTGCGCTTTAAGTAAGTTTTCATCTTTACCAACTGGGCGGCGCGCGTTAATGGCTAACGTTAGTGCACTACCATCGCGTTCAATTACGGTAGGGGCTACGCTCATTGGGCCCATGAATTCATGCTCGTAGGCAATATTACCAAATTGCTTACCATGAATATCTAAACCAATTAATTGATTTACAAATTTTATAAGCTGGCCATCGCTATTATTTTCAAGTGCGACGTCTTTAAATAGCTCGCTCAGATGTGCAATAGCATTAACGCCCGACTCTGGCTCTGATGAGTGCGCAGACACCCCTTTTACAGTTATTTTTAAGCCTTCAGCTAGCTCTTCAAAGTTAAATTCAACTTCACTAAGTGTTTTAGCTTTAGCTTTTAATGAGTTAATAACTGCAGCGCTTGCGTTATGCAGCACTAAGCTTGCATCTTCTGGTATTTGGCTTTTAAACGCGCCGCCCGCTAAATCACTCACATACATACCGGTTTGTTTTGAGGTAGCATTAAAAGTAGGAGCAATTAAGCTCCAGCCTTTCTCGGCTACTACAACTGGGTATGATGCATCAATGGTTACGGCGTATTTTGGCTGCTCGTAGGTTTTCATAAATTCAGTAAGCGGGCCCCAGTCAGATTCCTCCGCTAGGTAAATCATCAGCTCTATGCGGTTATCAAGCTCTATGCCTTTATCTTTAATCGCTTTCATGGCGTATAGTGCGGTGGCTATTGCGCCTTTGTCGTCTTCGGTACCGCGCCCGACTAATTTGCCAGGCTCTGAGGTATCAATAATAAATGGGCTTTGCTTCCACTTACTGGCATTGGCAGGTTGTACGTCTCCGTGGGTTACAACGGTAACCTTTTCGTTTTGATCTCCCATGCCTATAAGCACGGTGTAGCCTAAGTCTTGATAATCAAACCCAAGCTCTGCAGCTTTCATTTTTAATACAGATTTGAAATTAATAAAGTCAGGATTTTGTGGCGCGGGTATCGACTCTTTATTTACCGTAGGAAAAGCCACTAAATTAGTTAACGTGTGAATTTGTGATTGTTGATAAGTATCCACAGCGTAATCGGCAACACTATCAATATTTGTATGTAATTGTGCATGTGCGCTAAAAGCAAATAAAGCACTGCAAAGCAAAGCTAACTTTTTCAAAACGTATCCTTTTGTATGAATCATTACTACCAATGCGCAATAATAAATCGCTTAAATAATTAAATTGGTATTAAAGCTAAATTATACCGCCAAGCAATAGTATTAAATAGCGCTTTGCGGCAGGGTTACAACAATCGCGCTTTAAATTTAGATAGCGGCTTACATTGCATTGGTTGTATAATGCGCGACCTTAATTAATCAGAGTATTAGTACTAATGAACCGCCGCAAAAAAATTGTCACCAAATTTCAGAAAAAAGATAAACGTGCTAATGCTAAATTGCATAAAAGTAGTAAACCGGCGTATGTATCAAAAGCAGAGCGTGAAAAACTAGCTTTAGAGGCGCAGCAAACAACCAACGCCGAGCAAGTTACGCCAACATCAGATTAAACTAAAGCGCCAAGCAACCTATTCTCAACGCTTTATATGGGTTTAAAATGCGTAACTGGCACTTATATTAAATGAGCGCCCTTGCCCAGCTAATTGAGTAAACCCCTTGCTGTTACCTTGCTTAAGCGCTGCAATACTTACCCCGCCTAGGGGTAATTGATAAAACGTATCAAATAAGTTTACCATCTCAATACCCAGCGTAAGCGCATCAAAAGAAGCTTTAGAGCTTATATTAACTAAGCTGTAACTAACGGTTTGGTTTTCTAAGCGGTTAACATCAAGGCGTGATTTTGTATCCACCCACTCCCACGACAGCGCATTTTCAAATACCCCTATTTGCTGGCTTAATGAGAGCGCTGTATGTAACGGCTTAATTTGATAAAGCGGCTGGTTAGTATCGCCGCGCTTACCACGAGTGCTCGTTATGTTTGCTTTTAATTGCCATTCGCCAAACTGTGTTGATTGATAAAGTGACTTACTTATATCAAGCTTTGCGCCATAAAGTGTGGCGTCAACATTAGTAAAGCTTAAAATGTTACGTGTTGTATTTGCTAATCCATAACTATTAAAACTACGTACAATATCTGCATCAATGTAGTCAGTTATATCGGTGTACCACACATTAGCACTTACCCGCCACGCATCATTTTTTGCTGTTTTTGAATACGTTGCACTGATGGTATGAGCGGTTTCGGCTTTGAGGTTTGGGTTACCAATATAACCATTAGCGTCACCGTACCAGCCAATCATAGTGCTTGCCATATTACTTACACCCCAACTGTAACGCTCATATAAATTAGGGGCTCGGCTTTTACGGGCAAGGCCTAATTGCAGCTCGTCATAAAGTGTAACTTGGTAATTAGCTAATACATTTACATCAACTAAGGTGTCGGTTTTGTCTCTATCTGCATTGTTGAAGTTATTGGCAGCTAGCGCATTATTGGCAGTTGTCATTGCGCTCATACTGCCCATATTCATCATACTCATGCCATCGTTATAGGCTTGTACTTCATCAACCTGTGTATTAACACGCTCAATCCTTATACCCGTATTTAACCAGAGCTTGTTATTGATTTGGCTTTCATATTCTGCCAATAAGGCAATACGCTCACGCTTACCGTTATTAATATTTATATAATCATTTGGCCCCATCATGGTTGAGCCTTCAATCGCCGGCCACCAATCATCAATGCGGTAATTATAATATTCTTGTCCAAGTAGTAATGAGCTATTTTGATCAAGTGTAAGGCGCCATTTAAGCTGTGTGCTTATGTCTTTTGCATCTGTTTTCATGGGCATCATGCCGGTTTTTTCTTTACTAAAAAAACCCATTTTGTGTTTAACGCTGTGCCAATTAACTTGCCCTTCTAGCTCACTGTTTTCAAAACTGCGCTTATATTGGGCAATAGCGCCATAACTGGTGTTATCAGTCATATCCATGTACTGATTAGCAAAACCCTGATACGGTATTTTTTGATGCGTAAGCTTTATCAAAAATTGCTGTATATCGTCACGTATCGCGCCAGTTAGGCTGTGGTTTTGAGCCCGATATAATGTATCAAGTACCACATTCCCCTTTCCATCTTTGTAGCTGTTGGCATCACTAAACGACCCTTGATAATTAAGGCTCACAGTATCGCTTGCTAAACGTGCTCCCAAACCTAGTTTTTGGCCGTTATCAACACTGCTGTACTTAGCCGAGACATAGCCTGAATGCCATGCTAGCTCACTACTTTCGCTATATTGTGGTGAAATTGAGTTAACGCTTATTACACCTGCAATGTTATCGCCACCAGCACTCACTGGTGAAACACCAGCAACTACTTTGTAAGCCATTACTTGATTAGCTGATACGTAAGAAAGAGGCGGGTTCATCTGATTAGCGCACGCTGCAGTAACCTCTGCGCCATCAACCAGTACTTTTACTCTATCGCCCATTAAACCATTTAAAATAGGTAAGTTAGACACCCCGCCCGCAGCCGAAAAATCAACACCTAAATTGCTAAGCATTGCCTCTGACGAACCAAGCGATAAGTGCTTGTTGTGTACCTGCCCGTGCACTTCAATAATTTCTAAAGTGTTATCATCTGCAAATACTGCAGGAGAAAAAAGGCCAGTTAATAAAAGTGCTAAAGGAGAGAATAAATAAGTGTGTTGGATATGTTGAATATGAGCCATTTATAATTTATGCCACTGTTATATATGGCATAAATTATATAATGTAGTTACAAGTTTAGAGCGCGACAAAATGTCGCACTTTGAGAACTTACTGCCACTTAACTCGCGTTAAGCTTAGACACTGTTGCAGAAACAGCATCTGCGCCGCGTTCTATTTCTTGAATTACTTCTGAGACTTTCGCTATTAACTCTCGGCCTTGCTCTGACGAATCAGAGACGGAGGTGATTTGCTTTGAAATATCGTTAGTCAGCTCTTGGTTGTTTTTAACTACGGTTGCAATTTCGTTGGTTGAACTGCTGGTGCTTGCTGCAAGCTGCCTAACTTCATCGGCTACCACGGCAAAGCCTCGCCCGTACTCGCCCGCTCGGGCGGCTTCAATGGCTGCATTTAACGCCAATAAATTAGTTTGATCGGCAATACTGCTTATGGTCGACACAATAGAGCCGATAACTGCTGACTGCTCATTCAGGTTTTTAATTAAATCAACCGATTTAAGTACTTGGCTTACAATTGCATCTGAGTTTGCAATTGCATCATGTAATATATCTGAGCCCCTTTTAGCCGTTTGCGCACTCGACACCGCCGATTCATACGCAATTTGTGCGGCCTCACTAACGGCTTCGTTGTCTTTTATGCGATCGGTAATATTAGAGGCAAACTTCACTATTTTTGTCACTTTGCCTTTATTATCTAAAATTGGGTTATAAGTTGCCTCTAGCCATATTTGCGAGCCATCAGAAGTTATTCGTTTAAACTTACCCGACTTAAACTGCCCATCGCTTAGCTCTTCCCAAAACCGAGGGTTATTTTGATAAAAAGAGTCGGTACAAAACATTTTGTGATGTTTGCCAACAATTTCTGCAAGTGAATAACCCACCGTAGATAAAAAGTTTTGATTTGCTTTAATTATGGTGCCATCGGGGTGAAATTCTATTGTAGCCAGCGCCTTATCAAGCGCTTCGGTGAGCGCTTCTTGAGATTTTCGCTGTACATAATTTTTTGTAATATCCGACGCTATTTTAATAACCTTAGTAACCACCCCGTTTACTTCAACAGGAAAATAAGTAGCCTCTAGCCATAGCTTTTCGCCATTAGCGTTAAATCGCATAAAGGTACCGCTTGTTGAGTTTGCCCCTTGCAGCGCTTGCCAAAATTGGCTGTACTCACTCGACTTAGCGTAGTCTGAATCGCAAAACATCCGGTGGTGCTTGCCTATTACCTCTTCTCTTTTGTAGCCTACGGTATCTAAAAAAAGATCATTAGCGTCTAAAATTTTTCCCTTGGGTGTAAATTCAATATACGCTACATGGTTATAAATAGCGGATAGTACTGATTTACTTTCATTGAGTTGACGTTCCAATTCTTCAACTTTGGCGTTATCTTTTCGTAGACCAAACATGTGTTAAACCTTTAGGGAATAATAATAGGATGACAATAACAAACAAATATAAAAATAATATGTAAGTTAGCAATAAATGTAACAACTTTGTAAATATAGGTGTTTTTTAGTTTTTCTGCGAGCAATTAAACACTTGCTAGTGAGCTGCTTTGTAAAAACTTTTTATAAATTAATCTAATAACTAGCACTTTTTGACAGTTAACAAAAGTAAAACAAGCCAAAAATACTATTTTTTATACATGACGCAGTACACTTTTTAACTTAAAATAGCCATCTCACTGACACACTCCACACCTAATATATGTTTACTCTCCACACAGTTAATGTGTGGCTATTCACTATTTTTAAAATCAAAGTTAAAGGATCTTCTATGAGTGCAGATGTTGCGTCGGCATCTAATCAGTTAAATAAAGCTGCTATTTTATTAGTGTTAGCACTAGGTACGTTTATTTTAGGATTATCAGAATTTTCAATGATGCCTATGCTGCCGCTGATCAGTGAAACGTTTGGCTCAACCCCTTCGCAAAGTGGCTATGCAATTAGCGCCTATGCTATTGGCGTTGTGGTAGGCGCGCCGGTATTAATGCTTACAACGGCCAATATGCGAAAACGCAAAGCTTTGCTGATTTTTTTAAGCCTAATGTGTATTTCTAATGGTTTGAGTGCATTAGCAACCTCATTAGAGCAGCTCGTTATTTTTCGCTTTTTAAGTGGCTTACCTCACGGCGCTTACTTTGGTGCCGCTATTTTGCTTGCCTCCGATATTGCCCCTTCGGGTAAACGCGCAAGCTTTATGTCAAAAGTATTTATGGGCTTAACCATTGCGACCATCGTTGGCGTGCCTATTGTTACCTTGGTGGGGCAAAATCTAAGCTGGCGTTATTGCTTAGGTGGCGCTGCGGTTTTAGCGTTTATTGCGTTTATATTTGTATACAAAGTAGTGCCAAATATTGATAACGCTAAGCCATCTAACTTACTTAACGAGTTTGGCGTACTTAAAAATAAACTGGTGTGGTCTATTTTAGGTATTGTTATTATTGGCTTTGGCGGCGTGTTTTGTATTTATACATACATTGCCGATACAATTTTAGATGTAACTAAAACAGCCCCTTACACTATTTCTATCGCTATGGTGATGTTTGGTATTGGTTGTACGTTAGGTAATTACATATTAGGTAAAGCGGCCGATAAATCTGCCATTAAAACCACAGGCCTTGCACTGGTGTGCACCATCGTATTTGCAATTGCCTACGTTAGCGCAAGTTACAATATTTGGATGCTTTATGCGGTTATATTTTTTATTGGTTGCAGTGTGGGTTTGGCAACGCTTATTCAATCTTTATTAATGGATGTAGCCCCAGAGGGCCATGCAATGATTGGTGCATTAGTACAATGCGCATTTAACACCGCAAATGCTATCGGCCCTTGGGTTGGCGGGGCTGTTATTGCACAAGGTGCAGCGCCTAACCAAACAGGTTATGTCGCAGCAGCGTTGTTTTTAGGCGGCTTAGTAATGTGGTTTTTAAGCTACTTGCAACTTAATAAACAACAACCCGCAGCACAAACGTGTTAAGCATATAAAAAGAGCGGCTAATACAATTAGCCGCTCTTTTACTTTAACAAGGGGATTTAATCACCCACCTTACTGGGCCTCTAACGACGCCATATCAATAACAAAACGATAGCGTACGTCTGATTTTTCCATTCGCTCATACGCGGTGTTTATTTGGTCAATATTAATCATTTCGCACTCTGGCAATACGTTATTTTTGCCACAAAAATCTAGCATCTGTTGGGTTTCTTCTATCCCACCAATCAGTGAGCCTGCGATGCGCCGACGACCCATTAAAAGAGGCACAGTGTTTAGCTCTTCTACGGGGCCAACTTGCCCAACAATAACTAGCGTCCCATCTATGTCTAATAAGGGTGTGTAAATAGACAAATCGTGCTTAACAGGTACGGTGTCAATAATAATATCAAAAGCCGACTGCGACGCTTTCATTGCATCTTCGTCAGTCGACACTAAATAATGCTGCGCGCCAAGTTTTACTGCGTCATCTTTTTTAGACTCACTTCGCCCAACCACTGTTACACTCGCGCCCATGGCTACGGCATTTTTAACAGCCATGTGACCTAAGCCACCAAGCCCTACAACGGCAACACGGCTGCCTTTTGTAACGCCCCACTTATGTAAAGGAGAGTAAGTAGTGATACCTGCACATAATAAAGGGGCAACGCGCGAAAGCTCTAGGTTTTCAGGGACTGATAGTACAAATTCTTCACGAACAACAATATGTTTAGAATAGCCACCTTGGGTCATCTCGCCGGTTTCTCTATCTTTACCTGCGTATGTGCCTACCATGCCTTCTTGGCAAAATTGCTCTTCGCCGTTATCACACTGTTTGCAGCTTTGACATGAATCAACCATGCAGCCTACCGCTACTGTGTCACCTTTTTCATAGTTTTTAACAGCGCTACCAATGGCTTTTACTTTACCTACAATTTCGTGCCCAGGGACTAACGGGTAACGGCTGCCACCCCAGTCATTGCGCACTGCATGTAAATCAGAGTGGCATACGCCACAATATAAAATTTCAATTTCTACATCGTTATCGCGTAAATCGCGGCGCTCAAAAGTATATTCACCTAGTTGCGCACCTTCGCTTTTTGCTGCATATCCTACTGTTTTCATAACAACTCCATAGTCTGTAAAAATTTAAGTCGTCTACCTTTTTGCTTATTTAAGTGCTTTATTTAAAAGCCAACCCCATAAGGGCTGCCTCTAAAAATAATACCGGTATGCACTTTGATGTGGTTTACACTAACGCTGGCGCTGTGAATGCACCCTGACCAAAAAAGCCCAACAAGGTTGGACTTTTTTAACTTAAATGTTGGTTACTTATCCAGTAACGTATTTATCTCATCAATGAGTGAATGTATACGTTCAGCATTTTTTCCTAAATCGCTTCGCCCCACGCGTGACTTACTGCGTATATCGACAAAGCGCTGGCTGCCTTCATCATTGATACGCACAACTACATCGTCTTTAAAACCAAACCATGTGGTGGTATCCGTTGCTTCTACAATGCCCGTAGCCGCATTAACATTAACAAGCTCAAACCCTAAATTTTTAACCGCTTGCTCGGTAGCAGCCAATAAGTCTGTTTTTGATTGTGCATAATTTAGTGTTTTTAGCTCAGGGTAAGCTTTGCGTTGCTGCGTGGCTGTTTCTTCTCCTGCGTATTCAGCTGGGTTTTTAGCATCCGCTCGCAGCGGTACAATTGCCACAAATTTTGGCGGGTTAATTAAATCGGTCGAAATATCATGGATCGCGGGTACGCTTTTAGCCTTGCTCATCATGCTCAGTGGCATTGCAATCGCGATGGCTGCAAACACCAATGCCATTAAAGTGCTGCCCATGCTAAGCGTTTTACGCATAAAAATAACCTGTATAACAAGCAGCACTAATGCAGCGCCACCCACATACACCCCAAATCTAAACCCTGCAAACGCAGTACTTAGTTCAACAACGCCATACTTATATAAAGGCCCTGGCAGTAAAACGAGTAAAAAAGCGATTAAACTTACTAAGCTCACTAAAATTTTCATTATTATGATTCCTTTATCATGTGTGATCTTTAATTTTAAGTATTTGAAACCAGTACATTATACTGCCAAGCACTGGGTTTAGATTACAATTAACAGCCAACGCCACTGTATAGTGATACTTAAGTGCTTTAAATAATAAGCTTTGTTCAAAAACCTTAAAATAAGCTAATTAAAACAACTAAATAACGCATTTTTATTATCAAGCAGCGGCGCTTTAACCTTAAACTAACGTACCTAGGCTGGCGTGTCAGTATCATTACACAAAAAAGTCTAAGGTAGCGCTGTTAAAGTTACTTAAATTAGGAAAAATATCAACCAGCTCCGAAACAGGCACGCCAAACCACTGCGCTAACGTTGCAAAGTATTGCTCGTTAGCCACTTGCGGAATTAACCGCCCGCCTCCGGTATCGTATTCGCCCTCTAATTGCTGAGTAAGTAACTGGCCATAAATAGAACGGCCTTTTACCGCGCCGCCCATTACTATTTGATTACCCGCCCAGCCATGGTCGGTGCCATCTCCGTTTGAGGTGAGTGTGCGGCCAAAGTCCGACATAGTAAACGTGGTGACTTTATCATTCATGTTTAGCTCTTTCATGGCACTGTTAAACTCGCTGAGCCCTTGAGCTAGCGTATTTAATAATGCAGGGTGCGCAGTAAGCTGATCATCGTGGGTGTCAAATCCCCCCATAGAGACAAAAAATACTTGGCGCTGTGTACTTAACGACGACTGCACACTAATAGCTTTGGCCACTGCGGCTAATTGCTCACTCAAGCTAGTATCGCTAAAGGTGGTAGTAAGCGCTGGGGCTTGTTCAAGCGCACTGTTCATCGTTTGCGTGTTGGTAATTGCGCTATTTAAGCCATTCGCATATTCACGCCCTAGTACATGGCTTGCATTGCCTAACAAGCGGTTCATTATGTTAGTAACGTGCTCAGTGCGGGGCTGATAGCCACCAAAGGCGTTAATTGTGCTTATGCCACTTTTGTTAAGCGCAAAGGCACTGGTATTTGTGCCTGTTTGCCATAAATTAGTGCCATCGAGAGAGATATTTGCCGCAAACTGATCCTCTACAGCTAATCGCTCTAGCATACGTGCGGCCCACCCACTGTTTAAAGAGGCTTTTTCTCGGCCGTACATCCATGACGCTTGCTGATCGTTATGCGAAAATAAATGCTTAGGTAAAGGCACCGCGTTATTTTTGTAATCTGTTAATGTGGTGGGAGTAAGTAAAGTGCCTACGCCAGCAACAAAGGCTAAATCATCCGACTCAAACACGCTCTGTAAAGGCGCAAGTGAGGGATGAATACCCACGCCACCTGCAAACTGCTGAGAAACACTTAACGCTAGCGGATTGTCTACTGCGAGGTTTTGCCGGCTTTGCTCGTATAAACTACGCTGCTCTCCCTCAAGGGGTAGCAACATATTAAGTGAGTCGTTTCCGCCGTATAAAAATACACACACTAGGGCTTTATAATCACCGAGTTCTATTGCATTAGTTGCCCCCGTGAGTGCTTGAAGCTGCAAACTGGTTAAAGCGGCTGCCGATACCCCGCCTTTTAAACATAATGACAAAAAGTCTCTTCTATTTAGGCTCATTATGCGCTCCTAATACTGCACGTTAAATTCAGGTGAAATAGCAATCATGTATAACAAGTAAGAAACCCTCACGCGGTACTGATCCTCGTCAAAGTAGGCATCTAAATCAAGCAAAGCTTGTGTAGTGTCAGCGCTCATATTGCCGGCAAAATACAGGGTATTATATTGCTCTATCAGTGCGCTAATGCCATTTTGCGTCAAGTAATCCATATCGCTTTGTACATAAACATAAATTCCTGCAGGGTTTAACTCGGTATGCGCTTCGGCTGTACTCCAAACCAAACTTGCAAATAAGGCATTCATTGTGCCTATTAAAGTCGCATCGTTGGCTATTTGTAATTCAGGCGCTACCAAACCTTGGGTGCGTAACGCCGCACTTTGGTAATCGGGTCTAAAAAAGTTAAATACAGAGCCCGACTGCATGGGGCCTTGCCCATAGCTATCGACTAAGTTCCACGTTTTATAATAACCTTGCTGCGACTTCGCATTAAGGTTTCGCCAAAACTGCACGGTTTTTAAAAGTGGTTCTTTAATTTTACCTTGATAGCTAAGTACACTGCCAAAATGGCGTGCTTCGTCATCTAAATAAATAGCTTTAACAACTGCGGCTAAATCGCCTCGTACACCGCTTCCATTATCGTTAAATACACGTGCAACGCGCTCTACATATTGCGCAGTAGGGTTTGAGGTAATTAACCGCTGAATAAGCTGCTTAGAAATAAACGGCGCTACGTTATCGTGATTAAATAAATTATCGAGGGCTATTTTTAGCGACTCCTCTGGCCCATAACCTGGCGGTATAACCTCATTATTTAATAGTACTTTTTCTTTGCTCGAATGGTATTCGCTGTAAGCTTGCATAGGGTTTATATAATCACGGCTTTTGCGTTTAAAGGTTTCGCTGCCGGCAAATGTCCAGCCTGTAAATACACGCGCAAACCCCTGTATTTGAGCCTGTCCGTAAGTTGCTATGCTATTACCGTCTGCATCTAGTTTAGCGGTGCCATCAAGGTTTAACTCATCTAGGCCAATGGTAAATAATTGCATAACCTCACGGGCGTAATTTTCATCTGGGCGAATATTAAGTGCTTCATCAGCTTTTTCGTTCCCTAAATGGCTTAGGTACGTGCCCATAATTGGCGAAAGCGTTACCTCTTCGAGTAACTCTCTAAAATTGCCAAACGCATGTTTGAGCAATAAATCGTAGTAAGTGATCATGCCCTCTGGTTGCGCACGTAAATCGCTATTTTCATCCGATACGACCAATATTTCACTCAGTGCAAATGCAACGCGTTGGCGTAGTTGATCGTCACTTTGTAGCACCGCTTTCCACCATGCATCTATTCGGCTTATATATTTAAAGTCTTCGTCATCTTCAAGTTTTACCAGGTAGTTGCGATGGTAGCTAACTGGCAGTGCTATTTGGTTATCGAGCCATTGTTGCTCACTTAAACCTTGAGCACTGTTTATTTCAGCAAGCGTTGGCCCCATGCTAGCTTGGTGTAATAACCTAGCGGCGCTGTGTATGTCCATGCTGTTTTTGGCTTCAAATGTAACGGTTTGCGTGTTTGTTGCCCCTTCATTATCGGTGGCTGTGACGCTAAATGAGTACGTTATAGGCTCATAACTTTGCGCAGCGGGTATAGTAAGGCGGGTACTTAACGCATCTAATGGTTCATTCAATAACGTGGTGCCCGCGGTTTGTTGCCAAACCACACTGCTTATTGTGCCGTCTTCATCGCTTGCTGTTGCAATTAGCTCAATGGTTTGGCCTTTAGTTAATTCGCTGGGTATGTCGACAACCGATAAGGTAGGAATTTTATTTGAATTGACGGTGGGCGTGTCATCGCCGCCTGAGCCACCACAGGCGCTTAGCAATAGAGCACAACTTGCTAATAAAACTGATTTGTAATGCATGTTAAATCGTCATCGTAAATTAAAGAAGGTACGCGTGTATGTACCGAGTTTGATACGATTATTGAAACACAAAATTTACAATTTAACCTTTTATTTTTTGTAACCGAGCGCTATTTAGCTGTTTTGTCGTTAATATTAACCTCAATAATGGGCTTTTTTTTATTAAAAACGTTCACCTTATTAGCGGCTTTAGCCACACGTTGCCAAGGCGTTTGTAGGTTCTCGTAAATTGGCCGCCAATACGCATCCATTACACTGTTGTGCCCCCGGTCGTTATTGCCAACGCCTACAGTAATTTTACCTACTTGATGCGCTTTTATCAGCGTGCCACAGGCTCTATCCCAAATGGCTAACGCTGAGCCTAGGTTACGGTCAAAATGTTTTGGATTATCGCTGTGATGAATTTGGTGCTGAGCTGGACTAATTAACCAATTTTCTATTTTTTTACCAAAGCTCCACCACACATGTGAGTGGCGTAAATTAGCGCCTAAAGCATTAAAGGCAAATACAAATACATTAGCCCCCAAAATATCTAACATTGATAAATTTCGGCCAAAGCAATACACACAAACGCCCACCACAAAACCTTGGGCTAACGCCATTCGACAGGCATATAAATAGCTTTCAAACGGGTGGCTGCGATAAATGGTCATTGGTGTGAGCACTAACGCGCTATGATGTACCTTATGAAAATGCCACAAAAACGGCACTTTATGCAGTGCTAAATGTAATAAAAACCGTGTTAAATCATCAAATATAAACAATAAAACGGTAAAAATAATTAACACCACAGTACTTGGCAGCTGCCATACTGCGCGCTCACCAAAAAGCCATTGCAGGGCATCACTTACACCAATAGCAACAGGCACCATAGTTAACACTATAGGCACCCACAGCGCGGCTTTAAGTAAGCGGTTTATAATTAATAATTGGTAGTCGAGCTTGGCACTTTTACTCAGCCAAATACGCTTACTAAATAAATAGCGCCCCAACCCACGCCACGTGCGCTTTTTTTGCTGCGCACGGCCCGAGAAATACAGCAACATAGCAATCACTAACGCCGCAATGCTATAGCCAATAAAAATACGTTTATTGGCATCAAACAAATAATTTGGCGTTTGAAGAAGCGTTTGCCATATAGTCTCGAGCATAACTTACCTCTTAAAATTGATATTTGTAACCCACGGCTACGCTACGCGGTTTACCCGGGCGCGCGCCATATGGGCGACGACTAACAATGTTATCTTGGTCAAACAGGTTATCTACCTTAGCGTAAATATGCCCATATTGATCAAGCTCGTAGCGCGCAGCAATATCTACCACTGTTGTTGCGGGTACATCGACACCTGCCAACGGTAATGAAAAATCATTCCCTGTGGTGTTACCAAGCTCACCTGCGGTATAAGCTACGCCAGCAGCCTCTGGCATTTCTGAGGTGTATTTTATTAATACATCAACCGACCAATCGTTATGTGCAAGGCCTAAGCTCAGCGCAGCTTGATGGTTAGGCAAGTACGGTAAATGATCGCCCGGGCGAATATGCCCCCACTGCGTAAATTCGCTAAATAGCTCTTCTTTAAACTCACTTTGCGTGTAGGTATAAGTTAAGCGTACCGGCACATCAATGTGCTTATTTAATGCGTAAGTGTGTGCAAATTGAGACTCAACGCCCCATACATCCACTTCCCCACCACTAAACTCGCGGTCAATTTCGTTTTCGATTCCACAGTTTGACTGGCCACAGCTTTCTACTAAGTTTGAATAATCATTAAAAAAGCTCACTACTTCCACTTGGCTGTTACCGTTGTTGTAACGGCCACCAAATTCATAGTTTACGCTTTTTTCAAACTCTTCATCTCCTTCACGTACAGGGCTAGATGGGCTTGAGGGCACAAACCCTTGGTGTACACCAAAAAGTAACCCTGCATTGGCCGATAATTGGTAAAAGCCACTTAAACCAGGTAACCAAATACGGCTCGATTTATCTTGCCAATCGTTTTCTTGTCCAGGGGCGTCATTTTGATACGACATATCCATTAACTCGCCGCGCACGCCTAAACCAAGAGTTAGCTTATCGAAGGTTACTTTGTCTTCAATATATAACGACCACGCATCGGTAGATTCGGTATTTTGTGTGGTAAATACACTCGCGGTGTCTGTACGGGTGTTAACCGCGTTAACCATGGCGTAGGTGTCTTCAAAGTGATCGCGCTCTATTTCATCTTGATGAAAACGCACCCCAAATGAGAGTGAATGTTCAAGCCCAAACGCAGCGACTTGCCAATCACCATCAAACTGTATGCCTTGTGAGAAAAAGGCTCTGTCGTTCGTTCCCATGGTTAAAAACACATTGCTTTCACCACTTTGAACCGAATCGGCTTGGCCACTAATAACGCTGTATTCACGCTCAAAGCGTGTTGGGTCTGCCAAAATATCCGACAAACTACCACTGCTGTTAGTAACCGCGTTGAGTTTAAGCCACGCACGTTCAAAATCGTTGCGATAGGCGCGGGTTGTAAGGGCAAAATTGTCGCTGCTAAGCTGGTGGGTAAACATCACTTGCGTATGCTTAGTGTCCATATTTGCAGGGCCGCTGGCGGCATAACGGCGATACGGTGTTTGCTGGTAATCTTCTTCGGTTAACCCAAGGTAGGTTTCGTTAGAAAGCTCATCTGAATAGGCCAGCTTTAACTCAAAGCGTTGCTTAAACTGCTCGCTATTAAGTGTGTAATCTAATTTAACTAATAAATCGTCTTTTTCAAAGCCAGTATCTTGCCCACCATCAAGCTCTTTAAAACCGTCACTTTCTAGGTGAACGCCTTCAACTAAAAAGCCAAACTGCCCTTGGCGATTACCATAATACGCGTGCGCTTTTTTATAGCCATCAGAGCCTGCTGAAATATCAAGCATACCGCTGGCGTCATCAGGCACTTGGCGCGACACTAAATTAAGCGTACCCGCCACCGTTTGCGGGCCATAATGTATGGCTGCTGGGCCTTTAAACACTTCAACTGCGGTCATGCGTGTAGTAAGCGGAAAATAATAAGCCGCCGGTGCCGAATACGGCGCAGGGCCAATTAAAACACCATCTTCTAAAATGGTTATTTTTTTACTACGCTCAGGGGTTACGCCCCTAAAACCAATGTTAGGCCTTAGCCCAAAGCCGTCTTCTTCGCGTATGTTTACCCCAGGCACCTGCGATAAAATACGATGAATATCATCAAACTCAAATTGTTCAAGTTGCGCTTCGCCAATTAAAGTTGCCGAGCCTGCTTCGGTGCGCAATTTATCGTTATGGCTAATAATTTGAATATGTTCTAATTCGTTTTTTTGCTCTGCCACTGCTTGGCAACTTACGGCCATAAGCAATGCAATTGTAAGTTTATTGTATTTCATTGTCGCCCTTAGTCGTTATCGCCTGCAGAGGTGGTAGGTAGCTCAAGTGCTAGCTCATTAATAAAGTCATTTTTTAGCTCATCGGTCAGCACTTTCACTTGCCCATGTACATCACGTACCTGTTGCTCGTTATCAATTAGCAAATCGGCCAGCGAGCTATCTATGCTATTTAAAGTGGCTTTAAGGGCTGCTATTCCTTCAACTAAACGTGTTTTAGTAGCCTGTGCTTGCTCTGCATCTAAAAAGTCATCAAAGCCAGTGCCTCCTTGCTCAGCGTCTAAGTTACCCATAATTAACGCTTCAAACGCCGCTAAGTTATTACGAATATTATCTAAAGAGCTTTTCGCATCTAGGCTTTCTACATCTTCAGGGCACGCCGATGCGCCACACGAATTTGAAAAAATACCAATCGGCTCTGCTAATTTTTTATCTTTTACTATTGTGTCGATATAAAACAGTGCATCGCTAATATGATTAAGTGCTTCATGAGTTGTGCTAAAGCGAGAGCCACTTTGGCCGGTATTTTTTAATTCGTTAGCAAAACCGCTATCCCCTTGCCAAGCTTGTAATAACTGCGCTGACGAACTTAAAACATCTTCACTTGCCACCACAGCAAACTCACAACGAGCCTGACGACGCGCTAAATCTGTACGGTTATTCCAATCTGCAAGGGCGTCATTTGCCACACTACAATGATGCGCTAATTGCTCGTTAAACAACACATGCCCAATTGCAAATAAGCCGCGGCGTGTTGCTGTTCTTTCGCTAATGGCATAGGGGCGATTTTGATCTTGGTTAATAACACCGTCTTGGTTATACACCACGTCTTGGTCTATCCCACAACGGCTAAAAGTAGGCCATGAATATATTTGGTTACGTAACTGCCCTGCGTTATCAAGAAGCGGCCCCATTTGCATCATTTCGGCTTGTTGCCAACCCGCCATAGTATCTAGCCAGGCTTGTTGTGCTTGAGCACGCAGCGCAATGGCCTCTTCTGAGCTTTCTTGTACGCTTTGTATTTCAGCTTGGCAGTAATTTTCAACGGCCTGTGTTTGTGTTTGTGCTTGTTGATTAAACAAAACAAACGTCGGTGTTATTACATTATCGACTAAGTTAGCAACGAGTTGTGCTTCATCAAACTCTGTAACCGCAGGCGTAGTAGTTTGCCCGCTATCACTGCTTTGAAAATCACTACCTGTGCTACTTGAGCTACTTTCACCACACCCACTAAGGGTTAATACAGTAGCTGCAACCACAACCCCTTTTTTTGCATAATTGATCATTATTTCAACCCTAAAAACTTTGAAAATTAAACGGCAAAAGGCCAGCCCGTGGGCTGACCTTCCTTGGTGCTAAAACGGGTGGTTATTACCAGTTTTCAACGTTTTGAGCATCAAAGCCGTAAACTTCCTGCATCAAATCACGTGCCTCTACTAACTGCGCTTTGTATGCATCTGTTAGCAGTGGCGCTTCACCGAGTAATGTATGTAGCTCGGCAAATTTACCTGCGTTATCGTCGCTGTAAAAAGGTGAAAATGGGTTAAATTGAAAGTTCAGTGCAAAGCCTTTCATTTCACTAAAGTGTTTAGCTAAATTAGCAAAATCGTCAGCACTTGCCTCTGTACCTTGTACTGTATCAATGTCGGCTAATGTGTCGTTGATGTAATGTACAACGGTGGCTGCAATTGCGTTTTCCCAATTGGCTACAGCAATATCACGTTGTGCTAATAACTGCGTTTTTTGATCATCAGTAAATGCACTTGGTGCAGCATCGTTAATAATTTTACGACCCGCAATAAACGCCGTCATTGCTGCGCTGCTAAAGTCAGTTGCTATTACCGCGCCTTTATCACGTTTAGCTGCATTGGTAGAGTTACCCCAGTTGTATTCACTCGCTAAGTCAATTTTGCCATCGCCATCAATATCAGCGCTTGCGCTACCATCAGAAATAGCCTCGTCGCTAAATTCTAAATAATGACGTGCTGCGCCAAAGTAACCAAAACCTTCATCGTATTGATGCTCTAAAGTACTGTAAGTACCATCGGCTGCTGCATCGGTGTTATCTTCATCAAGCCCTTCGTCTAGGTAATCGTCAGTGCCTTGCGAGAACATTAACGCACCTAGCGTGTGCTTTTGAATAAGCTGGTTTAAATCAAGGCCACTTGTTGTGATGTATGCCGCAGTAATGTCATTACCGTTTACATCCTCAGATTGTGTACCGCTTGCAATTGCATCTACATTAGCGGCAAGTAAATCAAAGTAATGAAAAATAAGCCCTTCTGGTGTTTTTGCTTGAGTGCCAAAGTCACTCCAGCCTTCAAATGTACCTTCTGTTAGCCAATCTTCTTCCATTTTAGACGCATCGTTACCGGCAATTTTACCTGTTAAGGTTTTGCCTGAATTCGAAATTTCTGCAAACGACTGTTGCAATGTAGTTGCGCCATCAATAAACAAAAAGCTGTTATCTTTTACGGCTTCGTAATCGCTCCAATAAGCCATTAACTGCGCTTTAACGGCATCGCCCGTTAAGCCTTCGCTTTCAATGTAATCAACACTTAATAAGCTTATGTAAGCTTTAATTTGCGCCGAAAGTGCATGACGAGCCACTTGGCCTGTGTAACTTACCGCAGAATTACTAGCATTAACTGTTGAGGCAAATTCGTAAACGTTTACGCCATCTTGCGCTTCAATATCAGTTACAGATACGCTCAGTGTTTGTGTAAAACTTAAATCGCCAGCATCGGTTGCAGTAACTGTTACATCAATTGTTTCTACTTGCTCAGCATTAAGCGCTAACGTGCTTTTAAGCGTGAGCTCATTGCTGTCATTAATTTCAAAATACTGTTCATCATCAGAAAGTGTAAATACCATGCCTGTTGCATCGTCATCGGTTGCACTTAAAGTACCGACTACTGCGCCTACTTCATCTTCTGTTACAGCCGCTGTTGATAAGCTAATAGCGGTAGGTGCCGAATTAGTCACTGTTGGAGTGGTTGGTGTTTCGGTGCTATCGCTAGAGCTTGAGCCGCCACACGCAGTTAAACCCATAGTTGCAGTAATTACTGCACTAGCAAGGAGAGATTTACGCAAATTCATGTTGAATCCTAATATTGTATGTGAATCATTCTTATTTGTAATAGCGACTATTCTAATTACAAATACCTAACAATCAACCTAAATGTTGCTTTTTTGTTTTATTTTTAAAATAGTTTTAGTTTTTAGAACAAAGGGAGATCGGCAAAAATACTATTTAACATAGCTAAACAACACGTAAATTGCTTAGCAAAACATTCGCTGTACAAAGCTAATCTACTTATTAAAGTAATTAACTATCAAAAACTTATAACAATGCTTGGTTTGTACTAGATAAGTATTTTTAGAAAGGAACACTGCGGCTTAATGCAAAGTGCGAACATTACGTAAAAATAAAATCACATTAACTTTTTAGATATAAAAGCTATTTGTAATAATTATTATTTATTTTAAAAACGCACCACTTATAGCGTTTAAGTGTGGTTTTTTGCTTCACTTACTGTTTTAGAGGCTTATATCAGCGTATTGATTAAAGGTATACTAGGGTGTGTTGACCTTGGCGGATAGAAATTTGTTCAATCTAGGGGGGATTAAATCACGGCGTGTGGTTTGTAACTTAGTAGGCTCGATAACGGCTTCTGCGTTATTTTAATGACTTACATCCATGTAAGAATAAGTAAAAACCAATTAAGAATAGTTTATCGCCCTAGAAAGAACCCAATGGGCAGCCCATGTTTGGCTTTTATACTGCGTTATCGCCTATTTATGGGGAATAACCAAGTTTCATAGGCTCTGCCTTGCCTAAAAACCAAACATACGGCCGCAAATTCAACCACAAAAATCAACACACCCAAGAGATTATGAGAGGTGGTAATGCATTAAATAGTGTAATTTTACTACTCACTTTTAGCTAAGCCATACAATAACAGAGCCTTTTTATGAAAACAGAAATTCGCTACCGCTTTGAAACCTCGCAAGTTGCTAACCGCTTTGTGCATGTACTAAAAGATTGGCCCGTAAACCAAGTTAAAACTCGCCTATTTAATGGCGGCGACAGTGTAAAAGTCACTTACGAGTATGATGAAAGCGGGTTTGATTACACCTCTGCCGAGCTAGATGATTTAGCAGAGCAGCACGGTGGTAAAGAAGTTTAAGCACTTAACAACAAAAAGCTATTACAGCCCAATTAGCCATTAGCTTTGCTTTAATGGCTAGCGCGTTTTATCACTTTACGTTTTATTCGTGATATTTACGGATCATCGCCACTTTACCGTTTTCAACTTCTATTACTTCCATCATTACTGATGTGTACTCGATTGGCTGCTTACTTTGCGGATGAATGCCCTTAGCGTGGTTTTTATAACGAATCGCAAAACCGCTATCGTTAAATATAAAAGTATTGAGTAGCTCACTTTCATAGTGGGTATGCGCGCCTAAGTAAAAGCTCATGCCTTTGCGCATTAGTTTTTTGCCATCGGCAGTGCGAGAGTCATCTACTTGATACGGTATGTGCTGGCTGCCTACATCGTCTGTTAATAAATTAAGGTAGGCTTCAAGCTCTTTTTCACTTGCGTTAGGCGCTTGCGTGGCGGTCATTGTGTTGTAGTAATGTTGTGCAAATTTATTTAAGTCCAGCGCCTTTTCAGCATTAACCGAAAAGGTACTCACTAATAGCAAAGCTAATGTAAATAGTCGTTTCATCACTTCTTCCTTGTAGTTAAAAGTATAGATTTATATATAGGTACACTATATTCATATGCTCAAAAATAAAACAAATACTTTTAAGTTAATCAACCTACATTTTGCTTTTTACTCTATTGGTTGCCACGCTGTTGGCTGGATCGTCGGGCCAAAAATTCTTGTTACTATGCAACTGTATAATGGTTTGACAGACTCTAAGTCCTTTAAATATAGACTTAGCGGTGAAAAAATAGAAATTAATATTGACGCTATAATTTTCAACTCAGATTGACAAAAGATTGATAAAAAAGATGACTCATTGACACTGTTAAGTTGAACTAAAAAAGCATACTCTATAAATTACCCGGTAATGGACTATTCTCTAGGTATTCCATTAACTCACCATTTTCAAGAATAGATCTGTATAGTACTGCATCCCATGAATTGATGGATTTTTCCTGTTCCATTTCCAGAAATAGAGCTAGAGTATCCCGAAAGTTTTTTTCTTCAGGTCGTTGTCGACAATTATGAGCTCTACGTAAGACGCTTATATACCTTGTCTTAAAGTACTCTTTGAAACGAGTAAGAAAATCAACGCCCTCCAAATGAGACTCAACTAATAAACTTAAGTCATCTGGTATTTCTTCCTTAACAGCTATATCTATTGAAGGAGTAGAAAATGGTGGCGCAAATGTTATTGAGAACAAAGGTCTATCTACGTCATCAAAATATGGATGGATGTATCTCTTTTGGCCATCTTCAGTGACATAGTCTGTGAGTTTCTCACCTTGACACCAATCACACATTGGCGTCAAATTTAATAACAAAACAGATAGCTCTGGAAATATATCTTTAGGAAGGTAATGATCAAGCGTTCTAGGTCTTCCAGGTTCTCCACAGCTAGGACAAACAACTAGTCCATTATGCTTCCTCATCATCTCTAGTTGATCAAAAGGTAACTTTTCACATTTAGGTGTGTATAGCCCTATCAAAGATTTTTTTCGCTTACGAGCCTCTTCTGCGGAATCTGTATAGTTATTCATGTCAAGAGGAATAAGCCCTAATGGGTTTCCATGATGCTCTATAAACATTTCAGCTTGGTTTATAAGATCATTCGTAATCCGATTGTAAAATACTTTATACTTTTGTCTTTCGCTTATAATCCCTCTCAAAATTTCGAGAGAGTCCTCTTCGGGAAGCCGTATTTTAGATACCATTAATTAGGCTTCCTTGAATTCAGCAATTTCATCAACATTTCCTCATTAAGCTCACCTCCGAGCCTATCGATAATGTCTTGAGGATCGCCATATATTCCTAGCTGCTCTTCTACCCACGTATCGAATGGTTTAGTAATCGAGTTATCACCAAAAACATATGATGAAATTCTCTGCATATCTCCACCAAATGTTTCAAAAGGCGGATATTCCACTTCGACGTTATCATTCTGCTTTCGGTAAACATGCACACATTTAGCAGGAACTTCCCTAGTGATAGATAAAGAGTGAGTAGCCAGAATTGCTTTTGATGTAAAGGCTTTCAGAACTTTTTTAAGCAACGCAATAAACTCAATTTCAAGTGCCGGATGTAAGAAAAGTTCAGGTTCATCAATAACAACTAAACTATCTTTCCTTATTTGCCCAACCACATTTACCACAATATAGCAGAACAGTCTTTGCCCAGAACTGATTTCAATTGCCTTATTGTCTTTGATAAAGACAGCGCCAGAATCAAACTTAATACAACTTTTTAAATCAATATTCCATTCTTCTATTTTCTGAATAACATGACCGTCGATTTTAAGATGTTTCTTGTCTTCACCAACTAAAAACTCAGAGAAATCTGGAGTTTGATTAAATAACTCAAAACTTTCAATTATTTCAAATGCGACAAAATCAAACTCAATAGCTGACATCAAAACAGATAATATAGTTTCGAACTTATGCGTCCAATTAGTTAGCGAGCCAAACTTCAAATCATCATGTATTGACGTCAATATTGACGATACAGAATCGCTTGCTGGTAGATTTCGACTAATGCCTACTCTCTGATTCCCATCTACATCCTCAATTATCTTACGAAAACCAAAGTATTTATAAGCATCTTTATCTTTCAAATTTGTTTTTGATAAATCAATCGTAAATTCCTCAAACGGGCTATAAGATATAAGAATTAATTTAGAAATATTTGGGTAGTGATCAAATGGTTCGTGCTGACTTTTAGCAAGGGAAGGCTTGCTTCCTCGTTCAACACCTAGCCAGTATTCAACTAAAGACTTTAATGTATGAGATTTTCCTATTCCATTTTCACCAATAAGAACATTAATATCGTAGGGCAGTAAGTTAGAATTAAACTTAAAACAAATTGGCTCGATTAACCCATCTCTTTTAATTGTATTAAGCGTGAAATCCTTAATGCTCGATACCTCTGCATTAAACACCTTCCATCCGTCTTCGTATGCTTTCCTTGCCCCTCCTTCTCGAAGCGGTGATATAGAAAAGTCATCGTGTTCAATTAGTTTGACAGCTTCTTGATCACCTATAATATTTTTTAAATAACCCGCATCCCTTATTGATGTAAGAGTATTCTTAGCTTCTTCAATTCCAATCTTTGCAATTAAAAAATTATAAAGATCAATATCACTGGGGACCGATACATAATTCAATTCTGGAATAGGAAAAAAACCATCCCACCCACTTTCACATAGCTCATTTAATTTTTTTGGTGAATATTTATCATCTTCAATTAACAATTTGAGTTCAAAATCGAGAAAACTCTTCCCATCAACATATAAGACAGCATTAAGGGTTGTACTTACTCCATAATCATCCCAATTATTGAACGAAAGAGAAAGCATGGTATTTTCAGATGGGAGCTTCGCAGGAGTCGCGCGCCAATTGATACCTTTCTGGTAAAACACTTTCATTTATTATCTAATCCTTTAATAAGAGCCTGAGGATATGGTACTTGAACGTATAAGACTTTAATATTTATGTGACTCGTGTAATTTTTAAGACGTCGCGCTTAAACTTAAACCTTGTTCTGGATAGTTTTAACAAAAAACTTTAAGTATTGCTAACTGTAAATTTTCTAAAGCATAATTACAAAATAGGGTTATCAAAGCACCTGTCTCACGACCTATCTTTTTTAGACTGTATTTTGTGGTAGCATGAGGAACTAATACTTTTATTTATGTCGCTCTCACAAATTTTATAAGATGAATTAAACCTTGAAATATTTTGACTTTTCAATAGTTCCCACTAAACCACTACATGAAAACGCTATTTTTTGGTGGGTTACAATTACACCATGTATTGTGTCAATCTTATTAGTAATCTTACTAATCCCAGCTCTTAATTTCGAAATTAGTGTGGAAGGATATAAATATTTTTTGACAGCCGTTACACTTCCTTTAGGTATAGCATCTATTTCAATAGTTTTGGGTGTAATGATTGGACGCTTCCACGGTTCGAAACAAAGAGCAATGTCAATATCACAGAATGAAATCAACTACCAGTTAGCTCGAAAAAGCCAAACTTTTCAACATTATTTTGAACATAGAACTCAATTTGAAAACTGGCTCAAATCCGAAAGTATAAGTTTAAAAATTGTGGGGCAGACGGATACTATCGATGTAAATGCAATGGGCTTATATGATTTGCTATTTTCAAAGAACACCGTCGAATATTTGGAATATTCAGTTGATCGCTATGAACTGTTTCATCAAATATTAACTATGATGGATTGCATTGGGTCTGAATTAATCGATAAAGCTGATAAAGGTGAATTGACTGCAGAAATGGCTTTTTTTAAGTTATTATCATTTTTAAGTGTAAAACCATTTAAAGCAGAACCTAATTACTGGGCCCCATACCATGATAAGGAAGCATTTATTGACTTGGCACAGCAGATTCCTCAAGTTATTTATAAATCAACAGAGTTTCTGCTTTTGACGGGTTTAGATAATGATGATTCGAACTTATACGAAATATTCGACATCCTTATAGACAGATTAGAAGAAAATGATTTCTTTGAAAAATTAGGGAAGCTGAGGCAAAAAAGCTCCCAAGTTAACGAAATATAATTAAATATCCCTTTAATTGTAGTAGTGTGATTACCAAGGGATTATGTCGGTCTAATTACCGAGCGACTTTGACGTAAATAGCATACCAGCCAGTTATTTAACTGGCTACAGTTTGTGCGGTTTTTTGTAACACTTGCGATCTTTCAACTCTCAGTGCGGTAGTGTTCAAGTTATTTCTAAGCCACATGCTGCGCACACCACCTGCACTAATATCAACACCAAGTGACTCAGTCAGCTTCATTGCGACTTTCTGTTGACCAAGATGTGGATGCTCAATTGAGAATTGCACAACCGCATCTTCTATCGCTTGATCTACACAATTTTTATGTCGCAGGTTTGGAGTCTCTTGACGTTTTAAAGCATCAGCCCCTCCTTGCTTAACCAGCTTTAAGTGACGGTGAATAGTATCTCGCGATACGCCACTTTGACGTGAGGCTGCACTGACACTTCCAAGCTCCTCAATTAGCGCTAATACTTCAAGCTTTTTCTGTACAGCCAAGTCTTCTGATGCAAGTTTACTTGGTTCGTTTACCTCTGATATTTTAAGCTGTCGTCCAGCGAAGTGAGCAGTAAACTCTTTCTTGCTCGTTTTTCTAATTTCTATTTTTTGATTGGCAATCGAGTATTTGAGCGGTGAATCAATCAAGTAAAATTTGTTGTCATAGCTGAAGGTATGATCATTACGTATTTTACGGTGATCTTTGATGACACAGATATCGTCTAGGTTGGTGTGTTTTGATAATGGTGTGAACTCAGAACGTTGTTTCGATTTCACTTGTATTTTAGTTTGCCAGTATTGAGGAATAAAGACATGTTTAAGGTAAGCATTAGCCCCAGCAATATCATTGATATTATTTAACCTAAGCTCCGGCACAAATCGGTCTTGGAAGGTATCAAACGCACGCTCAACACGCCCCTTACCTTGTGGTGAATTAGCAAAAATTATTTCAATACCTAATTCTTCACAGGCGCGTTGCATTTGAGAGAAGTTGCAACGCTTTGGCCCGCCGAATATACCAGCTCTGTCTACATAAAGCGTTTTAAACACACCTTGGGTTTCAATACATTCTCGCATTACCTTTAAGCAACCTACGGTCGTTTCTGAAGGAAAGAACTCGGCGTATACTTCACTAGTAGCATCGTCAATCATGATAACTAAACAGTGCTTTTTATCACCAAACCAACGATGAGGGCTACCATCCATTTGCATCATTAATCCCAGAGCTTCCATGCGTTCTCTGCGTTTGCGAACATTACTACGTCTTCGTTTAGCGCGTTTAACATGGTGGATATCATGCGCCCAACTTCGTAGGGTCTCGCGCTTAACTACGATGTTTTCATTGATTGCTAACTGCTCAGCTAAGTGAAGCAGATTCAAGTCGAAATACTTTTCTTTAATCAGAGTTTGCACGGCTTTTTTAATTGATACTGGTGTTTTATTTGGCGGGGCTTTGCCACGATTACCATGAATAGCAAATTGAATACCGACTTGCTGATATTGTTTGACGTAGCGTTCAATTGTACGTCGTGACTTGTTAAGTAACTTTGCTGCATTGCCAATTGTTATTCTGTTTTCTGCTACTTTAGCAATAATATCAACAGTGAGTTGAGCTTTTGAATCCATCACAATCATCCTCAACATGCCTTATTAGTATTCCAAAAACAAAACACTAACAGACACGTAAAAAAGTGACCGACAAATTCCCTTGGTAATTAGCGATTACGACAGAATCGCTTGGTAATTAAGATACGACAAAGTCGCTTGGTGTTAACACCTTTAATTGTAGTAGCTCATATCTGATCTTACAGTTTCTATGAATAAGTTTGGACTTCACCTGACAGGCAACTTTAAGCTATCAATAGATGATCGCTATCATTTACAACGATTTAAACATTTTTACAAAGCGGACGTTTAAATAACTCAACCCTGCCCAAAAGGATTAATTTGATTTATACATCTTCACTTTATAAATCAATACTCCTCTCCATACGATTCATAAAATATGGATTTTTAAATCACAATTTGATAAAAATGATTTATAACGAACATAGGTTTAAATCACATGTATCATTGGCAACAAAAAAATGGTCGATATGGAATTTAACTTTGCTTGGCGTAAAATTATTGCCTTTGTTGTTGCTAACTGCGACTACAGATAACTGTCTCCGCCAGTGATATAACGTTTTGGTACAAATATCTAATCGCTCAGCGACTTCTGCAACTGAATATCCACGCTCAGTAATTTGTTTAACCGCCGCTTCTTTAAACTCTTGAGTATAACGTTTGCTTTTACTCATAAAACACCTCTTATTAGAAGTTACAATGTAACTCAATGGTGTCTAGCAAACTATGGGAAGTCCAGACAGCCTGCGATCTATGGATACTTTTAATTTATCAACAAGTTTTAGTCTGTATTTTGCAATTTTCATTTGTTAGGCCTTGATTACGCAAAACCTTGAATCTACTGTACTAATAACCAAATTCAAGTTATTTAAGACCGGTTCAACAACCTCTGTAAGAATTAGAGATGCAATATTTTTTGCCAATCCCATTTCATTTACAGTACAAACATAACCTTGATGAACCACTTTATTTCTAATTTTTTGTACATCTTCGGCTTCTGACAAAATTGGCTTTCCATTCATACCTTTGATATCGGATAACTCAATATCGGCAGCATGTGAACACAGTGCATTTAGTAATTTGTTATATCTAGCAAAACCAGATTGACCAATAGTAGAACCAACAATTAGTTCTGCTACGCTTTCGTTATGCACCATGCCGTATAGGACAGGCTTTAACAAAACAACTTTTAAAAATAGTTCGATTGCTGTTGTGTACATAATTAATGCTGAGCGAGGAGATATTTGTAAAAGCTCATTTGCGTGATGATAACTAACAATCGGAGCTTCTATTAGATGAGGATGTTTTAAATAATAGGACTGCATCCTTTCTTCAATGAATTCATCGATAGCTTGCTCTTTATGATCAGGATAAAGCTCTTCACTCATACGATCATAAAAATCATCCATTGCAGCATCATGTTCGTCGTAACTCATATCTATCCTTAGAGGCCTAACAGCCTATTAAACACCATTGTGGTGGTTTATAACACACCAAAACGGCGTTTAATAATGTTATTGGACAAAATTAGGTTTCTACTCAAAACATAGGAATAAATTTAATTTTTTAATGTCTGCTATTCGCTCAAAGCCGACCTATAGAGTAATTACTTTAACACGTCTTGGGGCAAAGGCGATTTATATACATAACCCGTCTATGGACAAAAACAACTTTGAGTATTTATTCGGTAACGCTTCACTAACCGGAATTTTGGGGCGAAGCGAGTAAAATTTCCAAGTGCAGTGACTTGTTAGCATGCTACCGAACACGTTTAGAGTTAGTTAAGTAATCGCTACCAGACAACGGCCCTTTATATATATCTTCTAATAAAAAGTGCAGTACTTCTTTGAGTTCTTTTTTGCCACTTGGCAATGCTATTTTGCCATTATTTACAACGACTGGAATGTCAGGAAAATTGGCCGCAGCAGTGGATATTTGGATAACAGTATAGTTATCTAACACCCCCGAACTCTTAATGGAGTGCGCCATCTTTCTTACTTGCGTATCAGCTTCTGAGATAAAAATTGCAAGATCAGTAATTTCCAATGAAGTATGTTGCGACATCTGAGTTAAGTCTTCGTCTGTTGCCTCTCGATAAAACTCTGACAGATCGAAAACCATTCGAGCATTGTGGAAACTTTTGAACTTTGTTTTATTGCCTTCAATAATTGCTACTAACTTATTATCAATCGTAAAGATATCATCAGTAGTTTTTATAAACGTATTGCCAGTTTGCATCTTTATTATAGGGAGCTGATTTAGCGAAAGAGCCTGTCTTGATGAAAACTTTTGAACAAACACTTTAGTTTGACCATTTGTAGTAATGCCTGTAAATATTGCCTTTATCGGCTCATTTGAGAAGTTGGAAATATTCACGTCCGTAAAAGATGATGCATTTGCATTGATTGCATTCGCCATTAACGTTGATTCACTAATATCATCAATAGTGAGGACTTCATTCGCGTCTGGCTTCCAGTCACCATTAAAATCCACTTCAGTATCTACTCCTTGCTCAAAGGAGACTCGCTGATCTTCAAATATTTGAATTAGCTCTGACTGAAGTGGATTATTTACCCTAATTCGTTTAACTTGACAGCTGCCGCTATCGTCCTTAATAAACGCAAAAAAATTCTGCTGTGCTGTCATTTTATTCCTCTACATCGATAACTATATATTCTGTTAGCTGAGCCACTGTTAAGGGTTGGCTAGCATGCCTAAGTTCTTTTTTTGTTATGAGTACGTAAGTTACACCCTCTGGTGTACCTACTTTATAAAAGTGCCATTTCATGATGCCTAGAAGAGGGTTGAAGTGATAGCTATACCCAGTACTGGTTATCACGGCAAATATTAATAATGTTGGAACCCAGACTGTCCAGTTTAATGCCGTGAAACTTGCGGTAAAAAGCGGTAGTAAATATAAAAGAAGAAAGCCCATATTTTCGCGATCAGCAGCTTCAACAGTCGCTACAGAAAAATTGAACCGCTCTAGGTTCTTTTTGGCATAGCGAAGCATCCAGATGCAAACCAGTACTAGGAATAATGAAGCAGCAATAGCCAAGCTAGCAAATGTTTTTTCGTCATTAAACCAAGCTACCCACGCATAAGTAAAGCCTACAGGAGCTATTGCTGTGCTAGTAAGTAAAATTTTGGCAAGTGTGCTTAACACATTATTTCCTTTGCTCTAAGTTATGATTGAACTCGATTTGCATGCTAACAATTTAATATCGAGCGATTAGGTAGTTTTTCTACCGTAATCTGTCTCGTTTGTCCTATGGCTATTGATAGCAAAGTTAGGAAGTAATTACCAGCATATTGCTCTAAATGTGGTCACGACGAACATGACCTATTGGCTCGTTTTCCTGACTGTGGAAGAAATTTAAGGATTATGGAAATATAAATAAGGATGAACGTCAGCTTCACTCAAAGCCTCCCATAGAGCTTTGTCGTTAACTCGCAATGGGGCAAAGGCGAGTTACATTTATAACTTGCCTCTGGACAGAAACGAGTTAATCATGAATGACTGCTCATGGCACAGACTGTGTAAAAACTAATTTTTAATAAATTGTCTTGGTATGTTCTTAGTTTGAAACCATCTAGGATGGTTGCGATCGATTTTTTCCTAAATGAGAGCCTGTCGCTTTTTATAAAGATTAGCTATTCTTAATTATCTTAGGAAATTTAATTATGAAGAGTGGTTATATGGCAGAGCTTTGTAAAATTCTTGTTATAGATGATGAAGAGATCAACACCTTGCAACTAGAGCATGTTCTGGATGATGTTGGGGTTATTTGTTCATGTAATAAAAGTGAGGATGCCATCGCTCTTATTGAAGAGTTTATACCAGATATACTTTTACTCGATCTAGAAATGCCCAATGTTAGTGGGTTTGACATATTACTCGAAATACAAAAAAGACCTCACCTTGTTGACTTACGCGTTTTGGTCATCACTTCTCATAATGATCCTGAAATCGAGCAAAAAGCGCTTTCATTTGGAGCTATTGATTTCATATCTAAACCTTTGAATTTAACTTTATGCCGAATGAGGGTTGAAAACCATGCAAAAATTCGAATTCAAGAAAAAACTATTCAGCGCACTAAAGCAGCTTTGGCTGCTGAAAAAGAGCACTTACGGATCACGTTAGACTCTATTGCTGATGGTGTTATTTCTACTGATGAGCATGCGTGTATAACTTACCTAAATCCAGTAGCGCAACGTCTAACCGGTTGGTCACAAATTGCGGCTAGAGGGCGGCATATTGAAGAAGTGATGATACTGAGAGATACCTCAACTAAAATACCTTCTATAAATCCTTTATCAGTTGCTCTGAAGGAAAATCGGCCTGTTGCTATGGCTATAAACACACAGTTAATTAGTCGGCAAGGTATGTTGTACCGAGTCGAAGATAGTGCGGCTCCAATATTAGATAAAGATGGTAATAAGCGTGGTGCAGTAATGGTTTTTCAAGATGTTAGCGAAGTTCTTGCTATGTCAGTTCAAATGACTTATTTATCCCATCACGACCAACTAACTGCATTACCCAATCGCGTATTGTTGCATGACAGATTAACTCAAGGAATAGCTAGAGCCTCATTTAATAATACAAAAGTGAGCCTGTTGCTTCTTGACTTAGATAAATTTAAGTACATAAATGATGCGTTAGGGCATCATATTGGTGATGAAATAATTGCCCATATAGGTCATAGCCTTGATAAATTTGCATGTAATGATATTACTGTTGCAAGAGTTGGTGGGGATGAATTTGCACTTGTTGTTCCCTATGAAAAAGATACATTCGGTCTTGAACCGCTTGTTAGTCAAGTGCTAGATGTCATTGCTAAACCTTTCAGATTAGCTGATGAACAACATGTCCTTTCAGCAAGCTTGGGGATAAGTGTGTATCCTGATGATGCATCAAGTGTCGAGGAAATGCTTCGTCATGCAGATTCAGCAATGTATAAAGCAAAACAAGAAGGCGCTAATAGCTATTATTATTTTAGTCATGATCTCCAAGTTGAAATGACTAAGCGTTTAAAAGTGGGTAATTGCTTACGCAACGCGCTAGATAACAATGATCTTGTTGTGCTTTATCAGCCAAAATATGACTTAGTGACTAACGACGTTATTGGTGCTGAAGGATTAGTGAGGCTAAAAGATGACACTGGAGAATTTATATCTCCACTTAATTTTATTGAATATGCCGAAGAATCAGGACTAATTTACCGTTTAGGTGAACAAGTTTTGGAGCAAAGTTGTATTGATGCTAAAAAGTGGCTTGATGCAGGATACCCAAAGAAAGTCGCTGTTAATATTTCAGCTAAACAATTCACTGGTATTTCGCTGGTTGATACGGTTGCATCGATATTAGAAAAAACTAAGCTACCAAGTCGTTATTTAGAGCTGGAAGTAACCGAATCAGCACTGATTGATAATTTTGAACAAACGATAAAGCAATTACAGGCGATCGCTGATATGGGGATTAGCCTTGCGCTTGATGATTTTGGCACTGGGTATTCTAGTCTGTCATATTTGAGACTATTTCCTCTTGATGTGCTGAAGATTGATCAGTCTTTTGTGCGCGATATGCTCACTGATTCTCAATCGCTTGATATTGTTATTGCAATTATCGATTTAGCCAATTCTTTGAACTTACAGATCGTGGCTGAAGGTATTGAAACAAGCCAACAAAGAGAGAAGTTACAATCTCTAGGTTGTGCGATTGGTCAGGGATACTTGCTAGGTAAACCAATGCCCTTTTTAGAGATGATGGAGGTGCTGACTCAAGCCAAAAATAAAGGAAATATATGCACCTAGATCTTAAGCCATTAACGCAATGTAAAATATTAATTGTTGATGATGATGAAATAATTCGTTTTTCACTACAGGCTATCATGGAAGATTACTTTGAAGTCGAAACACAAGCTATGGGCTTACAAGCGTTAGATTATTGCAAATCCAATATCCCAGATCTCATTTTACTGGATGTAAATTTGCCAGACATTAGTGGCTTAGATGTATGCAGAGCGTTAAAGCAGAATATATTGTTTGAGCACGTTCCTATTGTATTTATTACTGCAACTTATGACACTGATTCTCAGAATGCTTGTTGGGAAGCTGGTGCAGCAGACTTTATTGGTAAACCAGTAATTGCTTCAACGCTAATACATCGAACTACAAATCATGTAGAGAATAAGCTGCGCTTGGAAGTGTTGATGGATTTAACTTATAAAGATTCTCTAACAGGACTTTATAATCGTCACTATCTAGAAAAAGAAGTCTGTAATTCGCTGAAACAATCTGAGCGTGACAAAAAGCCGTTTAGTGTGTTAATGATCGATATTGATCATTTTAAACTTTATAACGACCATTATGGTCATCTTCAAGGTGATATTTGTTTAAAACAAATTGCAGACGTGTTTGCCAATACGCTAAAAAGGCCTCATGACGTAACGATTCGATTTGGAGGTGAGGAGTTTCTGATTGTTCTACCTTATACCGACATTAAAGGGATGACGCACGTATGCAAACAAATAATTCTACAAATTAATGAGTCAAATATTGAGCATAGTCAATCATCCATTGGGCACGTTACTGTTAGTATTGGCGGAGTAACAAGTCAGAAACAGAGCACAATGGGGCTTAATAAGTTGATTTCATTGGCTGACGAAGAACTATATTGCGCCAAGCGAGATGGCCGTAATTGCTATAAATTACAGGTTGTTTAATTTGGCTCCTTGTAATTTTAATTATGAGGAGCTAATTTGCTGTTTTTTTTATTGTTTAGTCTATACTTTTCTCTTAGGTAAATTGGTATTGGATAAATAATAATGAATTATTCACCTGATCGTAGACACTTCCTGCGTACAGTGGGTGCAGGAGCAGCGGTATCAACACTCGCATTCAAAGCGCCTTATGTATTTGCGAGAAAAGTGACAACTTTGCGCGTCATGGGCACTCACGTTACACTGCAAGAAGAGCTTCGTCAGCGAGCCATGCGAGAGCTAGGTATAAATTTACAATTTATACCTATGGGGAGTGCTGCTGTTTTACAAAAAGCTGCTGCGGATCCAACTTCTTTTGACCTTTATGAACAGTGGTCAGATTCAATCAATATCCTATGGCAAGCTGGTGCTATTCAACCAATAGACGTAGATAGGCTTGTTTACTGGAATGAAATTAATGACCTTACTAAAACAGGCAAAATAACCCCCTCTGCCAAACTAGGTGCAGGTGATGCACCAAACAAAATTTTATTTGTTCAAAATGATGGTTCATTAGCAAGTACACCTACAAAAAAAATAAGCTTTATGCCATATGTCCACAATGTTGACTCATTTGGCTATAACACCGATTACATCGAAAAAGGACAAGCCTATGAAACAGAGTCTTGGTCTTGGTTGCTGGATGATAAAAATAAAGGAAAAGTGGGCCTTGTTAATGCCCCAACAATAGGCATATTTGATGCTGCGCTTGCTGCTCAGGGCCAAGGCCTGATGACTTTTAACGATATTGGCAACATGAGTATTAACGAAATAGATAAATTGTTTGCAATTTTATTATCGAAAAAAAGGCAAGGCCACTTTTCTGGTTTCTGGACATCAGTACCGCAGTCAGTGGATTTTATGAAGACAAAACGCGTGAATATCCAAAGTATGTTTTCACCGGGTGTGAGTGCCTGTAGAGGCCAAGGTATCCCTGTTGTCAATGCATCCCCGAAGGAAGGGTATCGTGCTTGGCATGGTGTTATGTGTTTATCTGCTAATACCTCGGGGCATGTAAAAGATGCGGCTTATGAATATATGAATTGGTGGCTATCTGGTTATCCTGGAGCCTTTATTGCTCGACAAGGTTACTATATATCTAACCCACAGCGTAGCCAGCCGTTAATGTCTAAGCCTGAGTGGGATTATTGGTACGAGGGAAAAGAAGCAACCACTGAGCTGATTGGAACGGATGGTAAAATTTCTGTACAAGCTGGCCAGACTCGCGATGGTGGAAGTTATATTAAACGTTT
Source organism: Pseudoalteromonas sp. 1CM17D (assembly GCF_023161805.1). Lineage (NCBI taxonomy): Bacteria > Pseudomonadati > Pseudomonadota > Gammaproteobacteria > Alteromonadales > Pseudoalteromonadaceae > Pseudoalteromonas > Pseudoalteromonas sp. 1CM17D. The sequence goes on along the minus strand of NZ_JALNTP010000003.1, from coordinate 182,148 downwards.
TTCAAATATAGCTGTGTGGAATACCGTAATGCAAAATTACGATTATAGTTTAGATAAATGGTATGAACTACTTAATGCTTAAGGACGTCGTTTGGTACATTTAATATCGCGTTCTATTGCAGCGAAAATGACATTAGCGTTAGCACTGGTGGTAATTACACTCAGTATCAGCTACATCGTCATGGATAAACGCTTAGAAGCAATTGATACATCGGTAAATAATATTACGGATATTAGTAGTCATGCCATTGGTATTTTACGAATAAACAAAGATATTGTTGAAATGCAACGTGATATTTCGGTCTATGGCGCATCAGGGAGTGATGCGGTATTTGCTAAGATTGAAGAGAACTACCAAAGTATTGACCAGCGTTTAAAAGCAATAGATAAAAAAAATAATGAAGTTGACGATAAAATTTATATTGATGCCATGTCTGAACTCGTGCTTAGGTATGGTGATAATCTAAGCGTGCTAAAAAAGCGCTATAATATAAAAACAGCATTGATAGATACAGAGCTGCCACGTATTTATTTAGGCGCTGTTGCCCATTTAACAGGCTTACTGCAACTGACCGCAGATTTAAAAGATAAGTTGCTAATTACGCAAAATATAAATATATGGCACACATTACACCACAATGCGCAGCTTTATTTAACTAAAAAGGACTATTCTAAGCGTCAACAAGTCATTAAGGCGCTGCAAAGTCTTTCAAGCTCCGAATTAGCTTTGCAAAAGCAGCAAAACAGGATCGAAAACCCAACAGTTCAGTTAGCTGTAGATTACCAGCAAGCTTTTACTAAAAGCGTCCAAGCAAATCGTAACTATTTAAGTCTAGTTAATGTTGTTATGGCGGGTGATGCCATTGAGTTTAGTGCATTAGCAAATACACTTAGAGAGCAGTCACTGTCACGTTTAATTACAATAAAAGAAACCGGCTCAGTTAGTATTTCAAAAACAGAGTATGTTTTACAGCTACTCGGAGTAGGCGCTATCTTGTATATCATTGGACTAGCGTTATTTTTTCACTTTCATATAGCACATGCGATTAAACTATTGACCAAAAGTTTTCAAAGCTTTCTTAATGGTGACCTATCGGCGCCCATTCACGATTTAACACGCAAAGATGAAATCGGTGTGTTAGCGGGTGCTGCAAATCGTTTCAGGGCGTTAAGTACAGACTTTATTTCTGCAAAAAAAGCAGCGGAACATACTTCTAAGGTCAAATCTGAATTTTTGGCAAATATGAGTCATGAGATCCGCACTCCTATGAATGGAATTTTGGGGATGGCGCGACAGCTTGGCAATACCTCTTTGACAGATAAACAAGCAAGAATGTTAGAGATTATTCAGTCTTCAGGCGCCAGCCTGTTAGTTATCATCAATGATATTCTCGATTTGAGTAAAATTGAAGCCACAAAAGTTGAGCTTGAAAACCAATCAATCGATTTACATAAAATGCTAGATGAGTTAAAGCTACTATTTAGTGAACAAGCAAATGCAAAACAAGTGCAGCTTTTTGTTTCATCGCCGACAGACGAAGAGAATATTATTTTTGCAGGAGATGAAACACGCATAAAGCAAGTACTTATAAATTTGTTAGGCAATGCCATTAAATTTACTGAAAGAGGAAGTGTTGCATTAAATGTAAATGTTCAGAAAGAGGTGAATAATGAGCTTATATTGTCGTTTGGTGTGTCGGACACTGGTATAGGTATATCACACGAGCATATTGATACACTCTTTGAGGCTTTTTCACAGGCAGATACTTCGATTACACGCCGATTTGGCGGAACAGGCCTCGGTTTAGCGATTACCAGTAAGTTATTAGCGCTCATGGATGCGCCTTTAAAGGTAGAAAGTGAGCTTGGTAAAGGCTCGCTCTTCTATTTTGAATTAAAGACTCAAAGGGGTGATAAACAGGCGAGTCGACAACATGAAAATACTAAATTATCAGCACCGCAAGAGATTGATCTATCTAACTTAAACGTATTAGTTGTTGAGGATAATGAGATTAATCAAATTGTTATTGAAGCGCTTTTGAAAGAGTTTAATATCACTTGTATCAATATAGCCGGTGATGGTGAGCAGGCGATTACACAGTGCGAAATGTGTGCGTTTGATATTATTTTTATGGATATGCAAATGCCTGTACTTGATGGGCCTCAAGCAACACTTAAAATTAGAACGATGCCAGCTTTTTTAACAACACCGATAATAGCTTTAACTGCAAATGTACTAGGTAGCGATAAGCAGCGTTGTTTTGAATCTGGTATGGATGATTTTATGGGCAAACCAATAAGTTATGAGTGTTTAAGAGCGGTACTATTAAAGTGGTGTAATCCCCTAACTAAGCATTAGTAACAAAAGGCTAAAAATGAATATTTCCATGAAAGCAAATAAGTCAGTTGTATCTTCAAAGACGTTTCTTAGGTGGATCACGTTCTTTTTTGGTCTGTTGTTGGTTTTGGCTGTTTTACTATTTGAAATGCATGTAAAAAAAGGTGTGTTAATACAAATAGAGGACGAGTTTACAGCAACAAACCTGCGATTGAAAGAAGTTGTGACTTCATTTATATCCCGATCAAAATCGGATCTTAGTTTTTTGCATTCTACACCACCTATTTCAGGGTTACCCAGAGCTCATTATAACAATGGTATAGATCCATATGATGGAACCACTTATGCACAGTGGAAAGAGCAGTTAGAAACTATCTTTATTGGCTTTATGGAAAATAATTTAAATGTTGAGCAACTACGTATTATTGCTATTACAGCCTCAGGGGAAGAGCTTATTCGTGTGCAGCGCCGAGGTGCTTCAGTTGAGGCTGTAGCAGATTATTCGTTACAACCCAAAAGTGGGGAGCTGTATTTTTTACCGAGTTCGCAGCTTGAAGCTAAGCAAATATATTTATCGCCTATGTCGTTGAATCGCGAGTTTCGAGAAGTGACATTTCCATACAAGCCGATGTTACGGTTTTCTATCCCTATTTACAGTGAAGAAGGTAAACGCTTTGCTTTTTTAATTATGAACGTTAGCGCAAATACCTTAATTGAAAAATTAACAACCACAGTGTTTGACTATTCTCAGCTTATAATTAGCAGCTCTGAAGGCGATTTTTTATATCACCCTATCGAAAAGTATCGATTTACAAGAGATTTAGCACCGAACATCACATGGGATACGCTATATGAGCAGCCGATCCAATATCAAGGACTTTATCGTGTGGATTCGAAACAAAAAGCGGGTGATCAATACTATATGTTTTCCGATACAGTTCAAATGCGACCGGGAAAAAAGTTTAGTTATATTGATTTAAGTACTGTCGTTTCAAAGCAGTATATCGATACGATGATTAGTGATAAACGGCTTTTGACTTATGGCTTTTTATTGGTAATTATCTTCTTTACTGTAATACTGCTTATTACTTTTTATCGAAATGCAACCAGAAGCCAAATGCTAGCTGAAGCACGTAGGGAGTCTTCTGCCATTGTCGATGGTTCAATTGATGCCATTGTTGGATTAAATCTTCAAGGTGAACTAACCAGCCTTAACTTTAGTGCAGAGCGATTATTATCAACGTCTAGAGCTTTATCTATAGGTAGGCATACCAATGAACTGATATTACTCCAACAACTGCCGATAGATACGTATATAGCCGATTTGGAAAGCTCGAAGCCACAAATCAAAGATGAACGGTCCATAGAGGTAAATGGGCAATCCTACTTTTTTGCTATCTCTGTAAGCCCGGTATTTTCTGAACAGCTTGTACTCAATGGCCTCGCGCTTATTATCAGGGATATTAGTAAAGAGAAAGCGGCTGAAATTAAGGTAAAACGTTTGAACTCTGAGCTTGAGTCAAAAGTTAGAAACAGAACGCAAGATCTTGCTGAAGCGAAAGATCTGGCTATCAAAAATAGTGATCTAAAAAGCGCGTTTATTTCTAATATCAGCCATGAGCTAAGATCGCCTCTTAATGGTGTGATTGGAACATTGAATATTTTAAAGCGTGAAGAATTACCAGAAAAATCACGTAGGTTGATTAGTATGATGGAGTTAAGTGCCACTAATTTAAACCTGTTGATAAACGATATATTGGATTTGTCTAAGATTGAAGCGGGTAAACTTGAATTAAATTTTAGAACATTTAATCCTAAATATTTGATTGAAGGCTTAGTTGAATCGTGCGCCATATTAGCCTTTGATAAAGAGCTTGAGGTTTATCTTGATACACGAGGTTTAAATTGCCAGCGAGCTGTATCAGACCCATTAAGGTTAACCCAAATAATCAATAATTTAATTAATAATGCGATTAAATTTACAGAGCGTGGTTTCATAAAGATCAAAGTTGAATCAGAAAAGATTGAGGATCAAAAACACAAATTAATTATTAGCGTCCAAGACACCGGCGTAGGCATAGAGTATAGCGCCCAGCAGCACCTGTTTAAAGCATTTAACCAAGCTGATAGCTCTATAAACGCTGAGTCTGGCGGTACGGGACTTGGATTATCAATATGCAAAAAGTTATGCCTGATGATGGGGGGCGATATAAAAGTCAATTCGGTCCCACATAAGGGCAGTACGTTCAGTTTTGATATAATAATTGATAGTGAAAGTAGTGAGAATACACCACAGAACAACCATTATTTGTCTAAAAAAGTCTTAGTTATTAATAATAATAAAGAATCTCAAGAGCTACTAGGACAGTTAATTCGTCATGAAGGGGGCGAGGTAGAACTCTCAAATTTTGAAGATTTAGCCGATATAACTGCTGAACCTTATGACATTATTTTCTTAGATGCAGAAGACAATAAAAATGGTGAGTTAGAACAAATAATTGATGGCTTCATGCACCATAAATCAAACGTTAAAATTGTTGTGTTACATAAACCCGGATGGCCATTACCTGAAGGTATTTCAAGTAAGATAACGACAATTAGTAAACCATTCACACAAAGTGATTTACTAAGAGCGATTGGATTAACTCTGAGTAAGCTTGATCAATTGCAGTTGCTTACAGTAGAAGCAAGCGAAAACAGTGATATACCAGTACGAACTTTAGAGCAAATTGATGGGTGCAGTATATTAATTGTTGATGATACTGAGATAAATATCGCTGTAGCAGTAGCTGCACTTGAGTTTTTACCAATTCACGTAAAAACAGCAAGTAACGGTGAACAAGCTATAGAAGCATTAAAGCTTAGTCGCTTAGCAGGAAAGCCAATATGCTGTATTTTGATGGATTGTCAAATGCCTATCTTAAACGGTTACCAAGCCTGTGAGAAAATTCGTGCAGGTGATGCTGGTAATGAGTTTATAAATATACCTATTATTGCTATGACAGCTAACGCCATGATGGGTGAAAAAGAAAAATGTTTATCGGTTGGTATGAACGACTATATTAGTAAGCCCATTCAAGCTAATGAGGCGCAAGCTAAAGTAATAGAGTGGGCATTATCTAATTACGAAAAAAATGAACATCCGGTCACTGAAATTTTGGCTGAAAAAGAAGTGTTATGGGATCATGGTGCTGCACTTTCTCGTTTACTTAACAAAGAAGCTTTGCTTATTAAAATTTGTACTATGTTTATTAAAACAGCACCTGAAAAATTTAACCAACTAACAGAATTTGTCGATGATCATAATTATGAACAAGTTCGTCAAGTTGCGCATTCTCTTAAAGGTTTATGTGGTGAGATAAGCGCCGACAGGTTAAGAAGTTTGTTTGCAGAGATTGAATTACAAGCAAGCAAGGGGCAACTAGATATTGAAAAAGAGTTTTCACTTTTGGAAAAGCAGCTTCCTGTATTATTAAATGACATTAATGATTGGCTCGAAGAAGATAACGGTTAGATATGCGTTATTTCATGTGTTCTTACTGTAAAGAACTGCATAACTATGATTTTGTGGAATGACGCTTTTAAGAGTAGATATGTGTCACGATTACGAATAGGTTGGCTATTTTGAAGACGCAATGATATTTATGGATTATAGCTAAGCTTATTTTAAGGTTTTTACGTTTTAATGACTAGAATTGGCACTGAGCCAAAACAGGAGGGTCTTCAAGCTCGTTTATGGACATAAATGAGTTAGAGCCGAAGGACGGCTCTGTGCCATTTGCAGACATTAGCAACGCCTGAGCTCAGGTGCATTTGAGACAACGCCTGCTTTTGCGTTAGCAAAAAAGTGGGTGGCGGATCAAATGTCATCTGCAGAGACTTTTTAGGCAGCGTTCACCGTATTCTAGGAACGAGCGTTTACGAGGCACGTGCCGAACTGGCCTTTATGACTTTTGTAAACAACAAAAAAATATTTGGATCAAACTTCGTGTCCACTTCATGCTTCAAGATATTCATAGTTTCAAGGTGCGATTTAGCCATGCGGTATGGCCTGCTAGTCGTCAGTGCATCATACGCATCAATGATCGAAAGTATTCGACTACTCAGGGGAATATCGGCACCAGCCAGTCCGTCTGGGTATCCGCTTCCATCAAATGCTTCATGATGATGTCTGACAATAGACGCGACCTCGTCTCTGTTTGTCAGGAATGTCTCACTAATTATTCTCTCACCGATAACCGAGTGAGCCTTTATCTCTTCCCTTTCATCAGGTGTGAGCTTTCCAGGCTTCGAGAGAACAGTATCACGAACTCCAATCTTACCCACGTCGTGTAATTGACTGGCAATACGCAAGTCATCTAATGAGGGGGCACTCAAATCGGCCGCACGCCCCACTTCCAACGCAAGCGCACAGACGCGGTCACAATGGCCTCTAGTATACGCATCGCGCGCGCACAATGCCGTAATGAGTGATGGGTAAGCATTTTCTTGATCTGGTGCGAGGGCAAAAGCCATTGAATATCTCTCCTTGTTCAGCAACGCCTAACAATTTAATAGTGCGCTCATCACGCATATTTTTGCTGACTTCAAGCTCATCTATCCACATTCCAACAAATAACCGAGGGTATTTCAAGATTTTAAATAAATTTAAATGTAGGATATACGCGTTGCTCGTTTGCTTGACTATATGAATAAACGACACAACTTTATCTATTAATTAGCCCTAAATTTAGCCATCCTCAATGACCGGTTATCGCTCTAAGCTGCCTGTTAGATGAAGCCCGAACTTATTTATCAAAACTCTAAAATCAAACATGATCTACTAAATTCATTCAAAGACTAATTGACCTTTGACTTTATTGAACGGCCTGCTTTAGCTTTTAAAGGCTCTTCTGGCCAACGGTGTTTAGGGTATTTTGATCTCATGTCTTTCGCGACATCAAAGTAAGATGTTTTCCAAAAGTTAGCTAAGTCACTAGTTATTTGAATTGGTCGCTTGGCAGGTGAAAGTAATTCAAACCTTAATCTGACTGTATTTTTAGCTATCATTGGTGACTTTAATTCACCAAAGACTTCTTGCAGTAAGACTGACACTGTTGGTTCTTGGTACTGCTCATACCTAATCTTAATTGATTTTTCGCTTGGTGTTATATAATGAGTAGGGGCTTCTAAATTTAGAGTTTTTTGCTCTTCGTACGATAAAGTCGCTGTTAGTATAGGGTAGACATCTAGGCTTCTGAGAGCCTGCAAACTATTTATATGATTAATATAAGGCAATAACCATTTATCTAAACTATCCAACAATGATTCCTTCGATAATGAAGGAAAGTTGATTTTTTCACTTAACCATTTAACTCTTTGGGTCCAACTCTCACATTTTTCAGTCCAATTGAGTAACGATAGCCCTTCAACTTTAAATAAGCTAGCTAAGCAATCTTGGAACTGTGATTTTTGAATGTTTGCTATGGGTTTCTCAGAGACCGTTATTGCACCATAGCTAACCACTTCTCTACCAACAATTTTTGTCTTATTGTTATCTAGCTTGTACTCATTTTTATAAATGAGCTGCTTCTTGTTGGAAACAATGCTAGCCAAATCTATCGGACTTGCAGAATATACTCTTCCTTCTTTCTTTTGAGCGTCACAGTCACATACAACGATCCAATCAAAATTATTAAGAGGATCATGCTCAGTTAGAAGCACACCACGCCCATTCGCCAATAAATAACCTGAGCTACCAGAGGATCGTTTTTTAGCTAATCGTTCAGGGTAAGCACTTAAAAGCAAAATACCAACATTACGATTAAGTTGTTCAAGCGAAAATTCAATTTCTCTTGGGAATACCCCTAACATCCGTTTCAGTCTTTTCGACTCCTTTATTATCGCTTCTACTGTCTGCCTTTTAATTGGGTATGAATGAAGAGCGCTACTTTTGTTTACTTTATATTCTTGTAAAGCGGATAGCCTTTGGGTGATGTCAACGCTATCAGAACTATAAAACAAATCTCTTTCAGAAATTATTGATGCTAACTCACTCCCTAATATTACTAATTCAGGCTCCTGGATTGTTAAAAGCATAGCCGCTAGTCTAGGATGCAAATTTAGCTTTGAAGCTCTTTGGCCCAACTTGGTCGGCTTATTTAACTTATCTACAAGTCCTAAGGTTGAGAGTAATGTAAGTGATATCTCGAAATGATGTTGTGGTGGAGCTGTTAACCATTTTATATCTGCATAATCTTTATAACCCCATAAAAGAGTTTCAAGTACAGTGGGAGCAAGATCTACTCTTTTTATTTCTTCATCTTTAAAGTCCTGTAGTTTTTGATTGTCTCTCTCTGTCCATAGCCTAATACATTGCCCTTGTTGTAACCTACCTGCGCGCCCCGCTCTTTGTGTAGCTGATGCCTTAGATATCCAACAAGTGTCTAATCTATTCATGCCACTTATAGGGTCATACATAAGCACTTTTTCTAGCCCACTATCGATTACGCATGAAACACCTTCAATTGTTAAACTTGTTTCTGCAACATTAGTTGAAAATATCACTTTCTGTCTACGAGCAGAATCCGAAGAGAGTACCTGTTCTTGCATATCGATTGGTAATGCGCCATATAGACTAAGAAATACCAAGTCCTTTGTTTGGCCAAGGTTATGCTCTGCATACTCACGACATTTACGTATCTCCGCTTGGCCTGGCAAAAAGATTAAAATATCTCCTCCATCTCTCGATAAGGCATCACTTAGAGCATCGCACACATTTCTTTTAAGATCATGTCCAGCTCTTTTATAACTTATTTCGACGGGATATGATCTTCCTGGGCATTTAATTACAGGGGAATAATTCATATATTGAGCAATATACTCAGTATCTATGGTTGCGGACATCACTAATAACCGTAAGTCCTCTCTGATAGATTGCTGCACTTCCAACGACAACATCAAAGCAATATCGGAATAAATACTCCTTTCGTGGAACTCGTCAAATATTATTAAACCTGTCTCTGGTAGCTCTGGATCAATTTGCAAGCGATTTGCCAGAACCCCTTCTGTTACTATTTCAAGCTTTGTATGCTCCGATACTTTCTTATCATTTTTTACTGAGTAACCAACAGTTTCCCCCACTTTCTCGCCAAGCCTATGGGCAAGATAGTTGGCAATGTTGCGCGCTGCCATCCGTCGCGGCTCAAGCATGATAATTTTTTTCGAATCCAGCCAATCAGAGTTAATTAAATACAACGGAACCTCCGTCGACTTACCTGCACCAGGCTCAGCTTGAAGTATCAATGAACGAGCAGCCCCGAGCTGCTCTGAAATTTCAGGGAGAAACTTAATAATGGGGAGTTCTTCTTTCAAAATATATTTAAATTCCTTTAGAAGTTATCAATGCTGTGCTGTATTAAAAATTAAGTATAGAATCTAACTTATTATCATAAAAAAATAGGGCAGCTAAAACCGCTCATATTCTTCCCTCTCAAAATTAGACTAGGACTCATTTCTTTTAAAGACTTTCACCTACATCGATAAACTTCATTACTATAAGTCGTTCTATATGATGCTTTTTATATTGGCATAGTGGACTTAATGAAGTCGCTGATTAAACAAAAGCATGTTCGAGTATTTCCCCTGAAATGCTTTTATAGATTATTTGAAATAAGCCTAAGGAATGTGCTCAATATCTAAATACTTTATTTTGATATAGAACCCCTAACTCGCTGCACGATAATAGCATCATGACTTGTGAAATGATTAAAACTCGAAATTCGAGTAAATACAGGGTTATTTTTTAATTCAGACTCATCCGCATAAACCTTTATTGCATTCAATAGCCAGCCACCTAGTGCGACTAAGCCTCCACCTTTGATGTTAGAGATTTCCATGCCTGCGCCAACTAAAGTAGGAGCAAACCCGGAAATATTAAGCTTTGATAAGCGAGCCTTATTACTCTCTATTGCTTTGATCTCTTGCTTGAGCGTTCTTAGTTTGTGGAAATACTCGCCCTCATCCATGTTTCCATAATCTTTAACAATATTTGGTATAGAACGAATCAAACTACAGGACAAAGCTGAATCAAGTTCGAGTACGTTCATATCGTTATTTATAGCAAATATTTCATTTAACAACATACTGAGCTCAGACTCTCGAACTTGTTGTGAGTTTCCCGTAACACCGTTATAAAGGCCGCTAACGATTTGGCAAGCTGCAACTTCAGAGTAGTTTTCATCATCGAATGGAAAATGATGAGCCCCTAGCCCTTGGGCATACTCATAGCTAGAACTTGCTGTTGTCAGTTCAATTAATAAATCTCGCCCCCGATCCTGAAAGCTTTTTACAGCTAAATTTGAAATACCTAGCCTGTGAGCTGAAGTTGCACCTTCCTTGTTTACCAAAAACTCACCGAATTGCCACTGCTCAGATAGCATTAGTGCAAACCTTTGGATATCGAGGTTATCGATACGCGAGCAGTGGTGTAAGAAATTATATTGTTCATCACTTGAGAACGTAGTCCCAATTATGCCCGACTTCTTCTGAATCCCTTGAATAGTAGTGGCGGCTAATCGTCTTGAAAATAAGATGGCATTTGGGTTTACAGAAATAATGTCTAGTAATAGTTCTTTTGAATACCGACTAAGATTTTGAGGAATTGCAAAGAGTAAGCGGCCACGGGCAACCAACTCTTTGAGCTCATGTTGATTCATTTTGAACATTCTATAGAAATATTCAGCTTCACTCTTCAATGGTAGTGCGATGACAACCTGCTCGTATAGCGTTAAATAGACTCTTATATTTTGTCTAGGAAACACAGATGCATCTACGAAACATCTTGTTTTCTTTATCTCAAAGTTTGGTAGCAAAAAACGATCCCTTTGCTCAGTCTCATCTCCGCTGAAAACAGAATGTCTATTTTGAATCCAAAAGTCTTCGTCTTCTTCGTAACGAGCTAATAGTTGTTGCGGAAATTGTTTCTGTATCAAACCACTAGCTGTGAGTTGCATATTGTTGTAAGTATTAGGCTTATGCTCCACTTTCCCAGGATAATCAGGGATTGTAGTCTCAACGTCAAAAACGTAGTCATACCCTTGATACCCCAAAGATTCGCAAATTAACTTAATATCTTGCTGCTCACTCTCTGTTATCGCTGTTTTAAAAGTCAGTTTAAACTCGTTTGTGGCCCATAAGAAATCGACATGAAATGGATGGTACTTACGTGGTACATTTAAAACTAATTGATTTATCGTCTCATTCATCGTCATGGGCTGACCATGTATTTGAGTTTTTTCAAACTTGCTGCGTGACTCGATCAAACAATAGGTATCAAGAATTTCGCCCACAATAGTAGCAGGAGGTATGCCAGCTGTATGAAATCTATGATACTGCTCTTTTAAATTATTAAGCAGTTCTTCGTTATTTTTTACATCAAGAACAACTGCAAATAGTTCTTTACCATTAGTAAACAGTCCCTTGTGGGTATGCTGATGAGTATCAAATCGAAAGCGCTCATAATCGTGCCGTATAGCATCTATTACTGGCAAACTGTATGGCAGACTGTCATTCATTGTTAGATCCTAATTATAATATACGCTAGGAGCGTTCTTTAGCTTGTATCATTGTGCTAGTTTCTCATATCTTACTCATTAAAATATGTATAATAATACTATTGGGTTATTCATTTTTTTAGCGAGGTATAACTATTTCTGCCCCAAAGTGATTTAGAGTTAAGGTCTCAATAGAGCGAATAGCAAACTGTTACGGCCAATATCAAGCGCAAAGCAAGATATGATCCAGTCAAACGTGCATCGGCTTGTTAGCATAAAGCTCGTCACAAATTAAATAGCATATCTCGTAGCCTGTTCAATATCCCCGCTTTTTGCAGTGTACTCTGAGAACCGATGTATTCGTTCATTTGGCCAACCAATTCCTCATCATTAACAAATTCGTCATCTACGCCGAATTCATGAAAGTAACGGTTTAACTTACAAACACCAATGGTAAATGCACCTTTTGCGCTTCTGTCGATATATACACGACCTTTTTTCAAGATGTGCTCATCATAATTATCAAACAATGGATGGACTATTTTGAAAGCACCTGATGATCTCGGGTACCGAATAACGTTACCTGAAAACGTATCAACTGCTTCATTCATAACCTCTTGATTTCTTTTTATCTCATTGCAATCAGCACAGATAACACAAAGGTTTTTTGGTTCAAACATAAAAGATAAATACAAAGACTTGGGAGCTATATGCTCAACATGAGCGTTACTCGCAGATCTTAGAGATACATCACCTTTACAATAAGCGCAAATTCCCCGCTGTTCGTTTCTGTAAAAATTTCTAATTTTACTGCGAATAGGCATTAATTCGTTTGTACTCCAGTCCAAATGAGAGAAAGTATCTAATCGAAGTTTATCTTCGATGAGTGCGTTATCATCTCCGCTGAAACAAATTGTATTATTAATATGAGGCATAGTGTTTAACTATCTCCTCTACCGATTTAACAAGTTCTAAGGTTGGATCATTTCGGCTAATTGCTTTACATAATACTAATAATTTATCCAGCTCCTGAACCTCATTCTTACCAGCCGCTTTCCTACTCTTTATTTTGGATAGTAAAGAAAATGCCAGCCTAGTTATATATTCATTTCTTGAGCCTGGGGCATCAAAAAGTTCTGCTAACTGAAAATCAGAAGATCTATCATTGAAATACGACGATGGTAATATTTCGTTCTTTGTTAACGAAGTGACAAAACAATTTTTCCCTTCTAACTGAGAAACTATCTGAGGCGAATGTGTTGCAATAAAGAACTGACATGAGCGATATTGAGAAAATGTTCTGATTAATAAAGACATAAACTCTTCTTGCCACTTCGGATGCAGACTAATCTCAGGCTCATCTATAAATATCAATGAAGAATCATTTATATGCCCCGCAATACCCAGCATCATAACCAGCATACATTGTTCTCCAGAGCTGGCGCGACGCAAAGACATATCGCCATACTCTCTCTTATGTAGCTTCATATCCATAAGACGAATCAAATCATAATTTAGAAGAATGTTAATAGACTCTAAAAACCCAATGTTGTGAAAGACTTCCTTATTAATACTAAATGCTTCACCATGATCGAAATCTATATCAACTGATATCGCTTTTTCATAAATAAAAAGATCACCCAAATCATCTAATGCCTTTCTTATTTTGTAGACATCCTTTTCATTCACTTCATTTAAACCTTCCAAGGCTCTCGGTCCAACTTCGATACCAAGATCTTTTAACCATTCAATTTTGAAGCTATTTCTTTCTGAAATTGTTTTATCTAATTTAATTGAGTGCTTATCTAATCTGAAATTCGGTTTAAATATGAGTCGCGCCTCTGGAAGAAACCCTAAAGTGTGGAATACATCTTTTAGCCTGCCATAACCTTCATTTTTGAGAAACCTTTCCAGTATTCCCTTTGTGGCAGAAGATATTAGCGAAATCGATGAGACCCCATAGGGTCCGCCAGATCTCATGCCAATATATCTATAATTTGTTCTAACAACAGATTCTTTGATTCGATTCTTTGGTGGCAACTTAAATTTATCAAATGGACTTGTTGATACAGCAATGATACGACGTTCGTTTCTGCCATATAAATCAGAGTCATAGGGGTATTTATAACCTTGAGGCGATTGGTCAGTTGTCACAAACTCACTAACCATGTTTGATAGCAAACGACTTTTACCCACACCATTCTTTCCTACGATGACAGTAAAAGTGTTCTCATAGTAATCGCTCTCATACGGGATAGTTAAGGGAACCATCCTTTTCTCGTGCTTAAACTCCGTTATTGGAGAAATATCCATTGTATTCTTCCTCATCGCTAAATGTATGGATCACATAGGGTACTAACGTATTAGTATTTATGGGGCACGTTGTTTGTGTCACATAATCCCTTGTTGAACTGAGGTGCTACCTGCACGTAGCTAGGTGTAGATTATGCTATGGGAATTTGCTTTTTAAGCCTAAGGGGCAAGTGGGTGATTTGCTCAATCCTTTACCTTACTTTTAGCTTCCTAGCATCGCTCAGTCGTGTTTTTTATGTTTCTATTACAGCTAATTCAGGAGCTGTAGGCAATCTTTTTTAACCGCGCAGCACATCCCTTCCTAATCCTTACAATTAGGATAACCTATTGAAATTAAGCAGCTCGTTGAAGGTTTCAAACTTTATTGTTCGCATACATCAAATTTTTATCAAAAATTCACGAAATATCAAACAAATCATTAACAGAAACATTTAGTGCTATCGATAATTTCAGAACTTCAATATCTGTCACCCTCCTAACATTAGCCTCAACTTTAGCTAAAGTACTCCTGCTAATTTGCCAATCAATAAGGTTACACTTTGCTACAAGTTGTTCTTGTGTCCAGCCAAGCTTTTCCCTAATTACTTTCACGTTCTTACCAATAATATTCATGTTCCAACCTGCTCCGCTAGCGGAGCTTGATTGTCACAGATAAAAGGCCTAGAATTGCTCCGCTAGCGGAGCAGTCGGTTTTTGGTTAACGTAGTTTGGAATTTCTTTTGAAAATAGACAATTTGGTAGTTCAAATAATTAAAGCTCCCAACTTTAATAACTTTACAACAAGTGATGTCAGATCAGCTTATATCGCTATCAGTAAAGATCCTTTTTTAGACCCTGTAATAATTCGTCGGAAGTTGTATGCTGAGCTTCTAAAGCTTGTCAACAAAGGGTGGTTGAGGAAACAATTATCTAATAAGAGAAAAGGCACCCGCTTTATTAAAACTGAGCTGTTTGATGTTCAAAAGCTAATCGTGTATGCCACTGATAATTATCAACAGATAAAACTCTGCGACGAAATAAAAAAATCATTAACAACAAAGTTAAACCATTATAAAGCCGAATTATTGTTAAACCTCGGAGAGACGGAAGCTTACAAGGAGCTCTACGACGAATTCCCAGAATTAGTCACTGAAATACAATGTAAGTACAACCAAGCTAGAGATAATAACACTAAAATTTTAGGAAAAATTAAAGCCATAGAAAGCTTAATTAACCAAGAGAAACAGCAAAACACATGAAGTTAAGAGTTTGGCAATCTGAATGTATAAATCTAGCACTCAATAAATACTTAGGTGGGCAAAAACATTTTTTAGCTTTGGCTACTCCTGGTGCGGGTAAAACCGTTATGGCCTCTGAATTAGCAAACAAAATGTTAAGCGATGGCCGTATTGATTTGGTTATATGTTTTTCTCCTGCATCTATCGTCGCAAATGATTTTTGTGAGAGCCTACAAACAATAACCAAAGAACGCTTTGATGGACTATTGGGTGCTAAAGGAAGCTCACTAACTTATCAAAGCTTGCAGTACTTAGATAAGACATTTTGGCAATTATTTTCTCGATTTCGTGTATTTGTTATTTTTGATGAAATTCATCATTGTGCAGGCTCAAATATCGAAAATGCTAACGCTTGGGGTGAACAAATAATACGAAACATCAAAGACAAAGCTACTTATACATTGGCGTTAACCGGAACACCTTGGCGATCTGACACTGCGCCAATTACTCTTTCAAATTATTTATATCCTAGCAATAAGATTTCGTGTGATTATGTCTACGGTCTTGCAGAGGCCATTCAAGACGATGTTTGCCGAATTCCTAAAATAGTAGCAATTGATAATAGCAACATTTCGATTGTTGGAGATGAAGAAACAAAAAGATTTAATAGTTTCAAAAGCTTACTCTCTGAGTCTGCTGTGTCTTACCAAAGCGTCATAGAAAATGAGGAGGTTATTAAATATATACTTTTGTCTGCGCAAAAAAAGTTAAGCTATATTCGCTCATCTTCTCCAAGTGCTGCAGGTTTAATTGTCGCCAGTTCAGTTGAACACGCAAATAATATCGCAAACCTACTTAAATCATACCTTAATGAAGAGTGTAGTGTTGTTACCTATCGAGAAAGTGAACCTACTGAAATTATTCAACGATTCAGACATAGTTCCAGCAAATGGATTGTTTCGGTAGGTATGATTAGCGAAGGTACAAACATACCGAGGTTACAAGTATGCTGTCATTTAACTAATATCAAAACAGAAATGCATTTCAGACAAATATTAGGTCGAATCCTTAGAATTACCTCTTCAAAAAATCAAAATGCTGTTTTGTATATGCCTGCACAACCGAAGCTCTTAGAATATGCTTACCGTGTTAAACAAGACGTCCCTTTTGAGGCTGATGTTGTTAAATTTGATAAGATGAAATCACCCATCATGAATGATGTAACAGCGATTACTTTAAACAAAGTTTCTTTAGGTGATAAAAAAACTAAACATTTAATCCATATAACAGATTTTGAGGCTGACAATGATATATCTAGCAACTCAAATATTAAAGAGCAAAATGAATCACACTTTTTAACTAAATCTTACGAACAGGTAGTTAATATATTTGGACGCTTCAAGCAAGAGACTTTAGCTCTAGGCTTTAGCGAATTAAAGTAACTATTTAACTTAGCACCGCCGACGCAAAAGTCTATGTATTATTTAATAATTGATGGTATTTACTATGCCTAAATTCGGATAATAAGTGCAATTTGAAGAAGGCTGATTCCTATATCGATTTCATAAAAATAGTGACAGGCGGAAAAATAACCTATAGTTCTAATCCGCTGGATGAAATGGAAATAATTAGTTCTGGCGTAATGTTTAATGACGCAATACTATTTAGACAAAGCTTGCACTGAACGTTACTTTACTTGCAGAAGCAACAGGGATTAGCGTTAAGGCAATAGAGCGCCATCAAAAGAGTAATAAACCTTTTAACCTATCGACAAGTCAGAGCATGTTGGAGCTAGCAAAACTATCATTATTTGGTGTTTCTTATTTTTATAACGTAAATAGATGGAATTATTGGTTAAGCACACCACATATCCAATTTTATGGCCATAAACCTTTTTCTGTTATAAATACTATACGTGGACGTGAGCTAATTAAACGGACTATTTGTGGGCTTGAACAGGATTTTTCAGCATAAAGCTAGAAGAAGTTCAATTATGGGGTTTTATTGATAGTAATTTGATATTAATAAAAAATTACTTCTGACCTACTATATGCTCTCTTTCGATATTCCTATTATGAATAAGTGTGATTACCATTAGTGTAGTAGCTCCCCTCTGACCTTACAGTTTTTGAAGAATCTGTTTATATTTATCTGACAAATGGTTATGAGCAATAACCTGACTTTGAATAAGTTTGTTGTTTCACCCAATAGATTAGGTCTAATGGACTAATAATAAATAATATTAGTATATCTTAGCTTCGGCAAACTTCTTGCTAAAATTGGAATGATTTTCTACGCCAACAAAAACTGCGTGCTAAAGACCCAAATGGAGTTTTAGCATACACCAACTTTATAAGATTTAGCCTAACGATTTCATGATATTTATGCATAATTTTATGATAAAAGCTTATCAGTTAAATTTCTAGAAAGCATACAGCAGTAAATATTATCTCCTTTGTAAGGTAATAAATCATTTAGATATTTAGCATCAATCAAAGCTGACTTCACACCATTACCATATATGCCATGTAATGCTGCTTCTAACAATTCCCCTTGGGCATGGTTTTTAAAATATACACTCGCCAACATTTCAAAAGCAGTAACTCTAATTTTACGAGATTTAGAATTTTTTAAGATATAGTAAAAAGAATGGCCAAGTGACTCAAAAGTTGCATTGTATTTATCAGTTTCTTCTAGTCTCAGTGCCTCTTCATAGACAATCGTTTGGTAGTTTAAAGACTCCCAGATATAGTAACCTGCTCTTGAGCCAAATTCGCAATCTTTATCAAGTTCCTCATTACTGATAATTACTAAATTCTGAAGTAATTCTGTCAGATACCAAGTAGGAAACTTCGATGGATAAGATTGTTTATTTCTTATAATTTCCAATGATGAGCATTTGATACAATTTAAATAAAAATTAAAAAATGAATTTTTGATAAAAGTATCATCCTGAAGATCGTCATGACGTTCAAGTAACTTGCACTTTTCTTTATTCAAATGAATATTGTTATATTGTTCTAAACTTTCGAAAAAGTTACTACTACCCAAATATTCAACATTACCGATAGCTTTGGATAAAAGTATCGAAAAATCAGCAATACTGTTGTAAGAATAATGATCAACGAAATAGGTATCTGATTCAAACCTAAACTTTGAATTCTCGTCAGTTAACTTTTCAATATCTGCGACAGTTAAAGGCTCTCTTATTAAAAATAGTAAATCTAACGCTAAAGAAGGATTATTAATAAAAAGATAAGACTTCATTTTTGAAGTCATTAGCTTTGTCCTTATAGTCTCTCTTATTGTATTTGGCTGATTAATTAAATACGGAGTCAGTGGTTCAATTATGAAACGAAAAACAGCAGCCTCTTTTACATCAAGTGTTACAATTTCACCTGAAAACTCATTGAATGGGTTTTGTTTCTTCCTTATTTTATCTGTAGTCAATTTATCTATGACTATTTCCAACAACTTCTTTTTGGTGGTTTGTAATTTTATTACATTGATATTTTTGTTTAACACATACTCTATATGCTCTAATTTTTTATCACTTTGATTAACCTCAGCTAAAGCATCAAGTAATTGCGATACTTTTCCACTACTGACTGCCCCATTAAATATAAAAAAGTAAAAAACTATACTAACAAAGATGCATAGTAACAATAATGTTGAATTACTATCAAAACCAGGTATCCATGAATAAGGCAGTAGCAACCCGGATACTGCTAATACATCATAAAATAAGAAGTACAAAGACAAAAATAAAAAAATTATGCAACTAACAACCCACCTTTTAAACTTAAGCTTAATCGCTATCTCTAATTTTTTTTCTTCTGATGATAACGCTAAAAGGGCCGCTAAAACGGCAAAATATGTTAAGAAACCTGAGACATCCATTTAAATACCAAACACAATCCAATATTATCTGATAGCCACTTTACAGTAATGACAATTCACAAACCATCCATCAGATTATTTTTATACTGGTCTGGAAAGATTAATATTAGTGGTTTAAAACCAAACTAGACGTTGAGGCGGGCGACGTTAGATTGCTTATACAAGTCTTCTTCAAGCTCTCGAAGTTTAGCAACTAATTTTAATTCTCTTGCTAATGAATCTTCTAGTCGTTCTTTCGTAAGTTTCAATTCAGCTGTTAGTTTAATAACCCTTTGATCTGAACGTCTTTTAATTTCAGCTTTGGACAGCGTTGTAGAAGTGTTTTCATGTTGGTAAGCTAGAATAGCACTGATAAGGCCAATGTGTTGCCTACGACTTTTCTTTAGATAACCTGCATCATGTCCAGCTTCAATGGATACTCTCGCAGGAGTAATTAACTCTGAAGCAAGACCTATACAACCATCCTTTGTACCTTTTCCTACTTTAAGTCGCTCAAATGCTTCATAACAATCTTTTAAAGCCACAATATTACTCCTTGCTTAATTAACTTTATCTAAGCTTTGCTCAAGCTTTTCTTATTATTTTTATATCTGATTAATTCATCTAATTCTTCCTTAGTGGCTAAGTACTCTACCGAGTCTGGGTGATAGGACGACAATTCTTTTGTTGTTGAGGCTATCAATTTATCAACATTTTCAAACTTAATAACCGCGCATGAACTAGTTAAGCAATCAGCAAACTCGCCTAAAATTGAACATTCACAAATATCATTGTTAGTGCACCCACCTAGCAATGTTTTTCTATAATTAAATTCACCATTATTTACTTTTTTTACTGTTTCACTCTTCAATTCTTCAACAAGTACCTCACCAGTGGTTAGCCTACTTCTTTGTCTTTCTAAGTAACCACCTGTTTTTCCGTGTAGCTCAGTATCTTCATTCATGAGATCGTTCAAAATGGCTTCTGCAGTTTCCAATGACATTCCTACTTGCACTTCTAAAGCAATATGATTTAAGGGCAAAACATACTTCTGAGTTTTGACATCATAATGACCAAAAATTGTTTTCACATTCTCAAAGTTGCGACTGTAGTATCGGCTCATTTCCTGACTGAGGTGCTTAAATTGTTTTGCTAGTGTCGGTAATGATACAAAACCGCTATTAAGTGCATAAAAAGCCAATGATCTTCTCGATTGATGTGAAGTAAGTGGCCATGACATACCTACGTTAAATTTACTTTCTGTAGCAAAGTTTCGATTAGGGTCACTAGCCTGTAATACTTCGAAATCGGCTTCTGATATTAGAAACTGGGGTTTTGAAAGAAAAGTATAGTGACGAGGTTTAAAAGAAGTAACTTCAGACCTATCAGTATCAAAATGACTTTTCATAAAAATTTTAACTGTACTAACAAATAAAGGGCAACGATCAGGCGTCCCGCCCACTATATCAGAATAAGCTCTAACAATAGTTTGAAGTGATAAAACAGCATTTACTACAGAGTTGTGCGCTAGCCAAGATTCTTCTTTGCGATACCCTGTGAACTTAGTTGTCGTAGAGAGTACTTGGATAAGTTCGGATTCAGCTAAAAGCTCTCCATTTTCACCTAGCTTTTCATCTTGCAAAACTTCTTCGTGCACACACTGAAACGGCAACCGGTTAACTTCATCACTTCTCATGCCGGTATATAAATGAATGAGGAACTTCATTTTATACTGGATAATTCCTATCAGCAGTACAAGTGAAGCTCGGCTTCTGATTTCAACATCAAAATGTTTAAACATATCTTTCATTTTATGCTTTGCCACCGCCTCAGGAAACGTAGCGCGACAAGTAAAACCTTCTACATTATTTAGTTTAGCCTGCTTTTTCTGCTCTTTTCTATTTATACCATAATAGGGATCTTTAAATTCACGTATAAACCGACCTAATTTTTCAATACCTTTATGAATATACTGTCTTTCATCTGTTAAATGATTAATAAGTTCAAGATAGATTCTAGTTGGAATAATAGGATGCTGCTTATGCGGTATTGTTTCGTGTAAACCTCTATCATAAACAACATCAAAACCAAGATTTTCCTCACCGATTGTTTTCAACTGCATTAGTAATATATGCAAACGTTGCTTATTTTTCTTCGTCAACGTTTTTGCGTAGTGCGCAAGATAACTCTTGTTTGATAATATGTCCTGAACGCTGATTTTCCCCAGCATTCTATTTTTTTGTAATTTCACTGCGAATTCAACTATTGAGAACAACTCACTCGCATAACTTTTCAACGTAGTTACTGAAAGTGGGCCTGCTTTACCATTTTTAGCCAAAAACATTAAAAGAACATATATCTTTTTCACCTCTATAAGCGTGCTTTTATCAAACTTATCATCACCACTAACAGCTAGTTTTCCCCAAAAAACTGAACACGACCCCCTGGTCGATAGTCTGTAGGGCGTAAAGTCCCATGTTAGACCAGAGAAGATGGCAGTTACTGCACCTTTTGCATTACGACATAGCACAAAGTCATCAGGAATAGTGACTCCAGTTTCAAAACTCAGCTCATCTGGATTACAGTCTTGTGTAAATAAAGAGCTTTCATCCGAGAGCAAGGATAAAAATTGTGGGTTTGTATAGGTTTTTGTTTTTTTCATATTAATCAATAGCCCCTTCAGCACTGTCAATAAAAATTAAGCCTAATTGTTCATATCGCTGTAGACGGCTTTCCCAATATGGTGTTAACTCTCCACGGCGATAAACAAGCTCAATACACTCTTTGACATTTCTCCCCCCCAGCTCTGATTTTATGTTGATCTGATGTAGAATGCTCCTAACCCTAACAGACAGCTTTTCAAAAAGCTCTTTTGCCTTTTCTCTTTCGAGGCTAGCTCTTAAAACACCATCAACAATGTACTGCAAGCTAACAAGCTTATGGGAATCTTCTTTATCATCAGCATGACACATATAATGAGAGCAAAATAAACACCCATATTGGGTTTTACAATTAGGTTTAATTGGTGGATGAGGGATAGCTACTTCGGGTTGCAAATACTTTTCACAATGCCCAGACGCAGTTTTTTTATCCGTGTTGCTGCCGGTCGAAACGTGTATTGCAGCTTCATTAGCAGCCTCCCAAAATAATGATAACTCAGAATGTGACTTTTCAGGCGACACTTCCATGTATGTTTTTTCATTAGTCGATTGGGAGTGTCCTAGTACATTTGCAACTGTATCTTTCTCAATATCAGGGTGTTCGTGTAGGAACAGACTTTTTGATTTACGTACCTCTCTTGGAGTAATTGGTTTAAAGTGGCTAGGCATAAAAACACCAATCATTTTTTCACGCTGAAATTTCCTAAGAGCAGTCTCAGATACAACAGTTGGTTCCCACGATTTTGCCTTCATCCCAAAAAAAAGAGTTTTTACCTCTTTACCATTCAAAAGCCACTGACGAAGTTTTAGATATCGTTTAAATAGACTCACCGCGCCTGATGCAATTTCATATTGGACAACTTTACCTGCTGCTCTGAACTTAATAATCCGATATCCTTTATTGGTTAAAGACTTATTTACTTCCATCTTACCGTCAAACTCTATTCGAGCCATTTCATCAGAATAGGCTCCTGCCAACATAATAAACAGTACTTGATATGCTTGCATTGCGGTACAAGCAAAAGCTCGTCGAGATTTACATCTTGGATTAGAGTTTGCTTCGTTAAACCTCTTTACACTTTGATTGTAATCACGTTTGATGTTTGACTTACTTTGAGGTGAGGGGAGTTTATACATTTCATCTAGCGTACTTAATCGGCCTTCAGTATGGTTGTATATCTTAGATGGTCGGTATATGTAAGGTGTGACCCGATGACTTGCATACGGGAATAGGTAAGTGGTGTAATTTGGCATTTTCAAACAGCATGGGAATGCTGACTTTTCAATTAAAAACTCAGTTAAACATAGCGCTATACTTTTATAAGTATTAAAAGCTGTTTGAAGATCTTGTATCTCTCGTGGCTGAGCTTTATTTACCTTGCCACTAAATTTTACAGTGTTATTTACTATATGTGACTGCGCTGGCTTACCGTAGTGAATAAAAATAAGAAACGATAATGCTATTTGTTTTAATTCAGCGTCACGCGGCGTAAAGTCGATATCAACAGATCTTACTTTGTGGTTCAATTCAAGGGAAATACTATTGTAAGCTTGTTTAGTACGTTCAAAGTCTTGTAAGAAACTGTCCTTAAAACCATAGTCTTCCAATACAGCCAGTCCAGCTCGAGTCTTTTGTATAACAGTGCGAATACTAGAATCTCTGAACCCTCTTGTAACTATATGCTCGATTAAGCTTCTGATAAAATCAATTCTATGTTTTGAGAGACTAGATTCATCAACAAGAAACGGCATATCTTTGTGTGAAGCGGATGAGGTGCAAAATTTATAGTTCAGATAGGCTATATGGCCTAAATCAAGAGGGTATTTTTTACCCGATAATGAGAGTCTTAACTTTTCAGGATGTAGATACTCATTTTCGAACAGTTCAGTTCTGGTAACTGTAATAGTGTCTCTTACGACATAACTATTCATTGTAAGCATCCATCTCTAAATCATACAAGCCAAAAAGTTGCTGCTCATAAATTGATTGAGCGGCAACTCTAGAATCAACAACCATATCAAATAAGCGAAGGTAAGACTCTGTTACTTCACGACTGGCATGGTGTAAGCGCCTTTGAACCATAGATATAATATCAGCATTCATTAAAACCCCTTTAGCAACAAGAGGTTGTAATCTTTGGTAATAATAATATGCATAGGTTGCTCTGAGCCAATGGAATGTAAAGTTTCTTGGGTAGTTAGCACCAGCAAACTTTTCCACCTTTAACTTCATATAATAAGTATTACGCCCTTGCGGTTTGCTTTTAGTTATTTTATAGCGAGGATCTGACTTTGCCATGTAGTGTGGTTCACCTTGAGGTGATAAGAAAAAATACATATCATCATCACTCAGAGTACTGCCATTCTTAGTAATAAATTTGTCTCGTCGTTGTTTGGCTTTTGTAGATTTTGAGTAGATGAGGAGTTGCTTCGCTAATTGTTCTGGGAAATAGAGAACCTGTGGCTTATCAAATTTAGTATCTATACCCGTACCAGGCCCTGCATGTACTTTGAAGGTCCTATCTTTTAAAATATTCTCTTCTTTAAACAGATTTAAATGCTTCATCCTTATTGTTAAAATTGTTTGCTTTCTAGCTCCTGTTTGCAGGGCGATGAAATGCATTAACCGTTCATCCACAGAAAATTCTTTTGTATTTAGAAGTAATAGTAACTCATCTAGTTCAGGCTTCAAAAGTGGTCGTAGGTCTTCACTGGATTCACGAACATAACCTACAGGTATGGGGCTTGCCGAACTACTTACAGCCACACTCTGCCCTCTTTTTACTATTTTTTTAGAATAACTATGCCCGTATGAATTTTGGAAGAACCTTGTGACAGATTCAACAGTGTCAACTTTTCGTAAATCGACATTCGAGTTTGGCTTAGAGGATATAAATTCATAAAAATCATAGACAACTTTTGTCTTTTTATTTAGAGATGTTCGAGTTAACTCTCCATCATTAACCTTTTTCAACAAATCAAAGAAATAAATATAGGTCGGCCGATTAGGTTTTCTTCCAATAAACTTCAGTAAGTCAATTTTTCGCTGCTCACAGAAAATTTTATAGTCCAATAACATGCTAGCTTTCTCTTTAAGCGCAGTATCAGTTCTGTAACCTGGTTTGTTATTTCTAGCGGACTCGAATAAGAAATGATTTGCATCTTCCCAAGGTACGCCATCTTTTTCAAAAGTAAATGGAAACAAATACACATCATGATTTTCATTAAAGGCGGCACAAGGTGTTGAAAAGTAATTAGTAACACCATCATGACACAATACAGCTGAGGAAGACTCATCTAGTGGATTTGTGCTTATATCTGCATATGAGTCTTTGATATGAGTAATCAAAGTAATCCTATCGAATTTGCTAAGCTCCATATATATAGCCTTACTATTGTGGTTAGTCTCAAAAGGAAGTTAGCGAATGACGCAGACAATCACAACGGGTAAATAAAAACTATTTCCGCTCAACAACTGGAGCTACTCCCTAAAGAAGCAAATTTTTAATTCCCTACCTATGTGTCAACCTTATGTTTTCACACACAAGCTGTCAATATCGACCTTAGTACACTAGCTTGGGATAACGTCCTTTCATTTCTTTTTGTACATCGCGATAACTACTAGCCCAAAAGTGCGCAAGATCTTGCGTAAGTTGTAAAGAACGCTTACCTGGTGAGAGTAATTCAATAAGCAGTGGCAGCTTGCCATTTGCAAGCATTGGTGTACTTGTTAAACCATACACTTCTTGCATGCGCACGCTAAGTTTTGCGGGGCCATCTAGCTGGTAATTAATTTTTATATTTGAGCCACTCGGTACCGTTAACCTAAGCGGTAACAGGGTTTTTAGGGCTGTTTGCTGTGTCCAGTCAAAACAATTTTGCAGTGCTTCAAAGTAGTTAAACTTTTTAAGCTGCTCCAGCGTTTTTATATCCTGTAAATATACGCCTAACCAATCATCAGCTGTTTTGATAAGTTGCTGCTCGCTTATTGCCGGGAACGTATCTGGCATAAACTGACTGGCTAAACTCATGCGTATTAATAATTGCTGCGCATCGGGTTGTTCATTAAATAATGCAAAGCCGTGTTTGGTAAATAAATTAAGCCACGCTTTGGCGCGCTCGGTTTTATCAAGCTTTTGCTTACTTGGTTGGCTTGTAAGCGTAATAGCGCCGAGCTTTACTTCGTCTTGATGGATAAAGCGCGCGGTTTTTTCATCAAACTCACACCGGGTAAGCGTAGTAAACAAATGCGGTAAGTAATCTTGTAGCTCAAATGGGCTAAGTGCGGTGGCTGCAAAAATACGCGTGCCTTTATGACCGCCCATGCTTGCAATAGCAAGGTAGTCATCGTTATGCCAGTAATCGGTGTTTAAATCAGCGCCCGCACCATTGGCAAGTAAGTAGCCATTGCCGCGTTTTTTTGCAATGCGATCGGGGTAAGCTAATGCCACCAGCAAACCTAAATGCTCGGTGTTTAGCTCACTGTTACTGTCGGTTACTTTTAAACGGCTTTGCCAGTATTTTAACTGCTGCTTAAATACTGGGTGTGGCCTTTGTTGTTGGCTATGTAGCGCCAAGCTTAGCTCGTTGGCGCTGTTTATTCGGCTCTCAAGCAGCGCCACTAAATAAAGTGCTAAGCGATAAATACCAGGGAGTTCTGCCTCAAGCGCTTGCGCTTTTAAAAGCATATGCGCTAAGCGAATATCCGCCCCAAAACTCAGCATTTTACTACCCAATTTAGTGAGCTTACCTTTGGAGTCGATAGCTTCAAGCATCGTTAGTAAGTTTGCCGCTTGCGTGCATTGCTGCGCTGTTGGCGTATCAAGCAAGGTGAGTTCGCTAATATTTGCGCCCCATTGTTTTGCCTCCAGCATAAGTTGGCTTATGTCTGAGGTGAGTATTTCTGGGCTATCGTGGCTATTGCGTCGCTCAAATGTTTGTTTAGAGCCAAGCCTGTAAACAACCCCTGGCTCTATTCGCCCTGCACGCCCCGCTCGCTGCACAGCAGAGGAGCGCGATATACTTTGTGTTGTAAGCTCAGTTACGCCTGTTTTCAAGTTATAGCTCGCCGCGCGGCGTTTGCCGCTATCAATAACAATACGAATGCCTTCAATGGTTAAACTGGTTTCGGCTACATTGGTGGTAAGCACAATTTTGCGCATACCTTTAGCCGCAGGGGCAATCGCCGCTTGCTGATTGGCTTTATCTTGCTCGCCAAATAATGTGGCAACTAAGCAGTTACTTGGTAAATCATTAAGGGCCTGTTGTACGCGTACTATTTCAAATTGCCCAGGCAAAAACACCAACGCACTACCGCTTTGCTCGTTTAGTGCTTGTTTTATTAAAGAGGGAATAGCATCAAGCCAGCGGCTCTCATCTTTTATTGGTATATATACTTCGTCTATGGGGTAACTACGCCCGCTTGATTGTATAACCGGGCAATCAAAAAACTGCGTATAGCGCTCAGTATCAAGGGTGGCCGACATAAGTAGTATGGTTAAATCGTCGCGCAGCGCACTTTGGGTCTCTAAAGCAAAGGCCAGTGAGGTGTCGGCCGCAATTGAGCGTTCATGAAATTCATCAAATATCAGTAAATCTATATCGCTTAATTCGGGGTCGTTTTGTAGCATGCGGGTAAGCATACCCTCGGTGACTATTTCAAGGCGCGTATTACTGCTTACTTTACTCTCGCCGCGTACACGCAGGCCAACACTTTGCCCCACATTTTCGTTTTGGCACTGTGCTAAGTAATTGGCAATATTACGTGCTGCTAAGCGGCGCGGCTCAAGCATTACAATACGTTTAAAATGGCCGTCGCGCATAAGCTGTAGCGGCAACCAGGTTGACTTACCTGCACCAGGCGGTGCTTGTAATAACGTTATGGGGTTACTTTGTAATGTAGTTAAAAGTTGTTGATATATGTTTTGAACCGGCAGCACTGCTATTTACCCAAAATTGCTTTGTGTGCATTGTAACAAAAACCAAAAATAAACGCGCCGCAAAAGCAGATGAGTTTACGCGTATCCATAATCAGAAATAATTACAGACCGCTCTGTACATTTTTTAAGAACATACGCGTTGCAATAAAAGTAACGCTTCGCTTAAATATATAAATCAATGATTATAAACACAAAATAAAAAGTTTAACTGATTGGTACACGCTTTGCTCCTTTTATAGTGAACGTTAATTAAAGCTAAGTAAGGAGATACTTATGAACAACGATCGTATGAAAGGTAATTGGAACGAACTTAAAGGTAAGGCGCAACAAAAATGGGGCGATCTTACTGACGACGATTTAGACAAAATTGAAGGTAGCCGTACAGAGCTAGTAGGTAAAATACAGCAGCAGTATGGTAAATCTAAAGAAGAAGCAGAGCGTGAAGTAGATGAGTTTGAAAAAACTCACTAATCGCTAACTTCTAAAAAAACCGCCATTTGGCGGTTTTTTTGTTTACTAGAAACCATTTAAGTTAAATTAGGTAAAGCTTACCTAAAATAATTTTAACGAAGCCATTGTTCCTCTCTATTTTGAAATTTTACGGTGTATCCATAATGATTTAACGAAAATATTGTTCCTATATTTTATCTTTAGTTATATTCTTTTATCGCTAATATAACGAACGCGATGGAATAAATGCGGTTAACTATAAATTTAAAGGAACTTATATGAATAATAATGCTGTAGTGTCAGCTTTAAGTGGTGTGACGGATTTATTTGGTGGGTTTTCTCTTCAAAGAGGAGACAATGACAAAAAACAAATCTGGGAAGGAAAAAGCCTCATAGCTAATCACTCTTTTGTATCCGAATTACAAATATTGCTCAATAAATTAGGAACATATAAATCAAAAGTTGATGGTGATTTTGGCTTAAAAACTGCGCTCGCATTAAAGTTATTCCAATGGAACGCCAAATCAGCACCGTATCGATTAAAAAATTTGAGGGTTATTAATCAACTGCCCACCTTTAAGGGAAGTACCTCTGGACAAACTGACAAAGCAACTCGTCGAGAGCTTAATATCTGGGCCGCTAGCAATTTTCAATGTACAGGTGACTTGCTAAGGTTAAGAGAAGCAACTTTTACTAATATAGAGCTCAATCCTAACTTCAAATTAATTGCAAACCAAAATGTATTGAAAGGTGAATTTGTAGTTTCAGCAACTTTAATTACTGAGATAAAAGCAATGAACATTGAAGCAAAAAAACTAGGTTTAAAATTGGTTTTAAACCAGACAGTAAGGCAGCTTGGAGTTTCTCCAAATGGCGCTGTAGTAACGCCAGCAAAACGCAGCCAACATTATATTGGGCATGCTTTAGATTTAAATATTGTTGATGGCTCTAATTGGAACAACTCAACAGCTTTTAAAACTAAAAGTGCTACGTCTTCAGCCATTAAATTTATTGATGCAATGAAAAAAAGAGGGCTTAGATGGGGAGGCGATTTTACCAGGATGGATTCTCCTCACTTCGATAAGCAGCTATCGGCTTCAACATTCGACTATGAAGCTAAGCACTTTTTTAACCAATCATCAATTTCAAACAATCAGATGATTCCACTTTCTATATAGGATACTAAAATGAAAAAAATCCTATTAGGGTGCTTTGCTTTTAGCGTAATCGGCTGCACTGGGGTAGTAACTGCTGAACAAACATCTTCAGAGAAACAGCTATGCGATGACTATAATAATGATAAAGCTATTATTATTATAGGAAATACACCATTTGAAGATTCTGAGTGGTATGCAGACTGGTCATCAATCCTCAATAGCTTTGTTATCGCAAACAATGAGTTTTTACATGTATATAGAGCCAGCCAATTTAAACATACAGATTTAAAAAATTACTCAGTATTATTCAGTAAAAAGTCTAAGCAGAACTACCTACTTGAGGAAGTTATTGAGCCACAATCTTATGAATACGTCCTTCTAGAATATACTCAAGCCAATATACCTAAACATATTAGTGCGTTTAAACCGAACCATGTCAATACAAATTTAGTGAGCAAAATATGTAATTTATGAGTTTGAAAAGACATAGACTTACGAATAAAAAAACCGCCATTTGGCGGTTTCTTTGTTTAACGGCTAAAAAAGGACGTTATTTACGCTTTTAATTGATTACCTATTGGCAGTTGCCTAATACGTTTACCACAAGCGGCAAAAATAGCGTTACACAGCGCTGGGGCGTAAACCGGCGTTGCAGGCTCGCCTACACCTGCTGGCGGTGCATCGCTTTGTATGATTTCTACTTCTACCTCTAGTGGTGAGTCGCTCATACGCGGTACGCGGTAATCATGAAAATTACTTTGCTGCACGCGGCCTTTATCAAAGGTAATACCATCGCTTATTGCTGTTGTAATACCGTAAATAGAGCCACCTTGCGTTTGATTTTTAACGGTATCGGTGTTTACTACCGTACCTGCATCAATAGCCACCCACGATTTAATCACGTTTAAATCACCAGCGTCGGATACCTCTACCTCAACCACAGTAGCCACATAGGTTAAAAAGCTGCGGTGCGCTGCAATACCTAACCCGCGACCTTTTGGCAGCTTTCGGCCCCATTTGCTTATATCGGCTACTTTTTCAATAACATGGCGTAATTTACCAATATCTAATGGGTAAACATCTTTATCGCCGCCATAGTTATCGTACGAGGCATTTTGCTCGGTTACATCTAAAATGCGATCAGGGCCTATGGTTTCAAGTAAATAGTCTTTTTGGTCGCGCCCTGCTTTGTGCGCCGCTTCAGCAATAAATGACTGAATAGCAAAAGCATGAAAAATATTTGATACCGAACGCATCCAACCTACTCTTGTTTTAGCGGGTGCTTCGCCGTTTTCTAACTTTAAGTTAGGTGAGTTTATGGGGTTATCGGTAAAGCCCAAGCGCAGCTCAAAACCTGCAGGCGACGTTGCCCCTTCTTGAAAGGTCGACATAATTGGCGAAAACGCCGTACGGTGTAAGTAAGCCTCAATATTACCTTTTTCATCTAGTGAAGCTTCAATATGTTGAGCCGATACCGCATGATAAAAACTGTGCTGAATATCATCCTCTCGCGTCCACTGTACGCGTATAGGTTGTCCTACTTTCATTGAAATGTAGGCAGCTTCTGCTGAAAAATCAGGTTTTGATTTACGCCCAAAACCGCCACCTAACATGGTGACATGCACGTTAATTTGGCTCTCCTCCATACCAAGTAACGCAGCTACGGTTTTCATATCAGCTTGCGGGTTTTGCGTTGCAGCCCAAATATCTACCCTGTCTTTATTGTACATTGCAGTGGCGCAAGGTGGCTCCATAGGTGCTTGAGCCAAATGCGGCGCGTAATAGTCGGCTACTAACTTATTGCTCGATTTAGCCAATACGCTGGCGGTATCGCCTATTTCACGTACATGCGCTTGCGGCTCATTAACGGTTTGTAATAACGACTTTTTAAATTCTTTTGAATTATAATCGCCGTTTTTACCATCATCCCACACCACCTTTAGTACTTTACGCGCCTGCCATGCAGCCCAGGTATTTTTAGCAACAATAGCAATACCGCCTTTTGGCTGAAATTGCGGCGCACCTTTTGGTACAGGCATTTCAATAATATCAACTACGCCATTAATTGCTTTAGCGGCGCTGGCATCAAACGATTTAACCACACCACCTACTACCGGTGGGCGCTCAATAATAGCCACCAGCGCTTTTGGTTCGCGAACATCAGCAGCAAATGTGGCTTTACCGGTTACTAAATCGGTTAAATCTATATGCGCCATACCGGTATTTATATAACGCCATTCTTTGCGTGTTTTAAGTGTTAACTTATCAACTTCTGGTGGCGTTATTGTAAGTGCTAAGTCGATTAAATCTTTATAAGTAAGCGATTTACCTGAGCTGTGTGTAACCACGTGTTGATTGGCTGTACAGGTTTGCGGCTCAACTTTCCAATATTTAGCGGCTGCGTGCTGCATCATATAACGTACACTTGCGCCCATTTCGCGCAGGCGCTGCATGTTGTAGCGAATACTGCGCGATCCATCAGTATTTTGATCCCCGTATTTAGGGTCGCCCTTACCTTGAATAACAACCACTTTATCCCACGCGGCTTCCATTTCGTCTGCCACAATTTGGGCAATGGCGGTACGAATTTGCTGGCCCATTTCAGAGCGGTGGCAGGTTATTTCAACCATGCCATCGGGGCGCAGCGCTATAAATAAGTTAGCACGTTTTGCTTGCTCAGAGGGTTGCTCTAACACGCCTGCAAACGCTTTTGGTGCACTGCCTACAAAATAAGTGCCTAATACTAATGCGCCTATTGCGCTGGTTTTTAAAAATTGGCGACGGTTTAAGTCAAAGTACGTATTGTCGTTTTTCATACCTCTTCCCCTTGTTCATTTGGGTCAAAATATTCAACGCCCGCAATAGTTTTAGCCGCCGACTTAATTGCTTTATGAATACGCGGATACGTGCCACAACGACAAATATTGCCCGACATATTACTCACTATTTCATCATCAGTGGGATTAGGCTTAGCGGCTAATAAGCTTGCCGCTTGCATTATTTGTCCGCACTGACAAAACCCACATTGCGGCACTTTATGCTCAACCCAGGCTTTTTGCACGGGGTGGTCGCCTTGCTCGCTTAACCCTTCAATAGAGGTAATAGCACGCCCTGCCACAGCCGACACCGGTAATATGCACGAGCGCTGCGCTACGCCATCAATATGTATGGTGCACGCACCACATTGCGCCATACCACAGCCAAACTTAGGCCCGGTTAAATTTAATTCATCTCGAAGATACCAAAGCACCGGCGTTGACGGATCGCCTGTAAACTCATGTTTATTACCATTAACGGTAAGCGTGATCATATTTAACTCCTTGGCAAAGCGCTTTAAAGGAATGCCTTGTTGCGCGAGAACGGTTTGAATAATTGCTACTTTTTTAGCCTACCACTTAGGATTGGTTTATTGAAATTTTTATCGGCGAACCGCCAACTTATAGCTGTTATTTAGTGGCAGCTTTATTAGGTATAAATAAGAAGGCTTTATTGACTCTACTCAGCACTTATAACTGGCTCATTTAATAACTGCTCATCATTTTTATATACTTCAAGCCAACCAGGTGGCGATGTATCGCAACCAATTACAGTAACGTGTAATACGTAACTATAGCGTCCGTTTTTAAACGTATAACTATGATTACCGCCAGTGCCACTAACAGTCACATCGCCGTTAAATAAAACCATATCTGGCTTGTCCTTTGGCCTTTTATCACTACTCCACACTGCATAACGGTAATTTCTATCACCTAAATCATCAACGCGAATATGGTAGCTAGCCGTTTTCCAATCCAGCACTGGCTCTTCATACGTATTAATACTTGAATGGAGTGATTGCTTGTCTTGTTCAATTAAGCGTTTAGCAAATGCCTGCTCTTTAGATGTTCCGCGATTTATACCGAAAATTTTGCCGTCAGTATCAACCCACATCACGCCGTTATTTAGCATAATGCCGCGCCAACCAACTTTATCCCAATCGGTATTAATATTAGAGCTGCCAATAACGGCAACTAGTTCATCGTCGAACACTTCATCAAAGCGGTTAATAAACTCAGCTTCATTTTTAATGTCGGGCAATGGATATTGCCTTTTTAGAGGGTAGCGAATATGCGCAGCAATCGCAGTTTTATCCTCCGCTTTAAAAGCAGCAATAACAGGTAAAACACTCTCGTGATACTTCTGCTCAAGCGCAAATGTGTTCGATGTGAAAAGTAGGAATAGGCAAAGCAATATGTAATTTAGATACTTCATGAATAGTCCTTTATCTAAAGTAATAGAATAGATTTATAAAGAGATTAAATGTATTAGAGTTTTAGGCAAAGTATATCTAATAACCTAAAAGAATAAATAATTATTGTTTTAAATCAATGGAGTACGAATGTAATCCCACTTAAAGCTTAGCCTTTACTATTTTTTAAAAAGGCAGCAAATTCGTGAGGCGAACTATCATAAAATAGACGTATTATATTTTCTGTTTCATCTTCATTTTTATCTATAAAGATTTTAAAGGTGCTACGCTTAAAGAAGGGCCCTAGAAAGCGCCTTCGGATGGAAGCACTGGCAGAAATGCACCATAATTTTTTTTCTAGGCAACTTATTTGCAATGAAGCCTCATTATCCCCTAAGGATTGAAAAAATAAAATTTTCATGGCGGATTCTGAACTCTCATTCTCCCAAATAAAACCTTTGAAAAAGGTTATAGCTTCACTAATGTTTGGTTGTAATGGAACATCCTGCTCCGCTTCCTCATCATAATACCCACAAAAAATATTTTCCATTAGATATTTTTTCCTTTTAAGTTATAAATTTTCAGCTTAAAGAAGCTAAAAATCACATTAAATAAACCTTATAAACTATACAGCTTATTAATAAATACATAGATTATTAATCCGCATATAAACGAAGCTAGTATATTTGAGTAAATTCGAACGTCATAGCTTTTCATAAAGCGTTCTTTCATTATAGTTATGGGGATTAAAGCTAAGCACAAATAAGCAAACCAAGAAGATACAAATATATCTGCTAATTTAGATTGCATTAAGGGAGCGCTATTGCCATATTTTGCGTTACTTATCGCCTCAAAACTCTCACGATCGAATGCGATGGCAGCTACACCAAATAAAAAAATTATATGAGTAAATAATAAAGCTAAATTTAGCGCTCTTTTAAACAAGCTGATTTCATGAGTTTTAATAATACGCGATCCTTGCATTTTAGCTTCCTGTTCCTAAAAATTGATTTGAAAGGCTAGTCTGACTTGTTTAACCTCAAAGCGAAAATTAAATAACGTTCCTGCGAATAAAACAAGTTTGCTTTTACTTTTTTTGGCTAACCGAGTTTGGGTGCCATGGGCTGAAGTATCATAAAAAAGCACAACGCGAGATCCTATGATAATATTTTATATAAACCAAACTTACTTGGTGCTTTTTAAAATCAATCTAAGACACTTTACTTTTTTAACCTAAACAAAACCTGCTACTTCGTTTTTCATTGTAAAAGATTTGAAGTGAAATCTAGCTTATTTTTTCTTATTGGGGCTCTTGCTGCAGGAGTAGCTATATGTTTAATTTATATACTATATTAGATAGCTAAAAAATTGTAGTTAGTCTAAGAGTTGCCAATAATGCATATGTCGAAGCCGTATAAAGTGTAACCGCGACGTCTTTTTTTTACCTTGTTTAAATGATGATTAAAGAGAATTTAATGAAACACGACAGAGTAACATTAAGTGAAAATATAAAGGGTGTTTTTTTATTTGTTTTATTCTTTATCATCACCTTAGTTTTACCGATTGCATCATATAATGAAGTGGCATTTGTCTTTGAGGCGTTAAATAATCACCCGATGATTTTTAAGGAAAAGAGTTTTGCTCCGAGCTTAATTTTAGGCACGCCAGCATTTGCTATGCTCACTCGGCTAATATTATTAAAAGTAAGAAACACTGAAGTAGAGCCAGAGCTTCTAATTAAATGGTATAAGCTCTGTGGGATTACTTTAATTTTACTATTAGTTTCAGTTCCTACTTATACTTACTTTATTGAAAGTAAAATTAAAAGTGAAGGCTATATTATTTGTAACTCTTACAGTGGCAGCACTAGAGGAGCCCCAGATGTATGGGTTACCTCTCAACACTACTGCATTAAAAAAGGTTACAGAGTCAGCTCAGAAATAATAGATTGGTTAAAACAACAAACGACTGAACCAAAACCAAAAGATGTTATAAAAAAAGTAGATGAGCTACTCGCTAATAGCCCTTGATGATTTTTTAAAATACACACAAAAACGAGCCTCTCTGGGCTCGTTTTCGTTTTAACTGATAGCTGAAAGCTAAAAACTGACCGCTGCTCTTTTACTCTGGCTCATACCCCAAGTTAGGCGATAGCCATCTTTCAGCCTCTTCGAGCGTCATATTAGTTCGCTTGGCGTAATCTTCCACCTGATCTTTTTGCACAGCGGCTACGGCATAATATTTTGCCTCTGGGTGTGAGAAATACCAGCCCGAAACCGCAGCTCCTGGCCACATGGCGTATGAGCTGGTGAGCTGCATGCCAATGCGTTTTTCGGTATCGAGTAACTGCCAAATTTTCTTTTTCTCGGTGTGCTCTGGGCACGCTGGGTAACCCGGCGCAGGGCGAATACCTTGGTAGTTTTCGCGAATTAGCTCATCGTTACTTAAGTTTTCATCGGCTGCGTAACCCCAATACTCTTTACGCACTTGTTCGTGCAAGTATTCTGCAAACGCTTCTGCGAGCCTGTCGGCAACGGCTTTTACCATTATTTTATTGTAGTCGTCTTGCTTGGCATCGAACGCGTCGGCTAGGTCGTCTTCTTCTAAACCACCCGTTACGGCAAACGCACCAAAGTAATCAGGTGTGCCTTTTGGCGCAATGTAGTCAGCCAAACAATAGTTAGCAAAGTCGGTTTTTTCGGTTTGCTGGCGTAAATGGCATGAGGTAGTTAACAGCTCTTTGCGGGTTTCGTCGGTGTAAATTTCTATGTCATCACCCACGCGGTTTGCAGGGAATAAACCAATTACACCTAAAGGTTGCAAAGCACCTGACTTTTCAAGGTCGTCGAGCATGTCGTTAGCGTCTTTAAATAAGCTGCGTGCTTGCTCGCCCACTACTTCGTCATCCATTATGCGCGGGTATTTACCAGCGATTGACCACGTCATAAAGTACGGGGTCCAATCTATGTATTTACGTAAAGTCGCAATTGATACATTTTTAAATTCGGTCACGCCCAGCTTTTTAGGCACCGGTGGCGTGTAATTATCCCAATCAAGCTTGGCTGCGTTATCGCGGGCACGCTGTATGGTAACGGGTTTTGAACGTGGCTTTTTGCGCGCTTGTTGCTCGCGTACTTTTTCGTACTCGGCTTTAGTTTTTTCTAAAAAGGCCGGTTTTAGCTCTTTAGATAATAAGCTTGATACCACGCCCACTGCACGGCTGGCGTTATTTACGTACACTACGCCTTTGTCGTACTGCGGTTCAATTTTAACGGCAGTATGCGCTTTAGAGGTCGTTGCGCCGCCAATCATAAGTGGGAGCTCAAAGCCTCGGCGGGTCATTTCTTTGGCTACGTGTACCATTTCATCAAGCGATGGGGTAATTAAACCCGAAAGGCCGATTATGTCGGCTTTTTCGTCAATCGCGGTTTGCAGTATTTTTTCGGCAGGTACCATTACGCCTAAGTCGATTACTTCGTAGTTATTACATTGCAGTACTACGCCTACAATGTTTTTACCTATGTCGTGCACGTCGCCTTTTACGGTGGCCATAACTACTTTACCGTTAGTGGCACCTTCTTCTTTTTCGGCTTCTATGAATGGGTCTAAGTAGGCCACTGCGCGTTTCATTACGCGGGCCGATTTAACAACTTGCGGTAAAAACATTTTACCTGCACCAAATAAATCCCCTACCACGTTCATGCCATCCATTAATGGCCCTTCAATTACGTGAATAGGTTTATCGGCGGCAGCTCGGCACTCTTCCGTGTCTTCATCTATAAAGGTGGTAATGCCTTTTACAAGGGCGTGCTCTAGGCGTTTTTCAACAGGCCATGTGCGCCACTCTAAATCTTCTACGCGTTCGGCTTGTGCCATACCCGAAAACTTAGGGGCTATTTCTACTAAGCGCTCACCTGCACCGGGGTCAGTGTTAAGAATTACATCTTCTACGGCTTTGCGAAGTTCCTCGGGGATATCGTCGTAAACTGCAAGCTGGCCTGCGTTTACAATACCCATATCCATACCCGCTTTTATCGCGTGGTATAAAAACACCGAGTGAATGGCTTCGCGTACGGGGTTATTACCCCTAAACGAAAACGAGACATTAGACACCCCGCCCGACACTTTACAGTGTGGTAAGTTTTGTTTAATTCGGCGTGTACCTTCAATAAATTCTACGGCGTAGTTGTCGTGCTCTTCTATACCGGTGGCTACGGCAAATATATTGGGGTCGAATATTATATCTTCCGGCGGAAAACCAATCTCTTCGACTAATATTTTGTAGCTGCGCTCACAGATTTCGTATTTGCGGTCTGCGGTGTCGGCTTGGCCGTCGGTATCAAACGCCATAACCACAGCGGCGGCGCCAAAACGTTTAATAATTTTAGCTTGGCGTTTAAACGGCTCCTCCCCTTCTTTAAGCGATATTGAGTTAACGATGGCCTTGCCTTGAATACATTTAAGGCCTGCTTCTATTACTTCCCATTTAGAGGAGTCGACCATAATGGGCACTTTAGAAATATCGGGCTCTGAGGCAATTAAGTTTAAAAACTTAACCATGGCCGCTTTTGAGTCCAACATGGCTTCGTCCATGTTTATATCAATAACTTGGGCGCCGTTTTCTACTTGCTCGCGGGCAACATTCAGGGCGGTCTCGTAATCTTCTTCCATGATTAAGCGTTTAAACATGGCAGAGCCAGTTACGTTGGTACGCTCGCCAACATTGGTAAATACTGCAATTTGCTGGGTCATGTTGGCTCCTAGTTTAAGTTACAGGCTTCAAGGCCTGATAAACGCATGCGAACATCAAGCTCTGGTAATGCGCGAGGTTTTACCCCTTCAAGGCCTTTGGCAAACGCACGAATATGCGCAGGCGTGGTGCCGCAGCAACCACCAACAATATTTATAAAGCCCGATTTGCCCCAGTCTATAATCTCTTTCGCCATGTCCTCTGCTTCTAGGTCGTACTCACCAAATTCGTTAGGTAAACCTGCATTTGGGTGTACTGAAGTAAATGTTTCGCATACGCGCGAAAGCTCTTCTACGTATTGGCGAAGTAAATCGGGGCCTAGGGCGCAGTTAAGGCCTATAGAAAGCGGCTTAATATGGCGAATAGAATTATAAAATGCTTCGGTGGTTTGCCCCGAAAGCGTACGCCCAGAGGCATCGGTAATTGTGCCTGAGATCATTACGGGTAATGTGCGCCCTGCTTGCTCAAACGCTTCTTCTACTGCGAATGAGGCCGCTTTTGCATTTAGCGTGTCGAATATGGTTTCGATAAGTATTAAATCGGCGCCGCCTTCCATTAATGCAAGGGTAGACTCAACATAGGCAGTAACCAGCTTATCAAAGGTAATATTGCGATAACCTGGGTCGTTTACATCTGGCGAAATTGAGCAGGTTTTAGAGGTTGGCCCTAAAACACCCGCTACATAGCGCGGTTTTTCTGGGCTTTTAGCGGTGAACTCGTCACATATTGCGCGTGCGAGTTTTGCCGACTCTAGGTTTACTTCACGGCTTATGCTTGCCATGTCGTAATCTTCCATCGAAATGGTGGTTGAGTTAAAGGTATTGGTTTCAATAATGTCTGCACCGGCGGCTAAAAAGCTGCGGTGTATATCGGCAATTAACTCAGGTTTTGTAAGGCTTAATAAATCGTTATTGCCTTTAATTAGTACGTGCCAGTCTTTAAAGCGTTCGCCTCGGTAGTCTTCTTCTTCAAGCTTGTGAGTTTGGATCATGGTACCCATGGCGCCATCTAAAATTAAAATACGCTCTTTTAATGCAGCGCTTAATTCGCTGTGTTTATTATTGTTTTGCACGTTATTCGGCATAGTTGTTAGTCCTCACATCTTGGCTAACTAAATTAATATCATAAGGTGTAGTTTGGTACACGTAGTAATTTAACCAGTTCGAAAACAGCAAAAAAGCATGGCTTTGCCACGTTTTTGACGGCTTTTTACTTGCATCGTTATCTGGAAAATAGTTTTCGGGTTTTGGCGCATCAGGACTTTTTTGTAAATCGCGCTCGTACTCTGCTTTTAATGTGTCGGCATCGTATTCTGGGTGGCCGGTTATAAACACTTGGCTGCCCGACTTATTTTTCATTAAGTAAGCGCCTACTTTTTCAGAGCCTGCCAGCACGACTATATCGTCGCAGGCATTTATTTTATTTATATCTATGTGGCCATAACGTGAGTGCGGCACTAAAAAGTTGTCGTCAAAGCCACGAGTAAGTGCCCCGTGATCAAAGTAACACTGGTGAGTAAACACGCCACAAAGTTTATCTTCTTTTAAATCGCGTTTTAAATTGTAACGATGATACAGCGCGGCATGCGCCGCCCAGCACGAAAACAGCGTAGAGGTAACGTGCTGCTCTGCCCAATCAATAATCACTTTTAGCTCATCCCAGTACGCAACATCGTCGTATTCAAGGTGTGCGAGTGGCGCCCCTGTAACAATTAACGCATCGTAGTTATTGTCTTTCACTTCTGAAAAATAACGATAAAAGGTATCTAGGTGCTCTTCTGAATTGCTACTGCTGCGGTGCGTATCTAGGCGCAATAACTCTACATTTACTTGCAAAGGAGAATTGGCAAGCAAACGAATAAACTGCACTTCGGTTTCTACTTTATTAGGCATTAAATTTAAAATAGCCAAACGCATAGGACGAATTTCTTGCGTTTTTGCGCGACTTTTTGGCATTACAAACACGTTTTCTTCACGTAAACGGGCAATAGCCGGTAGCTCGTCTTTCACTGTAATTGGCATATTTTTTTACTCCTACTCATAAAAACCGAGAATTTATACGCTCTCATTATGAACAGTATGCTAAAAATATCAACCTCTAGATGTATAGATGTCTAAATGAAATTTATTCATGATTTTATACTTTATCAACCTACAGCCATTAGCGCTTTAAAACCCGCCATTCGTTGACTGTTTCACCCGTGAGCCACTACAATACAACATTGAAATTTTTATTATTATTTGAAGGCTTTCCTCCATGGTTTTACCTGATAAGTTTATATTCTCGATGAGTCGAGTATCTAAAGTTGTGCCACCTAAGCGCACAATTTTAAAAGATATTTCGTTGCACTTTTTCCCAGGCGCTAAAATTGGTGTGCTAGGTTTAAATGGTGCTGGTAAATCTACATTACTTCGCATTATGGCCGGTGTTGATCAAGACTTTGAAGGTGAAGCCCGCCCTCAACCTGGTACTAAAATTGGTTACTTACCGCAAGAGCCTGTGCTGGATGAAAGCAAAACAGTACGCGAAATAGTTGAAGAAGCTGTTGGCGAAGTAAAGCATGCCCTTAACCGCCTTGACGAAGTGTACAACGAGTACGCAATGGAAGACGCTGACTTTGACGCCCTAGCAAAAGAGCAAGGCGAGCTTGAAGCAATCATTCAAGCGCACGATGGCCACAACATCGATAACGTTTTAGAACGCGCTGCTGATGCACTTCGTTTACCTGAGTGGGATGCTAAAATTGAGCACCTTTCAGGTGGTGAGCGCCGCCGTGTTGCTATTTGTCGTTTATTACTCGAAAAGCCAGATATGCTTATTCTCGATGAGCCTACTAACCACTTAGATGCTGAGTCGGTTGCTTGGCTTGAGCGCTTCTTACATGATTACGAAGGCACTGTTGTGGCGGTAACGCATGACCGTTACTTCCTTGATAATGTAGCTGGCTGGATACTAGAGCTTGACCGTGGTGAAGGTATTCCGTGGGAAGGTAACTACTCTTCTTGGCTTGAGCAAAAAGATGCGCGCTTACAACAAGAGCAAAAATCTGAAAAAGCACGTCAAAAATCAATTGCTCAAGAACTTGAGTGGGTACGTTCAAACCCTAAAGGTCGCCAAGCTAAGTCTAAAGCGCGTATGGCGCAGTTTAGCGAGCTACAGCAATCTGATTACCAAAAGCGTAACGAAACTAACGAGCTATTTATTCCACCTGGCCCGCGTTTAGGCGACCAAGTGCTTGAAGTTAATAACTTACGTAAGAGTTTTGGCGATCGCGTATTAATCGACGATTTAAGCTTTAGTATGCCAAAAGGCGCGATTGTGGGCATTATTGGTGCCAATGGCGCGGGTAAATCAACCCTATTTAAAATGCTAAGCGGCGAAGAGCAACCAGATAGCGGCAGCATTAGCGTAGGTGAAACTGTAGAGCTTGCAACGGTTGATCAGTTCCGTGGCAATATGGACGAAAGCAAAACCGTATTCCAAGAAATATCTGACGGACAAGACGTGCTAAAAATTGGTAACTTTGAGTTCCCAAGCCGTGCGTACGTTAGCCGCTTTAACTTTAAAGGTAACGATCAGCAAAAGTTTGTGAAAGACTTATCAGGTGGTGAGCGTAACCGTTTACACCTTGCTAAGCTTTTAAAAGCGGGTGGTAACGTAGTACTACTGGATGAGCCAACCAATGACCTTGATGTTGAAACACTACGCGCCCTTGAGAACGCTATTTTAGAGTTCCCAGGCTGTGTAATGTGTATATCGCATGACCGTTGGTTCCTTGACCGTATTGCAACACACATTTTAGATTACCGCGACGAAGGCCAAATTAACTTCTTTGATGGTAACTACACTGAATACGAAGAGTGGCTTAAAAAGACCTTAGGCGCAGAAGCTGCACAACCTAAGCGTATTAAGTATAAAAAAATTGGTTAATTGTTAACTGATATAACAAACCCTGCATTTATGCGGGGTTTTTTTATGCCATTTTTTATCGCTATGGGCTATTTCCCGCTATGCTTGATTTAAATATTACAATAAAGGCAACTCGTTTTATGGAAAATCGACGTCAGTTCTCGCGTATTCTTTTTTCAACCGCGGCTCAATTAGAATTTGCAGGAGAGAGCTACCCATGCAAATTACTCGATGTATCTTTACATGGCGCACTCATTACTAAATGCGCGGCGTTTAGTGGCACAAAAAATAGCGAAGCCACCTTGCGCTTTACCTTGCCACAAAGCGATATAGAAATAAAAATGGAGGTGTTTATTTGCCACATAGAAGATAAACACATCGGCCTTAATTGCCACCATATAGATATAAACAGCATTACCTATTTAAAACGGTTAGTTGAGCTTAATTTAGCCGATGAACAATTACTTCATCGCGAGCTTGCCTCATTGATTGAATAGCGGCAATAGACTCCCTTAGTTAAGTTTATTACCATAGCGCAAACTTTATTATTGATACGGTTATGCGCCTAAACCCTCACTTACCTTTGGTCTATCACAGTAATTATTCGTTTAGCTTTGACCCTAAGCACCGATTTGTAATGAGTAAATTTGCTCATTTATATGAGCAGGTTAAAGGTTTAGGCATTGCAGGTAATAATTTAGTAGAGCCTATTTTGGGCTCCCCCGAGCCACTTGAACTGGTACACTGCGAAAACTACATTCACGATTTATGGCATAACCGTCTAGACGAAAAAGCCATGCGCCGCATTGGCTTACCTTGGTCGCAACCGCTAATGGACCGCACATTCACCGCCCCACAAGGCACGTTACACACTGCACGCTTAGCATTAAAGCATGGCTTAGCCTGTCATTTAGCAGGCGGTACACACCATGCACATACTGATTTTGGCTCAGGTTTTTGTATGGTGAACGACTTAGCCTTTACCGCGCAAACATTAATACAAAGCGGTGAAGTGACCAACGTGCTCATTTTTGATTTAGACGTACACCAAGGCGATGGCACAGCTGCAATGCTTGCACATCAGCCGTATGCGTATACCTGCTCTATACACTGCGAAAAAAACTTCCCGTTTAGAAAATCCCCCAGCGATTTAGACATAGGCCTTGCTAACAATATGCAAGACGCAGAATACTTAGGCGTTGTGGATGATACGCTGCAGTTTTTACTAAAAGAACTCAACCCCGATTTAGTCCTATACGATGCCGGTGTAGATATTTGGCAAGACGATGGCTTAGGCAAACTAGATATAAGCTGGGACGGCATTAAACAGCGTGACCATTTAGTGTTTAAGCGCTGCCTTGAACATAACACCGCTATTGCCAGTGTTATTGGTGGCGGCTACGACAGAGACCATACGCGTTTAGCGCAGCGCCATGCAATAGTAATTGAGCAGGCTGCTGGTTTTTAACAGAAATATTACCTGTGCGCTTTATACTTTTAACTGGCTTGGGGTTAGCCCTGTCCAACGTTTAAATGCCCGCCTAAAGTTAGGTATATCGTAAAATGCCAAACGCTCAGCAACATGCTCATTGCACTTAGCGCGCAAGGTAAGTAAATAAATGGCTTTATGTTTATTTTGCTCATCAACTAAGCTCGAAAAGCGCATATTATGGCATTTTAGTTTTCGTTTAAACGTGGCTGGGCTCATGGCAAAATACTGGGCGGTTTGCTCTAAACTTGCCTCGTTATAAGTGTGTAGATAGCGCCAAACAGCCTCTATAAAGGTGTATTTTTCGTGTGATTTTACAGCCAATTGAGCGCGTGCTTGCATAAAGCGTAATTCGCTGGCGTACGGGTTAGCTTGGCGAAGTAATGTTTTGCTAATAACCCAACGAGTCGTTGGCTGCTCAAAACGCAGCTTTAAACCTA
This sequence comes from Pseudoalteromonas sp. 1CM17D, assembly GCF_023161805.1. Lineage (NCBI taxonomy): Bacteria > Pseudomonadati > Pseudomonadota > Gammaproteobacteria > Alteromonadales > Pseudoalteromonadaceae > Pseudoalteromonas > Pseudoalteromonas sp. 1CM17D. The sequence continues at coordinate 137,846 of NZ_JALNTP010000003.1, read as the reverse complement.
AATGTTGCTCGTACTGATGAATATGACGCGGTCGCTTAAAGCTAAAGTCGAACTCACATTGCGGATAGTGCGGGCTTAAACGCTTTAATAAACTATAAAACGCAGCACTGTAAATTTCTAAAATGTAGTTATGTAGGTCGTCATCAAGCCCTGTAGCAGCATTTAAAAAAATATAAAATTGCTGATTACTTACATAGTGCTGACTAAAAAACAAAGGGCAAAGCTGTAAATGCGCTCGCTGTATTTGTAACAGTGCCGCCCCTAGTTTAGCGCTGAACAATACACTTTGTGCTGCGCTACTTGAATCGTTAACTAATTGACTACCTAGTAAAAAACCGCTGTCGGGGGTGTTCATTAGGCGTTTAAATTGACTTAGTAATTTAACTTGCTGCTCTAAACTAAAGTAATGCTCAACGCTGAGTAAATCTTGCTCAAAAATCCCGGTGCCGCGTAATAATTTATGTAAGGCAACCCCCCTACTTTGCGCAAGCTCTACAACGGCAGTTATAAGCCCCTGTGCAGTTAAATACTTGTCACTTAAGCTAACATAACTGTTCACTGCTGGTGGCTCTTTGCTGTTTTTGTAGTTGTAGGCCGCTGTGCAATTGTTGCATTAGCATGTGAGCTGTATCACTTTTTTGCGCTTGTATGATGTGGGTAGTTACACACTGAAACTTAGCAAGCCCAGAGCCTTCTACTTTAAAAGCACAATGTTTTAATGCGGCTGTTATTTGCCTAAGAAGCTCTTGGCCTTGCTGCTTTGATGTGGCTGGCATTAGCACCATAAAACAGTCTCCCGCATAACGACATACCACATCGCTTAACCGACAGTTCATTAGTATAAGCTCGCTTATTTCGCGTAGCAGTCGATCCCCTTCGCTAAAACCAAACTCATTATTAAAACTAGCGAAGTCGCGTATATCAATAGCGGCTAATAAAACTGGCTGCGGCGCCTTAAGCTGCGTGTTTAAAACGCTTTGTAAGTATTCGGCTGTATAAACGCCGGTAACGGGGCATACTTTGTCGTGCTCACGTAAATGTGCTTCACGGCGCCTTAGCTGTTTATTTAAAACATATTGTTCTTGGTGCCAATGGTATAAACCTAAACTGGTTAGCAGCATCCCAACGGGGGCTGGCAGTGACTCTATCCAGCTTAGCCACTGCTGCGCAGGTTGCATTAACCATTCATCGAGCAAATCGAGCGTGGCCGAGAACATAAATAAACCAAGCCCAAGCACCAAATAACGAGTAACTTTGCCCGGCGGGCGCGAAATAAGTAAGGCAACAATCCAAGTTAGGGTCATAATCACTATGCCGCCCTCACCAATAATATCGAGCCATTGTATGTGTTGCAGCTCTTTGAGCTCCCCTAAATAGGCACATAAAAATATGGCTAATAACGCCATAGCTATAATACTGTATGTTAAAAGCCGATGGCTAATAAAGGGATTAAAGCGCATAGTTTGTCTTATTTAAATTGCGTATGTATTTATGCTACCCGAAGTGCATTTTTTGTAGCAGGGTCATATTAGCTCAATGATGTGACAGCTAAATGATATGCACTTACTTATAAGCTGCACATGGCCCATTAACGCTATATTGCTTAGGAGTGCGATTAGCTCACACGCCAAGGTAAAGCTTTTAAAACCTTAATAACCTGCTGATCTAAATAGGGTGTTGTCACATTTGCGTCATTTAATTTAATTAGTTTGCTTTCAAACCAAGCAGCAACAGGAGCAAATTACATGGCACACTTTAAACTTAAAGCACTGGTAACAGCGCTATCACTTTGCAATTTAGCAGTACATGCAGTACAAGAAGAACACACAACTGATGTAAAAATATCTGAAGAGTTAGTAGTTTATGGCGAAATAGGCTATCGCAACCGCTCACAAGAACTAGCCCCAACGCTTGAATACTCTCAAGAGTACTTTCAGCGTTTTGAACCACTCACCGCTGGCGACGCTTTAAAGCGTGTTCCTAGTGTGACGTTTTTATCAGATGTGCTTGAATCTGACGGCGCACGTATGCGCGGTTTGAGCCCTGCTTACACAAAAGTACTGATCAATGGCGAAGAAGTTCCAGGCGCTGGTGCTGATCGCTCATTTTTTGTTGACCGTATTCCAGCAGAATTAATCGAGCGTGTAGAAATAATTCGTTCATCAAGTGCCAACCGCTCTGCCGATGCAATTGCGGGCACCCTTAACATTGTACTTCGCGATGGCTACAGCTTAGACGGCGGTTATATTCGCGCAGGAGGATTACGCTATGATGATGGTGAACTAAAAGAAAGCTTTGCGGGCGTTTACGGTACTGAGTTTGCAGGTGGACGTTTACTACTAGGGGCTAATTTTCAAGGTCGTTATAACCCAAAACAAAAATCAAGCATACGTTATGGTGATAGCCCTGAAAATAACCCTAATTACGCAACTGATGATTTTGATAACCGTGAAGATCAATCTGATACTCGTGATGGCGATGACACATCATTAAATGCCAGCTTTGAAAAGGTATTTGATAACGGTGGTAAGTTTGATATTAGCGCCATGTGGGTTGATACAGACCGTACCGAAGACGAGCGTTCTTTTGAATATGATAATGCATCTGCAACCTCAGGCTCTATTGTTGAAGGCGGTAACTTGCTTTCAGACAACGCAAATGTTTCATACATTGACCAAACCAACTACAACATAAACTCAGGCTATCAACTACCGCTTTTAGGCGGTACCAGTAAGTTTAAAATAGGTTACGCCAGCTTTGAAGAATCTGTATACGAGCAAGAAGTTGAGCTTGATACATCTGAGCTACCAATGGTTTTTGAAGAAGCCGAAGAAACTGTTGATATCGATGATAAAGAGTGGTCATTGCAATGGCAGCATAGCTTGCTTGTAGGCGACTCAAAAGAAGTTCAATTCGGTGCTTTTGTACAAGGTAAAGAGCGCGACACAGCAATTTTTGAAGCTGAAGATGAAAGTGAGCAAACACTTACTGGCTGGGATCAGTTTAACCAAACACCTATGTCTTTAGCTGTATTTAATAACGAATTTGAAGCAGTAGATGGTGGTGTGAACACCCTCGAAGAAGACCGTTTTGATTTGTTTGCTTTAATCAAACACGAAGCCGATGTGTTCTCATGGGAAATGGGTGTGCGCTGGGAGTCAACTGACTCAAGCATTACCGATACCAATGAAGGCGTTACTGCCGAAAATGATTATGACTTTATTTTACCGTCGGCTCACTTTCGTTACAGTGTAAGTGATAACGGCCGAGTCAGCGCCTCTGTTGCTCGTAGCTTACGCCGCCCAGATTTTGATTACATGACACCGGCTCTACTTGAAGAAGAACTCGCTGATAATGACTTTTTAGGTAACCCAAATCTTAAGCCAGAATCTTCTTGGGGTATCGATTTAGGCTACGAATACCGTTTAGGTAAAAGTGGCGTTGTCGGTGTAAACGTATTTTACCGTGACGTTAGCGACCTAATTGAAATTGCCAGCACAGGTGTTGAAGGCTCAGAAGGCGAAGGTACATTTGTACTGCAACCACAAAATACTGGCGATGGCACAGTACAAGGTATTGAGTTTGATTTATCAACGCCACTGAGCGCAATCAACATGCCAAATACTGGTATTTTCTTAAACTACTCTTGGCTTGATAGTGAAGTTGAAGACAGCTTTGGTAAACGTAAGTTTAATGACCAATCAGATTATGTTTATAACATTGGCTTTATCCAAGATTTACCTGACCTAGGCGCATCATTTGGTGCAACATACCGTAACCAAGGTGATGCTTACGGACGCTTTGTAGGGGAAGAAGTAACAACCTCTTACGGCGCTGACTTGGAGTTATTCGTAGAAAAACGCTGGCAAGATGTAACACTTCGCCTAGTGGGTTCAAACTTACTAGATGCTAGTAAAGATGAAGTTTTCAACAAGTTTGACTCACTTGATGACCAAAACAGCCGTGACTTTGATGAGTACGAGCTTGAGTCTGAAGAAGCAGGCCCAGTCATTCAAGTAATGCTACGTTACGCATTCTAATCACGGGTATTGTCATTTTAAGCACGTATTGGCAAGCCATTACGTGCTTTTTTGGAGTTAAAACATGTTTAAACTGTCTTTTATCATGGCTGCATTATTAGCATCTCATACGCTTAGCGCTGCCACGCCAGTTATTTATAAAGATGAGCTTTATCAACAGCAAAAAATTGCCAAGTTAAATACGCTACCAGATAGCCTTAACTTTATGGTAATTGGCGACTGGGGACATAACGGCCACTTTTATCAAAAAGAAGTCGCACACCAATTAGAAATAGCCATGTATCAAACCGATGCTGACTTTATCATTTCAACTGGTGATAACTTTTACCCGAATGGGGTAGCAAGCGTCAACGACCCTTTATGGCAATCCGCTTACGAAGATATCTATCATGGCCCACATACATTTGAAGACTGGTACGTTGTATTAGGCAACCATGATTACCTTGGCAACGCTCAAGCACAAATTGACTATACAAACAAAAGTCAGCGCTGGCAGTTACCCGCAAGGTATTACAGTAAAACCTTTGAACTTGAAAACAATGAACAAGTTTTAATGGTGTTTTTAGATACCAACCCAATTCAGCCTGAATATAAAACCCGTGAAAAATACCGCTCAACTCAAGGTCAAGGTTATCAAACACAATTGGCTTGGCTTGAAACCCAACTTGCCGGCAGTAAAGCAAAGTGGAAGATTGTGGTCGGTCATCACCCACTTTATTCCAGTGGTAAACGCTTTGGCCGTAACCAAGGGCTTCGCGACATTTTAGAACCTATTTTGGAGCGTCATAACGTGCAAGCTTATATCGCTGGGCACGAGCACGACTTGCAATACAACCAACCAAAAAATAGCAAAGTGGCTCACTTTATCTCTGGTGGAGGCAGTGAAGCACGGTTTGTAAAACAACGTGAATTTACCCGCTACGCAGAAGCAACACCTGGTTTTTTAAGTGTATCTATCAATGGCGAAACACTCAGTGTAAGTGCGATTAATCACCTTGGTGAAGTACGTTTTAGCACTGAAAAGCACATAGATAAGTAAAGGATAAAATAATGAACTTTAAATTAAATACCATTTCAACAGTGCTCTCAAGTGCACTTCTGGTTACAGCTCTTAGCGGCTGCACAAGTAATGAGGAACCTAGCAGCCAAAGCAACGCAGCTATGGTAAAAGCAGCAATAGCTGTGGAAAAATTTGGCCCTCAACAAAATATGCAAGGCTCACAGGCAGCAGCGCTGGGTAATAACCAATGGTTGATTGCCAGCGAAAGCCAGGGCTTATTAGTGGCAGATAAAGACCAAAGCAGTGTGTTATTAGCGGGTAACTTTGAATCTATCTCACTAAAGAAAATCACAGAGCAACAATTTTTATTGGCTAGCCTAGATAACAATCAAGACAATGTGGCTATTTTTAAATTACTGAAAACGGACTCATCTTGGCAGCTAACTGAGCTTACACGTATCAGTCCACCACAAGCTCAGCCTGATGCCGTGTGTTTATTTAAAAACACTGATAACGAGACTGTCTCAGCGTTTGTGCCGGATGTTCGAGGTTTGATCAGCGAAACCATCATTTATGACTTAGCCACTAAGCAAGCAAAAAACATCGCTGTTCGTGAATTTTCAGCCGTTACTGAAACCTCAGGTTGCGCAGTTAATGATGATACTAAAACTTTGTATGTGGGTGAAGCTGAGCTAGGTGTTTGGGCCATTAATGCTGATGCGGAATCAGATGCCAACAAACAACCTGTGGCTTTAGTACAACCATATGGTGAATTAAACAGTGAAATTGGGGCATTATCAGTATCACAAGATGGTACTTTATGGCTTACTGCCACTGATGGCAATATGATCTATGCTTACCACGAAAATACTGAAAAACTAAGTCAGTGGTCACTTTCTGGCGATCACACCATTGAATCTGTTACAGCGAGTTTGATCAATAACAATCAAGCGCAGCTAGTTTTAATTGATGATGAAACAGGTGCCTACATTCAAGCAAATGTTAACTACACTGCGCAAACAGTTACTTCACAAAACCAAGTCGCGATGACTCACCTTCATGCCAGCACACAAACAACGCCAGTTGCAGCATTTGGCGATGCAGCAGATGACCCGGCAATTTGGATAAATGAACAAGACGCTAAAAGCAGCTTAATTTTAGGCACAGACAAACGCCGCGGCTTAATGGTTTATGATCTTGCTGGCAACAAAATACAATCACTTAATGTAGGGCGTTTAAATAATGTTGATGTACGCCAGCATCAGGATATAAACAACGAAACCCAGACTTGGATCACAGCCAGCAACCGCACGCTTAACAGTATTAGCGTGTTTACTGTCGATAGCGCGAACAAAGTAAACCATGTAACAGAAGTAGCCACAAACCTAGCCGAGATTTACGGTATGTGTATGTATTCGTCTGAATCTGGTCAATACATATTTGTTAATGATAAATCAGGTTTATTCCAGCAATATAAACTCACCGGTGAGCAAAGTAACTTAAGCGGTGAACTGGTTAGAGAGTTTACCCTACCAAGCCAGCCTGAAGGCTGTAGTGCTGATGATAAGCGCGGCCAATTATTTGCAGGTGAAGAAGATGCAGGCATTTGGTATATCGGTGCTGAGCCAACTTCTGGCAACAAAGCGCTCATGCTACAAGGTGTAAATGAGCAACTTGTGGCAGATGTTGAAGGCATGGAAATCTATCATGCTGATGATACTCGTTATTTAGTGGTATCAAGCCAAGGCGATAATAGCTATGTGCTTTATAAAATATCAGATAATACACAGCCTAGCCTAAGCTTTGCAGGTAAATTTAATGTGATTGCTAACCTAGATAAAGGCATTGACGGCGCAGGTGAAACAGACGGCTTAACCGTTACAGCTAAAGCTTTACCAGGCTATCCTGAAGGCATGCTTATAGTGCAAGACGGCTACAACCGTATGCCACTACAACCACAAAATTTTAAAATTATTGACTGGCGTGAAGTAAAAAAAGCGATTAAGTAAAAACCTACCATATTTAAACGTAATAAGGCTCTTACGAGCCTTTTTACTATGTGTATTTAAAATAAACCTAGTAAATTTAGAGTTATTAAAGCTATATACTACACTTTAAGCTCATAAATTAATTGAGATTATTATGCGTTTACTTCTTACATTGTTGCTCATTACTATAAGCGGATACGCTTTTGCTGAGAAAGAGGCAGCAGAATTGCCACCACTCAACCCCAAATACAATGCTGAGCATGCAATAGCACTGGTGAATAAAGGTTCAGGAATTTATGCGTTTAACTTACCCGGCTATAAATTACCTCACGATGTACAAGTGGTGTATAGGATTAAAAACCCCGATGTGGCTTTTTTAGATGTTGTGCGCAACGCAGAGCTTATAACGCTAAAGCCCAAACCTTTTAATATTCAACGCTTAATGCGCGGTGAAGAAATAACCATTACCGCAGATGTGTACGAGGGCAATTACAAAAAAGCAGGTAGCCTAATTTACACAAACAGAACAATAGAAATGAGTAAACAGCTATATGCTCGCCAATTAAAAGATTTAGCTAAAGCTAGCCAGTGGCAAGAATACGACATGATAGACCTAGGTAGCACAGAGCGAATTTACATTCATAAAATTAGCCAAGCACCTAGTTTCAGCCACCTAATTTTTGTAGATTTGGTAAATGCCTGTATGCAAAAGTTTAGAACCTCAACCCTCCTTCCTAGCCAGAATGAGTTAACGTATAAATTTATAAACTGCGGCACCCTAAAACCTTTGTTTTACGAAGCAGAAAATTTAAATAAATAGCTTAATAAGCATACTCAGCAATTATGTTTATACCTTCTTGCATGACTTCCTTTGACTGGCCAGCAAAGCCTAGACGCAAGTAACTAAAGTGTTTAGGTTTTAAGCTTCTATAAGAGTCGCAGAAATAAAACTCTGATTCTGTTTGCAAATAAATACTGCGCTTATGTAGATGCTTTTTAATATTAGCCGTATCTATGTTTAAGTTAACCCACATTGCCATCCCACCATCGGGCTTTTTATACTCAATAGGTAAACCTTTCACCTGCAGTGCTCTTAATGAGTTATCCATAGCTTCATACCTATGCTTATATAGCTTAGTCATTCGCTTTAAATGACGTTCAAATGCGCCTTCTTTCATAAAGTGCGCTAAAGCTAATTGCATAACCACATCATTTTTGTGATTCATTAACTGCTTCCACGCATTAAGCTGTGCGATAACATCAGGGGCAGCGCAAATGTAACCGATTCTGGCTGCGGAAAACATAATTTTAGAGAATGTAGAAAGGTAAATAACTATACCCGCAGGGTCATCCGCCGCCATTGGTTGTAACGGGTGACATTGGTAATGAAACTCATGGTCATAGTCATCCTCTATAATCATTACGCCATGTTGGTAACATAACTGATAAATTTGCATACGCCGTGTAGGCGATAAAGTAACAGTTGTCGGGTACTGATGCAGCGGCGTTAAGTACAGCATTTTAATTGAGAAACGGCTAAGTTGCGCTTTCAAATCATCAATACATAAACCGTATTCATCTTGTTTTATATCTACTAATTGTGCGCCACATGCTGCAAAAGCTTTACGGGCTGGTGGATACCCTAACGTTTCTACAGCAACAAAATCGTTAGTGCTAATAAATGCTTTCGAGATTAAAAATAGTGCTTCTTGTGAGCCATTACACACGAGTAGGTCGCTTGTTTTTAAGTTACGCGCTTTATATAAGTAATTGCTTATTTGCACTTTTAACTCACTCACACCACTTATATCACCATAATGAAATTTACTGGTATCTACATGGTTAAAGACATGACTTAAGGAGCGTTTAAATTCTTTATATGGGAAGCTATTAAGATCGGGAAGCCCACCTGCAAAATTATACTTATAATTATTTAAATTCATTGCAGGAGCTGGAACAGCTAACTCTTTGGCAAATTTATAGGCTTTAGGTGTTAAGACTGGCACTTGCTTAGTATTAGCGCTGCCTTGGATAGGTAAGGTTTGCGTTACTTTATAACCGCTACGCTCATGAGACTCTAACCATCCCTCAGCCACTAATAGTTGTAAAGCATTCATTATTGTATGGCGATTTAATTGATAAGCTTTCGCCATCTCTCTAGCTGAACTTAACTTAGCGCCAACCGCAATATCACCTTCAATAATTGCAGTACGAATAGCTTGCGCTAGCTGCAAATACTTTGCCTTATATTGCTTATTAAATTCTATATTAAGTGGCTGCATGTATTTTCTATCTGGTATAGGTAAAAGTTATATTCTGGTTGTTTTTACTAAACCAAATAAGCGTACATTTATTGCTCTTTAATAGCAAAAAATGGAGCGAATAATGTTCACTCAGCATATACATAAAACAAACAAGGTTGTTTTAGAACCACTAAACCATAAACACTTAAATGGATTATATAAAGCAGGTAAGCACCCTAAGGTATGGCAATGGGTACTAGTTAACTACACAAAAACCCCTGAAATGCTAAAAGAGTGGTTTTTAACACAGGCGCAATTTAATAAAGACGAACAGATTGTTTTTGCGATTATTGACACAAATACACAGCAAGTAGTAGGTACAACACGATTATTTAAATTAGATAAACACAACCTGAGTGCTGAAATAGGCCACACCTTTATTAGTAATGACTGGCAGCGAACTTACATAAATACACATGCTAAATTTTTACTGCTCAAATACGCATTTGATGATCTTAATTTAGTGAGAATTACATTTAATACTCATGAATATAATCAAAAATCACGTAATGCTATTGCACGTTTAGGTGCACGTTTTGAAGGACTCGCTTATAAAGATAGAAAGCTCAGCAATGGTAGCTATAGAAACACAGCAAAATTTAGCATAGTTGATGAGCAATGGCCGAACATAAAATTGCAACTAGAGGAGAAGCTCTAATGTACCCACCTTCGCATTTTCAAGAGCATGATATTAAACGTTTGCAGGCATTGGTTGAGCAATTTCCGCTAGCGAGTATTTTAACGCCCAGCTCGCAAAGTGATTTAAATAATATATGCCATGTACCTGTACTATATGATCCCATTTGTAATGTATTCATTGCACACGTAGCTAAACATAACCCACTAACACAATGTGATAAACGTTCTGTAAAATTACACTTTAATGGTGATAGCTGCTATCTATCTCCCTCGTATAGTAATAATAAAACACTGCCAAGCTGGCTTTACTCATCAGTACAAGTCACTGCAAAGGTAGTGATTATTAAAAGCGACAGCGAGAAAGAAAAAATAATGAGTCAATTAACAACCCATTTTGAGCAAACCTTTAAGCCCATGTGGAATATTAATGATATGCCCAAAAGTAGGCGTCAAGCAATGTATCAACAATTAAGCTTTATAGAGTTTACTCCCACTCACTGGAGTGGAAACTTTAAGCTAAGCCAAAATAAATCAGCAGAAATTAGAGCCCAAATAAAAGAAAACCTAAAGCAAGCTCATAAACACTCTATTGCCGCTTTATTTCAAACATGAAAAAAGGCCCTTTCGAGCCTTTGGATTAACTTTGGAAATATAAAGCTTTAAAAAATTATATCAGTGTAAGCAGTTGTGGCGCTGCGCTGTGGTAGTCAACGGCCATAGCAATACTGAGTGCTGTAATATTTATAATAGAAAAAGCAAACACTTGGCGTGCCCAGCTCGTTAAATTAACATTACGGCGATAGCCACGCAGGGCCATAAGTAACCACCAAAAACTGGTAATACACGCCACTGCCATAAAGGCGGCGCCAGTGTAGCCACTTATTGGTAATAGCATGACGACTAAAGCGTACACAGCAATATAAAGTACAATATGGCGCTTCGCTTTATCAATACCTTGCGCTACGGGTAATACGGGAATACCTGCGGCTTGGTAATCTTTAAAGCGAAAAATAGCAATGGCATATGAATGCGGCATTTGCCACAGACTAAACATAACTAATAGTATTAATGCACCTATATCGAACTGCCCGGTTACAGCGCAGTAACCTACAACAGGGGGCACTGCGCCAGAAAGGCTACCTACAAACGTGCCATAAACTGAGTTGCGCTTCATGTAAAGGCTATAAACCCCAACATAAATGATATAGCCAAACGCTGCAAAAAATACCGCGGCTTGTGTGGTGTAAGCAATGAGTAAACCAAAACCTACAACCCCCAATAAAACCCCGTGACTTAGTGCAGCAAAGGCCGACATTTCGCCTGTTACTGTAACCCGCGAACGAGTACGTGCCATGGCTACATCTATGTCCCTATCAATTACATTGTTGATAGCACAGCCCGATGCAACCACAAGTGACAAGCCAATAAGCGTAACAACCATTAGCCATGGGTCTATATCCCCGCGCGAGGCAAGTAAAAAACCGCCTGCAACGCTGATAAGGTTGCCCATAATAATGCCTGGCTTAGTCACTGATAAATAACGACGAAACATCTTCAACTCCTAGTACATCATCATTGCGTTAGATTCGTAAATTATCCAAACCGATAACCCAACAACCATGACGATAATTAGGGCACTGAATAAAAATGAGAAGGTACTTGCACGACCATCTTCTGTCGTAAAATTAAGGTGTAAAAAGTATTTTAAGTGCACCCAAATTTGTACAATAGCTAAAGTAACAATGCTCCAAAGCGTAGTTACTTTTGAAAAGTCGCCTTCCATTACCATGTAAAACGGTATGGCGGTTAAAATTATTGATAGCACAAAGCCTATTAAGTACGTTTTAACGCTGCCATGAGACTCATCATGGTGCTCGTTTTGCATTTGCTTTAACGCGTGCGCTTCGCTGTGGCTCATTACATTGCTCCCATTAAATAAACAACGGTAAATACACAAATCCAAACAATGTCTAAGAAGTGCCAAAATAGGCTTAGGCAGCTTAAGCGTGTCACTGTTTGTTTACCTAAGCCGCGTTTAGCCACTTCTATCATCATAATACTCATCCAAATTAGACCCGCAGTTACGTGCAAACCATGTAAGCCTACTAACGAGAAGAATGAGGTTAAAAAGGCACTTTGTTGTGGACCATTACCATGCACAATTAGGTGATGAAATTCGTAAATTTCCATGCCTATAAACACAGCACCTAAACAAAAGGTAATAAACAACCAGGTGAGTGTTAGTGCCTTTTTTTGCCCTTGTGCGGCAATCATGGCAAAGCCAAAAGTAATACTACTAATGAGTAGCGCCGCTGTTTCTACAGCAACAAAGTCGAGTTCAAAAATGTCTTTACCTGATACACCACCGGCTGTGTTCATAAACAGCACGGCGTAAGTGGCAAAAAACGAGGCAAATAATAGGCAATCGGTCATTAGGTATAACCAAAAGCCAAAAATTGTATCGCCAGAGGTATCGTGATGCTCATGTGCATGATCATCGTGCGAAACTGAGTCTAAATGGGCAGTTTCTACATTCGCAGATAGTGTACTCACGCGCTTAGCTCCTTATTTCCACTAGAATTATACGCAGCTTCAATACGTGCGATTTCATCAGGTTGTATATAGTAATCAACATCGCTGGTGTAACAACGCTTGATAAATAAGGCAATTGCGCCAACAAAACCAACGGCAGCTAACCACCAGATATGCCAGATCATGGCAAAGCTAAATACAGTTAAGCTTGCTGCAATTAACACCCCAGATGCTGTGTTTTTAGGCATATGAATTGGGCTGTAGCTTGCTTTTGTTTGATACGCTTGGCCTTTTTCTTTCGCTTCGCTCCAGGCATCAATGTCATCAACGTGAGGAATAGTGGCAAAGTTATACACTTGTGGAGGTGAGCTAGTTGCCCATTCTAGTGTATGGCCGTTCCACGGATCGCCGGTTGTATCGTCAAGTGCTTCGCGGTCTCTAAAGCTAACAAAGAGCTGCACAACTTGGAAAATAATACCAAACATAATAATGACAGCACCGCCTGCTGCAATGTATAACCACATGTTCCAATCTGGGTTATTAGTGTGGTTTAAGCGACGTGTCATACCTAAGAAACCAAGTACATACAACGGCATAAACGCCACGAAGAAACCAACTATCCAACACCAGAAAGACGCTTTACCCCATTTTTCGCTAAGCTTAAAGCCCATTGCTTTAGGGAACCAAAATACAAAACCTGCAAGGTAGCCAAATACAGCGCCACCAATAATTGTGTTATGGAAATGCGCAATTAAGAATAAACTGTTATGCAACACGTAATCGGCACCCGGAATAGCCAGTAGTACGCCGGTCATACCGCCTACTGTAAAGGTAACCATAAAGCCTAATGTCCAAAGTACAGGAACGCTGATACGTAAACGGCCGCGGTAAATGGTAAACAACCAGTTGAATAGCTTAACGCCAGTTGGGACGGCAATAACCATGGTCATTACCCCAAAGAACGCATTAACGTTGGCGCTCGACCCCATGGTGAAAAAGTGGTGTAGCCAAACAATAAAACCTAAAATAGAGATTGCACCGCTGGCATACACCATCGATTTGTAACCAAATAAACGTTTACCGGCAAAGGTTGAGATAATTTCAGAAAAAATACCAAAAGCAGGCAGTACTAAAATATAAACCTCAGGGTGACCCCACGCCCAAAACAGGTTGATGTACATCATGGCGTTGCCGCCCGCTGCATTGGTAAAAAAGTGAAAATCAAGGTAACGGTCAAGCGTTAGCATGCCCAGCACAGCAGTTAAAATAGGGAAAGATGCTGCAATTAAGATATTTGCCCATGTACATGCCCATGTAAAAATTGGCATTTTCATTAGGGTCATACCTGGGGCACGCATTTTAAACACAGTCGCTAAAAAGTTTACTGCAGTTAAAAGTGTACCGAGCCCGGAAATTTGCAAGGCCCATATATAATAATCGACCCCCACCCCAGGGCTAAAGGTCAGCTCCGAAAGCGGCGGATACGCCACCCAACCTGTTTTTGCAAACTCACCAAATACAAGCGACAAGTTAATTAAAATGGCTCCGCTGGCAGTAAACCAAAAACTTAGGTTATTTAAAAATGGAAAAGCGACATCGCGTGCGCCAATTTGCAGTGGCAATACAATGTTCATTAGGCCAATCATAAATGGCATAGCCATAAATATGATCATGATAACGCCATGCGCTGTAAATATTTGGTCGTAATGCTCAGGAGGCAAATAACCTGGTGCACCGCTGGTAGCAAGTGCTAACTGCGCACGCATCATAATGGCATCAGAAAAACCACGAAACAGCATTATTAATGCTAAAAAGATGTACATTACGCCTAAGCGTTTATGATCAACAGAGGTGATCCAGTCGTGCCAAAGCACGCCCCACTTTTTATATTTAGTAATAAGCCCGGCAATAATAAGCCCGGCAATCGCTATCACCGTCATGGTAACCATTATAATTGGCTCATGAAACGGAATTGCGTCGAGTGAAAGTTTACCTAAAAACGACATTATTATTCCTCGCCCTGGCTGTGAGATGAAGGCATTGCGTGTTCATTCATTTCATGGTGCTTTTTGCTCATTTGCCCATGCTCGCTCATCGCTTGATGTTTTTTGTTCATATCGCCATGTGCCTGCATATACTTCATAACAATGGTATGAAATAGGCCGTCGTCGACCTTGCCATAATAGGCAACAGGATTGTTTTCACTGGCTTTTGCAAGCTCAACATAATTGGCATGAGTGAGGTTATTTGCATTGGCTTTAACGCTTGTTACCCACTTGTCAAAATCAGCTTGTGTTGGGGTGGCAATGGCATTGAACTTCATACCGGTAAAACCTGCGCCACTGTAATTAGCAGAAAAGCCTTTAAATGTGCCCGGCTCATTTGCGATTAAATGAAGCTTGGTTTCCATGCCTGCCATAGAATAAATTTGACTACCTAGCTGAGGAATAAAAAACGAGTTCATTGTGCTTTCTGAAGTGATTTTGTATTCCACCGGCACATTCGCCGGAAATACCAATTCATTTACCGTTGCAATACCTTGCTCTGGGTAAATAAATAGCCACTTCCAGTTTAATGAAACCACCTCTACAGTGAGGTGCTCGCCTTTACCTTCAATAGGTTTATAGGGGTCTAAGTCTTGGGTAGACTGCCAGGTAATAACACCTAAAATAATAACGATAACAATAGGAACAGCCCAAACAACGGCTTCAATCTTATTTGAATGAGCCCATTTTGGAGCATAAATTTCATGATCTTGTGTGTCTCGGTATTTCCATGCGAAATACAAAGTCATCACAATAACGGGGATTACTACGAGCAGCATAAGGACAGTAGCAATGATGATTAAGTTCTTCTCATCAATACCTATTTGGCCTTTTGGATCGAGTATCCCGCCTTTACAGCCTGACAACGCCAGCACCGTACTAGCTAAAGCAATATTACAAAGGTTACGAATTAACAAGGGAGTATCCTACAAACCTAGAGTTTTAATTTGCTGCTTTGAATAAAAATTAAGCAACGATTTTTCAATAAAAACCCAAGTTAACTAGAACTAAATTATAAAAATAAAGGGGACTGAACCCGCTGCAAGTGGATGCAAAAAATACCTAGCAACAAACCCAGCTTCTAAACGCATTTATATAACGTAATAAAAGTTAACTTGGGTGAGTGTTGGTTGGCTGACGTGTTTAAAACACGCGGCTACATTGCTAATGCAAACTTTAATTATTTACAGCAAGAAAAAATAATTAAAACCAGCAACAAGTGAAGCCTTACAGACAACCTGTAAAGCTAGGTGGAGCACGACAACCATGTGCAGCGGACACAGGTTGGTGTACTTTTGCCTCGCGAAAAGCGAAAGCGGCTTTACGAAGGATTATTCCAGCACGACGCGCCGGAAAAATATGGAACAATAACCAGCAAAGGCCAATGAGTAACTGACTAGATATGATCGGATGAGCTAAAAATTGCGTAACGTGCAGCAAAACAGGCTCAACAATAGAGCCATTGCTAAACAACGCTTCAAGCTGAAAGGCATCCTCTAATGCACCACTTAGCAGCATTACCGTATTAAACACTAATAATGTTATAGCGACACACATGCCCTTGCCCGCTTTATTCAAGCGCTCACACGTTTGCGGTTTGCTAGAAGCAAAAGCCGTATTTGTATGATGCAAAGAAAGTGTGTTCAAAGACATTAACCTACTAAATGACTAATAACAAAATTAGAGTAATAAAGCGCGCAATGGAAAAATTAAAAAAACATTGCTGCTGTAAGCCCTAAAACGAGGTGCTAAATACAATCAAACCGGCTAGCACACATTTACCTAGTGAGAATTGATCCGTATCAAACAAACTTTCAAAACTTACTGAAAGTTCGATGCTGAGTATAACAAAGACAGTTTTCGGTTCAACAAAAAATATAAAGTTTTGCGTTAAGCTTTCGCAGCTATTTTGTTAATAGAAAATAACATAATAAAAATAAAGACTTAGTTTATAAATATTTTATATTTAGGAAGCTTGAGGAGTAGAGATAAGGGGGATTAATGAAGTTAAAAATAAAGCCGCACAAACAAAAACAGCCCAAATTCAGTCACCACCGAACTTGAGCCGCCTTTCACACTGACAACATCTTCACACACATATAAAGATTCTTGGTTTACACTGCGTGGCAATTGTAGGGAATAAAAACAACTCAAAACCGGTCACCACCGACCTTGAGTTGCCTTTCACACTGACAACATCTTCACACACAATATAAAGATTTTTGGTTTACACTGCGTGGCAATTGTAGGAGATAAAAACAACTCAAGCTAAGTCACCACCAAACTTGAGTTGCCTTTCACACTGACAACATCTTCACACACAATATAAAGATTCTTGGTTTACACTGCGCGGCAATTGTAGGGAATAAAAACAACTCAAGCTAAGTCACCACCGAACTTGAGTTGCCTTTCACACTGACAACATCTTCACACACAATATAAAGATTCTTTTAAGCGAGGCTAACTTTTATGCCTCAAGCTTATGACTAGAGCCTTGCTCTGTGTCTATGGTTAAACTTTAGAGTGTTAGCTCCAATTTGACAAACGAGAAAAATAAACCTAATAGGTGAAAAAAACTAAACTATAGACCTTGGTCTAATACATTAAGGTTGTGTTTAATTAAAAGAAGATATGAGCACTAAATATACAGGTACAAAAAAAGCGCCATAAGGCGCTTTTTGTCATTAAGCTACTGCTTAAATAATTTGGTTTTCTTTCCAGGCTTGCTCTTTAGCCATACGCTTTTTACGCTTATCACATGGATCGTCACAATCACAGGCTTTATCAATACCTACCGAGCCTAATCCACCGCAACTACTTGCCATAGATTTTCTTTGCACGATCATACCAACAGCCATAGCTATCACGATTAAAATTAATAAACCAAATGTAAGAAGAAAAAGTGACATTGCTTAGCCCCTATTGATCAGCAATAAATTATGCTCAAACATTGTTGAGCGACCGCTAAATTATACACCCAAAACCCACATAGATGCGAGAGAAGTCTATTTCAAAAAATCGGTTGTAATATGCGTTTAGCACTAATAAAGTTTTAGCTAAACGCCATTATATTACAAATAAGGTTTAAAAGCAGTGCTCGCGTAAGTCACAATGCCTTTGTCTGATTTAGCCATTAAGTACACAGGTAAATCGTGCTTTTCAGCGTATGCTTTAGCATCGTCCATTCCCATAACCGTTAATGCGGTTGCTAAGCCATCTGCGGTCATTGCACTAGGATGTAATACAGTAACCGACACTAAGTCATGTTTGATTGGCATGCCTGTTACTGGGTCAATTAAATGAGTGTAAGTTTCGCCATCCATTTTATAAAAAATACGGTAGTCACCTGATGTTGCAATGCCATTCGTACCGGGCGCTAATACACGGTGAACTTTTCGCTCGCCTGGTGGCGCATCTGGCTGCTCTATCGCGATTTTCCAATCTTGGTTATTTGGCTTTTCACCGCCAATGCGCAGCTCCCCACCTATTTCTACCATGTAGTTACTAATATTTTGGCTTTCAAGTAATTGCGCTACTTTATCAATGCCATACCCTTTCGCTGTGGCCGAAAACGACAGCTCTAAACCATCAACTGTTTTAGCAAGGCCCTGCTCAGTAAGATTAAGTTTATCTACACCAATTTTTTCAATCATTGCAGCAAGTGCTTCATCACTTGGGCGCTTAGTTGGTTTTTTATCAGGTCCAAAGCCCCATAAATCTATTAACGGGCCCATCGTTACATCGAGCGTTTTGGTCGACTTACCTAAACGAATCGATTCACTCACCACAGCCCTAAAGTCTTCACTAATTGGCATAACCTGGTTGGCGGGTAATTTATTAAATGTGTTAATTTCAGAATCGGGGATATACGTAGACATAGACTGATTAACCGCTTTCAATTGCTTATCTATTTGCTGCTGTAATTTAGTGGCATCAACGCTTTTATCGTCGGCAAAGTATTTAATATGATAGGTGGTGCCCATCGTTTTGCCTTCTAAAAATAGCTCCTGAGGTGTTTTATCAGCCCCACAGCCAGAGATAAATAGCATTATAGTTAATAAAAAAATACTGATAGCGCCTTGAGAACTGCTTACTCTGTTCATTAAATTAGCCCATGTAAAATAAAATAAAAAAGCCCCGTTGCACAATGTGCGACGAGGCCCGTATTTTAACCAAAACTAAGCTGTTTTGATATGGGTGTTAGCCACCGAAGTCATCTAGTAAGATGTTTTCGTCTTCTACACCTAGGTCTTTAAGCATGCCGATAACAGCCGCGTTCATCATTGGAGGACCACACATGTAGAACTCACAATCTTCTGGCGCTTCATGATCTTTCAAGTAGTTTTCATAAAGTACGTTATGGATAAAGCCTGTGTAACCTTCCCAGTTATCTTCTGGTTGTGGATCAGACAATGCGGTATGCCATACAAAGTTATCGTTTTCAGCTGCTAAGCCGTCGAAATCTTCAACATAGAACATTTCACGCTCAGAACGCGCACCATACCAGAAACTAATCTTACGCTTAGAGTTTAAACGCTTAAGTTGGTCAAAGATATGTGAACGCATTGGTGCCATACCTGCACCACCACCTACGAATACCATTTCAGCGTCGGTGTCTTTAGCGAAGAACTCACCAAATGGACCTGAAATAGTTACCTTGTCGCCTGCTTTAAGTGACCAAATGTACGATGACATTTTACCACATGGTAGGCTTAGGTTTCTTGGCGGCGGCGTAGCAATACGCACGTTAAGCATGATAATGCCTTCTTCTTCTGGGTAGTTAGCCATTGAGTATGCACGAATTGTTTCGTCGTCTACTTTTGACTCCAGGTCGAAGAAACCAAAGTGATTCCAGTCGCCACGATACTCTTCAGGAATATCGAAATCTGCGTATTTAACATGGTGAGCAGGCGCTTCGATTTGGATGTAACCACCCGCACGGAAAGGCACTGATTCGCCATCTGGAATTTGTAGCTTAAGCTCTTTAATGAACGTTGCTTTGTTATCGTTAGAGATAACTTCACAATCCCATTTTTTAACACCGAAAATTGACTCTTCAAGTTCAATTTCCATGTCGTTTTTAACATTTACCTGACACGCTAAACGACAGCCTTCACGGGCTTCACCTTTAGAAATGTGATCAAGTTCTGTTGGTAAGATATCGCCACCACCTTCTTTAATGTGTACACGACACTGACCACAAGAGCCACCGCCACCACATGCAGATGATACGAAAATACCTGATTCAGATAGCGCGCCTAAAAGCTTGCTACCTGCTGATGTTTTAATGGCTTTGTCTGGATCGCCATTAATACCGATGATGATGTCACCGCTTGCAACTAACTTAGATTTAGCACCAATGATAACTAAAACTAGTAGTACAACGATAGCGATGAAAACACCAACGCCTAAGAAAATCTCATAACTCATGATTTATCCTCGCTACCTTTACAGTGAAATACCAGAGAATGACATAAAGCCAAGACCCATTAAACCAACAGTGATGAAGGTAATACCTAAACCACGTAGGCCATCTGGCACGTCTGAATATTTCATTTTCTCACGGATACCTGCAAGTAATGTAATTGCAAGCGCCCAACCAACACCAGCGCCAACACCATAAACAACAGACTCGCCGAAGTTATAGTTACGCTCAACCATGAATGATACCGCACCAAAAATCGCACAGTTAACTGTGATTAGTGGTAAGAAGATACCTAATGCGTTGTAAAGTGCAGGGAAAAACTTATCTAATGCCATTTCCAAAATTTGCACAAGTGCTGCAATAACACCAATGAAC
The DNA here is from genome assembly GCF_023161805.1 of Pseudoalteromonas sp. 1CM17D. Classification (NCBI taxonomy): domain Bacteria; kingdom Pseudomonadati; phylum Pseudomonadota; class Gammaproteobacteria; order Alteromonadales; family Pseudoalteromonadaceae; genus Pseudoalteromonas; species Pseudoalteromonas sp. 1CM17D. Next base: position 117,499 of record NZ_JALNTP010000003.1, on the reverse strand, counting down.
GTTAAGAAACGTAAAAAGCTAAGGTCTGCTTCAGGGTAACCAAGCCACTCTAATGCACCCGGTGCAAGTACGGCATGGTAAACCAAGTTATTTACTGGTACAGAAATACCCAGTACCACAATAACGGCTACACCTAGGCCAATTGATGTAGTTACTTTTTTAGATACTGCTAAGAAAGTACACATACCTAGGAAGAAAGCTAAAGCTAAGTTTTCAATAAAAACCGCTTTTACAAATAAACTAATATAATGTTCCACTGCTTGCCCCTTACGCTTTAGCTTCTACTTGGTCTTTCTTATAAGTACGAAGTACCCATATGAATAAACCAATGATGAAGAATGCACTCGGTGGTAAAATCAATAGACCCATAGGTTGATACCAACCACCATCTTGTACTAATGGGATAATATCAACACCGAATAGTGTTCCCTTACCAAATAGCTCACGGATGAAACCAACAGTAAGTAATACCACTGAGTAGCCTAAGCCATTACCAATACCATCTAAAAATGACATAAGTGGTGGCGACTTCATTGCGTACGCTTCAGCACGACCCATTACAATACAGTTAGTAATGATTAGGCCAACGAATACAGAAAGCTCTTTCGCCGTAGCGTAAGAGAATGCTTGTAATACTTGGTCTACAACAATTACTAGTGAAGCAATGATCGTCATCTGTACGATAATACGTACTGATGAAGGTATGTGGTTACGAATGCTTGAAATGAACAAGCTAGAAAACGCCGTTACTAATGTCAAAGCAATTGACATGATTAAGGCATTTTTTAAGCTAGACGTTACCGCCAGAGCAGAACAAATACCAAGTACTTGTAATGCGATTGGGTTGTTAGCTAAAACCGGACCAAATAGGACCGACTTCATTTCTTTAGTATCAGCCATTATTTCAACGCTCCTTCACGTACCTTCGCAAGGAAAGGACCAAAGCCGTTTTCACCAGTCCAAAAGTCAACTGTGTGATCAACACCATTAGAAGTTAGTGTAGCACCTGATAAACCATCAATTTGATGTTCGTTGCTAGCACCGCTTTTCATAATGTTAATAGGTAACTCTTTACCTTGCCATTTAGCTGTCCATTGTGGGTTTTGAATTTCGCCACCCAGGCCTGGTGTTTCGCTATGCTTGTAAAAGTTGATGTTTTTAACTGTTTCGCCATCGCTTTCAAGCGCTAAGAAACCATACATTACACCCCAAAGGCCGTAACCTTGGATAGGTAAAATGATTGCATCTGTAGAACCATCTTCTTTTTTAGAGATGTAAACAGGTGAGTTTTTAGTCATACGCTGAATACCAGCGATGTCCTTAATCCCTTCTGCTTTAAGTGCAAAACTTCTTTGTTGGTCGAATTTCGATTTTTCGAAATCAAATGAGTTTGGATCAGCATCTTCAACAAATTCGCCAGTGTCCATATCAACAACACGTGCTTCGATTTTGCCATCGAATGTGTCAGATACAGAGTTTGCGATTTCAATATCAGCTGCTGCTAAGATATTACGTTGAATATCTTGAGTTTTATTAGCTTGCTGTAAAGGACGAAGCTGTACAGAAGCAAACGATACAATAATTGCACACACTAAACATAGTGCTACAACAACCGTTAACGTTTTGCCGATTGATTCGTTATTACTAGACATTACGTGCCAACCTCCGCTTGATATTAGCTTGCACTACAAAGTGATCGAACAGTGGAGCAAATAAGTTAGCAAATAAGATTGCTAGCATCATGCCTTCTGGGAAAGCAGGGTTTACTACACGGATCATAACTACCATAAAGCCAATAAGCGCGCCGTATGCGAACTTACCTTTATCGGTAAATGCAGCTGATACAGGGTCAGTAGCCATAAAGAACATACCAAACGCAAAACCACCCAGTACTAAATGCCAATGCCAAGGCATTGCAAATACAGGATTGCTCTCAGAGCCAACCGCATTTAATAAGAATGCAGTTGCCACCATACCTAGGAATACACCTAGTACAATGCGCCAAGAAGCGATGCGAACGTAAATTAAGAATAAGCCACCAATAAGCACAGCAAGCGTAGATGTCTCACCTACAGAACCTTGAATGAAACCGTAAAACGCATTCCACCATAGCTCCATGTTGCTGTAATCAAGAGTGCCTACAAACGCTTGACCTAGCATAGTTGCACCAGAGAACGAGTCTACTGCAGTCCATACTGTGTCACCTGAAATTTGTGCAGGGTATGCGAAGAATAAGAACGCACGGCCCGCTAATGCAGGGTTTAAGAAGTTACGGCCTGTACCACCAAAGATTTCTTTAGCAATAACAACACCAAACGTAATACCTAGCGCCACTTGCCATAAAGGAATAGTCGCAGGCAAAATAAGTGCAAATAATACAGAGGTTACGAAGAAACCTTCGTTAACTTCATGCTTACGCACAGAAGCAAATAGTACTTCCCAAAAACCACCTACTGCAAAAGTAACGGCGTATATTGGTAAGAAGAAACATGCCCCGTAGAACATTTTAGCGCCCCAGCCCGACTCAGCGGTTAATTCACCACCAACTAACTGGAACAAGCCAACCTGCCAAGAGTTTGCTAGTTCAAAACCTTGTGCTAAAGCACCTGCGGCCTGATGACCGATGTTGAACATACCAAAAAACATAGCTGGGAACGTCGCCATCCACACTAAAATCATCATGCGTTTTAGGTCGATATTATCGCGAACGTGAGTTGCGCCTTTATTTACATAACCTGGCGTGTAAAAAATAGTCGCGGCTGCTTCATACAGGGCGTACCATTTTTCGTGTTTACCACCTGGTTCAAAATGCGGCTCAATGTCTTCTAAAAATTTCTTTAAACCCATCTCTTAGCCTTCCTTCTCGATCGTTGTTAAGCAATCGCGTAGGATAGAACCATACTCGTATTTGCCCGGACAAACGAAGGTACATAACGCTAAATCTTCTTCATCAAGTTCAAGCGCGCCTAATGAAATTGCACTGTCTAAGTCACGTGAAATTAAGTCACGTAATAATAGAGTTGGCAAAATATCTAACGGCATTACGCGCTCGTAGCTACCAATTGGTACCATGGCACGTTTTGAACCACCTGTAGACGTTGTCATTTTAAATAAACGACTCGGTGCAAGGTGAGAAAGGAATGTACGCGTTACAGAGAATTTATCACTACCTGGTGCAATCCAACCAAACAGCTCTTTTTCGCGACCTTCAAGTAAAACAGATACTTGAACGTGGTAGCGACCTAAGAATGCATGAGGACCTGAAGAAATAGCGCCAGATAAAACAGAACCAGAAATAACACGGTTATCACCGTCTTCTAATTCGCCTGCCACTAAATCATCTAATGAAGCACCTAGTTGTGTTTTCACTAAACGAGGGTTTTTAACGCGAGGACCTGCAAGCGAAATAACACGGTCTGTGTTGATTTCACCAGTAAGGAATAAGTGACCATACGCGATAACGTCTTGGTAACCAATATGCCAAACTTGTTTATTAACAGATACTGCATCAAGGTGATGAATATGAGTACCAACTAAGCCTGCTGGATGCACGCCACCGAACTCATGTACTTCTACTTGAGCGATAGACGAGCTAGGAACTTGACTGCCAGCTTGCTTACATACAAATACTTTGCCATCGGTCAAACGCGAAACAACAGCAAGACCCGCTTCAAATGCAGCTGCATTTTCGGCAATAATTACTGCAGGATCTGCAGCAAGAGGGTTTGTGTCGATAGCGGTTACAAATATAGAGCTAGGATTTGCATCCAACGCAGCTATTTTGCTAAATGGGCGAGCACGAAGTGCTGTCCATTGACCTGACTGTACAAGTACTTCTTTGGCTTTTTCACGCGATAAGCTTGCAAGCTCATCTGCATTGAAAGAGTCAAAGGTGATTTGCTCACTGCCGTTTACTTCAATAACAACAGATTGCAGCACACGTTTAGCACCACGATTAATTTCTTTTACTGTACCAGAAGCTGGTGCAGTAAATAGGACGCCTGGGTTCTTTTTGTCTTCAAAAAGTACCTGGCCTTTTTTGACTTGGTCATCCACACGAACATGCATGGTTGGACGCATACCGATAAACTCTTCACCTAGCACAGCTACACGTTTGATGGCAGAACCATCATGAATAACTTGCTGAGGCGCGCCCTCTATGGGTAAATCCAGACCTTTTTTTATGTTGATCATACGCACTTGCATTAATTAACGGAAAGAAACTGAAAAATCGTATCAACCACGTCGCCACTTGAGTTATCCAAGATATATCAAGGTACAAAAGAACAACTTGCTAGGAATATCAAACAAGCAACGCAGTAAAACTCCTCACATATTGCTTCGATTTTAACATCATTATGTACGACTATGCGAGTGTATTTATGAAAATTATACGACAGAAACGCTTATTTAGTTTTGTTAAGTGTTTTAAATAAAAATCAAGGTAGACCAAAGTGGTAGCCTAAGCACCTAACTGCCACAAAATATCTAAAACACTAAAAGCAAAAAAGCCGCAATAAGCGACTTTTTATAATTACAAAGTATGATTAGTCAATCATGTTTGCAATTGGCTTCACTGCATCTACATCTTGCTCATAGTCAACAGCGTCAATGCCAAAACCAAATAAACGTAAAAATTCGTTATGGTAGCCTACATAATCGGTTAGCTCATCAATTGAGCTCGTGTCTACTTTATCCCAAACAGCTTGCACACGTGCTTGTACATCGTCTTCTAGCTCTTTGTAGTTTTGGAATAAGTGGCCGCCCTCGTCAAAGCGTGGGTTTTCACCGTATAGGTTTTCGCTAAATAAAGCATGAATTTGCTCAATAGTGCCTTCATAAGTGCCATCGGCTTTCATTACTTTAAATAAAGCAGAGATATATAGCGGCATAATTGGAATAGCAGAACTTGCCTGAGTAACAACAGCATTTAAAGACGACACATAGGCTTGACCATTTAAATCTTTTGTCGATTCTTTAATTGCAGCAGTTGCTCGGTCTAAATCTTCTTTTGCTTTACCTATTGTTGCGTGCCCGTAGATTGGCCACGTTAACTCTTTACCTATATAAGTATAAGCCGTGGTTTTAAAGTTATCGGCTAGTACGTCTGCTTCTTTTAATGCATCAATCCACATTTCCCAATCTTCACCGCCCATCACTTTAATGGTGTTGTCGATGTCATCTTGGCTTGCGGCTTCTACTGTTACTTCGTCAATTTCGCGCTTTGACGTATTTAAATTTTTTGTAGTTACAGCACTGCCAATAGGTTTAAGTGTAGATGAATACACCTCACCTGTATTTGGATCGGTACGACGAGGCGATGCTAAACTGTAAATAATACAGTCTACTTTGCCTAAATCTGCTTTGATTGTCTCGATTGCTTTTTGCTTAATTTCGTTAGAAAACGCATCGCCATTAATATTTTTTGACCAAAGCCCAGCTTCATCTGCAGCGTCTTGAAATGCTGCTGTATTGTACCAACCAGCAGAACCTGTTTTACGCTCTGTACCTTCTTTTTCAAAGAAAATACCCAGTGTTTTAGCCCCACCGCCAAATGCCGCCGTAATACGAGACGCTAAGCCGTAGCCAGTAGATGCACCAATTACGAGTACATTTTTAGGCGCATCTTTTAATTCGCCTTGTTGTTTTACATAGTTAATTTGCTCTTGAACATGCTCTGCACATCCTACAGGGTGTGCGTTAGTACAAATAAATCCACGAATTTTAGGCTTAATGACCATTGATCATCCTATATCTTTTACAATAAAAATTAGCGCTAGTTTAAAGGCTAATACTAAAAACACTGATCTGATCAGTTAAACCTGATCAAATACCCCTATTTATATTGGCTAACCTACATTGTGGTTAATTTAGCTTTGAGCCGCCCATACAATTTGGAGAGTCAGGTGCTTCGCCACCCTGCTCTGAAAATTCATCAGGCGTGTACGTATGAATCGCTAAGGCATGAATATGATTTGCTAGCTCATCTTTTAGTACTTCGTTAATTTGGCGGTGGCGCTGTAGTAATCGCTTACCCGCAAACTCTTCACTTACCACAATTACTTTAAAATGCGACTCAGTACCGGCGCTATGCATATGGCTTTCGTTAATTACGTTTAAATGCTTACAGGCAATCGCGCTACTAAGCTTGTCTTGAATTTGTTGTTGCATTGACATTAAAACACCATATTTAGTCACTGATTTGTGCAGCTACTATAACAAGTTAATTTAACTAACTAAATTGCTTTTGTTTAATGTGCTCAATAAAGCGGTACGTTAAGCTGATCCGTGGGTGAGCAAGCGTTGTTTGTTTGGGGATTGCGTGCTGGTAGTCGCGCTGACTATGCCCACTCATCACTAAACAACTACCGCTTTGTAATTTTAAGTCGGTGACTTTATTGGTGGCTTTTTGCTTTAATTTAAGTACGCGCTCAGCACCAAGCGATATACATACAATGGTAGGCTCAGGGCCTAGCTCTATTTCATCATCACTGTGCCAGCCCATGGTGTCGTTACCATCACGGTAATAATTGACTAATAACGAATTAAGCGGCTTATTTAAATGTCGCTCTAAACGTTTTCGCATTGCTAAAAGCACCTCATCCCACGGCTCTACTATTTGTTTACTGTGTGAGTAACCATATTCAATATTTAAGTCGCTCATAAAACATTGCAAACGTGGAATGGGCCCTGTTCTGCCATACACAGTAACATTAGGCTGCTGCCAATTAAGATTTTTTTGTAAATAATAAAATAAATCGAGGCTTTTTTGCGCACTAAGCGCCTTACTTTGATAAGAAAAGCCGTTTGGTAACTGTTGGGGGTTGGCGTTTTGCCGTTGCATGTTAGAATTTACCTACATTAGATTACTGATCAACAAACCATTATGACGACGCAAGCCCAGCTAGGCGATAAAACATTTACTCTTGAACGTTTCCCTTTGGATCAAAAAAACCGCAGTTTACAAGCGTGGGATTCGGCCGACGAGTACCTTATCAATTATGTTAACGAACATCACCCAGATTGTCGCTCATTACTAATTTTAAACGACGCGTTTGGTGCCCTTGCCTGTTATTTTAGTGAATTAACGGTTTGTTCAGTTAACGATTCTTATATTAGCCACCAAGCTGCAGCCTATAATTTAAAAGAAAATAAACTATCAACAGCCCAATTTACACAGTTAGATAGCTTATCTGCGCTGCCTGAAGAGGTTGATTTAGTGCTTATAAAAATACCGCGTAACGTCGGGTTTTTACAGTTTCAATTAAGCGAGTTGAGTGAAGTACTTGCCCCTGGCACACCGGTTATTGCCGCGGGTAAAACAAAGGAAATTCATAACTCAACTATAAAAGCGTTTGTGCAATTTATTGGCGAAACCAAAACAAGTTTGGCCGTTAAAAAGTCGCGTTTAATATTAAGTACAGCTAAAGGCGGTTATAAAGAAGCTAACTTCCCGGTAAGTTGGCAGCTTGAAGGCACTGATTTTAATATAACGAACCATGCCAATGTGTTTTCGCGCGATTCGTTAGATATAGGTGCACGGTTCTTTTTTAATTACTTGCCGCAAACCTCAAAAGCAAAAAGTATTATCGACTTAGGTTGTGGTAATGGCGTAGTGGGCTTAATGACGTTATCACGCTGTCCAAATGCGTCGATAACCTTTGTTGATGAGTCGTACATGGCGGTCGAATCTGCACGTTTAAATGTAGAACTTAACCAAGCAAATAAATTTGATGATTGCCAATTTATAGAAAATGATTGCTTAACCGGCTTTGCAAGAGACAGTGTGGATATGGTGTTGTGTAACCCTCCATTTCACCAAGCCCAAGCGGTTACCGACCACATTGCGTGGCAAATGTTTAAACAAGCAAAAGATACATTAAAAGAAGGTGGCGAGCTGCGTATTATTGGTAATCGTCATTTAGATTATCACGATAAATTAAATCGTATGTTTGGTAACTGTAAGCTATTAGGTTCAAACAAAAAGTTTGTAGTGCTCAGCGCAACTAAAAATAGTGGGATGCTATAAAATGAAATTAACTAAATTTATTTTAGCCTGTTGCTCCATGCTGGTGTTTAGCGCATGCAGTAACCAGCCAAACCAAGTGATATTAAACCCGGTTTATAAAAGCGGCCAAATTAGCGTTATTTCAGCCAGTTTAAGTACCAGCGTTATTGATTTACGTGGTGACAGCGCAACCCTTAAGCTTGTTGAGTCGGACAAAACCAAGACCTTTGCCAGCCAAGATATTGTAACCTCTGTTAAAAGCGTATTAGATAGCGCGCTAAACCGTAACGGAGCAAGTATTTCTAACCTAGCAACAACCCGCTTTGAACTAGACATTCATGCCCTACAAGCAAAGGTGACTGAAAAGCTCATGAGCCATACCAGCGAAGCGCACATTGAGCTAGGCGTACGGGTCATTCGCTCTACCAGCAATTTTAGTAAAGTGTATCGTGGCAGTGCTAATTTAGAAGGGCCGCTGAGCCACGATCGCGCCAAAATTGAAGGTCAACTCAATAAGTTGACGGAACAAATTATAACCCGCATTGTATCGGACCCAGAATTAATTGAATTTTTAGAAGGTTAACAATGAAACGATTTTTAATCTGCTTAAGCCTACTATTTAGTGTAAGCACCTTTGCCGCGCAAGAAGGCCGTTTTGTTCAAAAAGACAATATTTTTCCGCGTGTAGAAATAGTCACGTCATTGGGTAGCATTGTGGTTGAGCTAGACCGCTCAAAAGCCCCTATTACGGTAAATAACTTTTTAACCTACGTAATGGATAAAAGTTACCAAGGCAGTATATTCCACCGTGTAGAACGTGATGTTGAAAACGACCGTGACTTTGTAATACAAGGTGGTGGCTACGATAAAGACCTTGATGGCTTACACGAAAACGACCCTATATTTAACGAAAGTGGCAACGGTTTAAAAAATGATATGTACAGCATCGCTATGGCGTATCAAGACCGTGAACCGCATTCAGGAACTCGCCAGTTCTTTTTTAATATGGATGATAACGATCATTTAAACCCAGGTAGAGATTGGGGCTTTGCCGTGTTTGGCAATGTAATGGATGGTTACGACACGCTAGATAAAATTATGGCTGTAGAAACCGGCTTTAATGAAAAAATTGGCTACGACTTTGTACCAAAAACGCCCGTTGTTATTTTAAATATTAAAGTACTTGAGCAAACCCCATTATAAATCACTGAGGTGCAACTAAGTTGCACCCAACGCCAATGAAGGCCCTATGAGCAAAACCCTCTCAGTAAGCGAATATTTCTCGTATTTTAAAGATAAACGTTTAATCAATATTTTTATATTTGGTATGAGCAGTGGTTTTCCATGGGTACTGATTGGCTCTGTGATGTCGGCTTGGCTAAAAGACGAAGGCCTAAGCCGCAGTATGATTGGCTTATTTGGTATTGTATTTGGCGCATACAGCATTAATTTTATGTGGTCGCCGCTTATTGATAGAACCAAACTGCCATTATTGTACAAATGGTTTGGGCAACGTCGCAGCTGGATTTTATTTTGCCAAAGCTTTATGTTTATTGGCACCCTGCTTTTAGCGGGGCTTGATTTAAAAGCAAACTTAGCGATTGCCGCCGGCTTATGTTTACTCATCGCAGTCGCCTCTGCCACACAAGACATAGCAATTGATGCTTTTAGAATAGACACGTTAAGCGAAAACGAATCTCATAAAGCCACTGCAGCTGCCGCTATGGCCACATCAGGTTGGTGGACAGGTTATGCATTACTAGGGGCTATTCCTTTTTACATGGCCGATATCCCCTCTTTAGATTGGCCACAAGTGTATTACTTTTTAGCCGCTGTTATGTTGATACTAATGAGCGGCGTGTTATTTGCCAAAGAGCCTAAATCAAACCGAGAAGCTGTTCACGCAGAGCTTGAGCGCGTATACCTTGAAAAACTAGCCAGCATTAAGCAAACGCCCTTTACTAAAGTGATTGCTTGGCTTGGCGTTACAGTGGTTGATCCCTTTAAAACCTTTTTTGCTAAAAATGGGGTTAAAACAGCCCTTGCCTTATTAGCATTTATTTTCTTATTTAAAATAGGCGAAGCTTTTTTAGGGCGTATGTCGATTGTTTTTTATAAAGAAATAGGCTTTAGCAACAGCGACATAGCCACTTTTTCAAAAGTAGGTACTGCAGTACTCACCATTGCTTTTACCTTTGTGGGCAGCTTGTTCAATCAAAAGTACGGCATTGTAAAAGGGTTATTTATAAGTGGCGTTGCTATGGCGGGGTCTAATTTAGCATTTTCGGCTATTGCGCTGGTTGGCCCTAATTTAGGCTTATACGCTTTTGCTATTGTCATTGATGGCTTTACTCAGGCTTGGTCGTTAGTGGCTATGGTGGCATTTATATCGATGTTATGTGACCGAGCATTTAGTGCAACACATTATGCATTACTGGCTTCGCTTGGGAATTTAGGGCGTACATTGCTTTCAAGTTACAGTGGTGTGGTTATTGATGATTGGCTAATGGGAAATTGGGCATTATTTTTTGTGTTAACGGCATTAATGGTAATACCTTCGCTGGTGTTTTTATATTTGATTAGGCATAAGCTCTATCAGTTAGAGCAAAATTACCATAAAAATATGTAATGCATCCCTGCATTAACGTGATTTGCTTAGGCCGTTCAAGTGCCCCTTATAACACCCTAAGCAAAACAATATTAATCCGCTTTAATTAAGCCTAGCGCTTCATGCGGATCAACTTCAAGTGCATTACAGTAACGTACAAACTCAATAACATCTAAGCGGCGTTCTTGATTTTCAATCTTACCGATAAATGAGTGAGGTGTTCCTAGCACTTGTGCCAGGCTACGCATTGTATGACCCTTTTCATGGCGTTTTGTTTTAAGCCATTTAGTTAGCTTTTCGTTTTCTTCAGAAGAAACAGTCTTGCCCATCATTTTACATCTCCTACTAGATGATATGACATACCCGTCAAAGCAGTAGTCACACAATGATTGGAGGCATATAAGCAGATACCCACTACATTATTCAATAGCAAGCTATTGCTTAAATAAGCAAAGGTATTGCTACTTATTCAACCTACCAATCTATTCAGTGCTAACCCGCAAAAATAGGATATAGGTTTATTTTTATTAAGAGTGAAATTTTGCCCGTCTCACTCTTGGATACATTATATACTATTAACAGTTCGGTTAAATAATTAATTACATAGTTTGCATAAATTTACCCAACCACTAACCTTTACTTATGCTGAATATTTAAGTTAACGTACCAAAAATATTAAGTTTTTTCCTAAAAAATTAATTGTAAGATAAAAGCACTTTGTTACAAATTAACGTGCGAATAACCTTGCTGTATTGATGTTTAAACAACAGTAAGGGTAAAAAAGTTCCCATAAATAACGTTTTTCCCTAACTAAGGGACTAAAGAGGAAGTATGTTTAGAGTCTTATTTTTGTTGCCTATTTTACTATGCTTTTTATGGTTTTTGTTTTTACGTCACTACGGAGTACCCATTAAACAAGGTAAAAAAGGCTTTTTATACATACTTGCCTTTTCTGCTTTTGTATTAGGCTTTTTTGTATTAATAATGCAGTTTACCCATTACAGCCCAATTGAATTTTAGGCATTAAAAAAGCCGCTAACGCGGCTTTAATAGCTAAGCGTAAATTGCTTAAACGCTAAAACTTGCACCACACCCACAGGTAGTCGTTGCATTAGGATTAGATACAAAAAAGCGTGCGCCTTCTAACCCTTCTGTGTAATCCACTTCGCCATCAACTAAGTACTGAATACTCATTGGGTCAATAACCAGGGTTACACCATTTTTAACTATTTCTAAATCGCCAGGATTTGCTTTTTCATCAAAAGTAAAACCATATTGAAAACCAGAACAACCACCACCTGTTACGTAAACACGCAGTTTCAAATCTGGATTTTCTTCTTCGTCGATTAACTGTTTAACACGAACAGCAGCTGCATCGCTGAACTTTATTGGTAATTCTTCAGACATTTTAAAACCCTCAATATCGCAATGGCGTGATTATCTAATACCCGAGTGTTTTAATCAAGTATAGTCAAACATCTCTTGTGCTATCTTAGGCTTTTAACTATTGCTTTAGCCGATACGATAGCAAAATGTGTTTTCAGTGATTGCTGTAATATTTGTTAATATAAGTGTTTAAAATTGCAAAATCACAAGGACTTACCTGCACACTTTTGTTAAACTGCTCGCTGAAAAAATGTGGCGGAGAATACAGCATGTGGCTTGAGCAACTCAGGCGTCGATTAGCAAAACCAAAAACCTCTGTGCAATTATGCTTATTAGGCGTAAGTGCTGGTTTAATTGCTGCATTTTTTATTATTTTATTTCGCTTAACGATTCTGTTTTTTCAAAGCTTATTTTTAGACACTCCCGATAATTTTACTACTATCCCCTCTCTTGAACGGGTTTTAATGCCGTTAATTGCTGCGCTACTGATTGCTACATTTGCTGCATTTACTGGCTTTAAGCACTACCGATTAGGCATTCCTTTTGTTATTCATCGCATTAAACGCCACTACGGGCAAATGCCGCTTTACAACACCGTAAACCAATTTGTTGGTGGTGCACTGGCACTTATTAGTGGTTTTTCGGTTGGCCGCGAAGGGCCATCTGTTCATATGGGCGCCACTGGCGCAAGTATATTAGCCGATAAACTTCATTTACCGCATAACGCCATGCGTACATTAAGTGGCTGTGGTGTCGCCGCGGGTATTGCGGCCTCGTTTAATACCCCACTGGCTGCGGTTATTTTTGTAATGGAAGTGGTGCTTCGTGAGTACAAAGTGCATATTTTTGTACCAATTATGCTTGCCGCACTAACTGGTGCATTAGCAACCCAATTTGTGTTTGGTGAAGGCTCAGAGCTTGCACTTATTAGCATTACGCCATTGAGTGGTTGGCATTACCCATATTTAATTTTATGTGGCATGGCCTTAGGGGCAATTGCCTATAGCTTTAATCAAAATTTAATGCTGATCATAAAAACATTTAAACCTTTAAGCATGTTTCCTCGTTTACTCATTGCAGGTTGTATTGCGAGTATTATTGCCTATGCAGTTCCCCAAGCAATGGGTTCGGGTATGAGTGCGATTACTATTGCGGTTGAATCGCCTGAAAACGCGCAGCTACTTACCACTATTTTAATAGCTAAACTGCTGGCGACCCTGTTTGCCATTGGCCTAGGAATACCGGGCGGCTTAATAGGTCCCGTTATTGGGCTAGGTGTATTAACAGGTACTTTAATGGCCTTTTTTGCCCAATTTATAAGCCCAGGTGCTGACATTGCAGGCACATACGGCGTATTAGGAATGGCAGGATTACTCGCAGCTACATTACATGCGCCGTTAGCAGCATTAACAACTGTGATGGAGCTTACGTCCTCGCCAGAGATTATTGTACCGGCCATGTTAGTGATAACGACCGCCTATGTAACGGCGCTGCAAGTATTTGGCAATCGGTCTATATTTTTGCAACAGCTCGATTTTCAGGGGCTACCCTATCATGTATCGCCCGCAACAGAGGCGCTACAAAAAGTGGGCATAATGGATGATATGGATGAGGACTTTAAACTGCTTTATTCAGACGATAAAGAGCAAATTAAAAACACCTTAGACGCCATGGATAGCCAAACCCCTTTAATAGTTTACGATGAAGAAAACGGCTATCGCCTAGCAGAGTACGACCTTACCCTGATGTCGGGCGAAAACATAAATATAAACTACATTAGCTTACAAGGCATTAGCAGCCAGTCGACCTTAGCTGATGCCTTTGATATTTTAAAAGATAAACGCAGCGGCGCCCTGTATGTATACAACTTGCTAGATGATCAGCAAATAATGGGGCTATTACGCTGGGATCAAATAAATAATATTTTAACTATTCGTAACAGCCTACTTTAGGATTCTTATGAGCGCTTTACTAATTTATAAAACACTGCACATTTTTTTTATGATTGCTTGGTTTGCCGGTATTTTTTATTTACCTCGGTTATTTGTATACCACGCAATGAGCGAAGAAAAAGCCTGTAACTCTATGCTTAAAGTAATGGAGCGTCGGCTACTCTTTTTTGTTACCCCGTTTGCTATTTTAACGGCCGTTTTTGGTGTACTCACTATTGTAGAATATGGCCGTGAGTGGTTTAGATATAGCATGTGGCTGCACTACAAACTGGTACTGGTCATTATTTTATATCTATACCACGGCTACTGCTTTAAATTACTGAGCGACTTTAAACACGACAAAAATACCAAAACGGACCGTTTTTATCGTATTTTTAATGAGCTCCCAGTTATTGCGCTGCTAATTATTGTTGCGCTTGCGGTAATAAAACCTAATTTATAAGCTGTGTAGCGCATGTTAAACTGCGCTGCAATTTACAATACTTGCTATAACACGCGCGATTGCGTGCCCCATTTTTATGGATTATCGCGCCCCTTTGATTGATTAGGAAAAACCCCATGTTAAGTTTCCAAGGTGAACATATACTGTCGGTAAATCAACTCGACAGAGACTGCATTGAGCGTATTTTTGCAGTAGCGAAAAAAATGGAGCCTTATGCTAAAAAACAAAAGCAAACAACAGTGCTAGAAGGCGCTATTTTAGCTAATTTGTTTTTTGAACCAAGCACGCGTACGCGTGTAAGCTTTGGTACTGCCTTTAATTTACTAGGCGGTGGCGTGCGCGAAACAACCGGCATGCAAAGCTCAGCCCTAGCTAAAGGCGAATCGCTTTACGACACTGCGCGCGTTATTTCGGCTTACGCTGATGCCGTCGCTATGCGCCACCCTGATGCAGGCTCGGTAAGCGAATTTGCAGACGGTTGTACCGTACCGGTAATTAATGGTGGTGATGGCCCAAACGAGCACCCTACTCAAGCACTACTTGACTTGCTTACTATTGAGCGCGAACTCAACCGATTTGATCAAAACATTGATGGCATGCATATCGCCTTAGTTGGCGATTTAAAATATGGCCGCACAGTACATTCATTATCTAAATTATTGTGCCATTACAAAAACGTAAAATTTTCGATGGTGGCCCCCGATGGCCTGCAAATGCCAACGAGTATTTTAGATGCGGTAGAAAATGCAGGCCATAAAATACAATTAGTCAACAAAATGGAAGGGAACTTAGCAGCCGATATTGTGTACCAAACACGTATTCAAGAAGAGCGCTTCCCTTCACAAGAAGAAGCCAATAAATACCGTGGCGGCTTTAGAATTAGCCAATCAATTTATAACGCGCACTGTAAGCCAAATTCCGTGCTTATGCACCCGCTCCCACGCGATAGCCGTTTAGAAGCTAATGAGCTTGATAACGACTTAAACAGTAACGACAATTTAGCTATATTCCGCCAAGTACAAAATGGCGTGTTAATTCGTATGGCACTGTTTGCTTTAACCCTCGGCGTAGAAAACAAAGTCGAGCAATATGAAGTAGACGTACCTTGGTTTAGCCGCAAACGCGACAGCTAAACACTTTTACCAAGCGACAACTAATAGGATTTTTCATGACAATAAGCCAAGATTTATTTAATCGTGCACAAACTTCAATTCCTGGTGGCGTAAATTCGCCTGTACGTGCATTTAACGGTGTTGGTGGTACGCCACTATTTATTACCAAAGCCGAGGGTGCCTTTACCTTTGATGCCGATGGTAACCGTTATATCGATTATGTAGGTTCATGGGGCCCGATGATCATGGGCCATAACCACCCAGCTATAAAGCAAGCTGTTCACGAAGCGGTAGAAAACGGTTTAAGTTATGGGGCGCCCACTGAAGCTGAAATTTTAATGGCCGAAAAAGTAAAAGCGCTTGTTCCCTCAATCGAAAAAGTACGTATGGTAAGCTCGGGTACCGAAGCAACAATGAGCGCCATTCGCTTAGCCCGTGGCTATACAGGGCGTGATAAAATCCTTAAGTTTGAAGGTTGTTACCACGGCCATGCCGACTCATTATTAGTAAAAGCAGGCTCTGGCGCATTAACCATGGGTGTGCCAAATTCACCTGGTATCCCTGAGGATTTTGCAAAGCACACACTTACCGTATCGTTTAATAACCTTGATGAAGTAAAAGCTGTATTTGAAAAATACGCAGACGACATTGCCTGTATCATCGTTGAGCCAGTAGCGGGTAACATGAACTGTATTCCTCCTGTAGAAGGTTTTTTAGAAGGCTTGCGTGCAGTATGTGATGAGTACAAATCGGTGCTTATTTTTGACGAAGTAATGACCGGCTTTCGTGTTGCTTTAGGTGGCGCTCAGGCGTATTACAACATAAAACCTGACTTAACATGTTTAGGTAAAGTCATTGGTGGCGGCATGCCTGTTGGTGCCTTTGGCGGCAAAACCGAAATTATGGATTACATTGCGCCAGTAGGGCCGGTTTACCAAGCCGGTACACTTTCTGGTAACCCTATTGCAATGGCTGCGGGTTTAAAATCGCTTGAGCTATTAAGTGAACCAGGTTTGCACGATAAGTTAGAAGCTATTTCTAAAGCAATTTGTGAAGGTTTTGAAGCAGGCGCTAAAAAAGCAGGCATTCCTTTAACCACTAACTACGCTGGCGGTATGTATGGCTTTTTCTTCACTGAAGCTGAAAAAGTAACCTCTTATAAACAAGCTACAGAATGTGATTTAGAACGCTTTAAACGCTTTTTCCACTTAATGCTTGAAGAAGGTGTATACCTAGCACCTTCTGCATTTGAAGCAGGCTTTGTGTGTGCTGCGCACACAGAGCAAGAAGTACAAGCGACTATAGAAGCTGCAGAGCGCGCCTTCGCTAAGCTATAAGCATCCAACACATGTGTTAATAATGTGCGTTATTAACTCTAAAGTTAAAAAAGCCCTTACGGGCTTTTTTTATTTGTGCGTATTTATAATTGAATGGTTTTTAGCCTTTATACGGTCTCACTTTTTAGACTCACTTTTACCCCACAAGAGAAACGTATGACGAGCTTAAGGCACTTAGCAGCACCTGCTATATCATTAATGGGCAACTTAAAATATAAAACGAAAATTGGTTTAGTTTTTGGTATTTTATTATTACCCCTTGCGCTTAGTTTGTTTTTTTTAGTCTCTTTATTAAGCGAGAGTATAAGCGTCTCTCAAATGCAAAAACAAGGTTTACTGAGCTACAGAGACATTCTTGCAAATCAAATGCAGGGTGAAACCTATAAAAATGTAAAAGTAGCTAAAGCACGTGGTTTTAATGTAAAAGATGAGCAAATAAATGACGTACTTGAGCTGGTTTCAATACAGTCTAATTTAGCCTTAGATAACCAACTTGCGAGTGCTTATGTTAATCGCGCATTAGTTACGCCTATACCTGCGCTTATCATGCAGATAAATGCGACAGCGCAAAGCGCTAATACTGTTCTTACTAACCAGCGTTTTACACCAGAGACTTTTATTGCGCTTTCAAACTTAAGTAAGTCGCTACCTTTGTACCAGCAGCAACTCGATAAAATACTTACAATTGCCACCACGGCCGATGCATCTGTAAATAAAGCACTGACGCCCTCTCTCACTAATTTACATAACGCCATAGCCGCTTTTAAAACAGCCATTGATGAAAAGCTGCTTGAACCAGATGATATACAGCTTACACAAAACGAATTTGCAGGGCTTACCAGCCAAGTGCTTAGTCGTATTAGCCAACTAATTGATAAAAGCATCCCTACCCTTGAATCGCTAATAAATGAAAAACTGAACACGCAACGCTTGACTAGAAACACTGTATTAGCTGCATCATTAATTAGTTTATTGATTGCATTTTACTTAATGGTTGGTTTTTATTTTGCGGTAGTTGATACCATTAATCGCTTTGCCGAAGCTGCGCAAAGAGCAGCAAATGGCGACTTAAATGCGGTTATCAACTCAAGTACTAATGATGAAATGGATATTATTGCAGCGCGATATAACGCACTTCTTAATGCCTTTTCAAAACTTTTAGATAATGTAAAAGCAAGTACTGTGGAGCTATGCGGCGCCACAAAATCGCTTTCACAGGCAAGCAGCCAAACGAGTAACGATGTTGAAAAACAGCAAATACGGGTAAACGCTATTCATGATGCACTAAGTAATATGGAGCAAAGTGCAGTGAGTGTAGAAGAGTCTGCTAATCAAGCGATGTTAACAGCGCAAGATGCCGCGCAGCATGTAAAGCAAGGCTCTAACAACACCATGGAACTTGCCAAATACATGCAAGACCTTCAAGTTGAATTTACCGAAAGCCAACAAGCCCTCAATCGCTTAGCCCAAGATAGCCAAGAAATTAGTAAAGTAAGCAAAGGCATTAGCGAAATAGCCGATCAAACTAATTTATTAGCCCTAAACGCAGCAATAGAAGCCGCACGAGCCGGTGAACATGGCCGTGGTTTTGCCGTGGTAGCTGATGAAGTAAGAACCCTCGCCCAGCGTACACAAACTCAAACCCAAGAAATTCACCAAATTATTAGCTCTCTCCAACAAGCTTCTGACGATACACAACAAAAAATGCGCTCAAGTGTCCAGAAGATGGAACAATCGGTAAAAGCCGCCACCGAAACAAACGATATTTTACAAAATGCAGAGCAAAGCATGGGCGATATAAAACACCAAGGCGAAGAGATAGCACTGCGGGTTAAAGAGCAATCTAACGCAACCACCCAAGCATTAACTGATGCACAAGAAGTCAGTAACTTAGCAGATCACACTCTTCTCTCTGCACAATCTACACTGCAAGACGCACAGCAACTTAGTCAGCTATCTGATGACTTAACTAAATCAATGCAGTTTTTTAAATCTTGAAAATAATAAAAGTGCTTTTAAATTACAAAAAACCCTTCGATTAAGAAGGGTTTTTAAGGTTAATTATTAATAAGTATTAAAAGCGAGCTTCCAAACCTATACGAACGTAACGTGGTGTTTGCCAAGAGTATGCAGCATCATGGTACGCATTTACTTCACCTTCATTTTGCTCATAGTGTTCATTCAGTGATGACTCTGTTTGCGAGTTGAAAATGTTAAATACATTAACCGATGCACGCATGTCGATATCAGATACTGTGAAATCATATGCAGCAGATAAATCTAAGTTAAATACCCAAGGTGTACGGCCATTTGTGCCTCGGCTATGTTTTTCATAGATTTTCTCATCTTGATCACAGTCGCCGTTGCCATTTGTATCTGGACACTCATTAGTATAAATGTAGAAAGTATCACCCCAACCGCCATTTAAATTTGGATCGGTAGATGGATAGCCTTGACCAAATAAGCTCTTAGGACGCCCGCTTTGTAAAGTAGCATTCCAGCCTACAGTTAAGTCTTCCATTGGCTCCCAACTACCAAAGAATTTAAATGTATGGCGTCTATCATTAGGTTGATAGCCCTGAGATCCATCCATAACTGCTGGGAAGTCAAAGTCTTGGGTAATACCCGCATCAGCTTGACCAATATCTGATTTAACAGCACCTTCAAAATTACCTACACTTCTAGCCCATGTATAACCAAACTGATAACGAATAGTGTCAGCTTTATAGTCAAGGCTAAACTCTACAGCGGTGTATTCATTATTTGCTTTAGGTAGGCCTATTGTTTCTGCTGAATAGGTAGTTAAAGAACCACTATCTGGAACACCGTCGTTATTGAATGATGAATCTCCCCAATCGGTTCCATTCCAGTAGTAACCGTCACTGTACCAGCTAGACGAATCGCCAGGGTTTATCATTACGCAGTAAGGGTATGCATATCGCCCACAGTAGTCATCTAATGCTGTTGCAACTTCGCGGTATATACCTTTAACACCTACTGTATATTCATCATTTAAAGCTTGCTGTATACCAATAATATATTCATCTTTAGAGAATGGATCAGCCTCTTGCGCTTGGAAGATATCTTTTTCAGGTATAACCGGTACACCACTCACTTGCTGTGAGTTTTGAATACCACCATTCCCAAGCGTGTCAGCTAATGGCGTTAGGCCTGTTGGTGCGCCAGTTTGTGAATCAACACCAGTATACGTATAAGCTGTGGTTATATCACTAACCCCTGATGCGGCTCTAAAAATAGTATTATTGGCTACGGGTAAGTAATAACGCCCATATGTACCATAAACTTTAGTGTCGCCTGTACCTGTAGGATCCCAAGTGAAGCCTAGTCTAGGTGCAATATCTGTTTCAAAGCTAGTTAGTAACTTACCAGTCGTACCCCAGCTATCAAACTCATCAATACGTAAGCCAACTTTAACTGAGAAATCCTCTGTTACTTGCCACTGATCTTCTATGTAGTAAGCTGTTAACTCTGATTCAAAGCTGCCGCCGCCATCAAAGATACGGTCTTCAACATAGTCAAGCGCTGCACCAGTGTTATTTGTTAGTGCGCCATTATCGGCTTGCCAACTACCATTATCTGCAAGAGTTCTGTAATCATAGCTGTGGCCACCAATAGGACTACTTATATTCTCAGACTTACGCTCTTGGTAATCGATACCAAATGTTATTTCATGGTCATTCCATACATATTCAACATCTAAGCGATATTGGGTATTTTCATCATTATTGGCACCAAAGCTACCGCCTGCACCACAGCCAGTGATTGGATTAGCAGTACCTCGAGAGTCGGTAATAGATGGACAAACCAAGTTTTCTGATTGCGTTTCATATTCTGTTTTAATATTACCAGCCATAGCAGTAACAACTAGGTCTTCGGTTAAAACACCCGTATAACTTAAGCTTTGCGCTTCACCACCACGCTTTAAAATGGCACCATCGATACGATCGCCCACAGTTCCGTTATTGTATTCGTATACTGAACGCTCAATATCACGACGATTAGAATAAGCAAAGTAGCTTAACCTATGGTTTTCATTAATATCCCAATCAAGCTTACCGCCCCAAAATAAATTATCGCCGCCAGAAGCTGATTCATTACGGTATTGATCGTTTGGCGAAAATTCATCTCCACCCCACGTGTATGTAGACTCAGTATCTCTTGGGTTAATTAATCCATAGAAAAACAACGTGTCTTCAATTAGAGGACCACCAGCAGAAATAGTCACATCTGTTTTGCTATCAGTGTCTAAGCTTTCATCTCTAAATATTTGACCTGCGCCATTGTTACCAC
This sequence comes from Pseudoalteromonas sp. 1CM17D, assembly GCF_023161805.1. Classification (NCBI taxonomy): domain Bacteria; kingdom Pseudomonadati; phylum Pseudomonadota; class Gammaproteobacteria; order Alteromonadales; family Pseudoalteromonadaceae; genus Pseudoalteromonas; species Pseudoalteromonas sp. 1CM17D. Next base: position 96,343 of record NZ_JALNTP010000003.1, on the reverse strand, counting down.
GAGAAATACTTCCCTCTTCTTGCAAAGAGTCTGGTTGAAATTGCACAACTGCCGCAAATTCCCACTCATTTGTACCACTTTTAGTAGTTGTATTTATGGTACCACCGGTTGCGCGGCCAAATTTGGCAGAGTAACCACCCGTTTTAACTTGGAACTGGTCATAGAACTCAAACGGTACTTCACCACAACCAAGGCCTTGGCGTGTATTAGTAACCTCTAAGCCATTAATATAACATGCATTTTCAGCTACTGATGAGCCACCAAACGACGCAGTATTACCAAAAGCACTGTCTCCTTTAACAGCTCCTGGTGCCAACAATGCAACCGAGGTAAGGTCTCTGTTTATCGGCATACGGTCTATTTCAGCATCTGTAATAACTAGGCCAGAATCGGCAGTTGTTAAATCAATCGAAGAAATACGAGCGCCTAATACTTGAATTACTTCAGGACCGGAATCACTGACTTGTGCTAAATCAAAGCTCGCTTTTGCATTAGCACCTAATGAAACGCGCACACTATCTTCAGCTACAACGGCGCCGTTTTTTAAGATTTGTATTTGATAGCTACCTGAAGGCAATGAAGCAAATCGAAATGAACCGTCTTCAGAAATATTTAATGTTCTTTCTAACCCTGTTGCAGGATTTTTTACTGTTACGGTATACCCTGCTGTAGTAGAAATATTATCGATAGAACCTACAACATCAGATGCCACTGCTGGAAGCGCTACACCTAGTGAAGCGAGAACCGCTATTGCCGTAAGATTTTTTTTGAAAATATTTTTCATACTCTTATCCCTGTTAAGTTTATAATTATTTTTGCACTTTATACAAAATGCATACAGAGGGTAACAAAAGGGTACAAATTGTAAATATGTTAATTAAATAAAGATAAAATAGAAATAAAAATAATTTAAAAACAATAACTTAAATTTATTTTTACATGTTTATTTGTGAAATATAAGATTCTCAATGTTAATTTAAAGAAACAAAAACAGACAATTAATTAACAACAATTCAGTTAATTAAACTATTAACATACTCGTTACAACGCTCTTATTTTTAATCTCGCAAAGTGCTACTTTACTCTAATTATACTTACTGCTTTTTAATTTATTTATAAGAAAATAAGCTAATAAAAGTAATTAAAATTTATTTAGTTTCAAATTTTGATTGCTAGATAGTGAAGCAAATATAATAAAACCGCTGAGTTAGCGGTTTTATTATTAAGGTTTTATTTTATTAGCGTATACACTGCGGCCTAGGTTCAAACTCACTGGCTCTTAGTGGTAACTGAATGACTTTTCCGCATCCGGGCGGTGCTTGTAAACCCGTTCTTTCATTGACGAAAGCCCATCTTATTGATGGCGGGCGTGTATCTGCTATTGCTTCAGGGTTGAGCGGTTTTAAGTAACGAATATAAGCTTCTAGGGCGCCCACACTCCCTGTTAAACCGGTGCTTCTATTATCGTCTCTACCAAGCCATGCAACGGTCACTGTGTTTTGATCAAACCCTGCAAACCAGCTATCACGTAAATCATTACTAGTGCCTGTTTTACCGGCAAGCTGAATTGATGGAAAGTGTAAATTTAAACGCTTAGCGGTGCCGTCTTTTGTCACTCGCTTCATGGCATATTTAGTCATATATACAGCGTCTTTTGCAAAGCGCGGCTCAGACTTAACTTTATGCTTATACAACACGTTACCTACCGAGTCTGTAAGGGCAGATACAGAGGTAAGCTCTCTATACTCGCCATCTGCTGCGATAGTGGTATAAAGCTGGGCAACCTCAAAGCTCGACATTTCTACAGCACCAAGTAGCAGCGAGGGGTATTCATCTATATTACCTTTTGCGCCTAATCCTTTGAGCGTATTTGCAACTTTATCAACACCTACATCTAGGCCTAAATTTACCGCAGGAATATTAATACTGTTACTAAAGGCTTTATAAAGTGGTAATGCACCTCGGTATTGGTGATCAAAGTTCTCAGGTTGCCACACTTTACCTTGCTCATTTGTTACCTGCACAGGGGAGTCATCAAGTAATGTGGCTAAGTTATAGTGTGGTAACTGCAGGGCTGTTAAGTACACCGCGGGTTTAACTAAAGAGCCAATATTTCGTTTAGTATCGAGCACTCGGTTAAAACCTGAATAGCGAACATCGCGCCCCGACACTAATGCCGACACACCGCCTTTTTCTACATTTACTGAGATCATGGCTGCTTCGAGTTTATCGGTGTTAGGGCGTTTTTCTAAATACGGTAAACTTTTTTGAATGGACTCTTCCATCGCCGTTTGTTTTTGCAAATCAAAGTAAGTAAATACACGAACCCCAGCATCTAGTGTTTTTTGATCAGGTAATAACTGCTTAAGCTCACGGTTTACAAGTTCTAAAAAGCCAGGGTATGACTTTTGTAAACTTGCTTTCATAGGCGCTATATCAATTGGGCGTTTAAGTGATGCACGGTATTCTTTTGTAGTTAGTAGCTTGTTTTCAACCATTAAGCGCAGTACTAGGTCGCGACGCTCCATAGTGCGTTCTTTATAGCGACGAGGATTGTAATACGAAGGCCCTTTGACCATCGCCACCAGCAGCGCTATTTGGTCATATTCCAGCTCATCAACAGGCTTTGAAAAATAAAACTCAGAGGCCAAGCCCATGCCATGCACGCCTTGGTTATAAGACTGACCTAGGTAAACTTCATTTAAATAAGCTTCTAAAATCTGATCTTTTGAATAACGGTAATCTAAAATAAGCGCTATAAATGCTTCATTTATTTTACGCACTAAAGAACGCTCACGCGTTAGGTATATATTTTTTGCAAGCTGCTGCGTTAAGGTGCTACCACCTTGCACGGTACGCCCTGCTTTAATGTTTGAATATAGCGCGCGCAAAATAGAAAATACCGACACACCATGGTGCTGATAAAAATCCCGATCTTCTACCACTAATAACGTGTCTTTCAACATAGGCGGAAACTTATCAAGCGGTACAAACTCTCTATCTTGCTTTGAATCATTTCCGATACGGGCTATTTGCACAGGCTCTAGACGAGCGCTGTTTAGCCGCCTGCCAAATTTATCTTTAATGGTTGCTACCTTTTGCCCGGCAAAACGCAGCTCAATAATGTGCGATTCTTCAAAGCCATCATAAAACTCAAAGTCGCGTCGGTAAATTTTTATGCTATCGGCTGTTTTTACAAACTGCCCCGTGCGGCTTAGCCTATTAACTGATGAATAATTTAGGCGCTCAAGCTCCCACACAACCTCTTGGCTAGATAAAAACTGCCCTGGGTAAAACTCCATTGAGCGTGCGTATACTTGGGCAGGTAACTGCCATTTATTACCTTCAAATATACGTGTTGTTTTTGAATCTAAATAAATAAGATACATGGCCATAGCAATAAAAACAGCTAAGCTCAATTTCCAAAAAACAGACCATGTTTTTCGCATAAATGTGCGTTCAACAACAGTGCTTGACGTTTTTTTAGTCGTTTTTGATTTAGCTTTACGTGGCGAGCGGGTTGCTTTGGGTGCACGTTTAGGAGTGGTTTTACTACTGGGTGTTTTTTTGTTGTCAGCCATTTAAGTGTAATTTATTCCAAGGTTTATTCACGAGTGTGAGCTTAGCATATTGGGTATAGCCTAACACCTGAAAAGTTAACCTTCCCTGAAACGAAAAAAAGCCCTACCAAGGTAGGGCTTTATGAACACAATGATTAATCTATTTAATATTAGTTACTGCGAACAGATACAAACTCAGGGTAAGCATCCACACCACAATCGTGTTGGTCCATACCGCTTAGCTCTTCTTCTTCGGTTACGCGAATACCCATAGTTTGCTTTAAAATAGCCCACACAATAAATGAAGCTACAAAAACAAAGGCTAAAATAGTCACTAAACCAATAAGCTGTGTTACAAAGTTTGCATCGCCGTTAGATACAGGCACTAACATAATACCTAGCGCGCCACATACACCGTGAACAGAGATTGCACCTACTGGGTCATCAATCTTCGCTTTATCTAGAGCTACAATGCTAAATACAACCAGTGAGCCACCTAAAATACCTAGTAAACACGCCATTAATGGAGATGGTGAAAGTGGGTCTGCTGTAATAACAACTAAACCTGCTAATGCGCCGTTTAGTACCATAGTTAAATCTGCCTTACCCCATAACACTTTACATACAAACAGTGCAGCAATTGCACCCATTGCCGCTGCGGCATTGGTGTTAAGTAAAATTTGACCTACAGCCGTTGCATTTTCTTTATCTGAAAGAAGTAATTGCGAACCACCGTTAAAACCAAACCAACCCATCCATAAAATAAACGTACCTAATGTAGCAAGTGGTAGGTTAGAGCCTGGAATTGGGTAAATTTCACCGTTTTTACCGTATTTACCTTTACGAGCGCCAAGTAAAATTACACCTGCTAAAGCAGCTGCAGCACCAGCACCGTGAACGATGGCAGAGCCTGCAAAATCTACAAAGCCCATTTCTGATAAGAAACCGCCGCCCCATGTCCAGTAACCTTCCATTGGGTAAATAAAGCCAGTTAAAACAACTGCAAATGCTAAGAAAGCAAATAACTTCATACGTTCAGCAACAGCACCCGATACAATCGACATAGCCGTTGCAACAAATACTACTTGGAAGAAAAAGTCAGATTCTAAAGAGTGGTCAGCATCGGCCGCTTGCGTGCCAATTAATGCGCCAATTGAAGGGATGATGCCGCCTTCAGCGTTGTCTACATACATGATGTTGTAGCCAACCAATAAAAACATGGTACATGCGATAGAATACAGCGCCACGTTTTTAGTTAAAATTTCAGTGGTATTTTTTGAGCGAACTAAACCCGCTTCTAACATGGCAAAACCTGCTGCCATCCACATTACTAGTATACCCGACACCAGAAAATAAAAGGTGTCGAGTGAAAATTTGAGTTCTACAATTGTGTTTTCCATTAATCAGCCCCCTTAAATTGCTTCTTCATCAAGTTCGCCCGTACGAATACGCACAATTTGATCTAAGTCGTACACGAAAATTTTACCGTCACCAATTTTGCCTGTTGATGCAATTTTGGTAATTGCTTCAACTACGCGTTGGCAATTTTCAGTACGAGTAGCAATTTCAAGTTTGATCTTAGGAATAAAATCTACCTGATACTCTGCTCCACGATACAGCTCTGTATGGCCTCGTTGACGTCCAAAACCTTTAACATCAACTACGGTCATCCCTTCAATACCTAAATCAGCGAGCGCTTCACGCACATCATCTAATTTAAATGGTTTTATGATTGCACTAATCATTTTCATAGTGGCCCCCTCGGACGCTTTATTGTTATCCTGTTGGCTTACATAATCCAACCTTTGTGCCACTATTAAAAAACACTTAATATCAACAAGATAAGTATAAATAGTAAATTTAAAACAAAAAAAACGCACCATCAAGGTGCGCTTTTTTAACAACTTAGCTACATTGGTGCATCACCAAAAGTGATGCCCTACTAGCTTGTAATTAGTGTTATTTTTTATATTTACACAACACAGTTTCGGCCATTGTTTTTGGCTTCGTAAAGGGCCGCATCTGCGATGCGCATGGCCTGAGTTAAATCAGTGTTTTGAAAATCAGCAACACCAATACTAATGGTGATAGAAAACGGTTTTTCATCGATTAAAAATTCATGTTTAGCGAGTTTTTTTCTAAAGCCTTCTAAGTACTCTCGCCCACGCGCCGTGTCTATATCATCTAATATAATGGCAAACTCTTCGCCGCCCACCCGCGCAACGGTAAACTTAGAAAACGTAGTTTTAATTAACGTGGCTACCTGCTTTAGTGCCTGATCGCCCGCTTCGTGGCCTAAGGTGTCATTAATATTTTTAAAAAAATCTATATCGAGTAATGCAAGCGTATTTTGCTGTTGTTTTTTTAATAGTTGCTCTGCATATTGGTAAAAATAACGGCGGTTATACATACCCGTTAAATAGTCTCTGTAAGCACTTTCTTTAATATCCGCAATCAGTGACAACTGCTCCATTGTTTGCATAACACGACAATGAAACTCTTCATTCATAAATGGCTTTGTTAAAAAGTCGTTGGCACCGTATTTAATAAACCGAGCCGATAACCCATGTTTACCTGCACCCGAAAGCCCGATAATGGCCAAATCATCGCGCCCTCTAAAATTACGCACCGCTTTAACCAGTTCAAAGCCATCCATTAATGGCATCGCATAATCAGTCATGAGCAATTTTATATTAGGGTTACTTTTTATTATTTCGAGTGCTTGCTGACCATCTTGCGCATCGGTTACATCAAATAATTGCTTTTCTAGCATTTGCTTCATTAAGGAGCGGCTTAACACCGAATCATCAGCAACCAACGCCTTACAGCCTTGATTTCTCAGAAGCTGAGCCACTAACTTGATAGCGTAATGGTATGAATCGCGATTGTCTTTAATTACGTAATCAATAACACCAAGCTCTAGCATTTGTTGGCGCTTATATTCATCAATTTTTGAGGTAAGTACCACAGTAGGAATGGCGTGTGAAAGTGTGAATTTAGCCACCTCGCCATTAGGTGCATCAGGCAAAGTTAAATCAACTAAAGCCAGCGAGTATTTATGTTTCTCAATATAGTCTTGGCATTCATTTAATGACCATGCGAAATCGACAGCGACATCTAAATATTGAGCCGTTAAGTGGCGTAGCACCTGCTGCACTACTTTACTGTCTTCAACCACTAATACTCTTTGCATAAACTTCTCTTTAATCTTGTTATTTTACGTACTTAAACTTGCACTAAAGCGACAAGCTATGAAAAACATCCAGTAAAGTTCTGTTTATGTAGCCAGTAAGTAGGCTAGGTCCATTAATGTAAGCGCAAGGCTTGTATTTAATTCAAATACAAAGCCGACCAAATATACTTGATTTTTTAGCTAAGCTAAACACGCTAGGATAAATTAACCCTAAATAAACAAACGCGCCGTGTATAAGTTTAGACTTAACCAGTATTATCGACCATTAATCTCAATACTTTTGTTATTTGTGTGTTTTTTATTTTAAATAGCATCTAAACAAAAATAAGGAACGACAATGAAGCTTGTCCAATTAACTCGTTACACCTTAGCGCTTGCCATCGTATTACTTAGCAGTACTGCAACAGCAGAAAACCAACGAAAAATAGACATTGATAGCCACGTAGTCACTAAGCATAAAGCAAAAATTAATGGTGAACGCTTTAGCTACACCGTTAAAACAGGCACTCAGCCGGTGTGGAATGATAATGGCGATGCCATTGCCACTTTACAATATACCTATTACACACGAGATAAAGTCGATGACACCGCAGCTCGCCCATTACTGATATCGTTTAATGGCGGCCCAGGCTCTGCATCTGTATGGATGCACTTAGCCTATACTGGCCCACGCGTATTAAAAATTGATGACGAAGGCTACCCCATTCAGCCTTATGGCGTAAAAGATAACCCCTACTCAGTATTAGATGTAGCAGATATTGTTTATGTAAATCCGGTAAATACAGGTTATTCACGCGTAGTAGAAAACGCCAAAGGTGAAATGCTTTCGAAAGAGCAACAAAAAGAGCACTTTTTTGGTGTGAATGCCGACATAAAATACTTAGCTGAATGGCTAAATACCTTTGTTAACCGAAACGAGCGCTGGCGCTCACCTAAGTTTTTAATTGGAGAAAGCTACGGCACTACTCGTGTATCAGGCCTTGCCCATGAACTACAAAACAGTCAATGGATGTACATTAATGGTGTGGTATTAGTATCGCCGACCGATATTGGTATAAAGCGCGACGGTCCTATAAAAGCGGCTAATCGCTTACCTTATTTTGCTGCAACTGCGTGGTATCACAAAGCACTGAATAAAAACTTGCAAGAAAAAGATCTCAATGAACTTTTACCCGAAGTAGAACAGTTCACTATTAATGAGCTTATTCCTGCCCTCGCGAAAGGTGGCTTTATCGATGCCGATAAAAAACGCCAAATAATAAAGAAAATGGCCGAATATGCTGGTCTTTCAGAGCAGTTTGTAGCGCAAAACAACTTAGATATTCCCACTCGATTTTTTTGGAAAGAACTTTTACGTGAGCGTGGACAAACTGTCGGGCGTCTAGATTCGCGCTATTTAGGTATTGATAAACGCGATGCTGGCGAATCACCTGATTACTGGGCTGAGCTTACCTCTTGGCTGCACTCATTTACGCCTGCAATTAACTATTACCTGCGTGAAGAGCTCAACTATAAAACGGATGTAAAATACAACTTATTTGGCAATGTTCACCCATGGGATCGCAGTAAAAATAATACCGGCGAAAACTTACGTTTAGCGATGGCGCAAAACCCGTATTTAAACGTCATGATTCAAGCGGGTTACTACGATGGCGCAACAAATTACTTTGATGCTAAATACACGTTATGGCAGCTTGACCCAAGTGGAAAAATGAAAGACAGGTTAAGCTTTAAAGGGTACCGCAGCGGCCATATGATGTACCTACGACATGAAGATCTTAAGCTTTCTAATAACGACTTACGCGACTTCATTTTAAGCTCCCTACCCGCTAAAGGGCAGGCCGCTAAATATTAATTAAAAGGGCCATTACATGAGGCATTACGAAGATGCCTCATGTTTATTACAGTACACTTTTAACTGTGTAACCACTTCATTAAATCCTGTTTGTAGTGCAAATAATAACGCTTCATCGACCTTATTTTGCGCGGCTAAGCTTTCTATCTGCTGGCAGGTATCACTTAACTTTAACGCTGCAACCGATTTAGCAGATGACTTTAAACCATGCGCCTGAAAAGATAAATCGGCATAATTTAAACTATGTGTATATGCTTCAATTAATTTAACTTGCTCATAAGCGGTCTGTAAAAACGCCTGAAAGACTAAACAATGTACATGCGTATCTTTTCCTAACATCGAAAACAATAAAGGCATATCTAATTGACTGTACATAGAGCTTGCTTGCGCTGTAATTTGCAGCGGCTGTGTATGCGAAGGAACAATGCCTTGCGAGTGTTTCATCAACAGTGCTTTTAGGCTTTCAAGCTCTATCGGTTTAGTTAAAAAACCGTTCATCCCAGCGCTGTAACAATCTTGAATGTTTTTTTCCATTATGTTGGCCGTAACAGCAATAATTATGAGCTCATTGAACTGTGTGTTTTTTCGGATTTTTTTAGCCAATTCAAGGCCATTTAGCAACGGCATTTGAATATCGGTAAGTAGCATATCGAAGGACTTATCTTGGAGCATTTGCCAGGCCTGTTCACCATTATTTGCAAACGTTGAATTAACACCAAGCATGGTCAGTTGCTGCTTTAAAACCTGCTGATTAGTCAGTTGATCTTCTGCCACCAGCACATTTAATACTGGGAGTTTACCTCTGGCGGAGTCTGCGGGCTCACTGCTGGGGTGATTTATCGGTTCATCAGCTTGTATAGTGGTTAAAGCGCTTTCTTTAAAACTATTAAAGCTAATGGTAAAGCACGCGCCTTTATTTATTTGGCTATTTACTTGTAGCTGCCCTTGCATACGCTCTACAAGCTCTTTAGTAATAACTAAACCTATGCCCGTACCATGTGTTTTACTGGTCTCTGCCCCTAGTCTATCAAAGGGTTTAAAAAGCCTTAAAATATCATCTTCTGAAAAACCGCACCCTGTATCTTCAATATCAATATTACAGCGGCTTGAATCAGCAATCTCGCAACGTATATCTATTTTACCTCGCACTTTGTTATATTTTATTGCGTTGGAAAGTAAATTAAGCAGTACCTGTTTAAAACGGCGCTTATCTACATATAAGTAAATACCTTCTAGGGAGTCAATATTGTGAGTATCTATAGTAACAAGCTCAACTCTGGCAAGTTCGCTCACCATTTCAATACTATGCTGTAGCATGTCTTTCACGGGGGCATATTCAAAATTAAACTGCATATTCCCCGACTCAATAGAAGTTAAATCTAGCACGTCGTTTATTAGTAAAAGTAAATGCTCCCCAGCTTGGTAAATACTTTGCGCATTGTCTTTGTGTACCTCGGTTGCTTTACTGTCATATTGATAAAGCTGCGCTAACCCTAAAATCGCATTTAACGGCGTTCTAAGCTCATGGCTCATACTCGCCATAAAGTCAGACTTAGCCTTACTGGCAGACTCGGCTTGAATTCTCAGCGCGTTTACTTTTTGATGATTAATAGCAACCTCACCGGCCATTTTATTAAATGCATTTATGACGCTGCCAATCTCATTTTTTTGCTGAACGCTAACGTGGCAATCAAAGTTCCCTTTAGCCAGTTTAGAAAAGGCGACTTCGAGCGCCCGTAAAGGGCTGGTAATTCTATAATCGACCAACCAAGCTAAGCCAATAAAAAACACCACAAGTATAAAAAACTGAATATAAATTAATGTGTAATGTAGCTTGGCCGCTTCGTTTATTTTGTCTTCAAAATTAACGACTAACGTTATTTCAGCCAAAGGTTTATCTAAAAAAGTAATGTGCTCATTTAACGTAACATTGCCCTGCTGCGCTAACAGCTGCCACTCATCTAATGGGTATAACTGATTACCTGTAGTCGGCTCTACTACCCTAATTGCTTTCCAATTAGGGTTTGTATTAAGTTGCGCGTCTATTTGCTCATACAGCTGTGCGTATTGACGCGTTAATAAAGGGGTTTTTATTGATGTGGATAGTTGCTGTAAAGAGCGCTGCGCTGCGCTAGAAAGGCCATCGTTTACCCACCTAGCTTGCTCTGGCAAAGCGTAAAAAATAAATAAGCATATTAATAAAAAGCCAAATGCCATTACCGCAATAAAGCTTTGAACCCTTAGGCTGCGCCACCAGTTAATTTTCAACATAAAACGAGCGTAAACCCCATTGCGTTAATTGTTTATAATCGTCAATGCTTGCTTTACTTGGGTTAATTATAGGAATACCCGCTAGTAAGTGTTTTTGTTTAGGGTCGCTCCCTATTTCTATAATTGCTTGTTGAACTTGCGCTTGTACCTGATTATTTACTCTAGGGTGAACCACAATGGGGTGGCGGCTAACCTTCCGCGTTTTGTAAATAACTTTTAGCTTTTGCTGCAAATTTTGAGGCTGTTGCTTTAATGTGCCCATCACCCCGCCGCCGGCAGGCGTTGCGTTAAGTGCCACATTTAAATAAACAGATGAGTGCGTTTTTACATACACAGGCTTTATTCTTAAGCCATACAATAGGGCAAGCTCCGCACGCATTAATAAAGAAGCGCCTAACGCATTAGGCGCAGGAAAAGCAATTTCGGCACCTTCAAGCTGCTCAATGGATTCAATATTACTGTTTTTATTGACCACTAATACGCCTTGCAAATGGCGCGCAGTATCTTTCACTATCGGTAAATAGCCTTGCTTGTCGTAAGCAATCACACTATGCCATGGGTTCATATAAGCAAAATCGTAATCGCCATCTGCAAACCCTTGCTCAAAAACCGGGATTGATTCCACGGTAACAAGCTGTAGTTGCACGCCTGTTTTTTCGGTTACTTTATTAAGAAAGGGCTGCCATATTGCAGTGAGTTTTTGAGGCTCATATTGCGGAACTACACCAAAAGTAAAGGTTTGAGCATAGACACCCATACTATTGAATAAAAAAAGCAAAACAACACTACACTTCATATTAGTCTTACCGTCGTAGGTTATGACTATAAGCATAGTTAACGAGTGACTAACGCACCATTTTTATTACGTAGAAATTAAGAGGTTATTTAATTTAGGAGGTTTAAGAAAGTTTCAACAAAAAGATTAAAGCAGGTGCCCATACACACACCTGCTTAAATATATTACTGCCAGTACGGCTCTATATCAAAAGACGCTAAACGGCTTTGCTCCATTGCACTGACTAAGTAATCTGACTTTTGATCTAGCCACTGTTGAATTTTAGCCAACTGCTCGTCTTCTTGCCCGCCGCAAAGCTGCTTTAAATATTCCAGCGTGCTGAGCTCGTACATACCATGAGAAATATCCAGCCACGGTAGCCTAAACTCTAAGCGCTCTTCTTTGTCAAACAATGACCCTAAGCAATTACCGCTTAATAAGCTGTTTTCTAATTGGGTGCGTAAGCTTAAATAATCTTGTGCTGTAAGCGTTTGCTCTTTAGGAAGTAACTTATCTAAATTTTGCCAATCTTTATTAAATAAACGTTTTGCAATTTTAGCTACTGGCTGCTCTGCTGCCTGTAGTTGAGTTTGCCCCCAAAACTTACGCCATTGTTTATCTACCAACCAAGTAGTCAACGACAGCAATAAACGATTGTATCGCGCGCTTTGAAACAAAGCATTAATATCATCAATGCTTGGCTGTAGCTCTTTTAAATCGTTAATAACTTGCGCTAATGCAGGCGCTGCATTTATTTTTTTATAAAATGCATGGCGTTTAGATGTATAAGTTTTTAGCTGAATTGCATTTTCAACCCAAGCTAATTCACTTAACAGCCACTTTAACTCTGTTCTTAATTGCTCAGTACTGTCTTTACTTACAATATCGTCAAACAACCAAAAATTATGCCTAATTAAACTAATGCCATCAGTCACACGTTTGAGCGTTTTTAAACTTGGCTTGTCAAAGTAACACTGCTCATGCTTTTGCACAAAACGAATACCAAAGTTCATGGCCTCTATTAGTGCTTGCTCTTGAGTTGCTTGTTTTTTTAATTTTACAAACCCAATAGACTTACTTGGTTTAAGCGGTGTTTCATCGGCTAGTCGGTAGCCTCTAGCTGCTTTTGAATAAAGCCCTAAACGAATACAGTTTTGGCTAACAAGTTTATCTGCCAAAGCAAATAGCTCGTCTCTGTTGCCCTCAACAAGCTCTATTTCTAGCTCGCTAATAATATCAACCTTACCCGATGCTGCTATTTCGCCTTTATCTAGCACGACTTCAATTTTTGCGCCATTTGGAGTTTCTATTAACCAAGTACGACGAATAAAGTTAGTGCTAAAAATAGGATATAAATTATCGCTAATAGCATTCACTTGCATACCATGAGGCCAAATAGCATTACTAAATGCTAATAAATCAGGACGGCTTGATTCAATTGGTAAGTTGTATTCAGGACGTTGGTGTAGCCCACCCACAACTTCGCCAGCAAGCTTTATTGTTTGTTCGCATTTACTGCCGGCACAGCGGGTTCTAAAACCTATATCAAGGGCTCTTAGCTCTCTACTTGGGGTATCGTAATAGGCATTTTGCAAACTACGTGAAGGTTTATTAATAACCGTTTTAGCAAATTGTGTGATTAGCGAGGGGATCAGTGGAACAACGGCATCTGATACCAAAAACTTCAGTTCTATCTCAGTATCCATTAGGGTTGAGGATTACCTTTAAAATAAATAAGTGCTCAAAATAAACAAAGCCACCTCATTTTGCAAATTTTTTAACCTTTTTGGCTGAGCAATGCCCGCACTGGGTTACAATATCAACCTTGCTATTAACGCGTTTAATCCATACTATCTCACTACTTATGTGAAAATCTCAATCACAACCACAACGGACACGGATAGACTAACAAGGTAGATAAATGCTAAAACACTGTTTACTAGGGCTACTTTTAACAGCCACCTCGTTTATAAGCCAAGCACAAGAAGCTCAAACAGCCAATTCATCAGATGCAAATTCAGCTTATATAATCGATAATCTATATACCTTTATGCGCTCTGGCGCAGGTAAAAACTACCGCTTACTTGGCTCTGTAGATGCGGGTACTAAATTAACCGTGCTATCAAAAGAAGAAAACGGCTTTATAAAAATAAAAGACGATAAAGACCGTGAAGGTTGGGTTGAGTCTAAATTTATATCGCAAACGCCAGGGCTTCATCAGCAGTATCAAACACTCAGTAGCGAAATGAGCACAGTGCAAAACAAACTACGCCAAGCACAAGTTGAACTACCTCAGTTACAAGAACATAATCAAAGCTTAACTAATCAAAACAAATTGCTTAATCAACAAATTACTGAGCTGCAAACAACGCTTGAGCAAGAACGCGCTCAAAAACAAGCAGCCACTGCAAAAGAAAAACGCCAACTACTTACTTATGGTGGCGCTATTGCTTTTATAGGTTTGTTTTTAGGTATTATACTTACCGTTGTACTTTCGCGCCGTAAGCGCTACGAAGGGTGGGCTTAATTAACCTAAACTTTAATTAACTAAGTTTAAAGCCGCTGGCTAATCATTAAAAAAGCACCCTTAGGTGCTTTTTTAATGTGTGTGTAATGTATTGCAATAAGCATTTGGTTTTTAAATATCCAAACGTAAACCGGGATCCTGCTTAATTTTTTCTATTACCATGTAAGTATGGTGAGTACCTACTCCCGGAATATCGACCAAGTCTCCTAGCACCTGTCGATACTCATCCATATCCGAGACCCTAATTTTTAGCAGGTAGTCGTACCCCCCCGCTACCATATCGCACTCTACAACTTGCTCAATTTTAAGTATATGCTCTTTAAATACTTTAAAAACAGCCGTGTTAGATGTCACCAGCGATACTTGCACATGCGCTACTAAGCTCTGATTCAGCTTTTGTTCGCTAAGCTTTGCAAAGTACCCTTCTATATAGCCTTCTTGCTCTAAACGTTTTACACGGTCAAGGCATGGACTAGGACTTAAATTAACCTGTTTTGCTAGGTTAACATTAGAAATTCTGCCGTTCTTTTGAAGAACGTCTAATATTGCTAAATCGATACGATCAAGCAGGCGTAATCTATTTGGACTTGTCATACAGAATTTTATACGGATAAGTTGAAAATATGCCCTGTAAATTATCGTAAATCGTGAAATTTAACCAGCATATTCTGCTGAAATTTAATTAGAATGCACGCATTACATCACTGGTAATTTATTGGTAGCAAAGTTGCTTTAGCTCAACAGCCCAAGCACATAAATTTTGTTCTACTATTTACATATTAACATTCCTAAGGGTTGCTTATGTTATTCAATGGCGATTTGACAACAACCTGTCCTACAAGACAGAAAATTCGTGATTTTTACCGCATTGATGAAAATGCTGTTATTGATCATATTTTACCACTTGCAGAAGTGGGTGTTAAAGCACGAAGCCGTGCATGGGAAAGAGCTCGCCAGATTGTTTTAAACATTCGAAAAGATCAAGACGGTCAAAGCGGTGTAGACGCACTTTTAAATGAATTCTCACTCTCTAGTGAGGAAGGTGTAGTGTTAATGTGTTTGGCCGAAGCCCTACTTCGCGTACCAGACAAAGCCACGCAAGATACGTTAATTCGTGACAAGCTTGCTAAAGGTGATTGGAGTTCTCATTTAGGAAGCAGCGATTCTTTATTCGTTAATGCTTCTTCGTGGGGATTATTAGTAACCGGTAAAATGGTTAACTACACAGATAAAACCAAAGAACAGCAATTTGGCATGCTTAAAAAGACCATAGGTCGTTTAGGCGAGCCTGTGATTCGCAAATCTGTAAACTTTGCCATGAAAATTATGGGTAAGCAGTTCGTTATGGGTCGCACCATTGACGAAGCCATTGAACGCGCTGCTGAAAAAGAGCAAAAAGGCTACGTTTACTCATACGACATGCTAGGCGAAGGCGCGCGCACAATGAAAGATGCTAAGCGTTACTTCGACAGCTACATGAACGCAATCCATGCAATTGGTAAAGCGGCAAATGGCCGTGGCCCAGTTAAAAGCCCAGGTATTTCAGTTAAACTTTCTGCTATTCATCCACGTTATGAGTTTACGCATAAAGACCGCGTAATGGCCGAAATTGTACCTAAACTGAAAGAGCTCGCGCTTGCTGCTAAAAAGTACGACATTGGCTTTACAGTTGATGCAGAAGAAGCTGACCGCTTAGATATTTCTCTAGATGTTATAGAAGCGGTATTCAGCGATGAAGATTTAGGTAACTGGCAAGGTTTTGGTTTAGCCGTACAAGCATACCAAAAGCGCGCTATTTTTGTTATTGAATGGGTAACTGAACTTGCTACTCGTGTAGGCCGTAAAATGATGGTTCGCCTTGTAAAAGGTGCCTACTGGGATACAGAAATTAAAACCACGCAACAAGATGGTTTAGAGCACTACCCAGTATTTACGCGTAAAGCAACTACCGATGTATCTTACAAAGCCTGTGCTATTAGAATGCTAGAAGCACGCGATGTACTGTACCCGCAATTTGCAACACACAACGCTTACACTGCAGCCACTATTTTAGAAGTTGCTAAAGGCGATAACACCGGATTTGAATTCCAGCGTTTACACGGTATGGGCGAATCTTTATTTGACCAAATCGTAAATGAAGAAAAAATTCAATGCCGTGTTTATGCACCCGTTGGCCAGCACGAAGACCTACTTGCCTACTTAGTACGTCGTTTACTTGAAAATGGCGCTAACTCATCGTTTGTAAACGCCATTGTAGATACCACTAAACCAGTTGAGTCGCTATTACCTGATCCAGTAGAAACACTGCAAGGTTTACGTAATAAGTACAATACGCAAATTAAAATGCCAATTGACTTATACGGCGACGAACGTGCTAACTCTAAAGGCATGGACTTAACCGACATTAATGTAATTACGCCATTCAAAGAAAACCTTGAAAACTGGTTTAACGATCACTTAATTGATCAAAGCCAAGTACCTGAAGGCGCATTAGCAGTTAAAAACCCAGCTAATCACAACGAAATCATCGGCCACGTTAAACTGCAATCTGGCGATGAGATGAAAGACATTTTGGCCAATGCAGAAGCGGCATTTGAGTCATGGTCGCAAACATCTGTAAAAGAGCGTGCTAATTTATTACGCCGCGTGGCAGATATTCTAGAGCGTCACCACGATGAGCTCGTAGCTATATGTATTAAAGAAGCCGGTAAAATTGCGCAAGATGGTATTGACGAAGTACGTGAAGCCGTTGATTTTTGTCGTTATTACGCGGCACGTGCAGAAGAACTTGCAAGCGATGAGCGCTTTGAAGCACGCGGTGTAATTTTATGTATTAGCCCGTGGAACTTCCCGCTTGCTATTTTCTTAGGTCAGGTGGCCGCTGCGATAGTGACTGGTAATACTGTTATTGCAAAACCTGCAGAGCAAACAAGCTTAATCGCACTTCGCGCTATTGAGTTAATGCTTTCGGTTGGCTTACCAGAGCATGTAGTACAGCCGGTGATTGCCCGCGGTTCTGAGGTAGGTAAAACAATCGTACCTGATGAGCGTATTCAGGCAGTTATGTTTACTGGTTCTACAGAAACAGGCACACTGATTTCACAAACACTGGCTGCGCGTAACGATATTCAAGTACCGCTAATTGCAGAAACCGGTGGCCAAAACTGTATGATTGTGGATTCAACAGCGCTGCCAGAGCAAGTTGTTGATGATGTAATAAGCTCAGGTTTCCAAAGTGCAGGCCAGCGTTGTTCAGCACTGCGTGTATTATTTATACAAGAAGATGTAGCCGATGGCATTATAGAAATGCTTAAAGGCGCACTCGCCGAGCTGCATATTGGCGACCCGTCATTACTTTCTACCGATGTAGGCCCAGTAATTGATGAAAAAGCCCTTAAAACGCTAAATGATCATGTTGAATACTTAAAAGGTAATGCAACACTTCATTACGAATGTAAGATCCCTGATAACACCGAAAATGGCGCCTACTTTTTTGCCCCTCGTTTATACGAAATCGAAGATTTATCAGTACTTAAACGTGAAGTATTTGGTCCATGTGTGCACATTGTTCGCTTTAAAGCGAATGATATCGACAACGTGATTGACCAAATTAACAACACAGGTTACGGCTTAACAATGGGTGTTCACTCACGTATTGAAGAGCGTTGTGAGTACCTAGCTAAAATGTCGCGTGCGGGTAACGTATATGTAAACCGCAACATGATTGGTGCCATTGTAGGTGTGCAACCATTTGGTGGCCGTGGTTTATCTGGTACAGGCCCTAAAGCCGGTGGCCCTAACTACCTGCAGCGTTTAGTAAAAGAGAAAGCATCACCTGATAACGTGCAAATGACTAACCTAACGCCAGATGAGCTTGATTTACACCATTACAGCGGTGCAAACGAGCAAGTTGAAAAGCTGATGGCTAACTCAATGCGCGATGAGAAAATTTGGCGTGCAACACCGTTAAATGACCGTGTATCGGCTGTTCGTCAGTTGCTTGCTAAAGTAGCAACGGTCGAAATTATTGATGACCTAGCGGACGATTTGGCATTAACGCTTTCAGAAGCGCGTGCACAACTGAACCGTTTAGAAAAACATATGCGTAAGTTTACTACTTTGCCTGGGCCTACTGGTGAATCAAACACCTTGCACCTTGAAGCACGTGGTTGTGTAGTATGTTATGCAGATAAAAGCACGTCATTTAACTTTTGGGCGCTTTCAATCATTACAGCACTTGCTGCAGGTAATACAGTAATTACGGTAGCATCAGAGCTATTTTACGACGAAGCGGTAGCCTTTAAAGATAAGTTTATTGCCACAGGCGTTGCTGAGGGCGTGTTCCAGGTTGCAAAACCTAATCAGCTACAAGCTATTTTGGCTCACCCTCACTTAGCGGGTGCGGTGGTTGCTGCACGTTCGTCTCGTTTAGGTTACTTCAGCCAACAACTTGCGCAGCGTAAAGGTGCTATTTTGCCAGTAATTACTTCAGAGTATTACGATACGTTGATTAAGCGCTTAATTACTGAAAAAACGATCAGTATAGATACTACCGCATCTGGTGGTAATACTTCACTGATGACCCTAGTAGAAGATGACGAATAGCCCATCCAATACTAATTAACTAAAAATGTAAAAAAAGGCACTTAAAAGTGCCTTTTTTTTTACCCTGCAACGTATAATGATGCTAATTTAAACAAAGCCCCATTACAGAAGTAAAAAAAATTGAAAGTCATCTCTATTTCGCAATTACAGCCTGGCATGTTTGTTCAAAGTGTTACAAAACAAACTGGGCGCATTAAAATTAAAAACCAAGGCTGGGTTAAGACTCAGGCGAGTATCGATAAGCTCAAAAAAGCGGGCATTTTAGAAATAGAGATAGATCCAGATAAAACATTAACTACACCCGAGCCCGACACCCAAGCCCCTGCGCCTAAGGCAGAGATTAAAAAACGCGACCCTTGGCTTAAAGTTCACAGTAGTGAACAAGAAATGGGCAAAGCTAAAAAGCTCTACGACGAAGCTAAAACACTTCAACAAAAGGCCTTTGGCGATATAAAAGCGGGTAGAGATATAGACATAGCGCCTTTTAAAGAACTTGCCAGTGGCTTTATGGACTCTATTTTTAGAAACCAAGATGCCCTAGCCTGCTTAACGCAAATGCGTCAAAAAGATGCTTACTTATTAGAGCACTCTATCAACGTTTCTATTTTAATGGGTATTTTTGCAAAGCACTTAGGCATAGAGCGCGACATTATTGTAGAGCTCACTACAGGTGCTTTGTTACATGACATAGGAAAAATTAAAATTCCTGACGAAGTGCTCAATAAACCGGGTCGCTTTAGTGATGACGAATTTAAAATTATGCAAAACCATGCTCTGTATTCTAAGCAAATTTTGGAAGAAGCAGGGTTAACGGGGATTGCTGTAGACATTGCCGGCCTACACCATGAGCGCTTAGACGGAAAAGGCTATCCGTTTGCCAAAAAAGGCGATGAGATAAGCCAATACGTACGTATGGCGTCAATTGTAGATGTATATGATGCACTCACGGCAGAGCGGGTATATAAAGCAGGTATGGAGCCTATAAAAGCGTTTAAAATTTTAAAAGATGGTTGCCCTGATAGCTTTGATGGTGAGCTACTTACTAAGTTTATCCAATGTATTGGCATTCACCCAGTAGGCACCTTAGTGCGCTTATCTAGCCAAAAAGTAGGCTTGGTTACGCAGAGTAACCCTGAAACACCTTTAAAGCCGGTGGTTAAAACATTTTATAGTGCTAAACACGGTCGCTACACGGAAATGCAAGATATAAACTTGGCAAATAAAAAAACAGCCGACAAGCTCGAATCAACTGTTAAGCCGACCGACTACAACATTGACTTAGAGCGCTTTTACAAAAACGCTATTTTACCTTGAGTTAAAAAGTAAAGCCGCAGTTTTGCGGCTTTACTTTATTAGCTGCGCTTTATTGCGGCCAATCCTGTAAAGCTTTAATACTGAATTCATAACCATCAAAATCAAGTACACTTTGCTCTGGGGTAATTTCGCGCACTGTTAGTGCCCCTATGCTCTCCCCTTCGTGTAGCTCTCTCCCATTAAGCTTTATCCAGCGTTTATCTGCACTTGAAGAGTATATATGTGCTTGGTATTTAATGCTTGGCAGCATGGCTTGTAAGCCATCTGGTAATAGCTCAACCGGTTTAACTCGAGATGAACTGCGAGAGGCCTGGGTTACTTCGTAATCTTGTTCTTGCTCCGAGTCTTTTATCGCTTGTGCAAAGGCATCTTTTAATTTACTCGGTACAGCATCAAGCTCCGGGCTACTTTGCGGCGCTTGCGTGCTTGGGGTATTTTCACCATTCAGTGGTTTTCCAAGCACTTTGTACTTGCTCATATCTAAACCTGCTGAGCTTGTATTTTGTGCTTGCGGCTGCATAAATTGCGTGTTTTGGCCGTGTGCATTATAAGCAAGTGGATTATAGCTTTGCGTATTAGGTAGCTGTGCATTGTAAGTTTGCTGATTAAACGCATTTTGATTATACCCGTTAGCATTTATAGGGGTTTGCACATTGTAACCTGGTTGCTGCTGCGCCGGATTATCATTAATAGGGATATACTGCCCTTGTGGGGTAAGCAACATTTTTTGTACCCCGGTAGGTGTTTGTACATACACCAACTGCCCTTCAATCGTTGCTTTATTACTATTTTTTTCAGCCTCTGAAGACGGTGATGTTACAGGTTTTTCGGCTTTATTTTGCGCTGTAGTTGGCTCATCTGTTACTGCTTGTTTTTGTTTTTTGCTATCAGTGCTAACAGTGCTAACAACGTCAACCGGCTGGCTTGTTTTTAATAGTGCGCTGCTTTGAAACCACTTACCCGCTGTAAAGCCACCCGCTATGGCAATAAATGCTGCAATTGCGCCGCCAAGTAGCCACACCATTTTTTTATAGCGCGTAAGTGCTTGCTGCTGTTTTAACTGCGCTGACTGCAAATCATATTGCTCGGCGCTCATATCTGCTTGTTGAGATTGCTTTAATGCATCTAATAAATAAGACATAAATTACCTAACTATATAATAAACGACATGCCAACACCTACTGCAAACAAAGCAGCAAATGCTAAGTAATAATAAATACGGCCAGTGTACTTAGGCGCATTATTCTGCGCAGCCGCAAAGTCCATAGGCAGTGATTCTTGGGCTGATTGTTTTATAATATCACTATCAACAATAAGCTGCTGCTTAGAAAAAGCCCCGACTAACGCGCGCTCACAGACTAAATTCATTAAGCGTGGAATGCCGCCAGTTAACTGATGTACAGCTTGCATAGCATCGAGCGAAAAAACGCCTTTATCACACCCGGCAATATGTAAACGATGCTTTATATACGCAACTGTTTGCCCTTGGGTGAGCGGTAATAAGTGATACCGTGCTGTAATTCGTTGCGCTAACTGCCTAAGCTCAGTACGTTTTAATAATGCCTGAAGCTCTGGTTGACCCACTAAGACTATTTGTAACAGTTTTTTATGATCAGTTTCTATGTTGGTTAATAGTCGTAATTGCTCAAGCACATCGGGGGCAAGGAGCTGCGCTTCATCAATAATTAAAATTGTGTGCCCGCCCGCTTTGTTATTAGCCTCTAGGTGCTGCTTAATAATGTCGGTTAAACTTTTAAGGGTGGCATTTTGGGCATCGTAAGTAATGTTTAGCTCATCACAAATACTGGCCAAAAGTTCAAGCTCCGACAGTGCCGGATTATGGATCATTGCAACTTGAGTGTTCTCTGGCAGTTGCTCTAACATACTGCGGGTAATGGTGGTTTTGCCTGTTCCCACTTCGCCGGTTAGCAATACAAACCCGCCATCTTCGCCTAAACCATAGGTTAAGTGGGCAAGTGCCTCTTTGTGGCGTTCGCTTAAAAATAAATAATGGGGGTTGGGCGAGATCGAAAATGGCTTTTCGCTCAAGCCAAAGTAGCTTAAATACACCGCAATGTTCCTTCGTCATTAAAACTCGGCCTATAATGGCAAAAAAAACGACAAAGTAACAACGTTGTATGCGCTTTATTATTGAAATAACGTAAATTTATGTAAAACAAAAAAGCGCCGCTAAATTTAGCGGCGCTTTTGTATTAAAGCTAAGTGCTTGGCTATTTTATTTTACTTAGTTTTCGTAACGCACCAAACGTAAATACACGTCACTGGTTTTAGCATGTAAGCTATTAAGCCCACTATCAAACTGGTAAACCCATGCTGAGCTCATCGTGCTTACCCCTGAGGTATTACTCCAGTAGTTTTGCAATTTAGTGCCTAAAAACACCTCTTCGTTAATACTTGGCTCGGTGCAGCTGTGCTCTAAAATACTGGCAAGCTCTTTAACATTAGGCACCTGCCAATCGTCGTAATCGGCAGTGGTGTCGTTTTCTGCGCCTCTGAGTGCTTCTTGCCAATTAAGTGACGGGGTAGAGCCTGTGCATGTTTCAGTGTCGCTATCGTAAACTTGTCCGTAGCTACAACGTTGCCACATTAGGCCTGTTTCTGTATCTAACACTGTGCCATCGTCATTAAGAGTGAAGCGAGTGGTTGGTGTTGTTGTATCCGCCCCGTCGTAACACGTTTGCGCTGCGGCTAGTTGAAAGCTTACGCTAAATACAGCCATTGAAAATAGTAAGCATGTTTTCATGATTTTCTCCTATCGGCTTCTGACTAAACGTACATACGCGTATTTTTCTTTCGGGTAGGCTAAGTCATTCCCGTTGCTCATATCGATAATGTACGCTTGCGATAAGCTGGTACCATCGGCTGCAGTTTGCGATGTCCAGTACGGTAAATTCACATCATCTATAGCGCCTGCTTCTGGCATATTTGGAAAAAACGCTTCATCAATTAATACGTTTTCGCCCTGCTTGCCATAATCAATTAAGCTCAACAGCTCAGTGTAAGTTGGTAAGCGCCAATTGGTACCGCCGCAAAAATCTAAGTCGTTCACTTCATTTATATAGGTTTGCACACCACAGCTTGTATCATCTGGACAGGTGGTATTAGCAGTACTGGTATCGGTAAAGGTTGTCGTGCCTAAATCCCAAAAGTAATGATTTTGGCCATCGCGTAAGGTGGTATTAGGTAATGTACCTGACTCTACACTTTTCACTTCCCATACAAGCCCCGTTACGTTGTCGCGTATACAAGTAAAGTCGTCACTATCATCAGCCACTTCATCGGCAAACTGATTTAGCTTAGTGTAGTCAAACGCAAGGTTACCTTGGCCTGCTTTATCGAGTTGGTTGGCAAAGCTGTCTCGACCAAGCTCTGCATCTTGACCCGGAAAGTCACTACTTTGGCAATTGATACGCTGGGTATTGTTATAACACTCGCCTAGGCCACTGTCGTTAATTAACCCTAATGCTTTTGGTGATACGTCAATAAATACGGTATCGGTGTCAGTGCGCCCTTTAGAATCAGTAACAGTGACTTCAAAGCTCAACGTGGTATCTAAATCAACGTCGGAGGCAAAAAATGTCGTGGTACATTGGCTAGTATTTGCCAGCGTTTCGGCATTGCCCGTTAATTGTTGCCAGCTACATGAAAACGTATCTGTTAGGGTGTCACTTTCACTTGCATCTAAGGTCACTTCCTCAAATTCTTCAACGTTTTGGTCATCTCCGGCATTGGCCACAACCAGCTCGTCTGTTTTATTTAATGTCATACTGTATTCAGTACTTGCCTCGCCGCCCTCGTCGTCGGTAACGCTTAATTGCCATATTAAATTAGTATTTGATTCAAGCAGCGGGTGGCTAAAACTTACCGTAGAGTTGTCAAAGTCGGTTACATCTAAATCTGGGCCTGAAATTAATTGCCACTGATAGCTATTAATTTGGCCATTTTCATCAGGGTCGCTCGACTCTTCAGCGCTTAACGTTACGGTGTCGTTATAGGTTGAAGGCAGTGTTTCTGGGGCTGTTTGACTAACAACAGCAAGCGGTAATTGATTACTTGAAGTAATAAATATGCTCACGTTGTCACTAACTAAGCTGCCATTATCTGTTTGATAGCTTACAGATAGTACAAGTTCACTATCGGCTTTAACATCGGGCGCAGTAATTGTTTGCTCTGCACCTTCAAGCGGGAAGCCGTCCACAGATGGGCCGCTAACGCGCTGCCAAGTAAAGGTACCGTCATCTGGTGAGCCTTGTGCGGTGATTGTAAACTCTGTTTTTTCTACAACTTGTAGATCGGTTCCGGCATTAACCGAGGTTTCAACAGCAGAGTCTTCACTACCGCCGCCTCCACCGCCACAGGCAGCCAATAAAAAACAAGATATAAGGGGAGTAAAAGCAAACGCTTTCATAAAACGCACCTATAATGTCAAATAATTACTATAGTGTAATCACTAGCAATAAAGGTGCCATTTAGAGTTATACCAATTCGCTTAATTAAGTGATCCATTTTGAGGCTGGAAAACGTGTCGCAAAATGATTAAGCATTATTGTGGATTGGTATTACATATACGTATCTTGATGAATACGCACAAACAGCTTAGTGCCTATTTTTGAGTAATCTACTTTGTATTCACGCCCATCAAGCGCCTGAATAAACAACAGCTGTTTTTCTTCACCAAAAATATCAGCGCTACTTACATTAACAATTTCAAGGTAACGCTCTTTGGCATCACGCCGGTTTTTAGGTAGGTCCTCTTTAAATGGCTCCAAACCATTTTGAGTTACCTTTATACGTGGGTGCTGCTCTGCATTTACAATGACTAGATCAAGCTTTTTATCTTTATGGATGATGGTGTTGCGACCACTCTTTATAAAAGATCTTTCTTGGCTCATTATTTTTCCTACTATCGCATTTAGTGTCCAACTTGCGATGCTATAAACCGTTCAGGTGCGCGTTTCCATTTATTTAAATCGGCACTGAACGACCAAATGTCTGTCTCTAATACACTTGCGGGTAACAGTAAATTATACCCCGTTAACAACTCAAGGTGCTTGGCTCTGTTAGCAAACATAGCTATAAGTCCAGTATAGCTAAATCCTTTAGGTGAGGTGTATTGTGTCTCTTCTATTAACCATTCTGATGGGCAATTGCCATTTTTGCAATGTTTTTGAACAGCTTGCATAAATAAATTACGCTGCTCTATCAGTAGTTTTCCGGCAATGCGTGGGTGTAAAGCGCTTAAAAATTCGTCCATATCATTGAGTTTTAAACCTACTGCGTTTAATTCAAGGTATTCAAGGCCGTCAGCCACCTTAGGAATACCGCTGTGGTGTAAGTTACTAACATGTAACTGCCACTGGCCATACTTATGCTGATACACAAGTAAGGACTCACTAAGCACTAAACTGTAATAAGGTTCCTGTGTTTTTAAAAAACCAATAAAAATAGCAGCTATGCACATGCTTACTAAAAAAATTTCTATTAAGCTAATTTCACCCGGGCGCAGTAAATTAAACAGCATAATAAATACTAAACCTACGCTGCCTACAGTAAGTACTTCAATGCCATTGCGCGCCCCTTGCGCCCTGTATTTTATTATTGAACTTGGCTTACCCATATTGGTAAAAAGCCATATAAAATAAAAACATAACAATACCCCAGAGTATTATTTTTCTCATTGTTAAACAGGTTTTACACTGCGGTGGTTGCTTCATCGTTTTATCATAATTTTAGTGTTAAATGGGAACAAGTAATTAGTCTCATAAATTTTTACGCCTAACGCACAAATTTATGAGACACATAACCGCCTTTTCACGGTCTTATTTCGTACAATACTTACAATTTATTTTCAGGTATGAAAACGATGTATTCAAAACAGTCAGGTAAAGCTCTTTTTCCATTTTTAATTACGCTTCTTGTTATTTTAAGTGTGTACTTATATTTGCCATCTAGCCATGGCGAACAATCTAATTCAAGTGATACACCCACACAGGTAATGGCTCATACGGTATCGTCTCAAGAAAACACCGTTATGATTGAAGCCATAGGCAGTGCACGCGCAAACCAAGCAATTTATATAAAAAGCGCACAAAGCGATTATGTTACACACATATATTTTGAAGATGGCGACTTAGTAAGTAAAGGCCAACGCCTTGTGCAGCTGCAAAATCAGCAAGAACAATACGCTGTAAAAGAGCTAGGCATTAACTTAAAAGAAGAAAAACGTCAGTTAAGCCGCCTTACTGAGCTTTCTCGTACGCAATCTACCGCTAAATCATTATTAGAAGAGCAGCTTTCTCGCGTAGATGCCACGCAAGCCCAACTAGAAAGCGCTAAAACCAAACTTGATGAAATGCTAATTACCGCGCCGTTTTCTGGCTTATTAGGCAAACGAGAAGTGTCGGTTGGTGCTTATGTAAGTAGCGATACAATTATTACAACGCTTGATGATATTAGTATTATAAAAGTTGACTTTAAAGTCCCTGAAAAATATTTATCTCAACTTAACCTAGGCATGAAAGTACATACTCAAAACGATGCCTACCCAGGGCGCACTTTCACCGGCAAAGTGACCCATATTAGTTCTCGTATCGACTCGATTACTCGCAGTGTAGAAGTAACCGCAAGCTTTGCTAATAAATCCGGGCTATTACGCCCTGGTATGCTTTTAAACACCGCTTTGGAGCTTAGTAGTAATCAGGCGCTTATGGTGCCAGAAAAAGCTGTGATCCCACTGCAAGATAAACATTTTGTATACCAAGTAAAAGAGGGTATTGCCAACAAGGTTGAAGTGCATGTTGCTGGCAGAAATAACGGCTGGGTAGCGATTGATGAAGGCCTTAGCGATGGCGAGCAAGTGATTACCGAAGGCATTATTAAAATTCGCCCTGGTAGCAAAGTAAGTGTTGAGGGTTAATCGGTGAAAATTACAGATACGAGTGTTAAACGCCCTGTTTTTGCCATAGTAATTAACTTACTACTGCTAACATTTGGCTTGGTGGCTTTTTCGATGCTACCACTTAGAGAATACCCTGATATTGAAACCCCTATTGTCAGTATTAGTACTGACTACACTGGTGCTTCGGCAGAAATAGTCGAGACAAAAATAACGCAAATATTAGAAAACCGGATATCGGGTATTGAAGGCATTAAAAGTATTAATTCTTCAAGCAGAAATGGCCGCTCTAATATCGTTATTGAGTTTGATATAAGCCGTGATATTGACGCAGCCTCAAACGATGTACGAGAGCGAGTTGCCCGTGCACTAGATAACCTACCAGAGCAAGTGCGCCCACCAGAGGTATCTAAGTCAAACAGCGACGAGAGCCCTATAGCCTGGTTTGTACTTAACAGTGAAACCATGAACTCGCTCCAATTGAGCGATTATGCACAGCGCTTTATTGTCGACCGATTAGCCGTTGTAGATGGCGTTTCAAATGTACGTATTGGTGGTGAGCGCCAATACGCCATGAAAATTTGGCTAAACCGCCAAGCCATGGCTGCTCGTGGGATCACTTCAAGTGATATCGAAAACACCCTACGCAGCGAAAACGTAGAGCTACCAGCAGGTGAAATTGAATCTATCGACCGCGACTTTACCGTACGTACAGCGCGTAGCTATAAAGACCAACGTGATTTTCAAAACTTAGTTATTAAACGCGGTGAAGACGGCTACCTTGTGCGTTTAGGTGAAGTTGCCGATGTACATTTAGAAGCCGCCGACGATGAAAGCCTGTTCCGTGGTAACGGCCGTAACATGATTGGCCTTGGCATAGTAAAGCAAGCTAAAGCAAACACCTTAACAGTGGTAGACAACGCCCGCAGTGAACTTGAAAAAATAAAACGTAATTTGCCAGAGGGCACCACTATTCAAGACAGCTACGACTCGTCTATTTTTATTAAAGAGTCAATCAACGAAGTATATAGCACGCTTGCCATTTCTATGGGGTTAGTGGTGTTAATAATATTTATCTTTTTAGGTAATATTCGCGCTACGCTTATCCCTGCTGTTACAGTGCCTGTAGCACTTGTTGGCAGCTTTATGTTTTTACTTGCCATGGGTTATTCAATCAACCTATTAACCTTACTTGCGCTGGTATTAGCAATTGGTTTGGTCGTAGATGACGCCATTGTAATGCTTGAAAATATTCACCGTCGGATTGAGCTTGGCGAGCCTCCCTTATTAGCGGCCTTTAGAGGCGCCCGAGAAGTAGGCTTTGCAATTATTGCGACAACGCTTGTGCTTATTTCGGTGTTTGTACCTTTAGTATTTATGGATGGCCGAATTGGCGCCTTATTTACTGAGTTTGCAATGGCTGTAAGTGCCGCGGTGTTTTTCTCTAGTATTACTGCCCTTACCCTCTCGCCTGCGCTGTGCTCTAAAGTTTTAAAAGCGTCAGAAAAAGAAAGTAAATTTAGCCAATGGATGGACCGTGTTTTTAGCAAAGTTGAAAACAGTTACCGCCAATCGCTTACCTCAAATATGACCAAAAAATGGGGCTTAATGATAAGCCTAGTACTTGCTGGTTTTGTTAGCTACTCGTTGTTTTTACAAGTGCCCTCTGAGCTTACGCCAAAAGAAGACCGCGGTACTTTTTTTATTATGATGAGCGGCCCTGAAGGCGCAAGTTATGAAAATAACGCTGCCAACATGGCTAAAATAGAAGAGCGCCTGCTTCCTTACTCAGAAGCTGGCGAATTAAGCCGTGTTTTAGTGCGCGTACCGGGCTGGGGCGGCAGTGGCGGTGTTGCTATCGTTGGCATGGCCGGTTGGGATAAGCGCAAACGCTCTACCTGGGAAGTAATGGACGAAATAAGCGCCAAAATGACCGAAGTAACAGACGTACGTGCTTTTGCTATTATGCGCCGTGGTATTGGCGGTGGCGGCTCTTCTCGCCCGATTGAGTTTGTACTACAAGGTAACGATTACGAGCAACTTGCTGATTGGCGCGACCGCATTATAGAGCGCGCAGAAAAAAATCCAGGCTTGGTAAGAATCGATCACGACTATAAAGAAACCTTTCCACAATTTTTAGTCAGCATAGATAAAAACAAAGCCGCTGATTTAGGTGTCTCGGTATCAGATGTAGGCACCACGCTTGAAACCATGCTAGGACAGCGCCGTGTTACCACCTTTATTGACCGTGGTGAAGAATACGATGTAATTTTAAAAGGCACTAAACAAGACTTTACAAACCCTACTGACATTTCAAATATTTACCTTAAATCACGCAGTGGTGAGCTGGTCCCACTAGATAGCCTTATAAGCTTAAAAGAAGAGGCCACAGCATCGCGCTTAAACCGTTATAACCGAATGCGCGCCATTACACTAAGCGCTAATCTTGCGGACGGCTATACACTGGAACAAGCACTTAACTTTTTAAACAAAGTAGCTGCAGAAGAAAACGACATTGACGGCGCTGTAGATTATAAAGGTGAATCACAATTATATTACGAAGGCGCATCGGCCATGACCTATGTATTTGTGCTTGCCCTAACTGTGACCTTTTTAGTTTTAGCAGCGCAATTTGAAAGCTTTATGCACCCGTTTGTCATTATGCTAACAGTACCACTTGGCCTAATGGGCGCCATGTTTGGCCTATGGGCAACGGGCTTAACGCTTAATATTTATAGCCAAATTGGTATTGTAATGCTGATAGGTTTAAGCGCTAAAAACGGTATTTTAATAGTCGAATTTACCAACCAACTGCGTGATAAAGGCGTAGAATTTAGCGAGGCTATTTTGCAAGCGGCCACTCAGCGCCTGCGCCCAATAATAATGACCTCTCTGACTACGGTAATGAGCGCAGTGCCTTTAGTATTGGCATCAGGCCCAGGCGCAGAGAGCCGCATGGTAATTGGTGTGGTGGTATTTACAGGGGTTATTGTATCAACATTGCTAACGCTTTATGTTGTGCCTGCGGCGTATTATGCCCTAGCCCGCAACACACAGTCGCCAGAATTTTTACAGCAAAAATTAAATAAGCAAGCCGACTCTCACCCGTTAAAAGACGGCGAAGAAATTTAACTGAGCTTACACTGCGCCGTAACTTGCTGTTACGGCGTATTCAATTTATGCTCGCCTTAATACTGTAACATACATAATTAGGACAACTTATGAGCACATCAACACAACTAGCAACATTTGGTGGAGGCTGTTTTTGGTGTATAGACGCTGCATTAAGACGAGTAAAAGGTGTACTAAACGTAAGCTCAGGTTACACCGGCGGTAATACCGACAACCCCACGTATAAATCAGTCTGCTCTGGTACAACAGGCCATGCTGAGGTTGTGCAACTGGAATTTGACAGCGCTGTAGTGAGTTTTGAAACACTGCTTAGCATGTTTTTTACGTTACACGATGCCACGCAATTAAATCGCCAAGGTAACGATATTGGCACACAGTATAGAAGTGTTGTTTATTACCACAACGATGCACAATTAAGTCAAACCAATGAGCTGATAGCTCAGCTACAAAACCATATTAGCGAGCCAATAGTGACAGAGGTTAGCCCTGCTACCACATATTACCCAGCGGAGCATTATCATCAAGATTACTACAACGAAAACCCACAGCAGGGTTACTGTAGTATTTTAATTGCGCCTAAGTTACACAAGTTTGAAACTGTATTTAAAGAATTTTTAGCTGACTAGCTAATTTGCGTTGTTAAAACAATTCTAATACCAATCCGCATAATTAAGTGATCTATTTTGAGGATGGATAAACGTGTTGATAGCAAGGCAAAAAATTCGCTATTTAGTTGTTCTAAATGAGAATTTTTTAACGCAGATAGCGACACGTTTAGCCCCTGAAAATGATTAAGTATTAATGCGAATTGGTATAAATACACATTAAAAAGCCCGATATAAATCGGGCTTTTGTATATTAAAAACGCTATTAAAACTGATAGCTTGCACCTGCAAAAAAGCGGCGCTCTGGGGTGTTGTAGTAATATACGTCACCGCTTGTAAAGTCAGCTCTTGAGTCAACCACATTGTAATCTCTGTCAAATAGGTTCTCTACACGAAGCGACAGCTCAATATTATCGTTTACATGATAGTTACCCGCTAGGTTCCAAAGTGTATACGATCCTAGGCGCGTTACTGCCCCCTCGCGATCACTGCGGTATTGCATATCAATGCGAGCATCAAAATCACCAAATTGCTTTGCGAGCTCCCAATTAACAGTGCGCTTGGCAACATTGCGTAGCTCATCGCCGGTTTCTTTGTTTTCGGCACTTAAATATGCAAAATTAAAGTGGCTATCAAACCCTAAAATTTGCTGTGTAAGGATAAACTCAACCCCTTCATAGCGAGCTTCGTTTATATTAGCTAACGCAAAGTTTTCATCGTAATCAATTTTATCTTCGATGTCGTTTCTAAAAATTGCAAAATCGACTTGTGCACTGTCAAAATTAACATTTACACCAAGCTCGCGGTTTATTGATTTTTCAGGTTGGAGATCCGGATTACCAAAATTTGGGTAGTATAAATCGTTAAATGTTGGCGCTTTAAAACCTGTGCTTTGACTAATTCTAAATGTTGAATTTTCAGATAAATGATAACCAGCCGCCGCAGTATAGGTTGTTTCATCACCAAACTGTTCATCGTCGTCTTGGCGAAGAGTTAAATTGGCAAGCACAGTGTCGGTGTCGTAATAAGCCCCAACAAACACTGCTAATACATCGCGGCTATCCTCATCAAATGCTTGCGAGCTTTGCGATACATCATCGTTATACCAATTAACGCCGCCGCTAATATTAAGCGCATTTGTTAAGCGGTATTGGCCGCTGTAATCTACTTGCGAGCGCTTAGTAATAAATGTACTGGTTAATGGCCCGCCGGTAAAAGAGTCCACATATGTGCTGTCAGAATCATCGGTTGCAAAAGCAACATCTATAGCATGAGATTGGTTAGTGTAGTTTTTGCTCCACTGCGCCGACAGTTGATAGTTTTTAAAGTCCCCTCTTTCAACCGTGCTCGTAGCCGGGCTAAAGCTGCTATCGTAGTCCGCGTAGCCTTCGCTGTACTGGCCTAGTAGCTTAAAGTTACCGTAATGTGCATCTGCATAGTTTACTTTAAAGCCTACGTTTTTATTTTCATAGCTGTCGTCATCGGGCGCTATACCTTGTAATGCATCAAAACCATCGGTTTTTTCAAAGCCTGCATTAAATGCGCTAACCACTTCATCTGATTTTACTGAACCTGCAAGCTGATAGTTTTGATAAGCGTTAGAGCCAAATGTGGCATCAAGTGATACATTGCTCGCTTCACGCGTTATTATATTAATAACCCCAGCTAATGCATCTGAGCCATACACAGCTGCACGCGAGCCTTTTATGATCTCGATTCGCTCAATACTATTTAGCGGCACGTTACTTAATGCTTTTTGTCCTAGCGTGGCTGAGCCCGTGCGTACACCATCAATTAAAATTAACGTATCGCCAGAACCTGTACCACGTAATGATACGCCCGACGTTTGGCCAAAACCACCATTAGGATTAATTTGAAAACCCACCTGTGTGCTTAGTAAGGCCGGTAAATCGCGTACATTGCTTGCATCTATTTCGGCGCGTTCAATTACATTAACGCTCGCTAATACATTATTTATTGATTGTTCAAATTTATTAGCGGTAACAGTGATTTTTTCAATTGGGCTTTGTGCAGCAGATACAGAAAAAGACAGCGCAGCCGAGATAGCAACGCCAAGAGTTGTTTTATTTAGCATGATGTTCCCTATCTTTGCCCACCGCAAAGATTTAAGTAAGTAAGATTACTTCAAGGCCGGTCTCCGGACTCAGTAAACACATAAATGCGTTAATACTTTACCGTTGCGGGGGCAGTGTTGGGATTGCTTTTGTCATAAAGGCGCACCAACTTCCCGATTATCTCGCTGTTAGTTTTAATACTTTAAACCCTGTATTTAGCAACCAGCAAGCACCTTGAAAATAGGCGGTTATTGTGAGCAGTTTGTTTACAAATGTCAACGGACGTCTATATAGCTAAAGGTTATATTATTTATTTTCAGTAAAGCTGGATGATACGCCGTATGAACTTAAAAGCGCTGTGATTTTAGGTTTTATTTCAGACGAAGTTAAAAGCTTATCCATTTGTTTTACCGTAATTTTACTGCGCGCAGGATTAACTAAAAAATGAGTATCGTATATAGCATCTGGGGTATTACTCTTATAAAGCAGGTTCATATTAAAAATGTTGTTCTTTTTAAAGTATTGATAAGCTATGTTATTTAACACCCCTACATCGGCACGCTTTAATAGCAGCATTTTAACAACGTTAAACTCATCGATTGTTAAACTAACTTGGTGTTCTTCACTTAAATACTGTGCATCGGTTTTAAAATCAGCAAAACGATAGGAGTACCCCAATACTCCCGCTTTTGTTAAAGCATGTAAGTCATCGAAATAGCTTTGCTTTTGGGCGTTTTGTGCCAGCGTATACAACTCATTTTTAGCAATAACATAAAAGCTCGTTTCCTGTAAGGCACTTCTTGCTACCTCAGGCACCCATTGCATAGCCATTAAAAACAACATGTCGAACTCCCCCCATTCGACCCACTTTTTGAGCCTTTTTACAGGCAAAGAGTTAAGAGTAAATTTATATTCGCTTTGAGAGTCATTGAGTATTTTTACAAACTCAGGCGCTAACCCTTGCTCTTTTTCGGCATTAATAATAATTGGAAAGTAACCGTCCTCTACCAACACATCTACATTTATTGGCTTGGCAAAGCTAAACTTACTGCTCGCAATAATAAGTATAAAAACAAAAAACTTAAGCATTTAAAGCCTTTAACAGTCGCTATTAAGTAATATTGATATTAAGAATAGCCTAATATACGCAACTGCGTGATAAGCAGGTTTAATAATGCATTTAAATAACGTTAAAAGAGTATGGAATAACAGTGGACTAATTTTACACAGGTAAAAGGGGTTTAGGCTTGCGAGTAAGTAAAGGCTGTAATTAGGGCGGGGTAAAATGTGTGGCTAATATATTCAATAACCACACATTTAAATTTTCACTTTAAAATACTAAAGACACTTAGCTAATTAATCGCGAAAGTTTTTAAACTGGAAAGGCTGACCTAAATCTGCAGTGCGAACGACTTGCATAGCGGCTTGTAAATCGTCACGTTTTTTACCCGTTACACGTACTTCTTCACCTTGAATAGCAGCTTGTACTTTTACTTTTGAGTCTTTAATGGCTTTAACTACTTTTTTAGCCATGTCTTTCTCAATGCCTTGTTTAAGTGCAACATTACGAAACACATTTTTACCAGCACGAGTGATGTCTTGCAGCTCCAAGCTTGCTACGTCCATACCACGCTTAGAAATTTTACCTGCTAAAATATCAAACAATTGCATAACTTGTGAGTCAGCTTCAGCTTTTAGTTTAATTGTTTTGTCGTTTAGCTCAATTGATGCGTCAACACCTCTAAAGTCAAAGCGCGTTTCTAGCTCACGGTTTGCGTTATCTACTGCATTTTTAGCTTCGTTCATTTCTACTTCTGATACGATATCAAATGAAGGCATTGGGTTCTCCTAACTATTAAATCTAAATTTATGCGCCGATTATAACGCTAAAATTATAAATCTTTACATTTTTCTGCCAGTTGTTCAGGTGCGATACTAATTTAGTTTGATATACTGCAGCCTCTTTTTTAAGCGGTTTTAGGATTTATCGTGACAAGGCGTGTTTACCAAGCAGTTTTTTTGATTAGTATTGTGGTGTTTACCCTCTTATTTGCCAAAGAAATAAAAGGCGGCGTTACGAACTTATTTCCACATGTTGATAAAGTTGCCCACTTTGGGATTTTTTTTATACTTGCCATCATTATGGATAAAGCCTTTAAGTTACCGCTGTACACGCAAGTACTTTTGCTTGCGGGCTACGGTGCAGCAATAGAAATAATGCAAGATGCGCTTCCTTACAGGCAGGCCTCTTTAGGTGATTTTATTGCTGATTTTGCCGGTGCGGCCACGTACTTTTTACTAAGAACCATTTTTACTCCTCGAAAAAAGAACCCTTATGGCTAATATTCTTATTATTGGCGACGGCGCTATTGGTTTATTGCTAAGCCATTTTTTATCTAAAGCTCACACTGTTCATGTGTTAACACGCAAAGCCACTGCAAATACACGTTTTTATTGCAAAGCAAAACAGCCTTCGCAAAAAATAAATGCACGATTTATTACGCTTAAGCAAATTAATGAACAGCCCGCGTTTGATATTGTTATTTTTGCTGTAAAGGCTTTTCAGGTGCAATCGGCCTTTACGCAAGTTAAACCCTTTTTATCGCCAAGTAGTGTACTTATTGTATCGCACAACGGTATGGGTAATGTTGAAACGCTCAATGAGCAACTCGATAAGCGACAAGCGTTGTACTTTTTAACCACCAGCATGGCTGGCTTTAAAACAAACGACTTTATAGTACAGCACACCGGTGAAGGTAAAAGCGTATTAGGTGCCTGCAACCCTTGCGCGCACAGTTATTGCCAAGCAATGTGTGAGCAATTGCAAAACGTGCCGCAGCTAAGCTACAGTACTAATATTGAGCAGCTACGTTTTGAAAAACTATTAGTAAATATTGCCATTAACCCATTAAGCGCACTGTATGATATTAAAAATGGTCAGTTACGTGCCCCTTATTTTAATAGCATTATTTTTAACTTATTAACTGAGGCATGCCAAATAGCCCATGCTTTAAAGCTTGATATTAAACTTGCCGATGCGCTTAACAACGCTTATAACGTAATGATGCTAACCGCTGAAAACTACTCATCAATGCATCAAGACGTAGCGCATAACCGACAAACCGAGATAGACGCCATTTGTGGCTATATTAGCCAACAAGGTAAGCGATTAAATATCAGCACCCCGCTAAACGATGCCCTACTTGCTAAAATTAAGGCAAAAAAAAGCGTGGTATAAACCACGCTCTAAATTACGGTTAACCTTTACGGGCGATAAACTTTTACACCCGTAAAGCCTGCTTCATGAAGAATAAGCGCCTGTAACTGGCTCATAACCCCTCTTTCACAATACAGGTAGTAATCCTTATCTTTTGGCAGATCACCAAATTTAGTCGCTAAGCGGAAAAACGGTAAATGCACTACATCTATACCGTCAATCTCAAGCGGCGCTGCATCCTCTTCCTCTGGTGAGCGAATATCAACAACCACAGCACCCGCTGGTAAATCAACTACCGACTCAGCTTCTTTAAGTTCTTGCTTAGCTTCTACGTCTATATCACGCACATCCATAATACGAGCGTTTTCAACAACAGTATTAAGCACATCAAAGTCGAACTTTTCTTCTTCGGCTTTAATAACGTCAAGTTTAGCTTTAACCGTTGGCTTTTTAGATATTACGCCACAATACTCAGGCATGGTTTCGGCCATTTCTGCGGTGCCAATTTTACGGGCAATATTAATAATTTCTTGCTTATCGTGCTGAATAAGTGGGCGCAAAATCAGGGTTTCTGTTACGCGGTCAATCACACTTAAATTAGCTAAGGTTTGGCTAGAAACCTGACCTATACTCTCACCAGTTACCAAGGCTTGAATATTTAATTTTTCGGCTACTTGGCTGCCAGCACGCATCATCATGCGTTTTAGCACAACACCCATTTGGCTGTTTTCAACGTTCTCTAAAATTTCGGCTACAACCGGTTCAAAATCAACCGTGATAAATTTAACTTTATGAGTAGAGCTAAATTTTTTCCATAAATAGTAGCTGGCTTGTTTAACACCAATTTCGTGTGCTGCGCCACCTAAATTAAAGAATAAAAAGTGCGTGCGAGCGCCCTTACGGATCATCTGATAACTTGCTACACCAGAGTCAAAGCCGCCTGACATTAACGAAAGAACGTCTTCTTGTGTTGGCAGTGGAAAGCCTGCCATACCTAGGTGAGTTTGCGTAACTATGTAGGCTTTATCGTCTTTTACTTCTAAGCGAATAGTTACTTCTGGGCGGCTTAACTTAACGCGAGCGCCTTCAACGTGCTGGTTTAAACCACCACCCACGTAACGCTCTAAATCGGTAGAAGTAAAGTCGTGTTGACCAATACGCTTTGCGCGTACACAAAACGTTTTACCAACGATGGTATGCCCTACTAGGTCTATGGTTTTTTTATAGATATCGTCAAGCGTTGTGAAGTCAGTTTCGGTCACTTCAATAAATTGCACAATACCAGGAATGCGCTGCAAGCTATCGATAAAGTCTAGGCGTGTTTGTGCATCATCAAGCTTAGTTACAACAGAAATATTATCCCAGTTGTTTCTTACTTGTACTTTTTCGTCAACACGGCGCAATACAATTTTAATGTTATTTTCTAACACTTTAGTAAAGCGTTTACGTACCGAACGGCTTTTAATGGCAATTTCAGGATGTAGTTTGACGATAAATTTAAGCATAGTTCACTCTTAGACTGCGGGAATTCGCGCTCCCAGGCATTGGGCGCGCGATTATAGCAAAAATTTTTGCGTCTAGGAACTAACCAACTAACAGCAGTTAGGCAAGCGCTGGCGCTTGCTCTGCAAGTTGGGTGTATTTTTCACGTAACTGATTCATTTTAAGAATGCTTTTTTCGGTGCTGTAAGCCCTAAATAATGCTAATACTTTTAAAATGCCATGATAAATATCTTGCTCAGCTAAATTACCACTGAGCCTACGCGCTTTAATATACGGAGTCCAAAAACTAACGGTTAGCTTAAGAGTATGGGCAAGTTCAAGCGCATCTTGCTCTTCTATGGCAATCATTTCGTTATCGCGCAGGCCTAAAATAACTTGGCGAACCTGCTCTAATAAAGTTGACTGAAAACCAATGTAGGCTTGTTTTAAGCTTTCATCTCTGGAGAGGATGTCGCCTAAGTTGTCGTAAAAAAAATGATAGCGCCACATTAGCTCAAATAACGAATCTAAATAAGCAGTTAAATGATCAAACGCATCATCGTTTGCTTCAATAGGTTTAAAATGAGTATGTAAATGCTCGCTGTAAAGCGCAAAAATATGTCGGATAATGTCTTCTTTATTTTTAAAATGATAGTAAAGATTACCCGGGCTCATCCCTAAATGTGATGCAATATGATTGGTTGATATTGCACGCTCACCATGTTCATTAAATAACGAAATACTGGTGTGTATTATTTTATCCTTAGTATTCATATGCGACGACTCAAATTAACTTATAAACTACATTACACTAAATATCAGCCTTGCAGTATAAACAAATCAGGCAGGTTTAAATACCATCATAATTTACTATTTTAAAATACGGGGGTCTGATTATGCTGCACGCAGGCATTTGCATTAATGTGGTGCTGTTAACTAACGCAAAGCCTAAGCAGCGTAATTACACTTTAAAAAACGGTAACGCATTTAAAGCACTTTTACTGATTAAATATCAAACATAAAAGCTCAACCTGATCTCCTAGGCTGATTTGTAGAACAAACACTGATAGACTACTTAAAAAATAATAGTTAGTGAAATCTATGAACGTTACGGCAATCTATCCTGGTACATTCGACCCGTTAACCAACGGCCACACCGACCTAATTCAGCGCGCAGCTAAAATGTTTAGCACAGTTATTGTTGCTATTGCTCATAACCCTTCTAAAAAGCCGTGCTTTAGTCTCGATGAGCGAGTTGATTTAGCCAACTCTATTTTAGGGCATTTGAGTAATGTAAAAGTGATTGGCTTTTCAGGCTTGCTAGCCGATTTAGCTTTTGATCATAAAGCTGATGTGCTTATTCGCGGTATTAGAGCGGTATCTGATTTTGATTACGAATTTCAGCTCGCAAATATGAACCGCCGCCTAAATCCAGATTTAGAAAGCGTGTTTTTAACACCTTCTGAGCGCAACTCGTTTATATCATCAACCTTGGTAAAAGAAGTTGCCCGCCATAATGGCGATGTGAGCGAATTTGTAAGCCCACTTGTAGTGGAAGCTTTAAAACAAAAGTTAGGCTACGACGCAAGCTAAAAAAAACACAATTAGCGCACTTTGGTGCGCTAATATACCTAACTACTTTTTAGCCATAGCTTGTAATTCATTGTGGTTAAATAAAGCGCGTTTAAGCTTTACCAAGCCTAAAATATCTTTGTTTATAATTAATACTATTGCCATTATTAAGTCACTCGAAAACTGGCCAACCCCGTAGACCCCCCATAACCACCAATAGTCATAACTAACCAACACCACATAATCGTAATGCATAGCCATGTGTAATGTTGCATTAAACGTTAAACCACAAAGAAGATAATAATAGGCTGTGGCGTTAGCATGTTTATAATTATAGGAGAGGCAAGCAAGCGTGAAAATGGTAAGTAAATCTGCAATTACTAAATCTAAATATATTGAGCCTGTAAGGATAAATGATGCTTTGAACATAAATAGGCTGAGCGTATAAGAGAGCATCATCACCAAAGAAATGTACATAATATGCTTATTGCGGCAGTTTATTGTACAAGCAAAATTATAAAGAAATGGAACTACAAAAGCCCATGTAATAAAAATACTTAGGTAGTCATTTACTGTGCTCAATGCCATAAATACATGTTGGAGCATTAATAAGCACCCATTTTTTTAACGAGATATTTATTGACTTTTATTAACCCTAAAATATCTTTGTTTATAATTAATACTATTGCCATTATTAAGTCACTTGTAAGCTGCCCAATACCATAAAGCCCCCAAAACCACCAATACTCTATATTCCCAACAACGATACTATCGTAATGCATACCGTAAAATACAAACGCATTAAAACTAAGCCCCACGATTAAATAATAAAAGGCGATCGGTTTAGCTTTCGATAAAAAAATCATCCATATCATCAAAGCGATTATGGTAACTGCATCAAATAAGAACAGTTTTAAGTGAGGTGTGGCTGTTTGCGGGTCCATAACCATACTTGATGTATATGAAGCCATCATAATAAATGATATTTGGGCTAAACTTTTATCTGACTTATTTATGCTTGTAGATAAGCAATATAAAAATGCAAAAACAAACAGCCATGTAATTAAAATGGTTATGTAATCATAAAGATCAGCCATCGCCCATAACAGGTTATGCATATCGGAAACGCTTCAACTTTGTAGTTAAATAATTACTTAGCTTTACTAAACCTAAAATATCTTTATTTAAAAGGCTTACTGTAATCATTAGTAAATCGCTAAAATTAACACCTACAAAGTAAATATCCCAAAACCACCAGTACTCATAGTGATGCATAATATCGTTGTCTATGTACATCGCAAAAAATAAAGAAGTATTAATACTTAACCCAATAAGTAAATAAATGTACAAGGTGCAACTTTTTATAAAAAAACCACATAAAGCAATTGAGGCTAGTGTTGCAGCATCAAATAAGAAAAAATCAAAGTAGGTTATGGAGTCCATATCAATAAATAAGCTAGATGAATATGAAAGTGCCATGATTGATGTTAACCAAACTTTGCTCTTATCAGCGTTATTTATTGAGCTGACCAGTGAGTACAAAAAAGCCATTAAAAAGCCCCACTGTACAAATGCACCTATATAGAAGGTTATATTGGTATTTAATATTAAATCAATCATGAAACCTTAATGCCTGAAAAGTAAAAATTGTACCGCTATCTACACTTTTGAGGCGTAGCAAATACCATAAAACAATAATTAAATTAAATTAACTCACTCCCTCAGCCTTTCTATAAATAATCTCAAATATCTCCTAAGCCGAAGTAAACCTAAAATATCTCTGTTTATAATTAGTACAATTGCCATTGTGAAATCGCTAAAATACATCCCAAAAATATATACCGCCCAAAACCACCAATAGTAAAGTGTACCTTGTATAACAATGTCGTAATGCATACCTAAAAATAAACAGGCATTAAAGCTCAGCCCTACAATTAAATAATAAAAGGGCGTAGGTATAGTTTGTTTGGTGAAATTACGCCACAGAAGTAAAACCAAGATAGTTACAGCATCATAATAAAAATAATTTAAGTGCGGTGTTTCTATAATTGGATCCATAAACAAACTAGCTATGTAGGATACCATCATAATAAATGAAAGTTGTGCCCTGCTCTTATCTGGCTTATTAATACTTGCCGATAAGTTATACAAAAAGGCAATAAGAAAAAACCACGTAAACAAAATACCTACGTTGTACCCTAAATCGACCAGTCCCCAAAGAACATCAGCCACTTTGCTTCAATCTCATAACACCGTTCACTAACTTATCAGTAGCATGCACTAACCTTAAAAAATCCTTTTTTACGAAAAAAATACCAACCATGATGATATCCATAATATTAATAACAACCGTATAAAAAGACCAAAACCACCACGGTTCGTAATTACCACGTACAAACACATCTATGTGCATAGCTAAAAATAATAACGA
This sequence comes from Pseudoalteromonas sp. 1CM17D, assembly GCF_023161805.1. Classification (NCBI taxonomy): domain Bacteria; kingdom Pseudomonadati; phylum Pseudomonadota; class Gammaproteobacteria; order Alteromonadales; family Pseudoalteromonadaceae; genus Pseudoalteromonas; species Pseudoalteromonas sp. 1CM17D. Next base: position 54,813 of record NZ_JALNTP010000003.1, on the reverse strand, counting down.
ATTGATGCTCAAGCCAAATAATAAGTAAGTAGATATGCGCTTTTCAGGTAGGAAATACCGCAGAAATAAAATAAAAAATAAAGTGCCTACATCATAGCAAAACAGTTCTATGTAACTAATGTTGTAAATATCTATAACTGTACTTAAGCAGTAAGAAACTACCATAACTAAAGATAGCCATACTGCCTGTTTTGATGGATTGTTAATGCTAGTTGTTAGTGAATATAAAAAGGCCATTAAAAACCCCCACTGCACTAACGCACCGATATAAACTGACACTTCAGGAGGGATTAGAACATTATTCACTATCGCGGTTTCTTAGCAAAGAACGAGTAAATAAGGTTTTTTAAATAAATAATTTTTAAAAAATCTCTATTGATAAACAGCACTAAAATCATGCTCAGATCAGAAATGGCCACCACTGATGAATACAATCCCCAAAACCACCAATAGGTGTAATTATGTAAAATATAAGAGTCTAAATACATACCTAGAGCAAAGCACATGTTGATACTCAGCCCAAGCATAAGATACATAAATGCAACTGTTTTCTCTTTAATATAAAAGTATTGGGCAATAATTAAAACCACAATGGTGATAGCATCTAAAATAGCGAGATCAAGGTAAGTAATGGTTTGGTAATTGAACAAAACACCTGGAAAATACGAAATAGCCATAATCGATGAAAGTATAACTAACGCTTTAAAGCGTGAATTGATAGATGAGACTAAAGAATATAAAAATGCCATGAGGAACCCCCATTGCAATACCACACCGATTATATGGGCAATTCTCACATCTAATAAAAAAGAGATGATATCCATCTTAAAAGTAAACGCTAATAATAAGCACCTCAAAAATAATAAACAACACCATTAACTGAGCACCTAGCTTAGTATTTTACTTATCCAAACTATAACTTTCATCACCATAAACGTATCGATACTTCGTCTTTAAAATGCTAGCTGCAAAAGCCACCTTTTAAGCTTAATTAAGCCTAAAAAGTCTCTATTGATAATTAGTACGGCGATCATACACAAATCAGAAAACATAACAGCCGATGAATAAAAGCGCCAAAACCACCAGTAGGTGTAATTATATAGAATATTGGTATCTAGATACATGCATAGGGCTAAAAAGGTGTTAACGCTAAGGCCGAAGATTAAGTAGACATAAGCTGTCGTTTTCTCTTTAATAAAATAACGCTGAGTTACATACACAGCAACTAAAATAGCGATATCTAAAAGGGCAAAATCTAAATAAGTAACCGTCTGAAAGTTTGTGAATATCCAAGGCAAATAACCTATCGCCATAATACTCGAAAGTACAACAAAGCCTTTAAAGGGGTTATTTATTGAAGATACTAATGAGTATAAAAAGGCCATGAGAAACCCCCACTGCACAATAGCGCTTAATATATAAGCGAAATCGAAGTTAGAGATTACATCAATAATAGCCATGTTGTTTGAAACACTATGTAGTTAGGCAAAAAATAAGTAATATTAACATAATTCATCTGACCTTCGTCAGTACCATCCCTCTCTCCTGGCAACTAAAACTCAATAAATAGCCCCACAAATGCAGCAAACCTCACGTTATTAAAGTTCAGCCACACTTATAACTTTTCAATAAGCCGATTACTCTTTAGCTGGTTAACCACTAGTGAAAGCATCATTAAAACATCAATTACGTTTACGCCGATAGAATAAACACTCCAATACCACCATGGCTCAAAGTTATATAGAACATATAAGTCATAATGCAAAAGCAACGTAAGTACGGCATTAGTAATTAAAGCCAGAACGAGGAACAGGAAAGCTTTGTTACGTTTAAAAACATTGAAGTACTGCAAAGTGAGTAGCGCTACAATTGTAATAAAATCGTAGAACGCCCAATTAAGATATAGGTTATCTAACAATCTTATATAGCTGCCAAAAATATATGAGCAGAGCATTAGCGCAGATAGGTAAACTGGTGACTTATTTTCTTTGTTTATGCTGGAGACTAGACAGTAGAGGAAGGCCATTAAAAAGCCCCATTGGGAGAAAGCCGCTACATAATCCATTAGGGCTTCAGATAAATACATTTAATCTAGGTCGTGGGCTGAGGCTTTGTCGATTTAAACAAACCACATAGCTTACTTTTTAATTTGTGTAGGCCTAAAAAGTCTCTATCTACAATCAAAGAAACAGCCATCAATAAATCGATAGTAATCACCGAGAAAGTATAAAAATCCCAAAAAAACCATGGTTCACTATTACGTAAAATAAAGGTGTCTAGTTGCATACATAAAGCTAAACTAAGATTCGTAGACAATCCAAAAATTAAATAAAGCAATGAACTAGAGCTTGTTTTAATAAAATGTTTCGCTATGAAAAGTGCAGCTATAGTGCAACCATCGTATATTGCTAAATCTAAATAAGTTAATTCATAAATAGACAACCAATCTAAAAAGTACTCATACGATGAGTATGAAATAAACATGATTAATGAACTGAGTAAAAGGGTAGTATTTCTCTTATTACCAATAGAATAAACAAAAACGTTAAACAAAAAGGCCATCATAAAAGCCCACATTGTAAAAGCTGACAAAGAAAAATGACCAAAAAACTCAGTTAAAAACATCAAGAACCTTTAGTTATTATTTTGGTTTAGGAGCACCTGGTAAAATTGATGCTTGTCGTTCAGTTCCCATACTAGCTGCCATCGCCTCTTGAGAGAAGCTTACTGTATCAGATTGTAGGGTTTTAGGGCTAGCAGTTTGTTCCGTTGCAGGCTGTAATTGTTGTGTTTTATTGTATGCTTGCATTTGTAATTGGCTATTAGCTGAAACTTGCATGTGATTGATCCTTGTATAAGTTTTAATATTATTTGGCGCAACTTTTAATCACACCATCATGTAGGTAATTGCATTACCTGTTTTAAGCAGTGATAGCTATTTTGCTATCTGACTTATACAAAGCAACCAGCGTGCCAAGATTTTTTGACATACCCATAATATATGCTAACAAGGTACTTTATTCACACTAAGCCTTAAGTTAACCCTTGCAACTAAAGTGAAAACTCGCACCCCAAACTCATCTGACCAGCTTATTATACACATAAAAAAACGTACAGGGGTAACCGTACGTTTTTTATATCCAGGGAATTTAAGCCACGTATTTACACGGGATCTCCGCACGTGTACTTGGCTTTAAAATATATTCCATTGCTACTTCGTCACAGTTTTCTTTACGAAGGCAAAGTTCGCAATCTTTCATTACCTTCTCTGGTAACGATTCTTTACTACAAAAAGTAAAACGTTGCTGTTCAAAAAAGTCTGGCACACGGGTTAGTACAATAACGCGATTAAGCGCCAATTTTTTGGCTTTTGCTAATAAGTGCTCTACAAGCTGCCTACCCTGCCCAGTTACCGCGCTTTGTGGATCTATGCCTAAAGAGCGTATTTCAGCAAGCCCCGTGTCGTAAATGTATAACGATGCACATCCCGACACTTTGCCGTTTATTTCTGTTACTGCAAATTCATTAATTGAATGCACCATGTCGCTTTTAGCACGCGGCAAGTTTTCACCTACCGTAGCCCAGTGCTGTATCAGCCTAGCAATATCTTCAACATCATCTAAATTTGCATCACGAACCGTTATTTGCTGTTTTTTTTTGGCTTCTTTAACCGCTTTAGTAACTTGTTCAATAGATGTACCGCCAAGCGCTTGACGTGCTTTAATACAGGCATCTATTTCAAGTACTGGGTAAACGTCATCTTCAAATACGTCATTAACCGATTTGTACTGCTCAAGCGAAAGCTCTTCAAGAGTTTTACCTTCGCTTATAGCAAGCTGCACAAGTACACCCACAATGTGGTGGCCTTCTCTAAATGGCACACCTTTAGCTACTAAGTAGTCTGCAAGCTCTGTTGCATTAGCATGGCCACCTTTTGCTGCTGCAAGCGTTTTATCGCCGTTTACTTTTACGCCTTTGATACACGCTTGCGCCATGTGAATACAGGCAAGCCAAGTTGGCATAGCGTCAAAAAGACCTTCTTTGTCTTCTTGCATATCTTTATTGTACGCAAGAGGGAGTGCTTTTAAGGTCATCATCATGGCACTAAACGCGCCAAATACACGGCCCGTTTTACCACGAATAAGCTCTAGTGCATCAGGGTTCTTTTTCTGCGGCATTAACGATGAGCCAGAGGTAACATTATCAGCAAGCTCTATAAATCCGGCTTCACCAGAGTTATAAAATATTAAATCTTCAGCCATACGTGATAAGTGAATCATCGAAATAGAGGCACAGCTTAAAAGCTCTACTACAAAATCACGGTCAGATACGCCATCAAGGCTGTTTTTAGTTGCGCCAGTAAAGCCCAGGCCTTGCGCCAAAGCTTGGCGATCAATTGGGTAGGCAGTACCTGCTAGTGCACCACTGCCTAGAGGGCAAAAATTAAAACGCGCTTTGGCATCTTGCAAGCGGCTTTCATCACGCTCTAGCATTTCTACATAAGCCATACACCAATGGCTAAACAGTACAGGTTGAGCACGTTGTAAATGAGTGTAGCCTGGCAATATAGTGCCCAGCTCGCGCTCAGCTAACGCCACAAACTCAGCTTTTAGTGCAGCAATTGCACCGAGTAAATGATCGGCAGTATCGCGGCACCATAATCTAAAGTCAGTGGCTACTTGGTCATTACGGCTTCGGCCTGTGTGTAGCTTTTTAGCTAAATCACCTACTTTTTCGATTAGTGCAGCTTCTACGTGCGAGTGAATGTCTTCTGCACCTGAGGTTGCCACTGCTTGTGGATCTGCTTTTACTTCTTCAAGCAGTTCATTTAGTGCTGCAACCAATTTGGTGTGCTCATCGCTTGTAAGTACATTTACTTGCTCAAGCGCACCTGCCCATGCCACAGAGCCAATAATATCTTGCTCTGCTAACTGATAATCGAACGGAAGTGAGTCGTTAAATTGTTTAAACGCCTCATCTGGACCCGTAGAAAAACGTCCGCCCCATAATGCCATGAAATCTCTCCAAACCCTGTAATGCCCCTTATACAAGGGGCTATAAATAATTTACTTTTTAGCCATTGCTGAAATTCTGCTCGAAAGCGAGAATAAACGAATAAAGCCTTCAGCATGTGACTGGTCATATACGTCGTCTTCACCAAATGTAGCAAAGTCTTCGCTGTATAAGCTATTAGGTGATTTTTTCTGAACGGCTGTTACTTGGCCTTTGTAAAGCTTAAGTACAACTTCACCTGTAGCAAGTGTAGAAAGCGCTTCTGCGCCCGCTAAAATAGAATCTTTTAGAGGTGTAAACCAACGACCGTCATAGACTAAATGCGAAAACTCACCGCCCAGTACTTCTTTCCACTTACGGCTTGATTTATCAAGTACTAGCTCGTCAATGGCTTGCAGTGCCGCCATAATAACGGTGCCACCAGGTGTTTCGTAACAGCCGCGCGATTTCATGCCTACTAAACGGTTTTCTACAATATCTACACGGCCAACACCATGTGGCGCAGCAATGTCGTTTAATTTAACTAAACAGTCGTAAGGCTTAAGCTGCTCGCCATTTACGGCAACCACTTCACCCTCAATAACCGTAAGCGTTACATGCTCAGCTTTATCGGGTGCTTGCTCTGGTGAATTAGTCCAGGTCCAAACTTGGTCACTAGGCTCACACCATGGATCTTCAAGCTCGCCACCTTCGTGCGAAATATGCCATGCGTTAGCATCACGGCTGTAAATTTTTGTTGCTGAAGCAGAACACGGAATATCACGCTCAGCCAAGTAATCTAATAATGATTCACGGCTTGATAAATCCCACTCACGCCATGGTGCAATTACTTTTAAATCGGGTGCAAGCGCTGCAAAACATGATTCAAAACGTACTTGGTCATTACCTTTACCAGTACAACCATGCGAAAGTGCATCGGCACCTACTTTACGTGCAATTTCAACTTGCGCTTTAGCAATAATAGGGCGCGCCATAGACGTACCTAATAAATAAGTACCTTCGTAAATAGAACCCGTTTTAAGCGTTGGGTAAATGTACTCACTTACCATTTCATCTTTTAAGTCAACTACGTAACACTCAGATGCGCCTGATGCGATGGCTTTTTCTTCAACGCCTTCAAGCTCTTCAGCGCCTTGGCCTACATCGGCTACAAAGGCAATTACTTCACAACCGTAGTTTTCTTTTAACCATGGCACGATAGCTGAAGTATCAAGACCACCTGAATAGGCTAAAACGACTTTTTTAATTGAACTCATAGGTGTTCCTTAACAAAATTTGGATTTAGTAATGTAACTAGCAGAGCATTTTGCGCATGCATGCGATTTTCTGCTTGTTGAATAATTTTAGATGCTGGGCCATCCATTACCTCAGAGGTAATTTCAAACTCACGGTGTGCCGGTTGGCAATGTAATACCGTAGTCGCACCTGTTTGTTCTAGCAATGCTTGGTTTAGCTGATATGGCATGTATTTTTCTTTAACTTGTTCAAGAGGCGTTTCATCGCCCATAGACACCCACGTATCTGCATATACAACATTAGCGCCTACAGCGGCTTCTACACGGTCGCTTACCATTACTGATGCGCCGTTCATTGCAGCAATTTGCTCAGCCTTTTTAAGAATTTGCGAATCAGGCGAGCTGCCTTTTGGTGTAACAGCAACAAAATCTGTACCTAGCGTTGCCGCTAATAACATAAGTGAATGAGTAACGTTGTTACCTTCACCTAAGTAAGCCACTTTTAGCTCGCTCACATCGCCGTGTACTTCTTGTAGCGTTAAAAAATCAGCCAATGCTTGGCACGGGTGATATAAATCACACAAGCTATTAACGACAGGTACACTAGAGTATTCACCTAAGGTGGTTAACGTGCTGTGCTGGTTTACACGCGCTACAATACCATCAGCCCACGTAGAAATATTAAGTGCAAAATCTTTTACAGATTCACGTGCACCCATAGCGCCGTTTTGCTGATCTAAATACACAGCGTGGCCGCCTAAACGGTTAATTCCAATATCAAACGATAAACGCGTACGTAAACTTTGCTTTTCAAATAAGGTAACAATTGACTTGCCTGCTAATACTTGGCTGTACTTTTCTGGCTTTGCTTTTAAATCACGCGCTAGTTTTAGTAAATTTAGTGCGCCTTGTTGGTCTAATTCTAGACCCGTTAAAAAATTCTCTAACATGATAACCCTATGGTGTAATTTTTGTTCCGACATGCTCGCCCTGTAGCAAAGCAGTTAAATTGTCTGGCTTTTGCCAGCTGGAAATATACACACCGCGTCGTAAATGTTGGGCAGCGTGCAGGCTGGTCTTAACTTTGACCTCCATTCCGCCCAGAATTACCCCTTCATCAATTAAAGTATCAATGTGTTTTGTGTCAAGTTGATGTAACGGCTGCTTGTTTGCATCAAGTACTGCTTCTACATCTGTCATAAAAATAAGTTCTGCATTTAAGTTGCTAGCAATCGCTGCGGCAGCTTCATCAGCATTAACGTTATACCAGTTACCTTGCTCATCAAACCCAATAGAGCTCACGATAGGTAACCGACCAAGCTTAAGTAAATCGTTAACAATTGAATCATCATTACTTTCGCACTTACCTACTTGCCCAAGCGCTTTTAGCTTTTGAGACGCCATAACTCCGGCTTCATACAAACAAAGACCAACAGGTTTATGGCCTGCATTAATAGCTTGGCTTACCAGCTGCTTATTTGCACAGCCAGCCAGCGCCCCCACTATGTAAGGCATTTGCTCACTTGGGCTAATACGCAGTCCTTGGTGCTTTGCACTAGCAAAGCCTGCTTGTTTTAGCCAAGTGTCAACTAACGAGCCACCACCATGAACAATAACAAACTGATTATTTTGATCAGCGCTTAATACGTCAAACAAAGCTTTTGCCGCGTTTTCTGTATTAAGTACAGCACCACCTAATTTAATTACCCACGTTTTAGTGCTCATTAAAAGGCTCCTTTTAAGCCAGTGGTGTGATCTAAATTCATTGATAAGTTAATACATTGCAAGGCTTGGCCCGCAGCGCCTTTTAATAGATTATCTATCGCTGCCATAACAATCAGTTGAGTACCTTGCTGCTGCCAACCAATATCTACATACGGTTGTTTTACCACGCTTTTAATAGATGGCACCTTATCAGCTAACAAACGAATCAACGGCTCGTTTTTAAGTACTTGATAAGCATCAGATACGTTTTCCTTGGTAACGCCTGGCTTAAGCTGTACATAAATAGTTTCTAAAATTCCACGCGGAAAATTACCTAAGTGCGGTGTAAATAACACCTTGTGGCCAAGGTGTTGTTCAATTTCAGGCCCATGACGATGGTTAAATAAACCATATGGGGCAAGCGATACTTCACAAAAGTGAGTACCTACGCTGGCTTTACGCCCTGCGCCAGTAACACCTGAAACAGCATTAATAATCACTTTTTCATCACTCAACAAGCCAGCCTGTTGCAACGGCTTTAACGCATTAAGCGCAGCGGTTGGGTAACAGCCGGCTACTGCCACAAGATTTGCATTGGTAATTGCACTGCTATTCCATTCAGCTAATCCGTAGGCTGCTTCGTTTAATAACTCAGGATGTTGGTGCTCAAAACCATAGTAAGTAACATAGTCGTCGTTGCTGGCAAGGCGGTAACCACCTGATAGGTCAAATATTTTTTTACCCATTGCTAAAAACTGCGGGGCTAAATCAACACTTACTTTGTGATCAGTACATAAGCAGATGTAATCGGCACTCGAATTTATGTCATCAAACGCTGATTCGTTAAGTGGTAGTAGAGGAATATCAAGAAGATTTCTATGCTCTGGGTATAAATCACTTAATAATTTATGTTTATCTAAACTTCCCTCAGAGACATAACAGCCCGATAACGTTAAATTAGGGTGCTTAGCAACTAAGCTTGCTAATTCTGCGCCGCTATAACCGCTTGCGCCAATAATCGCTACATTCATTTTTTACTCGTTTATAAATTTACTACTAAATAGGTGTGGTGTTCGCTTACACTAGCTTAGATGCTAGCTAATACTTTTCTCAATGAATTGTTGATTATCGTCGCATTATCTTCATGGCTATACTTAATATATTTATGCTTAAAAAGTGAATTGATATTCATCATAAATACTTTTATATTGTTATGCAATTAAATTGAATAATTATTTTGGATTTTTTTATGTCTTTGCCGTCATTTATCTCTATGTACCAACAACTCATTGCAGCCCCCTCTATTAGTGCAATAGAAGATGAGCTTTGTATGAGTAATAAAGGGGTAATAGAGTTGCTAGCACGTTGGTGCGAAAGTTTAGGTTTTACTTGCGAAATTATAGAGTTAGAAGATGGAAAAGGCCGATACAACCTACTTGCTAAGCGGGGGGAAGGCGATGGCGGCTTAATGCTTGCAGGCCATACAGACACCGTACCGTATGACGATAGCCGCTGGAGCCACGACCCGTTTAAACTCACTGAACATAACAATAACTTATATGGGTTAGGTAGTATTGATATGAAAGGCTTTTTTGCTTTTGTATTACAAGCTATTAGTGAGCTTGATATAAAACAGCAAACACAACCTATTTTAATACTCGCCACTGCCGATGAAGAAACCACCATGGCGGGAGCGCAGCAAATTTGTAAGCATCCTAATTTAAAACCTGCGCGTTGTATTATTGGTGAACCTACTGATATGACTCCTGTATTTACTCATAAAGGACATATGAGCACGGCTATAAGAGTGATTGGCCGCTCAGGTCATAGTTCCGATCCCGAACGTGGTCTTAACGCCATCGAAGTCATGCATAAAGTGATTACAAAGTTGCTGATCTTAAAAGAGCAGTTAAAGAATAAATATTCAGTTGAACATTTTGAAATACCTTACCCTACCTTAAATTTAGGTAATATTCATGGAGGCGACAACGCAAATCGAATTTGTGGCTGCTGCGAAATGCACATAGACATGCGCCCGCTCCCAGGGTTAAGCATTAAAGACTTACAAGCTTTACTTATTGATGCTACCAGCGATATAAACGCGCAATACCCAAGCGCAGTGAGCGTAATTGATTTACACGAGCCCATTCCAGCTTTTAGTGGCAGTACTGATAGCGCACTCGTTAAAATGGCAGAAAAAACTGCAGGGGAAAAAGCCGTTGCAGTAAATTACTGCACAGAAGCTCCGTTTATTCAGCAACTTGGCTGTGAAACAATAGTCATGGGGCCAGGCTCAATTAATCAAGCCCACCAACCTGATGAATTTTTAGCAATGGAGAAAATAAACCCATCGCAAAAAATTATAACTGACATTATTAGGGCAAACTGCTTTAACGCTTAAAAAGAAGACTGTATTAAAAACTCACAGCAAAAATAACAAAGGCGCCCGTTGGCGCCTTTGTTTTAGTTTATACCTAGGCGTTACTGCATATACTTACTTAAGTACTTTTTAAATACAGGGTCTGTTTTAGCAAGCTCTTTTTGCTCAGCTAAAATCTCTTTTAATATAACACCCGATGTGAGCGGATTAGCCAATACCACTCTAAATACCACTGTCGGCTGATTATCGTATTTTGACGGGGTTAAGCGAGTACGCGATACAAACGAGCGTCCTGATTCACGTTGGCGTTTTTGCATACTGGCAGTAAAGCGATTGAGCGACGCGAAAATTTCTAATCGTGTTGCGGCATCTGCTTGAGCTATGGCTTGTTTAATTTGTTTAGGCACATAGCGGTATGTAAGCAAACACAGCTCAGGCTCTGAAATCAGCTCAAAGTCTTCATCGGCTTTAATTAAATCAGCAAAGTAATGTGCTTTTTTGATACTACGATCAATAAGCATTTCGTAACCCTTGCGACCAATAACGCGTAAGCAAGCATGTACTAACATAGCCATACCTGGGCGGCTGCCTTCGAGTGTATGGCTTCCTAAATCTTTTGAACCTTTACGTAATATGTACTCTGCATGGTGCTCTATTGCATCCGTAGCAGTTGGGTCTTTAAATAATACCAAGCCTGCACCCATTGGCACATACATTTGTTTGTGTGCATCAATGGTAATTGAATCTGCGCGCTCAATTCCTTTTAATAATGGGCGATGCGTTTGCGATAAAAGCGTTGCCCCACCCCACGCTGCATCAACGTGAAAATGGCAGTTTATTTGCTGCGCTAAATCGGCCATATCATTAAGAGGGTCGATATTACCGGTCTCGGTTGTACCAGCAACCCCTACAATTGCCATAACTTTTATGCCTTGCGATTCAAGCTCTAAAGCTTTTTCGCGCATGGCATTCACATCAACCTTGTTATTTTCGCAGGTTTTTACACCAATTAAATTTTCACGGCCGATGCCTAGTAAATCAATTGATTTACCTAAAGAGTAATGCCCTCGCTCCGACACTAAAACAGCCAGCCCTTTGTAGCCATAATGCAGCATACCGGCTACGAGCCCTTGAGCGGCAATACCTTTAAAGCTGCCGTCAGGTTTTAATAAGCGGTTACGCGCAATCCACAGTGCCGTTATGTTTGCAACTGTACCACCGGAACAAAAAGCACCGAGTGATGTTTTAGCACTGTGCATCCATTTTGAATAAAACGACTCATTTTGCGAGTAAGCTAAATGATGCATCATGCCAAGCACTTGGCGCTCTAGGGGCGTAAATGCTTTTGAGGTTTCTATTTTTACTAGGTTTTGATTAAGCCCCACCATCAATTTTGAAAGCGGTAGTAAAAAATGCGGAAGAGCCGATGTCATATGCCCAATAAAGCTAGGCGCAGCCGTGTGTACCGAATGGGCAACTAGCTGCTCCATAATATCTTGGGCGTAAGCAGATACAAACGTTGGGTTTTCTGGGATCACCGCAGCCTGAAAATCTTTTTCAATTTCGTGTAATGGTTTTTCAATTGCCGCTATATTTTCGTTTAAAAACCCTGCTAAATTACTCGAAATTTCAAGCTCAATTTTGCTTAAAGTTGAGTCTGGCGCTTCAGGTACAGTAAATATACGCTTAAGGCTTTCTTTAGAGGCGACGGCACAACGCTTTTGATCCATCTTTATACCTAGTGTGTGTGTAGCTAAAACACGCGTTTAACAGTTAAAAATGCCAAACTATGGCGCTATTATAAGCAGCGTGCTTCTTTTAAAAATTGCGCTAACTTTACTGCAATATAAGTAAAATGTCTCCCTTTAAGCCATAAAAGCGACTAAACGGATGACAAATATTGTAAAAAAATTTCAATAATAGGATTTTATTAAAAAGTCACATTTTAGTTTTGGGCAAATTGCATTTATGCGTATACTTAATATGTGTAACAATAAGGGACAAGTATGCTCACAGGGAAATTAAAAGGGAAGTGGTTTATAGCTGGCTTTACATTGTTTTTGGTCAGTTTATTAGTCTATGTTTATTACACCTATAGCTCAGCGCGTAGCGAAATAATGCACGCTGTCGATGAGCGCCTTCTAAATGCCGCCACCAGCGTAAAACATATTTTAGGGCAAAGTTACCACGATAGAATTAGCCAAGGTTACGATATTGGTTTTTCGGTTTACCAAACTAAAAGTAAACAACTCTCAGAGCTTGCACAAGCGCTTGATATAGCTTACGTCTATTCGATGATCATGCGCGATAACAAAGTTTATTTTACCTCATCCAGCTACACTAAAGACGATCAAGAAAATGCGCGGGTTACGCAATTTCTTGATTTATACCCAGAGGCCACCGACATTAACAGGGGCGCGTTTTATTCTACCGAGCCTGTTTTTGAACAATCTAGCGACCAATGGGGTGATTTTAAAACTGTTTTTATTCCCTTTGTAGATAAATATGGTACTACCTACATTACGGGTGCCGACATAACCTTAGATGATTTAAATAAAAAGCTTCAATACAGCGTCACTAAAGCCATAATAACGGCGTGTTTTTTCTTTTTTATTGCGGTACTGGTTGCAGCTATTTATATATATTTGTTAAAGCGTACCCTAACAACAGATGCCAGTACGGGCTTTGCCAATCATATTGCGCTTAAGTACTTTATCAAAAAGAGTAATTCACACCACATGCAGCTTGCCATTATTTGGGTGAACGAAATTGAAGATATTAATAGCTTTTATGGCACTCAAGTTGGCGACAGTGTAATGAAAAACTTGCTCAGTCATTATCAAATTCGCAGCCCGCAAAGCTGTAAAGTATATCGCCTTGCTACCAATAAAATTGTCGTTCTTACCCCTAAAAGCTTTAAAAGCAGCGAACTGAGCGATTTAGTTGAGTCGTATAACGCAAACAGCCCTGTATTAACAAACCCATTTATTTATATAACTTACTGCGCAGGTATCGCCAATGGTAATAAATCACAACTGATTGAAAACGCGCACATTGCAACGCTTCAGGCTAAACACGGCCGCGGTAAGGTTGTTAGCTACTCAAAAGTAATGAGCGATGTAAAAAACCAGTATCAATACAATGTAAGCCTTGCCAAAGAGGTTCAAGAAGCATTTGATAACAACCGCATAGTGCCTTATTTTCAGGCTATGTTTAACACCACCAATAATGAAGTTGTACATTACGAATGCTTAGCCAGAATGGTGACTAAAAATGGCGAAATTTTAAAACCCGACTCATTTTTAAATGTAGTGAGCCGCTCAAGAATGGGCGGACTACTAACGCGCACGCTATTTAGCCAATGTATAGAGCGGTTTAGAAAAACAGATATATACTGGAGCTTAAATATAAGCGATAAAGATATACTCGACCCTAGTTTGAGTGAATACATTGCTAACGAGCTTAAGCGCTACCCGCACCCAGAAAACATCACGCTTGGCCTTTTAGAGTCACACGCTATTACTAATTTTTTAGAGGTTAAAACATTTATTTCTATGGTAAAAACCAAAGGGGTGAATGTCATTATTACTGGTTTTGGTAGTGGTTATTCAAATATTTCGAATGCGCTAAAGCTTGAAGTAAACGGTATAAAATTCGACGGCGCATTAGTAAAACAAGCAGTAAGTGATGAAAATATAGCATTATTTATTGAGCATACAGTTCATGCTGCAAAGCAACTTGGTTTAACGCTCATGGCAGAGTCGGTAGAAAATATAAGTATTGAAAATGCGCTTAAAAATGTAGATGTGGCGCTGATGCAAGGCAATTACTTTGCTTACCCAGCGCCACATGTTAACTCATCAAGCCAAGAGGAAGTGGCCGTTTAAAGATCTATCACTAAACGATGGCTTTGTTGGCCGCTGGCCCAGTATTTACGCTCAAACGGAGTAATTGCTTCGTTTGACTCATACAGCGTTACCTCACAAGGATGACCAGTTAGTTCAAGCGCTCTGGCAAACTCTTTTACATAAATATCCCAGTTGCTGCGCACCTCTAAACGTCCGCCTAGCTTAACAATAAACGGAAAAATAGCCGCGCCGTGCCACCTACGTTGGATATGCTTAGATTTAGGCCATGGGTTAGGATAAAGCAAATAATGATGAGTAGGCTGCCAATTAGCAGCCACAGCTAAACGCCAAAAGTCGTTTAAGTCAGCTTGTACCAAAATGTACTGGCCGCTGTCTGTTTGTTTATATTCAACATCGTGCTTATCTAAGCGGTGTGACGATTTATCAATACCAATAATTAATGCATCTGGGTGGCGCTTAGCTAAATTAGCCGAGCTCTCTCCTACTCCACAACATGAGTCTATAATAAGCGGTCCATTAAAAGCTTGAACCTGCTCATTGACTTCATCAAACGCTTGTTGAGTGTGCTCAGCAATAGGCTTTTTAAACTCTGCGTTTAAATGCTTGTTAACGATTTCATCAATCTTTTCGTGTATACCCGCCTGATTAGATACAATACTGCGTGAATTTGCATCGCTCATTAATGTCTAAGCCCCACACCTTTTTTAATTAACGTTAGCGCTAAAGTAAATAGCACCGTAATAAATACTAATATAACGCCAAGCGCGACACTTAAATCAACATCCGACACGCCTAAAAAGCCATAACGAAACGCATTAACCATATAAATAATTGGGTTTATTTGCGATACATTTTGCCAAAACTCTGGCAGTAGCGTAATTGAATAAAATACGCCGCCTAAGTATGTTAGCGGCGTTAAAATAAAGGTTGGGATAATACTAATATCGTCAAAACTATTGGCGTAAATAGCGTTAATTAAACCACCGAGTGCAAACACCGCTGAGGTTAAAATTACCGTCGCCATAATTACAAATATATTGTGTATTTGAATATCCACAAACAACAGTGATACACAGGTAACAATAAAGCCCACCATCATGCCGCGGGTCATACCGCCGCCCATATAACCAAGTACAATTATGTAATTAGGCACAGGCGCAACCAATAGCTCTTCAATACTTTTTTGAAACTTGGTTGAATAAAAACTAGAAGCAACATTAGAATATGAGTTGGTAATAACCGACATCATTATTAGCCCCGGAACAATAAATTCCATGTAGCTAAAACCACCCATTTCACCAATACGTGAGCCAATTAAATTACCAAAAATAACAAAGTATAAACTCATCGTAATCGCCGGCGGTACTAAGGTTTGCACCCAAATACGTAAAAAACGAATACACTCTTTAATCCATAAACTCTTTAAGGCTACGCCATATTTAAACATTTATTCGCCCCGCCCTTGCTCTAGTAATCCTACAAATAACTCTTCTAATCTGTTTGCTTTATTACGCATACTCAAAACAGTGTTGCCTTGCTCGGTTAGCGCACTGAAAACTGCATTTAAGCCTTGAGATTTAGCCACTTCAACTTCTATGGTGTGCTCATCAGGCATGCTAAACGAGTACCCCTCAAGGGTAACTGGCTGTGCTGGCTGTTTTAAATCGAGCACAAAGGTTTCTTTATCAAGCTTAGCTAGTAACGCTTTTATAGTGGTGTTTTCAACAATACGGCCAGTATCAATAATGGCGATGTTTTTACATAACAACTCAGCTTCTTCAAGGTAATGCGTGGTTAAAATAATCGTTACGCCTTGCTCATTAATTTGGCGTAAAAAGTCCCACATTGAGCGGCGCAGCTCTATATCAACCCCTGCAGTGGGTTCATCTAATATTAGTAGCTTTGGCTCATGCATTAATGCGCGGGCAATCATTAAACGGCGTTTCATACCCCCAGAAAGCGTACGTGCTTGCTTGTCTTTTTTTTCTAATAAGCCAAGCTGAGTTAAATATTTATCGGCACGCTTATGCGCTTCTGCACGGGTAACACCGTAGTAGCCTGCTTGATTTACCAATATTTGGCCAAGCGTTTCAAACTGACTAAAGTTAAACTCTTGTGGGACAAGCCCTAAATGCGCTTTAGCAGCTTCAAGGTCGGTATCGATGTTGTGACCAAACACTTCCACCTTACCTTGTGTTTTATTCACCAAGGACGATATAACACCAATAGTGGTCGACTTACCGGCACCATTTGGGCCAAGCAAGGCAAAAAAGTCGCCTTCAAAAACTTGTAAATCAACACCTTTCACGGCCTCTACACCGTTTTTATAAACCTTGGTCAGGCCTTCTATATTTAAAGCAACATTTTGCTTATTCATTATTTACCCTCACCATAACCCCAACGTTTAGTTAGGTTATGTTCAATGTTTAAATGATCTAAAATTCGCGCCACCATAAAATCAACTAAGTCTTCAATACGTTGTGGCTTGTGATAAAAACCAGGCGCAGCGGGCATAATAGTGACCCCTAAACGCGCAAGCTTTAACATATTCTCAAGGTGAATTTCGCTAAAGGGCGTTTCGCGTGGCACTAAAATTAATTGCCCTCGCTCTTTAATAACTACATCGGCTGCACGCTCGAGTAGGTTATCTGATGCTCCGAGCGCAATAGCAGACACAGACCCTGCACTGCACGGGCATACTACCATTTTTTTAGGGGCCGCAGAGCCTGAAGCTACAGGGCTAAACCAGTTATCTTTACCAAATACTTTTAACTGCTCTGGCTTGGCATTAAATAAAGCGCTTAACTGCTCGGTTGCTTTATCTTCATTAGCTGAGAGTTTAATGTTTGACTCTGTATCAAGCACCACGCGCGCAGCACTTGATATAAGTACATACACTTGAAATTGCTGCGCGAGTAATACTTCAAGCAATCTTAAACCGTAAGGCGCGCCTGAAGCACCACTAAACGCCAGTGTAATTTTATCTTTAAACTGCACATTATTCTCCGCTGTATTTTTTAGCTAAACCATCAACTAAGTGTTGATGTAAGCCATTAAAACCGCCATTGCTCATAATTAATATGTGCTGATTTGGCATGATATTTTCAAGCACAGTGTCAATAATCATTTGCGTACTATTAAAACACTGCATACCGGCATTATCGGCTTGCGCTTTAAGAGACCAATTTAGGTTGTCGGGCTCAAATAACAGCACGTCATCGGCATCACTTAACGAAGCAAGTAGCGTATGTTGGTGTACACCCATCTTCATGGTGTTTGAGCGAGGCTCTAAAATAGCAATAATTTTTTCATCACCCACTTTTGCACGCAACCCCGCAAGCGTGGTTTTAATGGCTGTTGGGTGGTGCGCAAAATCGTCATACACTTTAATGTTATTTATATCGGCTTTAAGCTCCATACGCCGTTTAGGGCTAATAAACTCTTCAAGCGCTGCAATGCTATGCTCAACGGCTATACCTACATGGCGCGCTGCCGCGATAGCCATAATGGCATTTTTAACATTATGCTCGCCTATTGCCTGCCAATTAACCGTGCCTTGAAGTTCATTGTTTAAAAGCACATTAAATTGGCTACCATCAGCGCTTAGCAAGTCATAATGCCAATCACCATTTAGGGTTTCACTTTCGCTCCAGAGCCCTTGCTTAATAACATCATCAAGTGCGACATCGTCTTTTGGCCAAATTACCTTGCCAGTATGAGGTAATGTACGCATTAAGTGATGAAATTGTTTTTTTATTGCGTTTAAATCGTCAAAAATATCAGCGTGGTCAAACTCAAGGTTATTTAAAATGAGCGTACGTGGTAAGTAATGCACAAATTTACTGCGCTTATCAAAAAAAGCGGTATCGTATTCATCTGCTTCTATTACAAAAAATGGGGTTTCGCCCACTTTGGCTGACACACCAAAGTTTTGAACTATACCACCAATTAAAAACCCAGGTTTTAAACCTGCATACTCTAAAATCCACGCCAGCATGCTTGCTGTGGTAGTTTTGCCATGTGTGCCTGCCACCGCAAGCACCCAAGCATTTTGCAATAGGTTATGTTTAAGCCACTCTGGCCCTGATGTATACGGCAAGCCTTTATCTAACACATATTCTACACAGGGGTTACCTCGGCTCATGGCATTACCAATAACCACCATATCTGGCTTTGGCTCTAACTGTTTTACGTCGTAACCTTGGGTTAGCTCAATGCCCAGCTGCTCAAGTTGAGTGCTCATCGGCGGGTAAACATTTTGATCAGAGCCAGTCACTTTATGGCCAAGCGATTTAGCAATAGCCGCTATACCGCCCATAAAGGTGCCGCAAATGCCTAATATATGAATATGCATAACTTTTTAAATCCTTTCGTACTTCGCACGTCTGTGAAGTTTAATGGCGCTATAATGCCAAATTTTAGGCTTCGTGACTATGCGCGTATCGTCAATTCACTGATGCTAAAACAGCGTTAATAAAATAAAAAAGCCCTCTTACCTAAGTAAGAGGGCTTGCTGGTAATAAGCTAAATTACAGCGTTAAAAATACAATTAAGCCTACGCCAAGTAAAAGTCTGTAAATTACAAACGGCAGCATGCCCATTCGTTCTATCACTTTTAAAAACATGAAAATACAGGCGTACGCCGATAAAAACGAGAGGACTACACCTAAAATTAATGTGCTCCAATCAACCACATGATCGCCTAAAGCCAGCTCTATCGTGTAGTAAAGGCCCATCATAGAAATAATAGGTATAGCGAGTAAAAATGAAAAACGCGCTGCGCTTTGTTTGTTCATGCCCAGCAATAAACCCGCTGTCATAGTAATGCCTGAGCGAGAGGTGCCAGGGATCATAGCCACCGCTTGAGCAAAGCCTATAAGCAGCGCTGTTTTCCAGTTAAGCTGATAAATTGTTTTCATTTGCTTACCTTTGGCATCGGCGTACCAAAGTAATAAACCAAAAATAATAGTCGTAGCAGCTATAACCCAGGCACTGCGCAGATACAGCTCAACAACGTCTTTTAGCAATAAGCCTAATAACGCAGCAGGTACAGTGCCCAGTATAATCCACCAGCCAAGTTTACTGTCGTCGGTGGTGCCTTGAGCGCCAAACGATTTAAACCAGGCGCTAAGAATATCAGCCACTTCTTTACGAAAATATATAACAACCGCTATTAACGTACCAACATGCACAGCCACATCAAAAGCAAGGCCTTGGTCTTCCCATCCCAAAATTTGCGAAGGTAAAATTAAGTGAGCTGAGCTCGAAATAGGTAAAAACTCAGTAAATCCTTGTATCAGGGCTAAAATAATTATTTCTAAAATACTCATGGGTTAGAAAACTCCACCTTCCATAGTTTTTGTTGAGGGTTGTTATACGCACTCCATAGCGCAGCAATAGTTTGCTTAGCAACGGGGTGATAAAAATTGGGGGCGACTTCACAAAGAGGCTGAAGTACAAAAGCGTTTTTGGTAATTTCATCGCGAGGTAATTGTGCAGGCGAGTCGCAAATAACGTCATCGTAAAAGAGCAGATCTAAATCTAATGTACGGGGGCTAAATTTTTTATCATCCGCTTTACGCCCGTTATCTCGCTCTATTTGTTTTAATAACTTACACACACGCTCAAGCGGCATTGATGTGGTAGCAGCCACCACCGAGTTATAAAAGTTATTACCTTTAAACCCTACTGCTTCACTTTCAAAAACAGATGAATGCACAATATCTGTAAAGTGTTGCTCAAGTGCATCAAGCGCACAGCGAATATAATGCGCTTTATTTATATTTGAGCCTAAGCTGATATAAATTTGCGCCATTTAGCTCATAGCCTTTGTGCGTGTTATTTCTACACCTACGGTGTTTGCTTGCGCTACAGCGGCCGGTTTGCTCACTCTAATTGTTACTTGTGGTGTATTAAATTCGGTTAATATAATAGTTGCTAGTTGCTCTACTAAGGTTTCAAGTAACTCAACCGGCTTAGCCGTAGTGTGCTCAATCACTCGCTCGCTTACTTTTGCATAATCGAGTGCTAAATTAATGTCATCATTTGCTGCTGCAGGCTTTATATCGCTGAGCATTTCAATATCAAAATAAAGGCTTTGTTTACTTTCTTTTTCAAAGTCGTACACTCCAATAATTGTGTCGACGTGTAGTTGAGATATAAAAACCTTATCCATTGATACTCCAAATAACTATAAACACTCTCTAAGCATACAATGCATTGATAAAATTAATACTGTATATGCTTTAAGCAGTGTTTAAATATGTAAAAATTACTTCTACAATAGCCAAATAGCTAGATTAACTGCAAAATACAGCAGTTAATAATTTTCACGATAAATTGTGCCGCCAATAATAGCGTAAAAGTGCTATCGATGGGTATAGCAATTAAAAAATAAGGGACTTTGTGTTAGCCATTTTACTGTTTGTTTTAGCCTACTTATTAGGGTCGATTTCATCGGCTATATTAGTGTCTCGGCTATTCAAACTGCCAGACCCTCGCAGCAGCGGTTCAAATAACCCAGGTGCCACCAATGTGTATCGTTTAGGTGGAGCCTTTCCTGCGTGCTTAGTATTAGTGTTTGATATTTTAAAAGGCACCATCCCCGTATGGGGGGCTTATTTTTTAGACCTAACGCCTTTAGCACTTGGTTTGGTCGCCGTTGCCGCGTGTTTAGGGCATATGTACCCACTATTTTTTAGCTTTAAAGGCGGAAAGGCGGTAGCCACTGCGTTTGGCTCTTTATTGCCGATTGGTTTATCGTTGGCGGGGCTGTTAATAAGTACCTGGATTATTGTGGTTGCTATTACGCGCTTTTCTTCATTAGGCGCTTTGGTCACGGTGTCGCTTGCTCCACTTTATACGTGGTTGATTAAACCGCTTTACACCCTACCGGTAACCTTTATTACTGTGCTAATTATATTTCGTCATCGCACCAATATTATTCGCCTTTTTAAAGGTGAGGAACCAAAAGTGGGCGCTAAAAAAGCACCCACTAATGAAAAAAATCAATAATTATTGATACTAAATGGCTTCTAAGCTGTCTATTGGCCAACGCGGTTTGGTTTTCATGTCGAGTGTGGCAAACTGGCCTGCTTTTAAGCGCTGCATACCAGCGTAGGCAATCATTGCGCCATTATCAGTACAAAACTCAGTACGTGGATAGTAAACCTGTCCTTTCATCCCTTGCATAACACGCTCAAGCTGTAAGCGCAGCTGTGTATTTGCACTTACTCCGCCGGCAATCACTAAACGTTTTATCCCAGTTTGTTTTAGAGCACGCTTACACTTAATAACCAATGTATCAATCACTGCTGTTTGAAACGCATGGGCGATATCTGCTTTGGTTTGTGCGTCATCATCATTTTCGCGAATCGCTATAGAAGCCGCTGTTTTTAAGCCACTAAAGCTAAAATCAAGGCCTGGCTTATCCGTCATAGGGCGTGGAAAAACAAACCGTTTTGCAACACCTTGCTCAGCCATTTTAGCTAGTCGAGGGCCGCCTGGGTAATCAAGCCCTAGCAGTTTAGCTGTTTTATCAAATGCTTCACCTGCGGCATCATCAACAGATTCACCCAATACTTCGTACTGGCCTATACCGGCTACTTTTACCATCATGGTATGGCCGCCCGACACTAGCAAAGCAATAAAGGGAAACTCAGGCACGTTTTCTTCAAGCATAGGAGCAAGTAAATGCCCTTCCATATGATGCACGGCAACAGCTGGAATATCCCAGCCATAGGCTAAAGAGCGGCCAATAGAGGTGCCTACTAATAACGCCCCGACTAAACCAGGGCCTGCGGTGTATGCAATGCCATCTAAATCTTCTGGGCCACAACTGGCTTGAGCAAACGCAGCGTCAATAAGTGGCAGGGTTTTACGAACGTGATCGCGCGATGCAAGCTCAGGTACAACACCGCCATAATCTGCATGTACTTTTACTTGGCTGTATAACTGGTGAGCCAATAAGCCTTTTTCATCATCGTAAATTGCAATACCGGTTTCATCACACGATGACTCAATGCCTAAAATTCGCACTTTACTTCTCCTGCCTTTATTTACTGCTTAACCTGCACTGTGGTTAAGAGATTTACACACATATTTAAAACTATTTAATTTTATCATTCTCTAGCTAAGGTTTTTACTAAGTTCAACGTAATAAACGCTAAAAATTGCTAGAGAGCAATTAACCACAGTTAATTAATTACAACTATAACGCCAAACCAATATTGGTTTGTCCATCTGCAACGGCCTGCTTTTTAAGTGCCTTAACGTTTTCTGAAGTCACTCGGCCCATATTTTCTACAAAGTCGATTAGCTCACTCAAAACTTCAATTTCGTATTGCATTAATGGGTGTTCTCGTACGGCTTTATTGTCAGCCACTTCACCTTCAACCGTCATTTGGTATTCAATAAAACGCGCCACTGTTGCTTGCGATATTTTACTAACGCTTATAAATTCTTGCTCGTCTTGCCCCATCAAGCCGTGCATTAGGCTCAAAAGCGACGTTGCAGCGTCTATTGCAGGGTAAGTACCAAACATATCAAAGTCGGCAAGTTCAGGTACATTTGGCTCAATTTTTTCTACTTGTTTTTCGAGATCTATTTTACTTTTTGGTAGTAATATTTTTTCCCAGCAAACATTTAACGCACTGCGTAATAAGGCTTCATCACCAAAACCGGTGGCTTCACTAAATAAACCATAATTAGGTAACATACGCTCAATTAAAGCACTTGCTAACACCGCTTTTTGTAAGTAGTTTAGCTCTCTAATACGTTGAAAGTTATTCGCTTTTGTCATTTCTTAACGTCTCACATGACCAACAAAAATCAAATGTTGATCCATTATGCTCATTACAGTTAGGGCATACCCAATCTGGAGCGGATTGTTTTACTTGTTGGTAGTTTACCAATATTTCGCGCGCGTGGCGCTCTTTTATCGAATAAACCTGCACACGTACTTGGGTTTGTTCAAATGGGATTTCGCCTAAGGCGCCTTGAAGCATTTCACCTTGAATTTGGCACTCAATTCCCGCGCTTAATAACAGCCCTTTGATTATATTTGCCTCTAATGTGTTATCTGCTTTGTAAAGCGTTACCCACTGAAAAGCTTGCTGAGTATTATGAGTATTAATATTTTGCAATTATCACCTCAATTATTTTGTGTTTACAATATCCTACGATACTCTACTAAAGTGTATAGCAGGTAACTTTTTTAGGATAAAACAATGACACTTACTACCCCAGGTTTACTTTTTCCAGCAATCTCACTGTTGCTGCTTGCTTACACAAACCGCTTTTTAGTACTAGCGCAATTAATCCGAGAATTAAATTCACGAGAAGGTGAGTCTATTCGCCCCGTTGTTGTGGCTCAAATAACAAACTTAAGAAAGCGCATTAAGCTAATACGTACCATGCAAGTGTATGGTGTGGCGTCTTTTTTATTGTGTACGCTATCAATGTTTGCCTTATTTATAGAATTTAACACTACAGGCATTATTTTGTTTGGGGTGAGCTTAGCGTGCTTAAGCCTTTCGTTATTAACATCGTTATTTGAAATTCATATTTCGTGCGATGCCATAGAAATAGAGCTACAAAGTATTGAAGACAAACCCCTAAGTAACCGCATTACTAAAAACTTTACTAACAAAAGTAGTAAGCCTTAGCGGCTTATTTTTCTAAATTCTTAAACAAGAATAAAGCGATGGCATAACCTAAAACTATAAGCGTTTATGCCTCACTTCATTACAAATCACTACGTAGGATTTTCCTATAGCCTTTTTTCTGGCATACTTTTTTATTAATTAATGCTAAATTATGTCTAAAGTATTACTTTTAAAAGCATCAAAGCGCCTAAGTCATTGTATTTAGCCTTACTTGCTAACATAGCTTAGTTTTAAATAGAGTAATAAATCACTATAAATAAGCCTAATTGGTAATACTTTTAAATGCGTCTTCTCTTTAAATAATACTAAAAGAGGGATATGCTGAGGCAAATATGTCATAAATTTGCAAACACAGTTACATATTAGGCTTCGCTTTTTGAAAGCTCGAATCTAATATTATTGATGTTCGCGACACACGCGACTTACTTATAAAAAGGGACTATAAAGTGAGATTTGAACAGTTAGAACAATTTGTAGCGCTTGGTGTGTTACGCCACTTCAGACAAGCAGCCGAACAAACTCAAATTAGTACATCAGCGCTAACGCGCAGCATTCAAACCCTAGAAGACGAAATGGGGTACGAACTGGTGAAACGCTCAACACGTTCAGTAAAGTTAACACCCGAAGGCGAGCTATTTCTTGATTACGCCAAAAACACCCTTGCCGAACTTGAGCATACAAAAAAACGAATTTCTCAATCGGTTAACGGCAATACTGACGAAAAGTTAGTCATCGGCTATACCAACAAAGCCAGCAGTGTAGTACCTATCTCATGCGGGCAATTTTTAGCACAATACCCCCATGTTAAAATAGAAATGCAATTGCAAGAGCAGCACGAACTTGCACGCAAACTGCAAGAGGGCGAGATTGATATCAGTGTTTATTCGCAGGCAATTAACAGCATCGGCAGCGACATACACCTGCCAGACCAACTGGTATTGTTTGTTTCTAAACATCATCCGTTAGCAAATAAAAGCGATATCAGCAAACACGATTTAGATAGCTACCCTATGTACGGCTGTTTTTCTCAGTCTAAACAAGTACAAAGCATGCTTAACGAAGCCATCGATATGCTCAACAAATCGGCTAGCATTAAGGTAGGCAGCATTGAGCAAGTAATGTCAGGGCTGGTTAAATCAGATCACTTTGCTATTGCAAGTATTGAACACGCGAGCACTCTTGCAGAGCACACAGAGCTTGTACAGCTAAAAACAAATAAAGACTTAAGTCACGAACAACTTGTTATACAAACAAGCCAACAAGCAGCAGTTGGCGAACACATTGACCATTTATTATCTCTTATCAAAAAAGCATCTACGACTATTACTTAAGCCAAGATAAAAATAGCATACCGCATTGCCCTTAAACCTTTTAAGGGCAACCAATTTAGATAGCCCTTACTGATTTACTCTTCTTGTTACCAAAACCTGCAGCACAGCTGCTTAACCTAAAAAGCCCTTTTAGTTTTTATACTTACGCGTTAGGTTTTTATTTGCTTAAGTAGCGGAGCACAAACCACTAGCTATTAAATTTTTTTAGGCTACACTGTCGCACCTTTTTTAATCAACAGACATAAATGAACACACTTTTTAGTTCTGATGTTTATTTAGATGCAATAGAAACCCATGGTTATGTTGTTATACCTAACGCACTTATTAGCGAGCTAGTAGAGAGTTTAATCACCGATTGCCACCGTATTAACCCGCATTTTAGCGCTGCAGGTATTGGCCGTTTAAATGACTTACAAATAGATAAAACCATTCGTAAAGATAAAACCTATTGGTTTGATGGCAGCTCACAAGCACAGCTAACTTATCAAGCAATAATGGAAAGTATAAAAACCACACTTAATCGACAGTTTTTTATGGGCTTATTTGATTATGAGTGCCACTACGCTAAATACACCCAAGGCGACTTTTATAAAAAGCATTTTGATGCATTTAAAGGGCGATCTAACCGCGTATTTACAACAATCCTTTATTTAAATACGCCCGAGCAAGGTGGCGAGCTTGTTATATACAAACCAAAAAGTAAGCAAATAGAGATAATAATTAAACCCACCGCGGGGACACTCG
The DNA here is from genome assembly GCF_023161805.1 of Pseudoalteromonas sp. 1CM17D. Classification (NCBI taxonomy): domain Bacteria; kingdom Pseudomonadati; phylum Pseudomonadota; class Gammaproteobacteria; order Alteromonadales; family Pseudoalteromonadaceae; genus Pseudoalteromonas; species Pseudoalteromonas sp. 1CM17D. Next base: position 28,872 of record NZ_JALNTP010000003.1, on the reverse strand, counting down.
TTATGTTTGAAAGCGAGCGTTTTGCGCACGAGGTATTACCTGCCATTAATGAGCGCTACTCTATTGCTGGCTGGTTTAGAAAGAACGCCTCAATAAGTGGAGTAATTGACCCGCCACGATAAAACCAACATAGCCACAACAACTAGTGGCTATGCTGAGGTTAAATTAATAGCGTTGAGATGAAATTAACGCGCAAATACAAATGACAAGAACAAGCCAACAAAAATAGCTAATCCAACATAGTGATTATTTAAAAACGCTTTAAAACATGAATCACGCGCACGTTTATGAATAAGCACTTGCTGATAAATAAGTAACCCAGCGGCAGTACATAAACCTGCAACAAACGCCAAGCCTAGCTGGTTAATTAAGCCAATAAGCGCCAACAACGCTATAAAATTAGCGTTTAATAAAAATATAATATGGCGGTCGTATTTACCAAATAAAATAGCAGTAGATTTAACCCCTATTTTTAAATCATCATCTCTGTCGACCATGGCATACATAGTGTCGTACGCTACCGTCCAACAAATATTTGCAACAAATAACAGCCACGCCTGCAGCGGTAATGAGTCAACTGATGCCATATATGCCATAGGTATTGCCCAACCAAATGCTGCGCCTAAGACTACCTGCGGAAGATGTGTATAGCGTTTCATAAAGGGGTAGCAAAATGCCAGTGCCAACGCCCCAAATGACAATAAAATAGTGTTGATGCTAAGTAGTAATACCAATACAAAAGCAATGGCTATCAGTAATATAAATAAACTCAGTGCTTCACCTGCACTTACTTGTCCGGTGGCCAAAGGCCGCCCTGCTGTACGCTTAACTGAGCCGTCTATTTTTCTATCTGCAAAATCGTTAATAACGCAGCCAGCACTGCGCATAACAATTACGCCTAAGGTAAATACAATAAAGTTAACTAGGCTTGGCATACCAGCGTTTGCAAGCCATAGAGCCCAATAAGTAGGCCACAGTAATAGTAATGTACCGATAGGTTTGTCAATGCGCATGAGCTGAATATAAAAAGGGCTATGCTGTAATTGCAAAGGGGCTAATTTCATGAGTACAAATAGGCTCCGGGTAAAAATACTTCGCACACTAAAAAGTGATAATCATTAATAGAAAACACACTACGACGACCTAATAAAGGGTGCGTAGTTAAATTCAACTCTTTAACAAGTGACTGCAGCGCATGTTCTGAGTCAAAGCGCCCTACTTCAATATTACTTCGGGTAAGTTCAGGGTGCTGAAAAATAACATCACCTAAAGGGCGCGCGCCCATATTATGCAGTGTTGTTTGCGTTTGTGTACTGGGCAGCCAACTTTGGGCATACACCATGGGTGTATTGTCACACAATAAAAGCACCTCGCGATTAAGTGCTTTATTTGTATTTGAGCCAAGTAGTTGTTGCTGTGCATCGCTTAGGGTAAAAGTTTGCTCATTAAGCACTTTTACACTAAAACTTTGTGCATTACTTTTTAATTTAGCGGTTAATGAATGTGGCTCAAATAGCCACTCTTGCTCTAACGCAGATAAGTTATTTACCAAAGAAGCACATTGCCAATTGGCAGATATAGAAAGCGGAAATGTAATCACAATAGCTCAATAAAATAAAAACCGAGACGATGATAACATTGCCAAAGCATTTGAAAAAGTGATGTTTTACTGCCGATAAATAATTGCAGGAGCTGTTTATTAGGCGCTATTAAGTATAAACTATTTGTATTAAGAAAATGGAAACACACTAAAGATGAAAAAAATAGTATACGCAGGTTTTTTAGCACTGACCCTAAACTGTTTTAGCTTTTCGGCAAAAGCGGAATCGACAGTGGGCTATTTTGGTTTTGAGCCAGACATAATTACCAATTACATAGGCGCTTCAAGTAAAAAAATGGGCTATGTACGCGTGACTATAGATTTAATGCTTAGCAATAATGCAGATATTGCTATTGTAGAGCATCATACCCCGCTTTTACGCGATGCGTTAGTAGAAATACTATCTAAAGAACCTGAAGAAAAAATAAAGTCGCTTACTGGGCGTGAAGAAATTAGAGCAAAGTGTGCCGAAAAATTAAAAAGCCTGCTAAAAGAAGAAACAGGCCAAGAGATTATTCGTGAAGTATTATTTACTAAGTATTTATACCACTAAGCTTACGCTTTTTTAGCATTAAATAAATTAGCGGTTACGGCATAAGCCATGCCGCTTAAAAGCCCACCTAAATGCGCCCAATTAGCCATACCAACAAACAACACATCAGCAAAACCGAGTACCAGCCAAATTAACATAAAGCCAATAATGGCAGTGCTTACTAGCGCAGGTTGCTTAGGATTTAAATAGCTGTGAATCCAACAAAAACCCAATAAACCATACACAACACCACTTAAACCACCAAAGTTAGGCCCCACAATTAAAAACTGAGCCCAGTTACTAATAAGTGCAGTAACCACAAATAGCCCAACTAAGCTCAGCTTGCCGCATTGCTTTTCAATATTATCACCTAACGACATCCACCAAATTAGGTTAAATACAATGTGCATTGCGCTAAAATGAACAAGTGCTGGCGTTAACCAGTTAAGTGGTTGGCTCGGGTTAAACTGCAAAGCAGTATAAATTTGCTCAAAGCCACCCAATAAAAATGCAAAGTAAATAGCAACGCTTACAATACTTACGGTTTTATTTAGCCAGCTTAGTGCTTTAAAGCGCGCCACTAAATTAAGCGATTGTCCTTGATACGTTAAGCCAGATTGTGTACTGCCCACATCCCAAGAGGCTTGTTGATAACGCTCATGATTGGGGTTTTGTACAAATTCAGCCCACAAAGGTTGCACTTGATGAAAGTGCTCGCCCGCGACACAAATAATAACATTACTGCCATCAGCACTGCGCAGTTGCCCTTCTAAGCCTTGGCTTTTTAAATAATCTATAAAGCCCTGTGCGGCACGAGGATTATTTAAACTACCTAGCTCAATCATCGTTCCACTTTCTCGCTGTAAGCCGCTTCCCAAGCTGTAAAGCCACCATCCATGCTATATACATCTTCAAAGCCCTGCTCTACTAAATAACTAGCCGCACCTTGTGAGCTCATGCCGTGGTAGCAAACAATAATAATAGGCTGATCGAACTCTTTTTCCATCATAAACTGAGCTATATTGGCATTTGAAAGCGCTTCAGAGCCAGGAATATGCCCTGCTTGGTACGAATTAGGATCGCGTATATCTGCGATCACTACATCTTCTTTATCAAGTAGTTCGTGCGTTTGTGCTATAGATATATGTTTAAATGCCATTGAAATCTCTTTTAAAAATATAATAAAAAGGCGGCTTAAGCCGCCTCTGTATGCAAACTTTAAACTATTCCCAGTTTAAAATTACTTTACCAGATTGACCTGAAATCATCATATCAAAGCCAGCTTGGTAGTCATCTACCGAATATTGATGCGTAATAATAGGGTCTAAATTAAGGCCTGATTGAATCAAGCTTGCCATTTTGTACCACGTTTCGAACATCTCGCGACCATATATACCTTTGATCACTAAGCCTTTAAATATAACTTTATTCCAATCTACGGCCATATCTGATGGCGGAATACCCAGCATGGCAATTTTGCCACCATGGTTCATGTTATTTAACATAGAATTAAAGGCGCTTGGCACACCTGACATTTCAAGGCCAATATCAAAGCCTTCAGTCATACCTAGCTCATTCATTACATCTTCAAGTTTATCATTCGCAACGTTTACGGCACGTGTAGCGCCCATTTTACGCGCAAGCTCTAAACGGTATTCGTTAACATCGGTAATCACAACATGGCGAGCACCCACATGCTTAGCAACGGCCGCCGCCATAATACCAATTGGTCCTGCCCCTGTAATAAGCACATCTTCACCCACTAAATCAAACGATAAAGCGGTGTGCACAGCATTACCAAACGGGTCAAAAATAGACGCAAGCTCGTCAGAAATATTGTCAGGAATTTTAAACGCATTAAAGGCCGGAATAACTAAATATTCTGCAAATGCGCCTTCGCGGTTAACGCCCACACCGGTTGTATTTCGGCACAAGTGCACACGACCAGCACGACAGTTACGACAATGCCCACACGTAATATGTCCCTCGCCAGATACGCGGTCACCTACTGCAAAGCCACGTACTTCTTGGCCCATATCAACCACTTCACCCACGTACTCATGGCCTACAACCATAGGGGTCGGAATGGTTTTTTGTGACCACTCATCCCATTTATAAATATGAACGTCGGTGCCACAAATCGCGGTTTTACGAATTTTAATGAGTAGATCGTTATGCCCTACTTCAGGCTTGGGTACGTCGGTCATCCAGATGCCGGTTTCGGCTTTTAATTTTGATAAAGCTTTCATAGTTAACACTCAACTAAAAAACCGAAGCAATACTTCGGTTTATAAAAAATTAAATAACGCCCATTTCTTTACCAATACGGGTAAAGGCAGCAATTGCGGTGTCTAGTTGTTCAATACTGTGCGCAGCAGAAATTTGTGTACGAATACGCGCTTGGCCTTTTGGCACAACAGGGAACGAAAAGCCGGTTACATAAATGCCTTCAGCGAGTAGTTTATCCGCCATTAATGAAGCAACTTTAGCATCGCCAAGCATTACAGGAATAATGGCATGATCTTTACCCGCACACGTAAAGCCAGCGGCTTCCATTTGCTCACGGAAATATTTAGCATTTGACCAAAGTTTAGCGCGTAACTCGCCACCATTTTCAAGCATTTCGAGTACTTTAATTGATGCAGTTACAATTGAAGGCGCTAATGAGTTTGAGAATAAGTAAGGGCGCGAACGCTGACGTAGCCATTCAACAATTTCTTTTTTACCTGATGTATAACCGCCTGATGCACCGCCCAGAGCTTTGCCTAGCGTGCCGGTAATAATATCTACACGGTCAAGCACATTACAGTACTCAGGCGTGCCTTTACCGTTTTCGCCAACAAAGCCTACCGCATGTGAGTCATCAACCATCACTAATGCATCATACTTATCAGCAAGGTCACACACAGCTTCAAGGTTACAAATTACGCCATCCATCGAAAACACGCCATCGGTGGCAATTAACTTTGTTTTAGCACCCGCTTCATCAGCTGCAATAAGTTGCTTTTCAAGATCCTCCATATCGTTATTAGCATAACGAAAACGCTTAGCTTTACATAAGCGTACGCCATCAATAATTGATGCGTGATTTAGAGAATCAGAAATAATAGCATCTTCAGCGCCTAAAATAGTTTCAAATAGGCCCGTGTTAGCATCAAAACAAGACGAGTATAAAATTGTATCTTCGGTTTCTAAAAACGCGCTAATTTTTTGCTCTAGTGTTTTATGAATATCTTGCGTGCCACAAATAAAACGTACTGAAGCAACACCAAAGCCATGGTCATCTAAACCACCTTGCGCTGCTTTAATTAGCTCAGGGCTATTTGCTAAGCCTAAGTAATTGTTAGCACAAAAATTAATAACTTTATCGCCAGATGCAACTTCTATTTGAGCTTGTTGCTGCGAGGTAATAATACGCTCACTTTTATACAAACCTTGCGCTTTAACGTCTTCAATTTGCTCTTGTAGTTGGCTAAAAAAAGCAGATGCTCTCATCTGTAGTCTCCAATTAAATGAACGGGTAAACAACAACATTAAAGCCACTGTTTATGTTGAGGTGTATTGTAAAAGTTTAACAAGTAAAATGCACTGTTTGCAGCTCGTCGCTAATACAGGTAATGGCAGCAATACTTAACACTTTAGTTGCGAAAATATAAACGCACTTTATACCAAATAGTGTGCTGGTAAATCGTTAATAGAGTCAATCACTAAATCGGCGTATTGTTTTGCGGTTTCGTCAAATTGTTGGCCAGAGCGAACTAGCACTCGCGTGCTAATAGCCGCTTTTTGTGCCGCTTGCATATCGCTAAGCTTATCACCCACCATAACACTGCTCGAAGGGTCAATATTATGCTCTTGCATAGCTTGTAACAGCATACCTGGATCTGGCTTTCTGCACTGGCACTGTTTTAAATATTGCGCCATCGCTTTTTTGGGATGGTGCGGGCAAAAATACACATCTGTAATTTTAATATTGTGCTTACTAAATTGTGTTTTCATCCACTGAGTTAAAGCTAAAAAGTCATCTTCAGTGTAGTAACCTCGCCCTATTCCTGATTGATTAGTCACTATGATAATTTTATAACCTGCATCATAAAATGCTTTACAGGTACTAAACACACCGTCTATAAATTCAAATTTTTCACTTTGATACACATAGCCATGATCAATATTTACCACGCCATCTCGGTCTAAAAAAAGTGCTTTGTTTTTTTCTGTTACACTCATTTTATAGACTCTTTTTGTACCACATGATCAAACATAGTTTTAACACTGTCTACGCTTATTTGGCTCATAAGGTCATCTCCCTTAACGCGCGTACCCCAAGGCAATTGTTGAGCTGTTTTACCCGTTTGCTTTAGCAGGTTTTGATGATACACCTCAACTACGTAGTCTTGATATAAATAAGGCCCTGTACGTGCAGGATTAGAATGCGCATATAAACCAATAACCGGCGTACCTACCGTTACCGCCATATGTGCTGGGCCGGTATCGGGGGCTAAAACTAAATCAGCGCGCTTAAGTACACATAGCAGCTCTTTAAGTTTTGTTTTACCGACTAAGTTTAAAATAGTGCAGTGACTGTGTTTTATAATTTGATTAGCTAAATTAATCTCAAGCTCAGTTGGGCCGCCCGTTAGTACCACGTTAAAGCCTTGCTCATGCGCGTAATCAGCAAGGGCAGCGTAGCGCTCAGGCAACCAGTTTCGCTGTGCTTTACTGGCCGCTGGCGATATTACCAATAACTTATTTGCCAAATGCGCAGGCCCTAATAGCTCATCTGCTTTGTTCTCATCCGCTAAGGTGTAAGGCATATCCCAGGTAGGTGAATAGTCTTTAACTCCAATGGCACCCGCAAAGCCTTTAAACCCCTCTAGCACATGCGCTTCTTTTTGTGGGGCTATTCGTTTATTTATAAACAAGCTATGTAATTCTTTTGAACGTGCCCAATCAAAGCCTATTTTTACTTTAGCCGGAATACAACGTGCAACAAAGCCAGCTCTTAATGCGACTTGCATATTAAGCAGCACATCAAACTGCTGCCCTTTAAAAGAATGTGTTAACTTTTTAAGTGCATCCTTACCTTGTTTTTTATCAAAAACCACCAGCTCAACCCCAGGTAAATCGGCAAGTAACATGGCTTCTATTTTACCCATTACCCACGTTATTTTTGCATTGGGGTGTGCTTTTTGAATGGCTTGTACAGCACTAACGGCATGACACACATCACCAATGGCAGAGAGTCTTAAAATACAAATTGAGGAGTAATTAGGCACTTGAGTCACGCGTTCCACTTTGGCTTTAAATAATAGACTGCGATCTTAAATTATACTCGCACTAATGCAAGCACTTATGCTGCGCTATAAAACACGTTAATATACACGCATTATTGAATTATTTTAACGAGCTATGTTTAAAACACTAACGCAAGGTAAGCACACTATTTTAAGCCACCCAGATTATTTTAACGAGGTTGATTTAAACTGGTTCAATGCAGATTATTGGCAACAGCAAAATAAAATAGTCGGTGCTAAAAAAGGCCGCGCCACAGCCTGGTTTTTTAAACACGATAGTTTAACCGCTGTACTTAGGCACTATTGGCGTGGCGGTTTAGTTGGCAAGTTGTTAAGCGATCAGTACCTCTACCCTGGACTTAAAAACACCCGTGTGTATAAAGAGTTCAGCTTAATGATAAGGCTTATTGAGCTTGGCTTAAATGTGCCAAAACCCATTGCCGCTAAGGTAACAACCATAGGCTTAATTTATCGTGGCGATATAATTACAGAGGCTGTAAAAGGGGCTAAAAGCCTGCTCGATATTTTAATTGAACGCCCACTAACAGAAAATGAGCTCAAGCGCATTGCCAATACTGTTGCGCTGTTTCACTCAAAAGGTGTGTACCACGCCGATTTGAATATAAATAATATTTTATTTAATGAAACGGGCGAGGTTTATATTATCGACTTTGATCGCGGCGAAATAAAACCACCTAACAATCAATGGCAACAAAGTAATATGGCACGTTTAGAGCGCTCATTTTTAAAAGAGCAAGGACGTAACAACGCTTTTTATTGGCAAAGCAATGACTGGCAAACTTTATTGGCTATTTATAAAGGGCAATTAACCACACAAAGCTAGGTATTGCTTAGCAACCTGTTCAGCCGTTACCTTTTGTAAAATATCGGCATTATCTACATTAGGCTTAGTGTTTAAAACCAGCTCAATTTTAGCCGCTAGCTCATCGCTATGCCCTACAGGCGCTAAATATTTAGCCAAGTCGTTTGTTAAAATTTCGCTCGGCCCAAACGTACAGTTAGTACTTACTACAGGCGTGCCAACAGCTAATGCTTCAATTAACACTGTAGGGAGCCCTTCAAAATCAGAGCTTAATACTAATGCCTCAGCCTGCTTAATCCAGTTATACGGATTTTGTTCAAACCCTGGCACTATAAGTTGTTTCTCAATACCATACGTTTTTGCAAGCTTAAATGCTTTGCTAGGCTTATTGCATAAAAGGACTAATTTGTATTTTTTATCAAGCTTTGCAAATGCCGCAAATAAAATATCGTGGCGCTTTTGTTTAGCTAATCGCCCTACATGAATAACATACGGCGATTGTGGAATTTGCGTATTAACCTCATTTGAGAGCCGCTTTATATCCACTAAATTAAAGGGATTATAAATAGTTGTGATGGCGCTTGGGCTAATTAAACGCCCTTGGGTAATTTCTTGCTCTACCCCTTTAGACACGCACACCAAGGATTTTCCGTTTAAGTTTTGCTTTGACTTTTTAAGATAGTGATAAGAAAACGGGCCTAACTTTTTTTGCCTCGCCAGCTCTGCATTAACAGAGTTATGCATAACAAAGTGAACATTTTTAATTTGGCTTTTAGCCAATAAGTTATTGCTTCTATCTAAATTGCTAAGCACTAAATCTATGGGGCCAATTTGTTTTTGTTTGTTATTAAACCACGCCTCTAGCTTTGCTATACTTTTATTTATTTTCCAAAAGCGATCCACTTTAGTGGCTTTATCACTGAATAAACTTTCAACCTTTATATTCGCAGGGATCGTGTATTCATATTTATTAGCCAACGATAAAATAGTAACGCTATGCGTTTTTACTAGCTGCTGAGCAAGGGTTAGCATCACTTTTTCGGCGCCGCCACCCGCTAACGAGTCTATTACAATCACTATATTCATCTATCGGCAACCATCAGCATGCTTTTAACCCCTTGCGTTATTTCTTCATAGCTATGGGCGCTTTCAAGCAAAGAATATTTTTCTAGTAGCTGGTTAAAATGCGGCTCTATTAGTAAAGCACTGACTTTATTTACTATGTCTTCAATCTCAAAGTTTGCTTTAATTACCACGCCAGTTGTGGCGCAACTTGCTAGGCGCTGTGTTTGATCTTTTGATATAGCGCATGCCACAGCAGGCGTTTTAACAGCAATCGCCTGCAATAGGGTGTCGCCAGCACTTAACAACGCAAATTTAGCTTGCTCCATAAGCGACAAAAACTCACTATTTTCCAACGTATCCAAATTTATAACAGTATTTGATGCTGGCAACGCTTTATCATAATTAGGGCCAAATACCACCACCGCCTTTAACCCTGTTTGCAATGAAATTTGCTCTGCGGCGGCAAAAAATACATCTGCACAGTTTTGATTATCTAGTACATGACCGCCAGAGCCTGCACTCACAATAAAGTAGCTTTGTTCATCAAGCTGATATTTTTTTAACACCTGTTTGGTATCGCACGCTGATGAAAATGCTATGTAAGGGCCCACATTTTTAGGCATAGCCAAAGAAAACATATCTATTTTAGCTTTTTCAGCCCAGCTAAGCGGTTCAATGCAGTAATCGGGCTGTACCACCCAATGGCTATCAATTAGGTTGATACGATTAAGTTTTAAACCTTTCGCTCGCTTTTTCGCATGCTGAGAAATAAACACCACTTTGGCACCCACTTTTTTTGCAGCTTTCATGTGAGCAGCGCGCCCTGCACAATCAAATATTACAATGTCAGGTTTAAAATCGGCTATAACTTCACACACTTTATCGCGCTCTTTAGTCGCAGAGCGCTCAAGCAAGGTGGTATCATATGGGCAGTTTTTAGCGTAGTTCGTGTGTTTATTTAAAACAAAATGGATAGTAAGTGAACCTAGACATTCACTTTCAAGGCTTTGGGCTAGCAACAACGAGCGCATGTATTCACCTATTCCTTGTGGCGATGATACGGGTATAAATAAAAGTCGTTTGTTGCTCATTGCATTCTCTATTTCCTATTTGCGCAGCAGTATATCAATCCCATTGTTTTTACGATAGCTAGGTTACATTTTTATACACAAATTTAACGCCCTAAAATAGATTATTTACTGCAATAGCCATGTTAGATTGGTAAACTTAGCCGCAATCTTAATCACAAGGATCTGAACTTTGCGAAACAGAATCTTTCTACTTTCTTCTCTTTTTTGCGCTATGAGCGCATCAGTAACAGCAGAGCCCTGGGTAAAGCCAGACGATTACGGTCTACGAGCCGACATTCAACAACTGGCCGATGCCGGTGTTATTTTAGCGCCTGTAACCACCTACCCGCTAATGTGGAAAAGCTTTATTGGCGAGCTAGAATCGAGCAAGCTTGAACTTTTATCTCCCAGCCTGCAAGATGCACTGCTTCGTGTAAAACATCGTTATAAGTCAGAAAACAGTAGCTCGCACAGTGTACAACTCTCAGCGTTTGCCGCATCAGACCCAATTATAGCCACCAGCTTTGGGGCAACCAACACACAAGAATCTGAGCTTTCTGCGGCCTACGCCTACCTTGGCGATAACTTTGCGGCGAAGGTAGCCATTAATTACCGTAACGATGGTAAGCAATGCTTAGTTGATGGCAAAACAACCGATGATATAGCCACTAACGAACAAGCACTTGAAGATTGTAACGATACCTCATTTGACGATAGCTACTTAGCCTACCGCTTGGGCAATTGGATTTTTAGAGCCGGTGCCGTAGAGCAGTTTTGGGGCCCAGGTGTTGATAACAGTTTAATTATGTCGGGTAATGCAAAGCCACTGCCGGCACTAAGTGTAACCCGTGAACAAAGCACAGCGTTTGAAACGCCTTGGTTAAGTTGGCTTGGGCAATGGAGCTTTACCGCGCAAATGGCAAAGTTAGAATCGACCCGTGTTATTCCTGATGCGCTGCTTTGGAGCAGCCGTGTTAACTTTCGCCCGATGCAACAGCTTGAAATTGCTTTAAGTTGGTCTGCGCAGTGGGCCGGTGAAGGCCAACCAAGCTCAGCAGGTGATTTTATTGATGTTATTACTGGGCAAACTAATTGTATTGATGGCAATGAAAGTTGTGATAGCTCACTGGAGTCTAAAATTGGTAATCAGCTTGCAGGCATAGATGTGCGTTGGTCTGACACTTTATTTAGTCACCCCTATGCAATCTACGCAAGTACAATTGGCGAAGATGCCAGCTCGCAATTCAAACCAGCCGACAGAGCGTACTTATTTGGCGTACAAACTACGCAGCGCATTTACAATCAAAATGTGCTCGTTAACGTTGAATACATAGACACAGGTGTATCGTGCTCGGCCGAATCAACCAATGAAAACTGCTACTATGAACACTCCGATTATAAATCAGGCTATCGTTACCACGGCCGCACTATTGGCTCAACTTTTGATAACGATGCGCAGTCAGTGGTATTAACACTTTTAGGTCAGCTTTCAAATGGCGATGACTGGCAAGTAAAACTACGTAGTGTGGATTACAACAGCGATAATCGCGACCGTTACCCTAGCAACCCCGATTTAGGTAATACAATTACCAAAACCGGTTATAACTCAAAACAAGTTGAGCTACGCTACAGGCAGCTGGCTATGGGTGGGCGCTTAACGCTCGGCGCTTTTGCATCAAACAACGATGGCGCAGAAAACGACACATCAGCGTTTGCTAAGTACGAATATAATTTTTAAACCGTATATTTAAAATATAGTATTTTAAAGCCAGCTATTTATAACAAAAAAAGGGTTGAAAACGCAGTTTTCAACCCTTTTTTATTTAATCAGCAAATATTACTGCTTTATTTTGCTAATCACCTTAGAGGTTGAACAACCATCTAAAAATGTCAGCACTTCTACTTTGCCGCCATGGCGTAGCACATGATCGGCGCCAGCTATTTGCTCTACGGTGTAATCACCACCTTTAACTAAAATATCGGGGCTTATTTGCTCGATTAATTTAGCGGGAGTGTCGTTTTCGTCCGCGCTGCCAAAGGGAATTACCCAATCTACAGAGGCAAGTGCACTTAATACCATTGCGCGCTCATCAAGTGGATTTATAGGGCGCTCAGGGCCTTTTAAACGCGTAATTGAATCATCATTATTTAAACCAACAACGAGCCTATCTCCACGCGCTTTGGCTTGGGCTAAATAGCGTACGTGGCCTGCGTGTAAAATATCAAAACAGCCATTGGTAAACACTATCGTTTCGCCATTTTGTTTCGCAAACTCAATGTGTTGCAATACATCGTCAAACGGAGTTTGGTAGTGCTCGCCATTGATGTGCAGGTATTGGCCAAGCTTTTGGCTAAGCTCTTCTGGTGAAACCGTTGCCGCACCCAACTTACTTACTACAATGCCTGCGGCTAAATTAGCAATTTCTACCGCATCTTTAGGCTCCATACCTGCCCCGAGCATCACCGCAAGCGTGGCTATAACAGTATCGCCTGCGCCAGTTACATCACTTACTTCTAGCTGCTGCGCTGCAAAGTCGTGTTTTTCATCGGCATTAATTAATGACATACCTTGCTCAGAGCGTGTAAGTAGCATAGCTTTAATACCATTTTTACTAATTAGCTCACGCGCGCTTTGTGCTAATATTTCTTCAGAGCCTGTTTTACCCCCAGCCAAATTAAATTCATGTAAATTAGGGGTAATGTAGTCTGCGCCTTCGTATAAGTGTAAATCGGGCGATTTAGGATCTATAAGTACAGTTTTACCCGCTGCTTTAGCAACGCTAACCATTTCTTTAATCAAGCTCAGCGAACCTTTGCTGTAATCAGAAAATACCACAAAGTCGTAATCATCAAGCACCAGCTCTAAACGGTTTAATAACAACTGGCTATGCTGCTCGCTAAAGGTCTCTTCTAAATCTAGGCGCACAAGTTGTTGATGGCGGCTAATTACACGCATTTTAGAAATAGTGGGTAAATCGCATACACTAACAAGCTGTGAATGTATTTTTTCACCCTTTAAAATAGTTTCTAAGATTTGCCCGCTTTCATCTTCACCAATTAAACCAAGTAAGCCCACTTTGGCATCAAGCCTAGCAATGTTTTTTGCAACATTTGCAGCGCCCCCCGCTTTATCTTCAAACTTGCTTACTTTAACAACGGGTACTGGAGCCTCAGGCGAAATACGCCCTGTATCGCCATACCAGTATCGGTCTAGCATGACATCGCCGACAACTAAAATACGCGCTTTAGATAAGTTTTTTAATAGCGATAAATCCATTACTGCTGCTCCGCAACAACCATATCGATAGCTTCACATAACCAGTGGCCAATAAACATATGTGCCTCTTGGATACGGGCTGTTTCATCATTTTTTATAATAATGGGCAATTTAGCAATGTCTTTTACTTTACCGCCCTCGCGTCCGGTTAAGGCAACCGTAAACGCGCCAATTTTGTTAGCCGCTTCAAGTGCTAAATTAATATTGGCGCTGGTGCCTGAGGTTGTTAAACCAATCACTAAATCTTCTGGTTTACATAAAGCCTGAACTTGACGTTCAAATACCGTATCAAAGTGGTAGTCGTTACTGTGTGCAGTTAATATTGAGGTATCTGTGGTCAGCGCCATAGAGGCAAGTGGGCCACGCTCTAACTTATAACGCACAACAAATTCGGCTGCTAAATGCTGTGCATCGGCAGCACTGCCGCCGTTGCCAAACCAAATAACCTTACCACCAGCTTGCAATGCACTGTGGCACGCTTCTAATAATTGCATAGACTCTTGATGATAAGCCTCCATCGTTTCAAATAAGGCTTGATGACGGTTTAAACTTTCAACGTAGCTTGTTGCCACAGAATCGATAATTGACATGAAAAATTCCTCTAGGAACTGAAATGGCAGGAAAAAATTAAATCCATTATTCCATAGTTTTATTTAGTTGTGTGTATTTTATGGGAATATAGCTGAACTGAATTATAATTTAGTGCTTCACATGTTCAGAAATTATCACTTTCGCGTTAAACTAGCGCCACTTACCTTAATAAAAGTTCAGTATGGCACGCATTTTTTACTCACTCGCTTTAATTTTAATTGGCCCACTGATTGTATTTTACTTGTATGTACTAAGAGGTAAAAAAAATATAGGCTACCGCGCGCACTTTAAAGAGCGCTTTGGTTTTATTAGCAAACACTTATTTAATAATAGCGCTAAACCGGTTGTGTTCCACTGCGCTTCTGTAGGTGAGGTCCTTGCTGCAACGCCACTGATTAAAGCACTGCAAAAACAACACCCGCAGCTTAATATACTTATTACCTGCAATACTCCTACCGGGCGTGCGCAAATTAGTGAACAATTTAAAAATACCGTGGTGTGTTGTTATTTACCTATAGACTTTGCTGGTTCGAGCGCTCGATTTTTAAAGCGCGTGAATCCACAAGCACTGTGTATTTTAGAAACTGAGCTGTGGCCTAATTTAATGGCAATAAGCCATAAAATGAATATACCGGTATTAGTGCTTAATGCTCGCCTAAGCGAAAAATCGCAACAGGGGTATCAAAAGGTGGCAGGGTTAACGCATATAATTATGCGTTCAATTTCAGTGCTTGCAAGTCATAATAAAAATGATGCTAAGCGCTTTATTGAACTTGGTTTACCCCCTTCAAAAAGCCATGTTACAGGCTCAATAAAGTTCGACATTACGCCAAGCAATGAGCAACTAACTAAAGTTGCAAATCTTAAAGCCGAATATAAAACCAAAGAACGTTTTGTATGGGTAGCAGGCTCTACTCACCCGCTTGAACACGAAATGATATTAAACGCCCATCAGCAGCTATTAAAAAAATACCCTAATGCACTTTTAGTTATAGCACCGCGTCACCCAGAGCAATTTGATAAAGTAGCCGATACGCTAACTCAAAGCCCACTTAGCTTTAGTCGTCGCAGCAACAATAACTATCAAAACGAGCAAGTACTATTAGCTGATACACTGGGCGAACTACAGTGTTTATATGGCGCAGCGAATGTAAGTTACATAGGCGGTAGTTTAATTCGCCGAGGTGGGCACAACCCACTTGAAGCTGCTGCTTTTTCGGTTGGTGTTATTACAGGCCCACACACGTATAATTTTGATCATATCTACCCTGAGTTAATTAAACTTAAAGGGGCTGTCGTTGTTGAAAATACCGATGAGCTTGCTAAACAATTAATTAATTTAAGCCAAAACACCAAAGCGTGCCAAAGCTTGGGTATTAAAGCGCAGCAATGTGTAGTAAAAAACCAAGGCGCCATTGAAAAAACATTAACCATTATAAATCAGTATTTAGAGCCAAAAGCATGACTCATCAAGCAATCTCCCAAACCCGCGAGTGGGTATCATCCGTTATTGTAAAATATAATTTTTGCCCATTTGCCCGTAAAGAAGTAGAAAACAACTGTATTCATTATGTGCTTAGCCCTGCAACAAAAATTGATGACGCTGTAATGGACATGCTAGAGCAGTGTGTGCAGCTTGATCAAAATCCAGAGCGCGAAACCACATTAATACTGTTTGATAACGGCTTTAGCGATTTTGAAGACTTTTTAGATTTAGTCGATTTAGCCAATGCCTTACTGGTAGCACAAGGCTTTGAAGGTAAATACCAAATTGCTAATTTTCATCCCGATTACGTGTTTGCCGACAGCGATGAAGATGATGCGGCAAATTACACCAACCGAGCTCCCTACCCTACACTGCATTTAATTCGCGAACTGAGTATGAGCGAAGCGCTTGAACACTATAACGAGCCTGAATCTATACCAGAGCACAATATAAAGCTTGCAAGGCGCAAAGGATTCGACTTTTGGCAGCAACTTTTAGCAAATATAAAAAAACCGAGCGCCTAAACGCTCGGTTTTTAAGTAATATGTTTAGCTGCTTGTATTACTTTTTAACCCAGTTACCATTCACTTCAATATAGTGGCCACTTTTGGTCTTTTCGATTGTTTTAGCTGCTGCGAGTGCCTCTACTTGTGCCAGCGATAAATCGTTCTTTTTAGCCAGCTTTAAATACTGTGCTTTACGTTTAGCGTTAATTTCTTCAACCACGGCTTTTGCCTCGCTGTTTTGTACAACAAGCCCTAGGTAACCTGAGCTATCTTCACCCACTAAGCCTTGGTTTTTAGCATCATCTAAACTAATAGCCCACGCCGAAAACGACAAACATACCGCACTTACTAGAGTAGCAATACTTAATTTATTTTTTATAGTCATCATTTAGCTCCTAAAATAATTCACTGTCGTCACTGAATAAGTTATCGAGTTCTTTATCTACTTTTACTCGAATTTCGTGATCTACTTTTACATTTAGATTGATCGTTATTGGCTCTTTCGCTGCCACCTCTACTCTGTGGGTACATGCGCTTAAAGCGCTAATAGCAGCAAGTGCAATAACGGCCTTAATGCTCAACAAATTTTTCATCATTAGTTTCCTTTTTTAGAGTATTGCTGCTCAACTTTTTGCGTTATTTCGTCGCTCAGTCTAAGCGCTCTTAGCAACGTAAACACGTTTTCTTCGTGATTATAATTAAAGTTAACTTGTTGCTGCTCTGGCTCATTAAAGCCTTGTAAGTTAACACCTAAGTTTAACCAGCCATCACTTTTAAGCGCTACTGTACTATTAAGTTTTTGTATATCAAGGTTTTTGAGCAACCCAAGCACAGGTTGTAACTCTTGTTGCTGGCGCATAACAGCGTCAAACGCTTCGTTATTACTAATAATAAGCTTCCCTTGGCCTTGATTGGTTAGGCTGCCACTTTTTACCTCAACCCCTGTGTCATCAAAATAAAACGGCAACGACCCTTTTAGCCTACCTGTTAGGGTAATACCCGACTTATCGTCAAGCGTTATTAATTTACTGGCATCAACATTTTCAAACGTAACATTAGCTGTTTGCTGCTGCTTTAAAAGCGTGTATTTATCTAAAGAAAATTTACCACCAAAAATATCGCCTTCAACATCAAAGGCCTGCGCGCTATTATTAACCACTTTAATATTACCCGTGATACTTTTAACTACAGCGCCTGCACGTAATTCATTAAGATTAAAGGTAGTAGGGGCAACATTAAGCTGCCCTGAATCGTACTGCCCACCTAGCTGCATACTAAATTGATTAGCTAAGTAGTCGTTATACAGTGCACTGGTATCAGTCATCGTTAAAGTAAAATTTGCTTTTTGTAAATTTACATCACCACTTATACGCCCACCCAATTTTCCTTGGGTTAGCTGAGCTAACGGCTCAAATTGGCTAACGATTGAATTTAACGAAAGCACACTTTGCTGCGGTATAATCACTTCAAACGGATGCGCTACCTTTGAAACATGATGATTGGCCACCAGCTCAACACCATTTACAAATACATGATGAGACGCTTCAAGCGCGCGACTTTGCAGCCCGGTTGACGTTACGTTTATTGTATTTAAATCGATATTTGGACTAATGAGTGTATTTATTTGGGTGTTTGCATTTAAGTGAGCAAATAACTCACCCACACCTAAGCTTGCCCTTGCACTAAGGGTGTTATTAATACCAGTGAGTTTATATTCGTTGTATTGCACGCTTTTAAGCTTACTTTTAAGCGTTACTTTTGCATCGAGCTTTTCATTCATACTTGCTTCAAGGTTACCTGTGTAGCCGTTAAGAGCGCTGCCATAAGCAGCTGCGCTATCAACGCTTAACTCAATACGTGCGCTACCTTCGGGCTTAAAGTCAATAAGTTGAGTAACTGTAAAATCCCCCTTGGCTTTAATATTTTTAGCCTCAGCCGGTAAAAATTCAGGCAAAGCGGTAAGCGCAATATCATAATTACCGCTTAATTGAGCGTTTTTAAGCTGCGTACTTAGCGTTATAGCGTCTATTTCATCTGTATGTAGCTGTGCCTTTAGCTGTGTGCGGGCGCTTTGTAACGGTGCAGCAGTATTTATAAACGTATCTGTAAGCGTTATATCTATATTTTGCTTGGCTTGCTCTGCACTTTTGAGCGTTATTAACGGTAAGGTTAGGTTGTTATGTGCAAAGTTAATTGGTTTAGCTAAAGCCCATTGCCAATTAAGTGGAAGCTGCTTTACAGCAAATGACTTGTAGGCACTTTCAGGAATAAGAGATTGGCAGTTATTACTAAGTTTTACATTGTTTTTAAGCTTGCTTGGGTCAAGCTCAAGGTTTTGGCTATTTAAATTATAGGTAGCACTTAGCACACCTTTGGAGCTGTTTGTTATATCGCAGCTTTGTATTTTATAGTCATACTGGGCTTGTAAATCACCAGTAAGGCTTGCCTCTACTCCGTTAAAGCTAAATGCCTGCGCTGCATTAAAGCTAAGTCCACTTAATAACTCATTATCTGTTTTAAGTAGTTGCTTCAATAATCCATCATTAACTTTAAGCTGCCCTTGTACCTTATTATTGTAAAGCGTTGCGCTTGCGTTTAAATCACCATTGACTACAAACTGGTTAAGCGTGGGCTCGGTGATATTTAGCATTAGCGGGCGCTTTAAAAGCGCACTGTGTATAGTTAAATGCTCAACTGTAATTGTTGGCCTTTTTTCAGGAAGCGCTAAATCTAAAATTGTGGCAGCAGTGCTTGTTTTACTACTTTGAGGAAATGGATTTACATTAAGTACTGCGTGTTTAACTTTAACATGCTTAGTATTAGCAGTAATACCTGTAAGAGCAAGCTCTTGATTTTGGTAACTTAAACAGGCTTTTTGTACGTGCACATTTAACTTACTCGTAAGCGAAAAATCTAAGCAGCTTAAGGTAACACCTGCTTTTTCAAGCTCAGGCGCTACAGCCCATTGTAATAGTGGCAAACGAAATACATAGCCAAGCAAAACTATACTTAGCAATACAGCACCCATAATTAAACCAATGCGCTTTAACATACTATCCTTATAAGCTTTTATTTATACCTTACAAACTATCGTAATTTTAAATCTACGCAATCAAAAAAGGCTGCACAGTGCAGCCTTTTTTATTTTACAGCTAGATTATGAATCTAACTTGTATATGTCGTTTTTAACCTACATTTTTACGTGCATTGCGGAACATACGCATCCATGGGCTATCCTCTTTCCACTCATCTGGGTGCCACGAGTTAGCAACAGCGCGGAATACACGCTCAGGGTGCGGCATCATTACAGTGGCACGGCCATCAGTAGAGGTAATACCGGTAATACCCTCTGGTGAACCATTCGGGTTAGCCGGATATTGCGTTGTCGGGTTACCATAGTTATCTACAAATTTAACCGCAACAGTGCCGCTTTCAAGCGCAGCTTTAGTGGCAGCATCGTTTGCAAATTCTGCATGGCCTTCACCATGAGATACAGCAATTGGCATACGCGACCCAGCCATTCCATTAAAGAACACAGACGGGTTTTCTTGTATTTCAACTAAGCTAAAGCGAGCTTCAAAACGCTCTGACTTATTTGTTACAAAACGTGGCCAATGCTCAGTACCCGGAATTAACTCTTTCAATGTTGATAACATTTGACAACCATTACACACACCTAAGCTAAAGGTGTCTTCACGGTGGAAGAAGTTTTGGAACTGATCGCGTGCCATATCGTTAAACAATATAGACTTAGCCCAGCCTTCACCGGCGCCTAATACGTCACCGTAAGAGAAACCTCCACATGCCACTAAGCCTTTAAATTGCTCAAGGGTTAAACGCCCTTCGAGGATATCGCTCATGTGTACATCAACAGCGGCAAAACCAGCACGGTTAAACGCAGCAGCCATTTCTAAATGCGAGTTAACGCCTTGCTCACGTAAAATAGCCATTTGCGGCTTAGCGCCCGTTGCGATGTACGGTGCGGCTATATCTTCGTTTAAGTCAAAGTTAAGTTTTACGTTTAAGCCTGGATCTTTTGCATCAAACTTGGCATCAAACTCTTGCTTAGCACAATCAGGGTTATCACGACGTGCTTGCATTTGGTACGTTGTTTCGGCCCAAATAGTACGTAATTCAGTACGAGTATGATTAAGTACAGTTTGCTCACCGCGGTTAAATACAATGCTATCGTCGCTATTAAGCGAGCCAATCACGTGGCTAATTGCAGCAACACCGTGTTGCTCAAATACAGCATTTACGGCATCTAAATCGCTGTTAGCAACTTGGATTACCGCGCCAAGCTCTTCGTTATAAAGTACTTCTAGGTCTGAGCCTGTTAAACCCGCTAAATCAACAGTCACACCGGTGTGCCCAGCAAATGCCATTTCAGTTACAGTAGTAAATAAACCACCGTCTGAGCGGTCATGATAAGCAAGTAGCTTGCTATCAGCGACAAGTGCTTGCATGGCATTGTAAAAGCCTTTCAGTAGCTCAGGGCTGTCAACATCTGGAGTAACATCACCAAGCTGCTTGTAAACCTGTGCAAGGCTTGATGCGCCCAGTCGGTTTTTACCCGCGCCTAAGTCAACTAAAATAAGTGATGTATCGCCTTTATCAGTACGTAACTGCGGAGTCACTGTTTTACGCACGTCGTCAACACGGCCAAAGGCAGTAATAATAAGTGATAACGGAGAAGTAACTGATTGCTCAGCACTATCATCCTCGTTT
The DNA here is from genome assembly GCF_023161805.1 of Pseudoalteromonas sp. 1CM17D. Classification (NCBI taxonomy): domain Bacteria; kingdom Pseudomonadati; phylum Pseudomonadota; class Gammaproteobacteria; order Alteromonadales; family Pseudoalteromonadaceae; genus Pseudoalteromonas; species Pseudoalteromonas sp. 1CM17D. The sequence continues at coordinate 7,900 of NZ_JALNTP010000003.1, read as the reverse complement.
TTCCATGTCGTTTTCATCGACATAGAATCCTTACCCACAGGTATAGTTAAACCAAGCGCAGGACAAAGCTCTTCGCCCACCGCTTTTACAGCTTCGTAAAGGCCGGCGTCTTCACCAGGATGACCGGCTGCAGCCATCCAGTTAGCCGAGAGCTTAATGTTCTCTAGACTACCAATGTTGGCACAGGCAATATTGGTTAGTGACTCTGCCACGGCTAAACGCGCCGATGCACCGTAATTTAATAGTGCTGCCGGCGTGCGCTCACCCAGTGACATAGCTTCACCGTGATAAGTGTCGTACGTTGCTGCGGTAACTGCACAGTTAGCCACAGGTACTTGCCAAGGGCCCACCATTTGATCCCGTGCTACTAAACCAGTAACCGAGCGATCGCCAATGGTAATTAAGAATGTTTTTTCTGCAATAGTAGGTAAGCGCAGTAAACGCTGAGCAGCCTCAGCTATATCAATCGACTCTGCATCAATTGCCTTACCGGTAACTTGCTTTGAAGTTACATCGCGATGCATTTTAGGTGCTTTACCTAATAATACATCAAGCGGCAAATCAACAGGGCTGTTATCAAAGTGGCTGTCGGCAACAGTTAAGTGGCGCTCTTCTGTGGCTTCACCTATTACTGCGTACTGCGCACGTTCGCGCTTACAAATGGCTTCAAAGCGATCAAAATCTTCAACAGCAACAGCCAGTACATAACGTTCTTGCGATTCGTTACACCAAATTTCGTGTGGAGCCATGCCCGGCTCATCGTTAGGAATATCACGTAGTTGGAATTTACCACCACGGCCACCATCATCTACAAGCTCAGGAAACGCATTAGATAAACCACCGGCGCCTACATCGTGTATAAACGCAATTGGGTTTTCATCCCCTAGTTGCCAACACTTATCGATCACTTCTTGGCAACGGCGTTCCATTTCTGGGTTTTCACGCTGTACAGAAGCAAAATCTAAATCTTCGTTTGATTGGCCCGATGCCATGCTTGACGCTGCACCGCCGCCTAAGCCAATGTTCATTGCAGGGCCACCTAGTGCAATAAGTTTTGCACCGACTGGAATATCCCCTTTTTGAACATGATCAGCACGAATATTACCTAAACCACCGGCAAGCATAATAGGCTTGTGGTAACCACGCACCTCTTCACCATTGTGACTTGTTACTTTTTCTTCGTAAGTACGGAAGTAACCTAATAAGTTAGGACGTCCAAACTCATTATTAAATGCCGCGCCGCCTAAAGGGCCGTCCATCATAATATCAAGCGCATTTACGATACGATTAGGTTTGCCAAAGTCGCTTTCCCACGGTTGCTCGTAACCCGGAATACGTAAGTTAGAAACAGTAAAACCAACTAAACCCGCTTTTGGCTTAGAGCCGCGGCCTGTTGCGCCTTCATCGCGAATTTCACCACCTGAGCCTGTAGCCGCACCTGAAAATGGTGCTATAGCTGTTGGGTGGTTATGGGTTTCTACCTTCATTAAAATTTCTATGTCTTCTTGATGATACGCATATTCACCTTGCGCATTCGGGAAGAAACGACCCGCTTTTGAGCCCTTCATTACTGCTGCGTTATCTTTGTACGCCGACAGCACATTTTCAGGATTGTGCTCAAATGTATTTTTGATCATTTTAAACAGTGATTTAGGCTGCTCAATACCATCAATTGTCCAATCAGCATTAAATATTTTATGACGACAATGCTCTGAGTTTGCTTGCGCAAACATAAATAACTCTATGTCGTTAGGGTTACGGCCTAACTTTTTAAAGTTTTCTACTAAGTAGTCTATCTCGTCATCAGCAAGCGCAAAACCTTGTTCAACGTTTGCCGCAGCCAATGCTTCGCGCCCGCCACCTAAAATGTCAACTGATGACATTTCGCGAGGTGAGTCATTGCGGAATAATTGCGCTGCAGAAGCAAGTTCGCTATGCGTTGCCTCAGTCATACGGTCGTGTAATAACGCCGTTACTTGAGCAAGCTGATCTGCACTTAGTTCACCTTCTACGTAATAAGCAATACCACGCTCAACACGGTGAACCTGTTTAAGGCCACAGTTATGCGCTATGTCGGTTGCTTTAGATGCCCATGGTGAAATGGTGCCAGGGCGAGGGGTAACTAAAATAAGTGTGCCAGCTGGGGTATGCTCGGCAATAGTTGGACCGTAAGTAAGTAGTTTTTCAAGCTTAGTTTGCTCATCAACACTCAAAGGCGAGGTTAAATCGACAAAATGTGCATACTCGGCATATACATTGGTGACTGGAAGTTGCGATAGTTTGCAACGCGCTAAAATTTTATTAACTCTGAACTCTGAAAGTGCTGGTGCACCACGAAGGATCAACATAGATAATTTCATCCGGGGTTAGGGATTGAACGATATTTTAGGCGGGCATTATAGTCTATGTAGCACCGAGTTTTAACTCCAAATTGCGCTTTTCAGAAAATTAACTTTTTATTTATATAAACAGCAGCAAAATTACCAATAAAAGCTAAACGCTAAGTGACGCCATAGTGAAGTTTTGGTATAACGGGGTATGAGCTTTATGGGGCGGTTAATGTTGAAAGAAAAGCTAATAATTATCATCACTTTAGTTATGTTGTTGTGTGCGTGTAATATGCAGGAGCAACAAACTCAACTTGCCCAAATTAAAGCACAAAACAAAATACGTGTAGGTACCCTTGCCAGTGCCAGCAATTACTACCAAGCCGTGCAAGGCGAGCAAGGTTTTGAATACGAGCTATCTCAAGCTTTTGCCGACTACCTAGGTGTTGAACTAGAAATAGTGCCGTTTTTTAATTTATCCGATATGTTTGAGCGCCTTGAAAGTGGTGATTTAGACTTAATAGCCTCAGGACTTACCTACAACAAAGTGCGTGCACAGCAATACCGCTATGGCCCCACTTACAGAACAATTAGCCAAAAGTTGGTTTATAAACAAGGTCGAGTTCGCCCACGTGAATTTGACGACCTTGATGGAAACTTTACCGTTATAGCCAAAAGTAGCCACTCTTTAACCTTACAAAAAATAAAAAAGAGTAACCCAGATTTAACTTGGCAAGAAACCGAAGAACTCGATGAAGAGGAGCTTTTACAAGCCGTTATCGATGGCGAAATAGATTACACCCTCGCCGACTCACACACGCTTTCGCTGTTTAGACGCTACCACCCAAATTTAAGTATTGGCTTTTCAGTTACCCGAAATGACCCCATAGCTTGGATCCTTAATAAATCAAAAGATGATTCGCTTTATGCACTGCTAGTGCCCTTTTTTGGTGACGTAAAACAAAGTAACCAGCTGTATGTGCTCGAAGAAAAGTACTTTGGGCACGTACGCCAGTTTAACTACGTTAATACGCTTGCATACATAGAAGCTATAAAAGAAACACTCCCCACTTACAGGCCTTGGTTTGAGCAATATGCAGGTAGCCTTGACTGGCGCTTACTTGCTGCGCTTAGCTACCAAGAATCTATGTGGAACCCTCGCGCTAAATCGCCTACAGGTGTAAGAGGCATTATGATGCTGACACGCAGTACCGCTAAACAGGTGGGCGTAACAAATAGGTTAGAGCCAGAGCAAAACATCCGTGGCGGAGCTAAATACTTAGCTAAGCTCGTTAAACGCATCCCCGACAGAATCCCGCAGCCCGATAGAACTTGGCTTGCACTGGCAGCCTATAATGTAGGTTGGGGGCACGTTAACGACGCGCGCATTATTACCGAACAACAAGGGGCGAGCCCTGATAAATGGGCCGATGTTAAAAAGCGATTACCACTTTTAATCAAAAAACGTTATTACCGTAAAACCCGTTACGGCTATGCGCGTGGCGATGTTGCGGTAAAATATGTTGATAACATTCGCAGGTATTACGATGCACTTGTATGGCTTGATGAAAATAACGCCCTAGAGCCAGAACCTGAATCAGAACCTGAAGCACCTGAAGTTGAAAAAGCAGCTCAACCAAGCAAAGAGCGTATAAACAACGATAAAACCGAACCTACCCCTTCGCTCTCACCTGAAGAAAAAAGTAAGCAAGGTGAAAATAACACGCAGCAGTCTCAGTAAAGCGTTTATATTTACGTTTTTAAATGGGCTATTCAGGCCTGTGAAACATTAAAATGTGGGCATTAAATGCTTATTTTCTCATCTTACCAGGCGCTAATTTCCACTTCAGGCCGAACCACTGTAGTAACTAAATTAAAAATCTGTTTACTTGTCATGAAATGATCACTAATGTGTGTTTATAGTATATTTACCTGATTTTTAATATATATCTTGTGCCTTTCTCACTCTCACGCATTAGGAGAACACATGCTAAAACGTAGACGCACGCAAAAACTAAAACGCAATATTATTCATTCAACAGCCACCAGACGTCGTATTATGCTACGTAACTTACATAAAAAAATTATTTGGCGTCGTCGTATGTTTGCGATGCAGCAAATGATAGAAGTAGATTCAGATAAGGCTAACTAGTCACTAATTTGGCGAGCTGCTTTTTTAGCCGCTTTAATTTGTTCTCGGCGTTGTTTAAAAAACGCCGAAATAGTACTCCCACAGGTTTGACCAAGCACCCCACCTAATACTTCTACTTGATGGTTCAGCCTCGGCTCTTGCAATAAGTTCATAATAGACCCAGCCGAGCCTGTTTTAGCATCAGGCGCACCGTACACGAGGCGCTTTATTCTGCTATGCACTAACAGCCCGGCACACATAGAGCATGGCTCTAACGTAACGTACAAAGTGCAATCAATTAAACGGTAATTATTTAAAGCTCTCCCTCCTTCACGAACTGCAATCATTTCAGCGTGCGCAGAGGGGTCGTTATCAGTAATTGAACGATTATAACCCGCTGCAATAAGCGTGTTATCTTTAACAAGGACAGCTCCTACCGGAATTTCGCCCAATTGCTGCGCCTTATTGGCATAAACTAATGCCTGCTCCATCCAATACTCATCGCTTTTAAGATCGTTCATAGTGCTTACTTTAAATAAATTTTCTCTCGCTATTATATCAACTTGCCTGTTTAAAATGCGTAATTGATTAAATTATTGCAAAAATAAAACAAAATAATGTGGTTTATCGTGGCTCATAGAGTGTGATTTACGCTATAATCTCACGCTTTTTTTATTTAGCTCACAACACAGGTAGCAAATGAAATTTCCTGGACGCCGCAGACATAAACATTATTTTCCAGTGGAAGCTAAAGATCCACTTACTAATCAGCTAAACGCAACTGAGCGATTACAACGTAGCTACATTACGGGTATCGATCAGATCGTTGTTGATATTGAAGCCAAAGTCGATCAGGCTTTTTTAGACGAGTTTCAACTTCGCCGAGGAATGTCGCAAGTTATTGATAGCGATATTACTAACGCACTTTACGACCGTTTAAAACTAAACGACATGGTTGATTACGAATTTGCCGGTGGCACCATTGGTAACACAATGCATAACTACTCTGTACTAGCAGATGACCGTTCAGTATTGCTCGGTGTTATGAGTGAAAACATAAAAATTGGCAGCTATGCCTACCGCTTTTTATGTAACACATCAAGCCGCGTTGATTTAGACTATTTACAACCAGTAGATGGCCCTATTGGCCGTTGTTTTACCTTAATTGATGAAACAGGCGAGCGTACATTCGCAATTAGCGCCGGTTTAATGAATCACTTAAAGCCTGAGTCTATCGATAAACACTTAATTGAGCAGTCATCAGCACTTGTGATCAGCGCCTACCTAATGCGTACACAGGGTGATGAAACAATGACTGAAGCAACCATGCAAGCAGTTAAATACGCTAACGATGCAGGTGTACCGGTAGTTTTAACACTCGGCACTAAGTTTTTAATTGAGCAAGATCCAACCTGGTGGGCTAACTTTGTAAACGAGCATGTCGATATACTTGCCATGAACGAAGAAGAAGGGCTAGCAATTACTGGCTTTGAAGACCCATTATTAGCTGCAGACAAAGCACTTGACTGGGTAGACTTAGTTATTTGTACCGCTGGCGAAAAAGGCTTATTTATGGCCGGTTACGTTGATGAGAGCTTTAAACGTGCAACCGAGTACCCACTTTTACCAGGTGCCATTGCCGATTTTAATCGCTATGAATTTTCTCGTGCAATGAAAAAATCCGATTGCGAAAACCCGATAAAAGCGTATAGCCATACGGCGCCATTCATGGGTGGGCCTGATTCAATCAAAAACACCAATGGTGCTGGCGATTGTGCATTGGCTGCCGTGTTACACGATTTATCAGCAAACGTTTATCATAAGTTAAATGTCGCTAACTCAGCAAAACACGAACAAAAGGCCATTACCTACTCTTCTCTTGCACAAATTAGTAAGTACGCTAACCGCGCAAGTTACGAGGTATTAGTGCAGCACTCTCCACGTTTATCACGTGGGTTGCCAGAGCGCGAAGACTGCCTTGAACAAGTGTACTGGGACCAATAAATAGGGAGCTTTACGTGCTCCCTATTGCGGTATTTTAGAAAATCGAAATATCGAGCTTTTTAGATAGCAGCTCTAATGCTGCTATCCCCGCCACCGAATTACCAAATTCATTAAGCCCTGGTGAATATACTGCCACTGTAAACTTACCCGGTAATACCGCCAATATAGTGCCTGACACACCCGATTTACCCGGCATTCCCACTCTGTAGCCAAAGTCACCTGCCGCATCATATAAGCCGCTGGTGAATAAAATCGAATTTAATTGTTTATTTTGGCGACTACTCAAAACGCGCTTACCCGAGCTGTAATCAACCCCTTTATTCGCTAAAAAGTTATACGCTCTAGCTAGCTCAATACAGTTAAGCTCAATCGCACAAAAATTAAAGTAAGACCAAAGTACATCATCTACGTCATTCTCAAAATTACCAAACGACTTCATTAAATGCGCCATTGCCGCATTTCTATGCCTAAACTCGTATTCAGAATTAGCCACTTTTTTATCAATCACTATTGCACTATTACCTGCAAGTAACCTAAACGTTTCAAGCATTGAGTGGCGAGGTGCTGATAATCGACTGTACAAAGCATCACACGTCACAATCGCGCCAGCATTAATGAAAGGGTTACGTGGTACGCCTTTTTCGAACTCTAACTGCGTAAGAGAATTAAACGCGGTTCCTGACGGCTCTTTGCCTACCCGATGCCATAGCTCGTCGCCATAGCGCTGTAGCGCCATTGTAAGTGTCATTACTTTAGAAACTGACTGAATAGTAAAACGTTTTGAGCAATCCCCCGCACAAATGGTTTCGCCATCAGTGGTATAAATAGCAATAGAAAACTGCTCGCTAGAAACCTCAGCAAGTGCAGGTATATAATCCGCAACTTTACCTTGTGATAACAAAGGGCGCACTTCGTGTGCTATTTCATCTAGTACAGTTTGGTAGTCAGCAGTGGGCAATTGACACCTCTATTTTGGCATTTATAAAAATTTGATTTTAACACGCACAACTTCTGCACGCCTAGCTATGTTACATGAATAAAATAGCAGATAAGCATGAACTTAATGTTTATTTTCAAAGTGATATTTTCTATATCAAAGCAATACTAATCCGCAATAAGCCTTAATCATTTTGCGGGGCTATAAAAACTGATTACACTGAGCACTATGTGCGCCTTGACTTTGCCTATAATGGCTTAGCTTTCTATAAGGATATGAATGTTATGGCTCAAAGGATTCACAAGGGCGGGCATTACAAAGACTGAGTTAGCATGAGATCTTGGCTTTTTATTAAACTCCAGACAGCAAAAAACCCGTTACATCGCTGTAACGGGTTTCTCTTAACTAATTCCTGATAATGTCGTAGTGCCCACAGCGGTGGAGAGTCACATAGCAAATGCTACACTATCGTTGGCCGGGGCTCGCCTTCGAGCTGTTTTG
>NZ_JALNTP010000029.1:0-418 GCF_023161805.1 Pseudoalteromonas sp. 1CM17D | reverse complement strand
CGCGGTATGCAGTGGGATAACCGGTAAATTAAATTAAAAGGTGATCAGTTTCCCATACGGCACATACTGTGCTGCTCACAAAAAAGGTGATCTAAAAGTCATATTTAGAGCGCAGTTATTACTGTTATAGCGCGGTATGTCGTGGCTTAACCGATAAATTAAGTTAAAAGGTGATTAGTTTCCCACACGCCACATGCTGTGGTGCTCTACGAAAGGTGATCTAAAAGTCATATTTGGAACCCAGTTCTTACCGTTATAGTGCGGTATGCAGTGGGATAACCGGTAAATTAAATTAAAAGGTGATCAGTTTCCCACACGCCACATACTGTGCTGCTCGACAAAAAGGTGATCTAAAAGTCATATTTAGAGCCCAGTTATTACTGTTATAGCGCGGTAGGTCATGGCTTAACCGGTAAAT
>NZ_JALNTP010000028.1:198-487 GCF_023161805.1 Pseudoalteromonas sp. 1CM17D | reverse complement strand
AAAGGTGATCTAAAAGTCATATTTAGAGCCCAGTTATTACTGTTATAGCGCGGTAGGTCATGGCTTAACCGGTAAATTAAGTTAAAAGGTGATCAGTTTCCCACACGGCACATACTGTGCTGCTCGACAAAAAAGGTGATCTAAAAGTCATATTCGGAACCCAGTTCTTACCGTTATAGCGCGGTATGCAGTGGGATAACCGGTAAATTAAATTAAAAGGTGATCAGTTTCCCACACGGCACATACTGTGCTGCTCGACAAAAAAGGTGATCTAAAAGTCATATTCGGA
>NZ_JALNTP010000028.1:0-98 GCF_023161805.1 Pseudoalteromonas sp. 1CM17D | reverse complement strand
ACCCAGTTCTTACCGTTATAGCGCGGTATGCAGTGGGATAACCGGTAAATTAAATTAAAAGGTGATCAGTTTCCCATACGGCACATACTGTGCTGCTC
>NZ_JALNTP010000002.1:564971-647728 GCF_023161805.1 Pseudoalteromonas sp. 1CM17D | reverse complement strand
ATTGGTAGACGCGCTGGATTTAGGTTCCAGTATCTTAGGATGTGAGAGTTCAAGTCTCTCCTTCCGCACCATGTTCTTATCTAGAACTAAAACTATTCCAAATTTAGCGTTGGGATATCGCCAAGCGGTAAGGCACCAGGTTTTGATCCTGGCATTCCCAGGTTCAAATCCTGGTATCCCAGCCAATTTCTATATTATCCTGTACTCTTCCTCATTAGCATATTTGTGTATAAACTCATTAATGTTTACTGGCTTGCTAAAATAATACCCTTGCAAATAATCACAATCCATTAGCGTTAATGTTTGTTTAAGATCGTTATCTTCTATTCCCTCTGCCACCACTTTACAATTAAGTCGCGTCGCTAAAAACAATGTCGACTCAACAATCGCGTAATCTGCTATTTGAGTCAGCATGTCTTTTATAAATGACTGATCTATTTTTATTTGGCTTATTGGTAATTCTCGCAGTAATACCAAAGAAGAAAAGCCAGTACCAAAATCATCTACACTAAATTCAAACCCTCTGCTATTTAGTTTTTGCATCATCGTGCGGGCGGCTTCTAGGTTTGTCATCATGGCGCATTCGGTTATTTCAAAAATAATTGCGTCGCTTAACGTTGGGTCATGCTTTACTAGTTCTTCAACAAACTCATAAAACTCCGGGCTTTCTAAATCTTTAGTAGAAAGGTTTACATGCAACGAACCTATAAACCCAGCTGCTTTTAACTCCTTTAAATGCTTTATTGTTTCTAGTAGTACCCATTTAGAAATATTTAATATCAACCCACTTTGCTCAGCAATGCCAATAAACACCTCTGGGCTAATAAATGAGCCATCACTTTGCGGCCAGCGTATTAACGCCTCTGCTCCATGTACTTCATCGGCTCTGGCATCAAAAATAGGCTGTAAATAAAGCTCAAATTCGTGGTTTTTAATGGCGTGCTTAATACGTGAGGTCATATTTGAAAGCTCATTTGCTCGGGTGCTCAGCGCCTCAAAGTAATGTACATACAGTTGCTGTGTGTCTTTAGCCTCATGCAGTGCTAAGTCTGCTTGCTTTAATAGCTCGTTAGCGTGCGACGAGTGATTCGCAAAGGTTGTTATTCCCACAGTCACGTGTACACGTAAGCTATGCTCGTAAATATGAAATGGGTGTTTAGTTGATTTTTTTATTGCTTCAATACATAAATTAATTGCCTCATTGGCTGAGTTATCAACAATAAGTGCAAATTCATCGCCGCCTAAACGGTACAGCTTGGCTATTCCCACAATATTTTGGCTGAGAGTTTTTGAAAAAATGCTTAACAGCATATCCCCTACTTTATTGCCGTATGAGTCATTAATCGATTTAAAGCGGTTTAAATCTATAAGCATTAAATAAAACGAAGGCTCGTACTTAACTTGTTTATTAAGCACCTGAAAAAACTTTTTTCGATTAGGGAGGCCGGTTAAGCTGTCGTTTTCGGCAAGGGTTCGTTGACGTTTTGCAAAGCGGTCTATTTTTAAAATACTTTTATAACTAAGCTGAATAACTAAATAAACAAAAGCGCCCCCGCCAAATAAAATTAGCGATACGCTCATAGCAATAAATCCGGCAATATCGTTATTTACAAAATAATAAAGTACATACCAATAACCCACTATAAAGCTAAAAATAAGCGCCAGTAGCAAAATCCACGAAACACGGTTAGTTTTTTTACAAATTTTTATTGTTGGCACAATGCTCAGCGTTAATAGCAAAGCGCCGACAATGAGTATAAAAATAAAAAAATTATCCACAAACACACAACTTTTAATTGGTTAGTAGTTTGAGTATGGCAAAAAAACGCAATAACGGAATAAATTAATAGTGACAACTATGCAGTTGCCCAAGTGGCATAAGAAAAGGAGTGACTGGCTGTGCATTTATTAATTTAGCCAATCACTTAAGCGGATTTAATTAAGCTCCCCACTAATGGCGTATTTTAATACCCAGTTTTTTAAAGGACCGGTATTGTTAGCCATTTTTAAAAACTGGCTGCGTGCCCATTTTAGTGGCGTAATTTGATTAGAAAAACCAAAGTAACACGCATCCATCATGCTCATCATTAATAGGTTGGCTTTACGGCGGCTTCGCTCGTATTCTTTTAGTTTTAGCGGACAACCAATATCATCAGCGTCTTCAAGTGCCTGTGCGAGTGCTACCACATCTTGAAAGCCTAAATTAACGCCCTGCCCAGCCAGTGGGTTAATTGTATGAGCCGCATCGCCCACTAACACCAAACGCCCATTAGAGTAATTATTTGCATGCTGACGGGTAAGCGGAAATACCGCATGGTTTTGCACCTCAAAATCCCCTGCAAGAAGCGGAAACTTATTTAAAACATGCGCTTTAATTTGCTCAGCCGTTAACCCTTTAAAGTTTTGTAAGGTATTAGCGCTGTCGTACCAAATTAAATTAGCGTATGGCGCCTGCATAGGTAAAAATGCTAACGGGCCTGTAGGGGTAAATCGTTGCCACGTTTTTACTTGCTGCGGCGCATCTAGCTTTATTAGTACGCCCATGCAGTGCTGCTGATACTGCCATCCTGTTACACCAATATTTGCCCTGGCACGTAGCTGCGATTGCCCGCCATCGGCCGCAATAACTAAGTCAGCAGTGTAACGGGTATCGCCATAAATGAGGGTGATTGACGTTGTGTCTTGCTCAATAGCACTTAAAGGTGCTGATTGTTCAATAACCTCAATATTATAATGTGCAAACTGCTGCCAAAGGCTTGCTTGTATTAAATTGTTTTCGATTAAATGACCTAAGTGCGAAGTATTAATATCGGCGCAATCAAATAATAGGTTGTCGCCACCGCGCTCAAATGCTTCTAACTGCGTGTAAGGTGCTAATCGATTTTGCCTTAAAATAGGCATAGCCCCTAGCTCGTCCAGCAGGTTTTCTGAAAAACGGTTAATAGCCGATACCCGTATATCTACCTGATCACTTGCTAAAATGGCGTCGGCGTTAATCAGTTTTTTTTCTATTATTTGTACTGATTTTCCTTGCTGTGCAAGCTTTATGGCCATGGCCGCACCGACCATCCCAGCGCCTACAACAATCACTTTGTTTTGAGTCATGTTTTTCATCATTTGGTTAATACGTGAAACTGTTTTGATTGTACCGTAACTCGCCGCATTAGTGCGAGAGTATATAACTATCACGCTATTAAACTGCCTGTGTATTGATTTGAGATCACAAACATGAAAACTATACTTGGATCTGGGCGGGTATCCAGCTAAAATACGCGTCCTTTAAGTGAGCAACCTTGCTCCTTAATCCCGTTTTAAGCACATTTTTGTGCCACTACCGAATTGAACACGAGGCTATATTTCAATGAGCAAAAAGCTGCATATCAAAACTTGGGGTTGTCAGATGAACGAGTACGACTCTCAGAAGATGGCTGATCTTTTAGATGCAACCAACGGCTACCAGCTAACGGAAGAAGCAGCAGACGCCGACGTTATTTTACTTAACACCTGTTCAATTCGTGAAAAAGCGCAAGAAAAAGTATTTCACCAATTAGGTCGCTGGAAGTTATTAAAAGACGACAAGCCAGATTTAATTATTGGTGTAGGTGGTTGTGTTGCCTCACAAGAAGGTGACTCTATTCGCCAGCGTGCACCGTTTGTTGATGTTATTTTTGGCCCACAAACATTGCACCGTTTACCTGAAATGATTAAACAAGTGCAAGGCGACAAAGGCTCATCGGTGGTTGATATTTCGTTCCCAGAAATTGAAAAGTTTGACCGTTTACCAGAGCCAAAAGCAGAAGGCCCGTCTGCATTTGTATCAATAATGGAAGGTTGTTCTAAGTACTGTACTTTTTGTGTTGTACCTTACACCCGTGGTGAAGAAGTTAGCCGTCCATTAGATGACGTATTATTAGAAGTTGCGCAACTTGCTGAGCAAGGCGTACGTGAAGTAAACCTGCTTGGTCAAAACGTGAACGCATACCGCGGTGAAACACACGATGGCGAAATTTGTTACTTCTCAGATTTAATCCGTTATGTAGCAGCGATTGATGGCATTGACCGTATTCGTTACACCACCTCGCACCCGGTAGAATTTACGCCAGATATTATTGATGCGTACGCTGATGTACCAGAACTTGTTGATCACTTACACCTACCTGTGCAAAGTGGTTCAGACCGTATTCTTAATTTAATGAAACGCGGCCATACAGCGCTTGAGTACAAATCAACAATACGTAAGCTGCGTAAAATTCGCCCTAACTTAAGCATGTCGTCAGACTTCATTATTGGTTTCCCAGGTGAAAGCAAAACAGACTTTGAAGCCACAATGAACCTAATTAACGACATTGGCTTTGATATGAGCTTTAGCTTTATTTACAGTGCGCGTCCAGGTACGCCTGCCGCCGACTTACCTGATGACGTATCAGAGCAAGAGAAAAAAGAGCGCTTATACCTACTACAAAACCGTATTACACAAATGGCACAACAAATTAGCCGCCAAATGTTTGATACAGAGCAACGTATTTTAGTTGAGGGGCCTTCTAAAAAGAACCCAATGGAATTACGTGGCCGCACCGAAAACAACCGTGTAGTTAACTTTGTTGGCCCACACACAGTGATCGGCCAGTTTGTTGATGTACGTATTACCGAAGCGTTACCAAACTCTTTACGTGGCGATTTAATTCGTACAGAATCAGAAATGAACTTACGTCGTGATATTGCTCCTTCAGCTATTTTAACAAAAGCTGCAAGCGTTGAGCCAAAAATCGATACAACCAACGAAATTGGCGTAGCTACTTTCGTACCGTAGTTCTATAAATTCATTGCGCCAGTAACCCTTACTGGCGCACCCGAATAGGAAGTAATTTTGAGTAATCAGTTAAAAACATTAGAGATTTATTTAGAACCTGCCGACAACAAACGCCTTTCTTCTTTATGTGGCCCGTTTGACGAAAACATCAAACAAATTGAACGCCGCCTAGGTGTTGAAATAATCCACCGCGACAACTTTTTTAAAGTAACAGGTAAACTGCACTCAAGCGCCGCGGCCGTAGAAATTTTAAAAAACCTTTATGTTGATACTCAACCTGTTCGTGGCGAAATTGGTGAAATAGAGCCCGACAACGTACATTTAGCCATTACCGAATCAAAAGCCCTAGAACAAGAAGTGCCGCAAAGTGCGTACGGCAAAGAAATGTTTATTAAAACCCGCCGTGGCGTAATTAAACCGCGTAACGACAACCAAGGTTTGTATGTTGCTAATATTTTGCATCACGACATTACCTTTGGGATTGGCCCTGCCGGTACAGGTAAAACATACCTAGCAGTTGCAGCCGCAGTAGATGCTCTAGAGCGCCAAGAAATACGTCGTATATTACTTACCCGCCCAGCGGTAGAAGCCGGCGAAAAACTGGGTTTTTTACCAGGCGATTTAAGCCAAAAGGTAGACCCATACCTGCGCCCTCTTTACGATGCGCTATTTGAAATGCTTGGCTTTGAAAAAGTAGAAAAACTTATTGAAAAACACATTATTGAAATTGCCCCACTTGCTTACATGCGTGGCCGTACACTAAATGATGCGTTTATTATTTTAGATGAAAGCCAAAATACCACCGCCGAGCAAATGAAAATGTTTTTAACCCGTATAGGCTTTAACTCTAAAGCAGTAATAACGGGCGATATAACACAAGTTGATTTACCACGCGGTGCGCGCTCAGGCCTTCGTCATGCAATAGAAGTACTTAGCGATGTTGAAGAAATTAGCTTTAACTTTTTCCAATCGCACGACATTGTTCGCCACCCTGTTGTTGGCCGTATTGTCGAAGCCTACGAGCGCAATGACGAAAGCGAGCGACTAAAGCGTATAGAAAAACAAAAAGCCAAAGAGCAACTTGCCGCTCAACAGCCGCCTTCTACTAAAGAGTAATACCGTGAGCACCGAATTAGATTTACAAATAGCGTGTGAGTTTGACAACCTCCCAAGCGAAGAACAATTTGCACTGTGGGCCGATAAAGCCCTCAGCAAGTTTCGTGATGAGTCGGAGCTGAGCATCGTTATAAGCGATGAAGCCCAATCACAACAATTAAACAACGACTACCGTGGTAAAAATAAACCAACCAACGTGTTGTCGTTCGAATTTGAAGCACCGCCAGGCATTGATTTGCCATTAGTAGGTGATTTAATAATTTGCCCAGCCATTGTATTGGCCGAGGCAATCGAGCAAGAAAAGTCATTTCATGACCACTTTGCCCATATGGTTATTCATGGATGCTTGCATTTACTTGGATTTGACCATATAAAGAGTGAAGACGCTTTTGAGATGGAAAGCATAGAAAAGCAATTACTTGCAGAGCTAAACATAGCTGACCCATACCGGGACGAAATTTAATTTAACGGAGCATTTAGACGCAATGAGCGACGATAACTCGCAATCTAGCCAGGGTTCTTCTGGCAAAACGTGGATGGGCCGCATAGCCCAAATGTTGCAAGGGGAACCCCAGAATAGAGAAGAGCTGGTTGAAGTAATTGCCGACGCGCAAGAGCGTGACGTAATCGACCCAGAAACCAAAGAAATGATTGAAGGTGTGCTTGGTGTATCCAAGCTTAAAGTGCGCGATATAATGATCCCGCGCTCACAAATGGTCACACTTGAGGTCGACAGCCCCCTTGAAGATTTGATCCCCATGATGGTCGACTCCACCCACTCGCGTTTTCCGGTGGTGTGTGAAGACAAAGACCACGTTGAAGGTATTTTGCTCGCAAAAGACTTGCTGCCGCTTATTTTAAATAAAGATGAGCACCTACCCTCACTGCGCGAATATTTACGCCCAGCCATGGTAGTGCCAGAAAGCAAGCGCGTAGACACCCTACTAAATGAATTTCGTCAGCAACGCTACCACATGGCTATTGTCATTGACGAATACGGCGGTGTATCAGGCCTTGTCACCATTGAAGATATTCTTGAAATAATTGTCGGCGAAATCGAAGATGAACACGACGAAGAAGAAGATCAACAAGATATTCGCCAACTTGCTAAGCATGTATACGTAGTACAAGCGCTCACCCCTGTAGATGACTTTAACGAGTACTTTAAAACAGGTTACAGCACCGATGAAGCCGATACCATTGGCGGCACGGTACTACACGCATTTGGCCATATGCCAAGTCGCGGCGAAACAATTGAAATAGACGACTATCAGTTTAAAGTAACTAATTCTGATAACCGTCGTATTTTACAACTGCAAGTCACCGTTCCTAAGGTTGATGAAAACGACAGTGAAGAAACTACTAACTAAACTCACCCTGTTAGTAAAAGATAAAAAAGCATGGCTCGCACTGGTTGCGGGCCTTATTTTAACTTTTGGCTACGCCCCTTACCAAATTTGGCCCATCGCATTTTTTAGCATTGCCGCCATTATTTTTTGTATTAACCCAAACAACACAGGTAAAGCGCACGCAAAAAGCGCTGCTAAATATGGCTTTATATTTGGCTTAGGCTGGTTTGGCGCGGGTATTAGCTGGGTGCATGTATCTATTGCCACCTTTGGCGGCATGCCGCTTATAGCATCGCTCTCGTTAATGGCTTTACTGTGCTCATATTTAGCCCTATTTCCGGCGATGGCGTTTTGGGCTGCAACTCGCTTTGCAAGTGGCCCTAAAAGCATGGGCGCACTTCTAATTGCCAGCATAGCCATTAGTGAATACTTACGTGGACACTTACTGACTGGCTTTCCGTGGCTAAGTTTTGGCTATACACAAACAGATGGCCCGCTTAGGCTGCTTGCCCCTTATATTGGCGAATTTGGCTTAACGCTTACCTGTGTTGGCATTGGTTTTGCCCTTTACAGGCTCACCCAAAAAGATTTTAAAACCCCATTAATAAGCGCAGCCGCTTTAGCGTTACTTGTTATTGGCGCATTAAATTCAGGTAATAATCGCTACTCTGGCAAAGAAATGTCGACCTTATTGGTGCAAGGTAATATTAAACAACACCTGCGCTTTGAACCCAGTGAGTTTTGGACCACCATGAGCAAGTACCAAGACCTAACACGCCCACATTGGGATGCCGACCTAGTGGTATGGCCCGAAGCCGCCGTGCCCGAAATAGAAGCCCTTGCCGACACGTACTTAGCCAATTTAGACAGCGCGGCCTCGTTTAATAAAACCGCATTAGTTACCGGTATTGTTGACTACCAGCTCGACACCAAAACCATTTACAACACCCTTATTGTGGTAGGTAATAAAGAGCACAACGACGAGCACGGCCATTATCGCTACCTAGACAAAAACCGCTACCGTAAGCACCAGTTGTTACCTATCGGCGAATTTGTACCATTTCAGGATATATTGCGCCCTATAGCGCCATTGTTTGATTTACCTATGTCATCGTTTACCCGTGGCGATAGAGTGCAAAACAACCTACGCGCCAATGGCTTTAACCTGCTACCTGCCATTTGCTACGAAATAGTATTTGCCGATTTAGTCCGCGGTAATTACCAAAGCGACTCTGACTTACTGTTTACCGTAAGTAACGATGCCTGGTTTGGCGATTCCATTGGGCCATTGCAACACATGCAAATAGCTCGTATGCGCGCTTTAGAGTTACAGCGCCCACTGGTACGCGTTACTAACAACGGCGTAAGCGCCGTATACGACCCAATAAGCCACACACAGCAAACCATGCCACAGTTTGAAGCTGCGACCATGAAAGCCGATATAAAGCTTATACAAGGCGACAGCGTGTACAGCCAATACGGAAACATCTTTGTGTGGGGGGTTGTGTTGCTGCTGGGAGTTGGTGGATTTGGGGTTAGGTTTAGAAAGTGAATGGAAGTTGATAGCTGTGTAAAAACAGCTATTAAAAAGAAAGGTGTTTTTTGTTGGGTTTCGCTTCGCTCCACCCAACCTACAATAATTACTTTTTGATCCAACCTATGCTTAAAATATAGCGAGTACCTTGCTCTATTTTTAATACTTGATGCCGCTCAATATCGGGCCTGAAAAGTTTAATTCGACTGTAATTTATAATCGGGTTTTCACACATAAACTCACCACCCCTAGCGGCATGCTTCAATACAACATTAAGCCTAAAGTGCCTGCCAGTTTTAACTTCATCGGTATGCGGCTTTATTTCACTGCCCTGCGGGAATTTAATTAAGTATGCATCCAATTTAAAAGGGAAAAGCATGTAGCACAATAACATTTTATCGTAACCCGACTTTTGTCGCCCACGTTGCCAACTAAATAATCTATTTGCCATAAACTACACTTTCACTTGTTCTGAAAATCCCTTAGAAAGAATATCAAAACCACTTAAATTTCAGTTTGGCAGAGTGTACTCTGCTCGCCTGTGGTCTTAGTAGATTGCAATGAATATCAATATAGCTACTCTTATTTGGTTCTATAAATATGTCATTGCTTTTACCTAAACAATTACCAACAAATTTGCCATTCTTATCAAATGTAGAAGCAATTACTCCAGCTGCGTATATGCTTTCGTTGGTTATATTTTTTAGCTCTGCAGTTATTCTAACCCGCCCATTTTCTTTAAAAATATCAGAAAGGGTAAGTTTGTAATCATTACTTAAATCAGACGTGCTATCTAATGTTTTATTAGAAACCTGCTCTTTAAATCCACTCTCCACCTCAGCAGCTATTGTGAGCGCGTATACACTGATGCCACCTAGAGTTGCTATTACAAACCCTGCTCCCCAAAAAAAACCCTTTATAATCTCATTAAAATTATTACTCATTTAATTCCCTTTTAATTTTTCCACTGAATTTAGTAAATAATATACCCAAAGCAACTCTTTTTTCTTACCAAGTTTATGAGTTAAGGTTTACCTTTTTAATAAGCCTTTTAACCCATAATACCAACTAAGCGCAGCGACTGTGCCATGAGTTTCATCTTTAAAGTAACGTTGATTAATAATTAGATTATTGCTTGGGTGCGCTTTTAACTTTTTAGCAAACGCTACACCCCATTGGTAATTTGTTTTACCAATTTCGCCAAACGCTTCGTCATTATTTGCAAAGGTAAAATATACATTGCCATTAAGCGGCTTATTTATAAGTTGTTTCTCATCAAAATAATGGTTTAGGTAGTTATTATCCCACAGGTAGGTTGCATCAATTATTAAGTAATCTGTAAATAGCGCATGGTTGCTAAGTAATACATAACTGGCAAACAAGCCACCGAAGGACTCACCTATTAATACGCGTTTAGTTGATGTTCGGTAATTTTTATTAATGAGAGGAATAAGTTCTTTTTCAAAAAAGGCACTGTAATTTGCGGCGTTGCCAATATTTTCAAACTTTTCAAGAAGCTCACCGTTAAATGTCCAATCAACATTGGTTGGGGTAAAGTCACGCTCTCTTATCGCATTTTGACTATTAGGAATGGCTACTATAATTGCTTGTTGTATTTGCTGCTCAAGCCGCTGAGTACTAAGTGCCTCGACTAGCCCAGCGACAGCTTTTAGATGTGTTTGGTCACCATCGAGCAAATAAATAACTGGGTATGACTGATTGGGGTTTTCATTGTAGCTTGGCGGTAAATAAACGCTAAAACTGCGTTGTTCATTTAAAATAACAGACTTAAGCTGATAGGTTTTGGCTAAAGTAATAGGCTCTGAGGCATTTACATTTATTGTAAAAAATAAATATAAAAATATTATTGATAAGACTTTCATACATATCCTTGTATTAAATTAATAGCTAACCAAGAAGAAACGCCCGCCCTTCTTTCAACAATCAAAACACCGCTTTTATTGATAAGCTATTCCTTAGCTCTCGAGGCTAACTTTTTATATATTGCATCTTTATCGCGTTTACCAATTGCGAGTACATACACCACAACTTCGTCATCAATAACTTCGTAAGCAAGGCGATACCCTGCCGTACGCAATTTTATTTTATAAACATTATCAAAGCCGCGTAATTTAGAGGCTGGGACATGCGGATTATCTAAGCGCTCAGCAAGTTTCTTTTTAAACTGGCTTTTAAGTGGTGGCGCAAGTTTTTCCCACTCTTTTAAGGCTGCTGGTAAAAACTTTAACTTATAAGTCATCTATACTAACTTCAACCGCTTGAGATAAATCGCCTCTGCGGCTCTCAACAACTTTAGTTAGTTCATAATCATCCAATTGTTCCATAAGTTGCTCATACATTTGTGCAGGCACCAAGTAAGCTGCAGGCTTATTATGATTTAATATGGCTATTGCAGCGCCATCAGCTTCATTTAAAAGCGCGGTTGGGTTTTTTTTAAGTTCTGAAATACTTGCCGAACAATCAGCTAAAACCTGTCTCATATAACACCTATAAAGAACTAAATTAAGACCTTATTTTAGCCCTTTTTTTATCTAAAGCTATATATTTTATAATTGCTTATTTTCTAAGTAGTTTTTAAAGTCTCTTCTACCGTTTGTGCATTTACAACCTGGTTCACACTGCCCTGAATAACTACAGTCGCTGATATTTTATCTTGAATAGCTTGCCTGTTTGGGTCCCAGTACACTTGTAAGAAGCCTAATAAACCTGTTGCAAAACCGGCGCCGTATCCACCGTATCTGCCAAAACAATCAAGCATACCTAGTGGCTCGCCATTTAGTGAAACCACCCGAATATTACATACTTTTTTACCTGGGGTTTGTCCGCGCCATAATAATGAGAACAACGTAAAGTATACGGCCGCCCAACCAAAACCAAGGCCTAGGTCTTGAATAATGCCTTTACCCCACTGCAAAATGCTGGTGACAGGTTTGGTTTGCTCGCTTTTAGTTTCAGCTTTTTCAGTGATATTGCTTTTATGAGTTACTTCGCCCGAAATGCTTTCTCGCTCTGTCTCATTATTTTTAAAATCATCTGCCGCAACGGGCTCATCATCAGCTATAGCCATTAAGTGCAATAATGAGCGCGTAACTTCAATCCCTCCTACGTTTTGCATTTCAGCAAGCGCTGGTAATTGGCCAACTAAATTAGCTCGAGCAACGCTTTGGCAAGCATCATCACAGTTTTTATCGTCTTCTGTTTGCGTTAAATAGGTGCGTATTATTGCTTTATCATGCTCGCTTAGCTCATCGTTTTGCTGTGTTTTTTCTAGTTGAGGTGTTTGAATAACGGTATCGCCTTCAAAAAAATCAATTGCTAACGAGAGTACGGTTAATGAACTTACAAATAAAAAACTCGCGGCAAAAAGCTTTAAGGCTCTGCGCCAAAACGACGACATTTTTGGAAGATATTGCTGCGCAGTGCCTTTATAAAAAGCCATGGCAGCCACAAAGGCAATTAAAGTGGCGCTTAACTTAGCGGCCATAAATATTAAAGTAACATCAATAGTCATCGCCATTGCACGTTTAATTGGGCTAGCTAATGGAATACCTAATAACGCTTGGTCAATTTTAAAGGCATACGGGGTGATCACGTCTTTGGTTTCAGAGTCTGATAACGCGAGTTGCTCTATCTCTTTGGTTTCAGAGTCTGATAACGCGAGTTGCTCTATCTCTTTGGTTTTCATTTTTATTTTTATGTTTTTAAAATGGGTAAGCTATTTAATTTACGCGCTTTTTATTTTTATATCAATCCGCTTAATTAAGTGATCTATTTTGCGAATTGGTATTAGCTCAAGTTAAAGCTATTGATTTACCAGTATAAAAAAAGGGCTGCATACATGCAGCCCTTAAAATACTTTATTTATAAATAATTAAGCGGTTGGGTAATCGGTATAGCCTTGCTCTGCGCCACCAAATAAGGTGTCGGGGTTGTGGCTATTTAGCGGTTTACCTTGCTCTAAACGTGCTGGTAAATCTGGGTTAGACACAAACGGGCGACCAAAGCCAATCATGTCGGCCCAGCCTTGTGCTAGGGCTTCATCGGCACGTTCTTTAGTATACTTACCTGCATAAATTAATACGCCGCTGTACGCTTTACGAATAGCCTGTTTAAATTCAACACTCATTAAAGGGGCATCATCCCAGTCGGCTTCAGCAATGTGCATGTAGCCCACGCCAGCGTCGTTTAGTGCTTGAGCAACGGCTAAATATGTTTGCTCTGGGTTATCATCAACCGTGCCGTTAAGCGTGGTAAGTGGCGCAAGTCTTACACCTACTTTTTGACTACCAATTTCATCGCTTACTGCATTTACGACCTCTGTTAAAAAACGCAAACGATTTTGCACACTGCCGCCATATTCATCAGTACGGGCATTTGATTGCGAGTCTAAAAATTGGTTAATTAAATACCCGTTGGCGGCGTGTAGCTCTATGCCATCAAAGCCTGCGTCTACTGCATTTTTAGCCGCTTGGCGAAATTCGGCTAGTACATTTTCAATATCTTGCTTGCTCATTTCGCGCGGTAACTGAGTCTCAACAAAGCCAGGCTCGCCGTTTGTATCTACAAATACTTTTACGTCTTTTGCAGCAATGGCCGATGCTGATATAGGCTGCACACCGCCTGTGTTATCGCTGTGAGTTACGCGCCCTACATGCCAAAGCTGCGCAAACATAACGCCACCAGCATCGTGCACTTTGTTGGTCACCGTGCGCCAACCTGCTACTTGCTCGTTTGTGTAAATACCTGGTGTCCAGGCATAGCCTTTACCCAGCTCACTTATTTGTGTGCCTTCGCTTACTATTAACCCAGCACTTGCTCGCTGCGCATAATAAGTGGCCATTAAATCATTGGCAATGTCGCCAGGCTGCGTTGAGCGCGAGCGAGTCATTGGTGGCATAACAATACGGTTTTTTAAAGTTTTACCTGCAAGTTCTATGGGTGAGAAAAGTAACGTCATAATGCCTCCTAAGTTTGATGGCGCTCATAATAGCGCAGCTATATAAATTCAAAAATAGCAAAAAACACAAAATAGCTTTGTTATATTTGCAAAAGTGTCTACTTATTCTTCTGCTAAGCATTACATACAAACCATTTAAAAAGTCATGCTAGTGCTAGAAAATTTAATTGATACAATATAACATACCAGTAAATACCTATTAGTAAGTAAAATTAAATGATCAATAAACTGCCCGTCACAGTGTTATCAGGCTTTTTAGGCGCTGGTAAAACAACCGTACTTAGCCATATTCTTAATAACCGACAAGGAAAAAAAGTGGCTGTTATTGTCAACGATATGAGCGACATAAACATAGATGCAGCCACAATTAAAAACGATGTATCACTCAATCACAGCAACGAAAAACTCGTCGAAATGAGCAACGGCTGTATTTGCTGCACCCTACGAGAAGATTTACTTGTTGAAGTGGGTAAACTTGCCAAAGATGGCCGTTTTGATTATCTCGTCATTGAATCAACAGGCATTTCAGAACCTCTACCGGTTGCCGAAACATTTACCTTTGCCGACCAAAACGGTGTTTCTCTTGGTGATGTTGCCACCCTCGATACCATGGTAACCGTGGTTGATGCGGTTAACTTTTTAACCGACTACGAACAAGCAAACGATTTACAAGATACTGGCGAATCGTTAGGAGAAGACGACGAGCGAAGCGTGGCCGACCTACTTGTTGATCAAGTTGAATTTGCCGATGTAATTTTAATTAGTAAAACCGACTTAGTCAGCAAAGCGCAATTAAATAAGCTCATTGCAGTTTTAAATACCCTCAACACCCAAGCTAAAATGATTCCTATATCAAACGGCAATATTAATATTAACGAAGTGCTCAACACGGGCTTATTTAATTTTGCACGCGCCCAACAAGCGCCGGGTTGGCTTAAAGAAATGCGTGGTGAACACATTCCCGAGACCGAAGAGTATGGTATTAGCAGCTTTAATTATACGGCGCGCCGCCCATTTAACCCTGAGAAGTTTTATCACTTTTTTCACAACACCGAGCAATTTGGCAAGCTCATTCGCTCTAAAGGGTATTTTTGGCTCGCAACACGCCCTTTGTTTTGCGCGCAGTGGAGCCAAGCCGGCGGTGTAGCTCATTACGGGTTTGCTGGCATGTTTTATAAAGCAATTCCTAAAAAAGACTGGCCCACAGAGCCCGAGCTACTTGCTGATATAAATAGTAAATGGGTAGAGCCCTTTGGTGATATGCGCCAAGAACTTGTATTTATTGGTCAGTCATTAAATAAACAGGCCATGATTGAGGCGCTTGATGACTGCCTACTGCCAGAAGAAGCCGTGCTTAAAGGTAAGGATTTTTGGAAAACCTATAACGACCCGTTTCCTATTTGGGAGGAAGTGTAATGAATGCCCTAGCTCCAATAACGGCGCAAATAAAACCCACTGAGCAACTCCACCGAAGAGCAGCTAAAGAACGTAACGCCAATGTATTGCCACACATTTATGACCAAAACACCAACATCGTTATTTGGCAAAGAGACCTTGAACAAGTATTAACAAATGCCGTTAATACACTCATTAGCACTAATGCCATAAAACCACTTGAGCTTGCGGTATCACCCGATGATGCGTTTGATAAGTTAGTTACTGCACTTAAACCAGATGATAATAACCGCGATGAAACTGATGCGCTGTGTAAAGACATAGCATTATTAGTTGAAATGTTTTGCTGCCTATTTGATTTAAAACGCGCCGGTTTAAGGCTAAAAATATTAGATAAACCTATGTGCCCGCGTTTTCATGTAGACAAAATTCCGTGCCGATTAGTGACAACTTACCAAGGCGTTGCAACGCAGTGGTTAAATCACAGCGATGTAGACCGCTCAAAACTTGGAACTGGTAATTTAGGTAAGCCTGATGAAGAGTCTGGCTTATTTAAAAGCCTAAATAATATTAATCAACTAAATCAAGGGGATGTTGCCCTGCTTAAAGGTGAGTACTGGGATGAAAACGAAGGCGCAGGGCTTGTACATCGCTCGCCACCGGAGGCTGCAAACGAGCAACGCTTGTTGCTCACCCTCGATTTTATTTAAAGTTTGTTATGGTGATAAACGCTGCACTAATGCGTGTTTATCACCCTCGCGATTACTTCATACAACCCTTGTGTATTTACCGGTTTAGATACAAAGTCATCCATGCCTACACTTAAACAGCGCTGCTTGTCATCTTCATAGGCGTTTGCGGTAATAGCAACAATGGGCACATGTGCCTTTGTATTTACCTCGTTAGCCCGTATTGTTTGGGTGCACTCGTAACCATCCATATTAGGCATTTGGCAATCCATTAAAATTAAATCAAAGCGGTTACCTTCAAGTACTTTTAGCGCTTCTATGCCGTCGGTTGCCATCACTAAGTTTACCTTTGTAGGCTCTAGCATTTTTGCAATTACTTGGCGATTAATGGGGTTATCTTCAACCAGCAAAAGTGTTTTATCGCTTAAATTAGGCAACGACTTCGCCTGTTTAACGGGCTCTGGTTTGTTGGACTGTGCTTTAGGTGCACTTACGTAAAATTTAAGTACGCTGCCTTTGCCTGGTTCGCTGTTGAGGGTAATTTCACCCTGCATTTTTTTAATTAACCCTTGGCTAATTGCTAAACCTAACCCTGTACCACCATACTTACGTGCCACACCTACATCAGCTTGTGTAAACTCACTAAATAACAACGACTGCTGATCTTTTTCAATACCAATGCCGCTATCGGCAACGCTTATTAAAAGTTGCTCGTTTTCGTAATCAAACGATAAGCGCACAAAACCACGCTCGGTAAACTTATACGCATTAGAGAGCAAGTTAATAATGACTTGGTTTAAACGTAGGTCGTCTACTTTTACGCAATCTGGCAGCCTGTCGCTTTGACTAACAATAAACTCGACGTGATCAGAACTTACAATGGGAGAAAACAACGACTTTATATTGGCAATAAACGGCGCAAGGTTAGTCGCCCGAGGGCTAATTTCCATGGCGTTGGCTTCTATTTTAGAAAAATCTAAAATATCGTTTAAAATTTTCAATAAGTTTTGTGCGCTTTTTTGCTGCGTATTTAATAGCTCCCGCTGCTCATCGGTTAATGAATTATCGCGCAATAAAACCTCTCCCATGCCTAAAATACCGTTCATAGGGGTGCGTAGCTCGTGGCTCATATTGGCTAAAAATTGCGACTTAGCAACATTGGCTAAATTAGCCCTATTTACCGCTTTTTTAAGCTCTGTGGTTTGCTCTGCTACTTTTCCCTCTAGCTGCTGATTAAATTCGCTCAGCTGGGTATTTAACCCTTGGTTTCTGATATTAGAGGCTTGTAGGTTTTCTATTGAACGCTGCAGCGCATTAGCTAGTAATTCAAATTGCTGTTGCAGTTGCAATACCTCATGCCAGCTTGAGTCTGTATTAAACTTATGTGTTTTGGTTTTACCAAAGCTTTGCATTAGCGTAGTTAAGCTAGTGATTGGCTGCACTAGTAAATTAGCAAGTTGGTGTATAAAAATAACCACCATAAGCATCAATAGCGCACTTAACAAAATAGTGGGTAGCCAAGCTTTTGCCACCGCCATACTTAAATGTTTACGATTATAAAAGGTAATAACTTGCCAGTGGTTTTGTGGGTCAATGTACCTAGAGCTGTGGTACACCTCGTTTTTGCTTGAACGAAATAGGTTTTTATCACCTAAATTACTAGTATTAAAGCCCTCACCGTTAAAATGGCTCAGTATTTTAAATTCATCAAGGGAGCTAAATACCACTTTTTGCTGTGCATCTAGCACCACTAAGTCGCCCGTGTACTCAAATAAGTTAGGTATAAACCGCTCTAAGCGGTCTAACTTTAACGAGCCCTCTACCACACCATAAAACGTATTGTTACGGTATATAGGTGCCGACAGCGCCACAATGGCCTCGTTACCTAGGCCGCGACCTTGAAACACGCCACTGGTATAGCCCAGAGGGAACTGCTGAGCTTGAGTAAAGTATGCTCGGTCTTTAACACTACGCTGCGCAAGGCTAAGCCCCTCTATTAAATCGCTGGGCGAGCTAAGCTCTACAAAGCCATCTGGGTTTGCATACAAGCTGGTTGTAAAGCCTGGAAATAACGACATTAATCGTTTGAGCTGCACATCGCTTGCAGTGCCCGCACTTATTGCGTCGCTACTCATAACAATGGCGTTTTTATGAAATGCTAAATAATCATTTAATTGCGTGCTAATAGATTCCGCTTTTTCTTTTAGTTGAGCGTTTACTTCATACTCTAAGCGCGCATGATGATCGTTTACTAAAATTACACTGGTTAGCAATACCACTAAAATAATAATGACACTAACCACATAGCTTAAAATTTTTGCCAGTGGCCGACCCTGATACGCACGGCTGGCGTAAGGTACAAATACACTAACTAAATCAACCACCGCCAAGCTTATTAGCGCGTTAATTAAGTACTTTGATATCGCTACTATTAGCGTTAACCAGGCTAAGCCAATAACAAATTGGCCTATAACCCATACAAAGGGTAAACCAATACATAGCCAAAATACGCTACCCAGAGGAAGAATAGGTTTAGAGCGGCGTAAGCAAAAAGCATAAAGCCAACAAAGCTCGAGTAAATACACAATACTCGGCCAACAATGGCCCCATCTATAAAGTAAAAAACCAGAAACAATGGCAAGGCTTAGGCACGCGTAACGCAGCCCAGTAAATACTAAGCTGCATAAAACAAACAATTGCCCAAACAAAAATTCGGAGCTGTCGAAAAAATACAATGGCGAGAGATTAACTAACCCGCCTAATAACCCTAATAAAACAGCGAGTGTCCACTTACTTCTTTGCGGCATTAATCAACCTTGGGGCACTTTGTTAACACTTTATATGTTAAAATTAATGTAATTTTTACATTATTACGTACAAGGCAAAGGTTGTCTAGCAGTAATAAAACAGGAACAGATAAACATTACCCCCTGTCAAAAAGCGTGTTATGTGTTTTTACACTTACTCTTTTTATGACTGCCACTTAAATTTAACTTAATATCCTTAAGCATAGGTTTAGCATTTGAGATTGCTAAATAGGCATTAGCTAACGCTTCTGGAGCTGCGCAATAATCTACATCGAGTATTACTGTTGAAACATTGAGTGACTGCAATTTATTGCCAAGCTCAGCAGATGTGAGCTTTGCTTTGGCGTTGCTAAATAAGTAATTTGATTTTTTTACATAAATAGTAAATGTTTCATCTGCTAGTGCAGTAAACGGCAATAATAAAAACAGTGTGAATGTAAAAATGAGGTAGAGCGGTAATAGTGGAAAATCGACACTCGTGATACTAAATATTCAACGGTGTTACTAAGGAATAATTTAAAAGGAATGTATTTTCACCCAAATGAGGAATTTGGGTGGCAGTCTTACCAGCCACATCTCGGCACACACGTCACAAACTGTGGCTGCTCCCTTCCGGGCCTGACCAGGTTCGCCTGCTAGTGTTGCGAGAGGACCAATAAGACTACCATTGAGGGCCTTGGTTGGCGCGGGAAGGATTATCTCTACTTTTGGTGTGTTATTCAAGGGATAATCAAAAAAGAAAGTGCGATTGCATACTTCATATACAATCGCGGTTAAAAACAGCCTTTAATGCCTATTAATTACGCTCTAACTCGGCTTTAATTTTACGCAGTGCTGCTTTTACTTTTTTCATATTTTCTGGGCCCATACGTAACAGCTGTTTTTGTGCAGCCGGTAATTGCTCCCATTCAGAAAACGCATACTGATAAGTAACCGAGTCTCGCAGTAGCGGCAACTCGCCTTCTGGCTCCGGTGTATCAAGTAATAACTCAATAGCATCTTCTAGGGTTTGATTAAATTCATCATCGCCGTAACCAATTTCACTGTACGCGTTGTTGATTAATGGCTTGTACTGCTCGTACATACGCACAGCTTGGGCGGCGCTCATGCTCGTAAATACTTTTACATACGGTGTATAGCGCTCGTAGCTGTTAGGGTCAATTGTTAAAATGTCCCCTTCGTTTACGCTAAATTCTTCTTCGGGTTTAACCACTGGCGTATGCTTTTTAGCAATTTTGCCTTTGGCTATATTGTCTATAAATACGACGCCACGGCGAATTACATCGTCGGTTACCATTAGGCTCATTACCGAGTCGCTTAGGTATTCATCCATTTTGGCAACCACTACGGTGTCGCTTTCATCAAGCGTTGGTAATGGCTCTACAACCGGCTCTGGCTCAGCTGGGCGCTGAGCAGGCACGCTTAGCTCAGCTGGCTTTTCAGGCTTAACTGATGGCGCATCTACCACAGGGTCGTTTTCTGGCTTTAACTCCATCACTGGCTGTTCTTTTGGTGTTTGCTCTACCTCTGTGCGAGTTTCTGGCTCGTCAGTGGGCGATAGCAGGACGAACGCAGCGGCACACACTAAAATAATTAAAATAATAACGGCGAATAAAAAATTGTTTTTAGGCGGACGTTTTTGAACATCTGACGCTTCTGGTTTATCTGACATACAAACTCCATAAATTTAAATGCATATTACTCAGAGTACGCTGAGTGGAAAAAATTCACTATCGGTAATCACTATTACTTTAAATATAGGCTTTACAACATAAACCTACACTTACTAATTAGAACAACGAGCCATAGTAACTCAGTTATTCTTTGATTCTTCTAGCTTAAAGACTTAAAGTTGATAAATAAAGAAAAGACGTTAAGCAGTTCAAAAACCACTATGAAAATCCAGCAAGTTGACCCACATAAACCTAAAATAGCCCTATTACTTACAGGTGGTGGCGCTCGCGCTGCTTATCAAGTGGGCGTGCTTAAAGCGCTTGCTCATAGTATGCCTCGCACCGCGCCTTTGCCATTTAGAATTATTAACGGCACTTCTGCAGGCGCGATTAATTCTGCAGCTTTGGCCTGTTATGCCTCGTGTGCGCATTTGGCCGTGCGAAAGCTTGAGTCTGTTTGGAAAAACTTTTCAACATCTATGGTTTACAAAAGCGACTTTTTAAGTGTATTTGGCCATATTGCGCGCAATATTTTAACCAGTTTTCAGTCTGAGCACATAAACCACCCACCCGGCAGCTTGCTGAATAACCGCCCTTTGCGCGGTTTATTAAACGAAATTTTAGACCTGCACCGCATTGAACGTAATTTACATCGCAATTATTTAGAAGCGATTTCTATTACCGCTTCAAGCTATACAACCGGTGACTCTGTTGCGTTTTTTCAGTCAAATACACAAACACCTTGGCAGCGTGCCAAGCGCGAAGGTCGCCCTATGCGCATTAACGTTGAGCATTTAATGGCATCAAGCGCCATTCCTATGGTGTTTCCAAGTGTTAATGTATTTAACCACTATTTTGGCGATGGCTCTATTCACCAGCTTTCACCGCTTAGCCCGTCTATTCATTTAGGGGCCGAAAAAATATTTATTATAGGGGTAGACCAACCAAAAGAGTCGCATCCGGCGGGTTACTCGCCCCACTACCCTGGGCTTTCTGCGGTTGCTGGGCATTTACTCGATAGTGTATTTAGCGACACCATGCAAGCCGACCTTGAGCGCCTTGAGCGTGTAAATCGCACCTTAGGGCTGCTTCCGGCGCGCGACAAACATCAAGAGCTGAAACAAATAGAAACCTGTATTATTAATCCATCAAAAAACTTTAACGATATTGCCGCGCAATACTACAGCGATATGCCGTGGGCAATTAAATTGCTGCTACGCACAATTGGGGTAAAAAAGCACTCGCAATCAAGTTTAACCAGCTATTTGTTGTTTGAAAAACGCTACACTCAGCACCTAATTCAAATTGGCTATGAAGATGGCATGAAAAAACTACCCGAAATACGCCAATTTTTAGAGCTCGACTAGCTAATGTTGGCCTTTGCTAATTAAAACTTGTTCTATGGGCTATTTAATCGCAGAGCAAGCTTAGTGAGCTCGATAACTACCTCTGCGTTATTTTAATAACTTGCATCTATGTCAGTAAAAAAATGCTTTTTATTCAAGCCCATCGAGTAGGTAATGCTCTACTCGCTCTACCCGCCTAGGCTTACCTTGCAATACCAGTACATCGTTTGCGCACAATGTGGTGCTGGTTGATGGGTCGTCTATTTCTTGCCCCTCTCGGCGCAAAGCTTTTACAGTCACGCGGCGTTTAGATAAGTTAAGCTCGTCTATTGTTTTATCCACCGCATAGGCTTGATCTGGCAACGCAACTACGTGCAAATATTCTAAGCGCTCAGAGGAGGTTTCTTCGTTGTCTTTAAAGTAACCGGCGTAAAAACTTTGCATAAGCGGGTAGCGATTACGGCGCTCTTTACTAACACGGCGTACAATGCGTGTCATCGGTACGCCCGACATCGACAACACATGCGAAACCAACATTAAGCTTGCCTCTAACGACTCAGGCACCACCTCAGTAACCCCCAACTCTTTTAAGTTGTTTAATTGGCTGTCGTCGCGGGTTCTTATTAGTATTTTAACGTTGGGTGCAAGTTGCTTTATGGCGTCTATTACCACGTGTGCATGCTCAAGCTCTGTAAAGGTAATAATCACTAGGCGTGCTCGCTCTACCCCTGCGCACTTTAAAATATCTTTTTGTTTTACATAGCCAAATATTACTGGCTCACCTGCGGCTTTGCCCTCTTGTACTAAAATAGGGTTACTTTCTATGGCAACGTAATCTATGGCTTCGGGTTTTAAAAATCGCGCTATAGTTTGTCCTACGCGTGAAAAGCCACAAATAACCACGTGATCGTTATATAAGGTGCTACTTTTAGGCTCGCTCTCCCTCGCCATACTGGGGTGATCTAAAATACCTAATTGCTTTAAAATTAGTGGGGTTTTATCAATTAAAAACGGGGTTAGCGCCATCGAAAGCACCCCCAAGGCAATTAAAAACGACGCTTGCTCTGAATTGAGCAACTCATGCTGACTTGCCAAAGCAATAAGCACAAACCCAAATTCTCCCA
The DNA here is from genome assembly GCF_023161805.1 of Pseudoalteromonas sp. 1CM17D. Lineage (NCBI taxonomy): Bacteria > Pseudomonadati > Pseudomonadota > Gammaproteobacteria > Alteromonadales > Pseudoalteromonadaceae > Pseudoalteromonas > Pseudoalteromonas sp. 1CM17D. The sequence continues at coordinate 624,907 of NZ_JALNTP010000002.1, read as the reverse complement.
TTTGCCACAGCATAACGCCGCAGGCTAACGAGTCTTGATTGCGCTCATGCATTAATCTGGCACTTAATGCCAGCACGGTAATTTTTAATATTAACAAGCCAAATAACGCGCCAATAATCACAAATCCATGCGAAAGCACAAATAAAATATCGAGCTGCATCCCCACAGTTACAAAAAACAGCCCCATTAATATATCGCGAAATGGCCTAATATCAGCCTCTAGTTGATGGCGGTAATGGCTCTCTCCTAGCATCATGCCGGCTAAAAATGCCCCAAGCGCCATTGATAAACCAAACATGTAAGTTAAAAAGCCGGCAAATAACGCCACCAAAATTGTGGTAAGCACAAACAGCTCATCGGTTCGTACCTGCGCTATTTCTTTAAATACTTTAGGCAGCACCCATTTACCAATCGCCCACAGTAATAAGCACACAAACGCGCCTTTTGTAAGCGCAAATGCCAGCGCCCAACTAATACTTTGCGAATCGCTTGAGGCAAACAGCGGCAAAATAATAAGTAAGGGCACAACGGCAATATCTTGAAACAGTAATACGCCCACCGCCAGTTGCCCACGGCGCTGGTTTAGTTCGCCAGTTTCTTTTAATAGCTTAACCACCACCGCGGTTGAAGAAAGCGCCATAATTGTGCCAATGGTAAAGCTAGTGAGTAAGCTAAAATTTAAGCAATATAAAATAATAATGAAGAGCAAGCTGGTAACACCAACTTGTAACGAGCCCAGTCCAAACACAATATTGCGCATGGCCATTAGCCGCGATATAGAAAACTCGAGCCCTAAACTAAACAGTAAAAATACGATGCCCAGCTCAGCAATAAACTCTATTTCGTGAGATTGCGCAAGCCAACCAATGCCATGGCTGCCCGCTAAAACGCCTGTTGCTAAATACGCCAAAATAGGCGGCAAGCCAATGCGTTTAAAAAACCATACAAAAAGCACCGCCGCCACTAACAAGCCAAAAATTTGAGCGTTTATACTTTGCAAATTCGGCCTCCAGCGTCAATTAAACTACGGAATGAACTTTAAATATAGCAACCATATGTTTATCAAGCAATTTTAAAATATGGCATAAAAATAGCTTAGTTATTGCAAAGTAACACCCAGGGGGAAGATTTTAATGGAAAATGTCCATATTTTGACACAACGCGTGTCTGGGCGCGGCGATTTTTTGCCGTTTTCGGCAGAGCAAACACACACAAACGAAACAGCGGCAACGCACGATTTAGTTACCGAGCTACAAACAAGCCTAGTAATAGAAGATGTATTGGCTATTTATGCAAAATTTGCCAAACAGCTACTTAACTTTTCAGGGCTGCAGTTTCAATCAACGCTCGGCACTGCACAAACCTCAGATAGCAACACGAACACTAGCCCGTACTCTTACGATTTAGCTATTGGTCGCGAGCACTTAGGACAGCTAATTTACTTTAGCCAATACCCTATTAGTAAAGCGATTGAAAACAAATTACGTGCCCTGCACAGCGCCCTTGTGTACCCACTGCGTAACGCAATGATGTACAGCCGAGTGTTAAAACTTGCCACAAAAGATGCGCTTACCGGGTTAAATAATCGTAGCCAATTTAATGACATGTTATCGCAAAAGCTCGAAAACTGCCGCCGTTACCAGCGTCCTTTTAGTTTAATGCTGCTTGATTTAGATAACTTTAAGCAAGTAAACGACAACTATGGTCATAAAGTAGGTGACGATGTTTTAAAAGAGTTTTCGCAGGTACTTTGTAGCAGTATACGCGGCACCGACTCCGTGTTTAGATTTGGTGGCGATGAGTTTTCGCTGATTATTGAAGACCCCGAGTTTACAACAAACAAAGTGGTTGCTGAGCGCATTATGCACTTAGTCAGAAACTCAAGTTTAATGTCTAAGTACAAAGTAACCACCAGCATTGGCTTTACCCTAGCCAATAGCCAAGATTGCGAAACAGAAATATTTGCTAGAGCCGATAAAGGCTTATATAAGGCTAAAGCCTCTGGGCGCAACTGTGCAAAAGCATATTAGTATTTATATAACTGTATAATTTATAAAAGCTTAGCTTCCCCCGCTGAGCTTTTTTATTACTGTTTAATTATTTATTAGCCAGTAATTTATAAACAAACAAGGCTGCACAAAAGCCAAAAAAGAAGCCGCTCACTAAATTAAGCAATGCTGTTATGCTTGCAAGCGGGGTAAATAACACTAAAACCAATGGTAAACTTACGCCTAAAATAAAAAATAACCCGCCTTTACCTAACCAGTAGGCAAGCAGTAATACCGCCGATATCACCCCGCCCACAACGGCATAACCTAATGTAATAATATTAAGCTCTAGTAATACATTGGCTATAACAGCAACTAACGCTGTTATTAACATACCCATCGGCGCTTTGCTAACTAGCGATAAGCCTACATGTGGCTGATCTTTCATTTATTTACACTCCCAAAAAATGCCGTTTTCGTCTTGGTGTTTTTCACTTACAAAATAACCAACAACTTGCACAAGCTCATCGTTATAAAATATTAAAGGCACGCGCTCCCTTAACCACGGGGCTACTTTTGCATCTTTAAACCAGTGTTTAAGCGTATTGCTGCCTGGCTTTTTTAACGGCTTTATACGCGCACTATTACAATTAAAGCGCACGGTGACTTGCTCGTTTGGTAAAGGGGCACGTAGGCCTTTACCTTGTTGCTTTATTAAAACGCGCCCATCATTAAGCGCAAGCTCATTGCTCGTTAGCGCTTCATCGGCTAATAATATGTGTGGTGTAACAAAATACAAATACCCTTGATGGCGTCGTATTTGCCCCTCGCTTAAATCAACTTGCATTTGCGCATCAGCCTGCGCATTTATGGCTTGGTTAATTATTTGAAAAAGTTGCTTTTGTGAGGGCATTACTTGGGTAAATAAGCTAAGCCATGCACGAACCACATTGGTTATACGCACGTTGCTGTAGGTGGTTAGTTGGCTAACGCTCAGTGCTTGATGGGCAGTTATGCTTTGTTTTAAATCAAGTTCAGTGTACTCATCAAGTAGCGCTTGTTGTTGCTGTAGTAACTCAATGCTGCGCCCAGCACAGTGCTCAAAACCTTTAAAACGCTTTGCAAGTAAAGGCACTACACGCGCACGTAAAAAGTTACGATCAAAACGCTCATCGGTATTTGAGTCATCAGTTATGTGCGTAATATTAAACTCTGTGGCAAAGTGCTCTATATCACTGCGCGTTATGTTTAAAAGCGGTCTGTAGCATATTCGCCCGCTTTGTAGTTCACGCATTTTTTGCATTGCGCCTAACCCTTTTAAGCCAGAGCCGCGCTTTAACCGCAGTAAAAACGTTTCTATTTGATCGTTTAAATGCTGACCCAGCAAAATAACACTGCCCGCGGGGCTTAGTTCATCAAGTGCTTTGTAACGCGCCTCACGTGCCTGCGCTTCAAGGCTTGTTCGTGTTTGCGGGTTTATTGTTACCTGCGCGGCATTAAACGGTACATTTAGCTCAGCGCACAAGTTTTGGCAAAAGCGCTGCCAGTCATTCGCGTATTGGCTTAAACCATGATTAACATAAATCGCGTTTACGTTTAGCTTTGGTTGCGCTTGTTTTAATAAGTGCATTACATGAAGCAATACCACCGAATCCACGCCACCCGAAAGCGCCACCGTAAAGTTATACTGCTGGTGCTTAAAAAAGTGCTCAAGGGCGTGTTTAACGTGCTGATAAATAGGTGATGCTTGCATGGATACGCTATAAATTTAATGTTTGCAGTATTTTAAAACAAAAAAGCCGCATAAGCGGCCTTTTTTAACAATAAATGTGTTGGTTAGCTAATTAGCAGTAACCAAACGACATTAAACGTTTGTAGCGTTGATCTAGCATGTCTTCAAGCGATAGAGCTTGTAAGTCAGCAAGGTCACGTTTTAAACGTGTTTTTAAGTTACGTGCCATTGCATCGTAATTGCGGTGTGCGCCGCCTAAAGGCTCTTCAACTAAGTTATTAATTAAATCGAGCTCTTTAACACGCTCTGCAGTTACACCCATTGCCTCTGCGGCAAGTGGTGCTTTATCGGCGCTTTTCCATAAAATTGAAGCACAGCCTTCTGGCGAAATTACTGAGTACGTGCTGTATTGCAACATGTTAACTCTGTCGCCAACACCAATGGCTAATGCACCACCAGAGCCGCCTTCGCCAATAACCGTACAAATTGTGGGTACTTTAAGTGCCGCCATTACTTTTAGGTTACGTGCAATTGCCTCAGACTGACCGCGCTCTTCAGCGCCCACACCTGGGTATGCCCCTGGCGTGTCGATAAAGGTCATAATTGGCATTTTAAAACGCTCGGCCATTTCCATTAAACGTAGCGCTTTGCGGTAGCCTTCTGGTTTTGGCATACCAAAGTTACGTTTAATTTTTTCAGCTGTATCGCGCCCTTTTTGCTGGCCAATCACCATTACTGGTTCGCCATCTAAACGTGCAACACCGCCTAAAATAGCCGGATCGTTAGCAAAAGTACGATCGCCTGCAAACTCGTCAAATTCCGTGAAAATGCGCTCGATATAATCTCGAGTGTAAGGACGCAACGGATGACGCGCTAACTGCGATACTTGCCAAGCGCCTAAATTTGAGAATATTTCCTCTTTTTGCTTAGCGCTTTTTTCTTTTAATTTGCTGACTTCCTCTTCTAACTCAAGGTCTAATTCGCCAGCGCGGCTTATGCTTTGTAATTCTTCAATTTTTGCTTCTAATTCTGCAATCGGAAGCTCAAAATCAAGATAATTGAGGCTCATGCTCTAAACTACCTAATCAGTTAAATTCTAGTTCTACATCTTGTGCCGCCATGAGTGATAACTTATGAATTAAGTCGTCGCTCGGCGTAACACACCATTCGATCCCTAGGGTTAATTGAGCCAACGCATCGGGGCGCTGGTAATAAACCTTGATCGGACACGTTCCCATTTTATAAGGTTCGAGTACTTTTTGTAATTTATCGAAGAAACCTGCCTCGATTTGCACCATGTTCAGCGTCATTTTAATCGCTTTAATGCGTTTTTCACGCGCTTGAGCAATGGTGTTTATTTCTCTGGCGGTCATTGTAATGCCACCGGAGAAGTTATCAAAGCTGACCTGTCCAGATATTACCAAGATATTGTTTACTTGAAGCATTTCTTGGTACATTTCGAACTGTTCAGGAAACAAGCGTACATCAATACGGGCGCTCTTGTCATCTAAAGTTATTAAGCCCCAACGATTTCCTTTTTTATTAATTAAGGTCCGCGCTGAAATAACTAAACCCGCCGCCGTAGAGAGTACATCACGATTTGTTGGCTGTAAATCCACCAGCTTGCCGCTTGTGTAATGTCTAAGTTCACGGCGATACTGATTTATCGGATGCCCTGTTAAATAAAGGCCTAGCGTGTCTTTTTCGCCATCAAGCCATTGGTTATCGGTAAGCGGCGTGGCTTTAATAAAGGCTTGCTCAACTTCATCAGGCTCGGTGGCCAGTAAGCCAAATAAATCGCTTTGCCCTAGTTGCTCAGCTTTGTTGTGCTGATCGGCAGCGCGCATGGCATCTTTTAAACTTGCCAGTAATGTTGCACGCCCTGCTTGGGTTTTCTCTGGCCCGAGTTGATCAAATGCACCAGCGTAAATTAATTTTTCGGTTACACGTTTATTTAAGCGTTTTAAATCTACACGGGCACAAAAATCAAATAAGTCTTTAAACGGGCCGCCTTTTGCGCGCGCTTCTAAAATGGCCTCTACCGGCGCTTCACCTACGCCTTTAATAGCACCAATACCGTAAACAATTTCACCTTGCAGGTTTACCGTAAATTTAAATTCTCCGGCGTTTACATCAGGCGGTAATAAGGTGAGCTTCATGTTTTCACATTCATCCACCAAGATTACTATTTTGTCGGTGTTATCCATATCGGCCGACATTACCGCAGCCATAAATTCTGCTGGATGGTGCGTTTTCATCCACAGCGTTTGGTACGAAACCAGTGCATACGCTGCCGAGTGAGATTTATTAAAACCATAGCCTGCGAATTTTTCTACCAGGTCGAAAATTTTAATCGCCAGTTCGCCGTCTATACCATTATTGCGTGCGCCTTCTTCAAAGGTTGAACGCTGTTTGGCCATTTCTTCGGGTTTTTTCTTACCCATTGCACGACGTAGCATGTCGGCGCCACCAAGCGTATAGCCTGCTAGTACTTGGGCAATTTGCATTACTTGTTCTTGATACAAAATAATGCCGTAAGTAGGCTCAAGTATGGGCTTTAAGCTTTCGTGTTGGTATTGAGCATCTGGGTATGAAATTTCTTCTCGGCCAAGCTTACGGTCGATGAAGTTATCTACCATGCCTGATTGCAGTGGGCCTGGGCGGAACAAGGCTACCAATGCAATCATATCTTCAAAGCAATCGGGCTTTAATCGGCGTACGAGGTCTTTCATGCCGCGCGATTCTAGCTGGAATACCGCGGTTGTTTCGGCGCGCAGTAATAGCTCTATACTTTTTTTATCATCCAGTGGAATGGTATTTATATCAACGGGCGCTTTGCCTTCGCGCTTCATGCGCTCGTTGGTCATATCCACAGCCCACTGCAAAATGGTCAATGTACGTAAGCCCAAGAAATCGAACTTAACTAGGCCTGCGGTTTCTACGTCGTTTTTATCAAACTGTGTTACCGGAAACTTACCTTCGTCATCGCAATAAAGTGCAGCAAAGTCGGTAATGGTCGTCGGCGATATTACAACACCACCGGCGTGTTTACCGGCATTACGTGTACACCCTTCGAGGATGCGACACATATCGATTAAATCTTTTACCTCTGAGTCGCCATCGTAGGCTTCTTGTAAACGCGGCTCTACCTCAAAGGCTTTGGCAAGCGTCATCCCGGGATCCCCTGGGATCAGCTTAGAAATTCGATCGACAAAACCATAAGGGTGGCCAAGTACACGGCCTACATCGCGTATTACCGCTTTTGCAGCCATGGTACCAAAGGTAATAATTTGTGATACCGCATCACGGCCATACAATGCCGATACATGGTCAATTACCTCATCACGCCTGTCCATACAAAAATCGACATCGAAATCGGGCATTGATACACGTTCAGGGTTTAGAAATCGCTCAAAGAGTAGGTCAAATTCAAGCGGATCAAGATCGGTAATTTTTAGGGCATATGCCACTAATGAACCCGCACCCGAACCACGCCCTGGCCCCACTGGAATATTGTTATCTTTACTCCACTGAATAAACTCCATTACGATTAAGAAGTAGCCTGGGAAACCCATTTGGTTAATTACACCAAGCTCTACTTTTAAGCGCTCGTCGTATTCGCCTCGTTTTTCTTGTCGCTCTTGTTCATCAGGGAATAAAAACTGCAGGCGCTCTTCAAGGCCATCTTCTGAAACCTTAACTAAAAAGTCTTCAATTTTTAACGAGCCGGTTGGGTAATCAGGCAAAAAGTAAGTGCCTAGTTGCACCGTTACGTTACAGCGTTTGGCTATTTCTACCGTATTTTGCAGCGCTTCAGGAATATCGCTAAATAGCTCTGCCATTTGCTCAGGCGTTTTTAGGTATTGCTCTTGTGAGAATCGTTTAGGGCGGCGTTTGTCATCAAGGGTGTAACCGTCAAAAATAGCCACACGAATTTCGTGCGCTTCAAAATTTTCGGGCTTTAAAAAAACCACTTCGTTTGTGGCAACAACGGGCAGCTGCTCTTTTGCTGCAAGCTCTACCGCCATATGCAGGTAGTCTTCTTCAAGCGGACGGTCGGTGCGAATAAGCTCTAAATAGTAATGATCGCTAAAATGCTGCTTATAAAAGCTCACTACAGATTCAATAACGCCTGGGTTATTTTTTAATAAGGCTTTACCTAAGTCACCATCTTTTGCGCCTGAGAGAATAATAAGCCCTTCTTTGTGCTTAACTAGCCATTCTCGGTCAATCACCGGGCGATGAAATATATGCCCGCGTTGGTAAGCTTCGGATATTAATAAGGTAATATTTTTATAACCGTCGTTGTTTTTAGCTAGCAACGTAATACGGCTTGGCTCATCTGGAAACTCTGGGCTGCGCAACCAAAAATCGGCTCCCACTATGGGTTTAATACCGGCACTGTGGGTTGCGCCATAAAAACGCACTAAACCACAAAAGTTCATTTGATCGGTAATTGCCAGCGCTGGCATTTCAAGCTCTTGCGCTTTAGCAACAATAGGCTTGGTTTTAGCTAAGCCATCGACCATCGAAAAGTCTGAGTGAACCCGTAAATGTACAAAATCTGGAGCAGCCATTATTTATGCCTCGCCCTTTGCTTGCATTAGCACACGTTGTACCGGCTTAAAGCTTTTACGGTGCTCTTCAATAGCACCGTACTGCTCAAGCGCTGCAAAATGTGCTTTAGTTGGGTACCCTTTGTGCCCTGCAAACCCGTATTGCGGGTAGCGTGTATCAAGCTCAAGCATTTCATCATCACGCGCTACTTTGGCTAAAATAGAGGCTGCTGAAATTTCAGCCACTAAACTATCGCCTTTAACAACTGCTTGAGCCGGCATAGCTAATTTAGGTAAGCGGTTACCATCTACAAATACAAACTCTGGTTGCGTACTTAACCCCTCAACTGCACGTGTCATTGCAAGCATAGTTGCATGCAAAATGTTTAACTCGTCAATTTCTGATGGGCTACAACGACCAATGGCATAACACAGCGCTTTTTGTTTTATTTCTATAGCCAGTGCTTGGCGCTTTTTATCGGTTAGCTTTTTAGAATCAGCTAAACCTGCAATAGGATTCGCTGGGTCAAGTATTACCGCAGCGGTAACAACATCGCCGACAAGCGGGCCACGCCCTACTTCATCCACACCGGCAATTAAGGTTACGTTGGGTCGTTCAATTTGCATTTATTAACTCCGCCACAGCATTAGCTGCTTGTTTGCTGGCATTTAATCTAATTTTTTCGTGGATGGCTAAAAAACGTGCTTTAAGTTCTTTATTATCGGTATTTAGCATAGGCGTAAGTGCGCCCGTTAAATTAGCCACGTTACATTCACTTTGTAAAAACTCCGGCACTAGCTCTTCATCGGCTAATAAGTTTGGTAGTGAAAAATATTTAATATTAAAGGTAAACAAGGTTTTAAAAATCCAATAGCTCATTGGCTTAATTTTATAACCCACCACCATAGGCTTTTTATACAGCATGCCTTCAAGCGTTGCTGTGCCTGATGCAAGTAAAATGGCATCAGCTGCTTGCATGGCTAGTTTTGACTGACCATCGAGTAGGTTTACATTTAAATTTGGTGCAGTGGCATTTAAAATCTCACTAAATTGCGCTTTGCGTTTTTCGTTAACCATCGGCACCACTATTTTAAGGTCTGGGTTTTGCGCTTGTAACTGCGCAGCTGTATTTATATAGGTTTCGCTGAGTAAGCCTACTTCTGAACCACGGCTACCTGGCAGTAAAGCCAGTACTTTGTCGTCGGTATTTAGGCCAAGTTCTTGGCGGGCTTGGCTATCGTCGTGCTCAAGCGCTATATCGTCAGCTAAGGTGTGTCCTACAAATGTACACGGTACTTGGTGCTTATCGTAAAATTCTTTTTCAAACGGCAGCAGAGCAAGCACTAAATTTGTGGCAGCACTAATGGTATGAATACGTTTTTCGCGCCATGCCCAAACCGACGGGCTTACGTATTGAATGGTTTTAATACCGGCATCTTTTAAAGGCTTTTCTACGCGTAGGTTAAAATCGGGCGCATCAATACCGATAAATACATCGGGTGGGTTATCTTTAAAGTGCTGCACCAGCTGCTTACGTATTTTAAGTAAACGCGGTAAACGCCCTAATACTTCAACCAGCCCCATTACCGAGAGCTCGTCCATATCGTAAAGCGTTTTACAGCCTTGCGCCTGCATTTTTGGCCCTGCAATGCCTTCAAAAATGGCATCTGGAAAGTGCGTTTTAAGTGCTTTAATTAAGCCTTCGCCTAAAATATCGCCCGACAGCTCACCTGCCACAATACCAATACGTAGTTGTTTTTTCTCTTTATTCATTCGACTTTATTTATCAGGCGTTCATAGCGGTTAGTTTACCGTGTTTTAATGTTTGGTTAAACGCTTTAAATTAACGATTATTTGTAACTAATTTAGTACCAAACGATTGTTTGTATTTCATACTGATGTAGCATGGTGAATATATATTAACTTTTTCTAATATGTTTATTGACAAAAATTGTGCAAACGTAAATAATATTCCAAACTTTCAGTAATTACTGAAAGTTTATTAATTTTAACTTTGCCAATTATTAATTGCCTTGTTAACCCGTCACCCTCAAGGAGCCAAAAATGATAGATGAAACCTTTGTGGATCTATCGCGATTGCAGTTTGCTGTTACCGCACTCTTCCATTTCTTATTCGTACCTTTAACCATAGGTATGACCTGGATTTTAGTTATTATGGAATCGGTTTATGTTATGACCGGTCGCGAAATTTATCGTGATATGACTAAATTTTGGGGAAAATTGTTTGGTATTAACTTTGCTATTGGGGTGGCAACGGGCCTGACCATGGAGTTTGAGTTTGGTACTAACTGGTCTTATTACTCGCATTACGTAGGCGATGTATTTGGCGCCCCGCTCGCTATTGAAGGCTTAATGGCATTCTTTTTAGAGTCGACCTTTGTGGGTATGTTCTTTTTAGGCTGGGATAGGTTAACTAAACGCCAACATTTGGGCGCTACATTTTTAATGGCGCTAGGTACTAATATGTCGGCGCTGTGGATATTAATAGCTAACGGGTGGATGCAAAACCCAGTAGGGGCAGAGTTTAACTATCAAACCATGCGCATGGAAATGACCAGCTTTGCAGAGCTTGTATTTAACCCTGTGGCGCAGGTTAAGTTTATTCATACGGTATCGGCAGGTTACGTAGCCGCTTCTATGTTTGTACTGGGCATTAGTAGTTGGTACATATTAAAAGGTCGCGATTTAGCCTTTGCTAAGCGCTCGTTCTCGGTGGCATCGGGCTTTGGTTTAGCATCCATATTGTGTGTCATTTTATTAGGTGACGAATCAGGCTACGAAGTAGGCGAAGTTCAAAAAGTAAAACTTGCCACCATAGAAGCTGAATGGCATACCGAAGAAGCACCCGCTGCGTTTACCGCGCTTGGTTTTCCTGACTCAGATGAGCAGGTAACTCATGCAGCAGTAAAAATACCTTACGCACTGGGTATTATTGCTACCCGCTCTTTAGATGAGCAAGTTATTGGTATTTCTGATTTAGAGAAAAAACACGAGGTGCGCATTCGTAACGGGATGATAGCGTACGAATACCTCCAAAAGCTAAGAAATGGCGATGACAGCGAAGAAAACATAGCTAAATTTGATTCTCTTAAAGCCGATTTAGGTTATGGCTTGCTGCTTAAGCGCTATACCCCCAATGTGGTAGATGCCACAGAAGAGCACATTCAAATGGCAGTTAAAGACTCGTTCCCTAAAGTGGGGCCTATGTTTTGGTCATTTAGGATTATGGTGGCCTGTGGTGTAGCTATGCTGGCCGTGTTTGTATTGGCATTTTATTACAACGCACACCGTATTATTGAGCAAAAACGTTGGCTACTGTGGGCTGCAGTATTAAGTATTCCACTACCATGGATTGCAATAGAATTTGGTTGGATTGTTGCTGAATATGGTCGCCAGCCTTGGGCTATATCAGAAATATTACCGACCTTTTTAGCCACCTCGTCACTGACGGTAAACGATATTTTAATTAGCTTAACTGGGTTTATTATTTTTTACACTGGCCTTGCCATTGTAGAAGGTTGGTTAATGGTGCGCTTTATTAAACAAGGCCCAAGCTCGTTACATACAGGTAAGTATCACTTTGAGTTACCAAACAAAGCAGATAAAGACGCAGGAGAGCAATTATGATTTTTGATTATGAAACATTAAAAATGCTGTGGTGGTTGCTCATTGGCGTACTACTAATAGGCTTTGCAATTACCGATGGCATGGATATGGGCGTAGCGATGCTGCTTCGCCTAGTTGGTAAAACAGACTCAGAGCGCCGCACGGTAATAAACACCATTGGCGCCCACTGGGACGGTAACCAAGTATGGTTTATTACCGCAGGCGGCGCTTTATTTGCAGCGTGGCCTATGGTGTATGCCGCCGCATTTTCGGGCTTCTACTTTGCTATGATGCTGGTCTTGTTTGCGTTATTTTTTAGGCCTTTAGGTTTTGATTACCGCTCAAAAATAGACTCTAAACGCTGGCGTAATAACTGGGATTGGGGTTTGTTTGCAGGCAGCGCCATTCCGGCTTTAGTATTTGGTGTGGCATTTGGTAACTTATTTTTAGGTGTACCGTTTAATATTGATAACTTACTGCGTGTAAGTTACCAAGGCTCGTTTTTTGGCTTACTCAACCCATTTGGCCTACTGGCAGGTTTAATTAGTATCACCATGTTAATTGCCCATGCTGGCATGTGGCTACAACTGCGCACAGCAGATGCCGTTGCAGAGCGCTCAGCGCAATATGGCCGCTACGCATTAGTGGTATTTATTGTACTGTTTGCGGCTGCGGGTTTTTGGGTAGCAAACATAAATGGCTACCAAATTGTTTCTATGCCTGATACGCAAAGCCATGCAGATCCGTTGGCAAAAGTTGTAAGCACAGCGCAAGGTGCGTGGCTTAATAATTACAGCGAGCGCCCATGGACAATGACCTTCCCTATTTTAGGCTTTGTTATGGCACTCAGTGCTTTACTGTTCTCTAAACTAAACAAGCCAGCGCTAGGGCTTATTTCAACCAGCATTATGTTAATTGGCGTTATTATGACGGCGGGTGTGTCGCTGTTCCCATTTATTATGCCATCTGTTAATAACCCAGATATTAGCTTAACTATTTGGGATGCGGTGTCGAGCCACAGAACGCTTAATATTATGTTTGTTGCTGTTGTTATATTTATTCCGTTAATTTTGGCCTACACCACCTGGTGTTACGTAAAAATGTGGCGCAGAGTAACGGTAGACGAAATTGAAAACAACACGCACGGTAGCTACTAAGGAGACTAAATTATGTGGTATTTCGCTTGGATTTTAGGTGTACTTTTAGCCTGTACCTTAGGTGTTATAAATGTAATGTGGTACGAGTTTCATCAAAATAAAAACAGCATAGCTGATGATGAACAACCGATGCACGATTTACTAAACGAAGCTAACAACACAAAAGATGACGACTAATCCCCGACCAAATCGCGCGCAGCAGCAATCTCTGCGCGCTTTTTTAAAACGGCAAAGTAAGCCTGCGGGTGCATGGCTAAAGTTAAGTATTGCACTGGGCACATTTAACGCTATTTTAATGATTGCAGGCGCCTATTTACTGGCACAAACTATTCATAACGTTATGTTTAAAGGTGCAAGCCTTAACCAAGTAACCCACTTACTTTGGCCACTTGCGGGTATTATTTTACTCAGAGCCCTATTTTTAGCTATCAGTGAAAGGCTCAGTGCTTATGCGGCACTTAAAATAAAGTCGGCTATGCGCCAAACCTTATTAACCAAATTAACGCAACTTGGCCCAAGTTATATTGAACAACACGGCCAAGGAGCCACGCTCAACACCGTGCACGATGGCGTTGAAGCACTGCACGACTACTACGCTAAATACTTGCCAGGCGTTGCTTATAGCGCGCTTATTCCGCTGGCAATATTGGTGGTTATTTTTCCAACCGACTATAAAGCAGGCTTAATATTTTTATTAACCGCTCCGCTTATTCCGTTTTTTATGATTTTGGTGGGCTCAAAGGCCGAGGCGTTAAATCAAAAAAGATGGCAGCAACTGGCCGTACTAGGTAATTACTTTTTTGACCGCGTACAAGGTTTAACACAACTTAAATTATTTAACGCAACGCAAAAAGAGCTTAAACAAATAGCAAAAATTTCTGATGACTTTAGGCACGCTACACTCGGTGTTTTAAAAATTGCCTTTTTATCATCATTTGCGCTGGAATTTTTAGCCACAATTAGTGTGGCACTGGTAGCGGTAATCATTGGTTTTAGACTGTTTTTTGGCACGCTTGATTTTGCAACCGGCTTTGTTGTTTTACTACTTGCCCCAGAATTTTACTTACCACTGCGCCAATTAGGCAGCCACTACCATGCCCGTTTGCAAGGTATAAGCGCTGCGGCCGATATGGTCACTATTTTAAATGCCCCACTTCCTGAGCAATCACAGCAACATGAAACAAAGTTTGAGGAGCATATAAGCTCAATAAACATAAACAACTTAAACTTTACCTACCCAAACAGTAACGAAGGCATAAAAAATATAAACCTTACGCTACCCGCTAAAGGGCTAGTGGCAGTAGTAGGTGCTAGTGGCTCAGGTAAAAGTACTTTATTTGATTGTTTATTAGGGTTTCATCCGCAGGTGATTGAACAAATAAGCATTAATAATAAATCACTTGATGCTACAAGCATTAGCACATTACAAAACGCAATTGCGTGGATCCCACAAACCCCAACGCTTTTTTATCAAAGCATTAGCGATAACATAAAAATAGCCAAGCCAGCCGCTACGCAACTAGAGCTTGAGCAAGCCGCACACCAAGCGGGCGCCTTAGATTTTATAAACACGTTAGAGAATGGGTTCGACACCCTGATAGGTGAGCAAGGTGAAGGGCTCTCTGGCGGTCAAAAGCAGCGTATAGCCCTTGCACGGGCGTTTTTAAAACAAGCGCCTATTTTAGTGCTTGACGAACCGACAGCCCACCTTGATAGCCAAACCGAGCAGCTTATTCAGCAGGCTATAAATAATTACGCTAAAAACCACTTAGTGTTGGTCATTGCCCACCGGCTAAATACAGTCAAAAACGCAAGCAATATCCTTGTTATGCAAAATGGCGAAATAGCACAGCAAGGTACTTACAGCCAACTTGAGCAACAACAAGGCGCATTTAAATCACTCCTTAATTTACAAGCACAAGGAGCAAACAATGACTAATTTTATTAGGCTATTAAAGCTTTGCCGCCCGCATTATAAAGCCATGCTACTGGGTACTTTTTTAGCAACGCTAACGGTACTTGCAAACGTGGGCTTATTAGCTATATCGGGGTGGTTTTTAGCCTCAATGGCGGCAGCGGGTATCGCAGGCGTACAAATGAATTACTTTACACCTGCAGGAACCATTCGATTTTTAGCGATTGTACGAACTGCATCACGCTATGGTGAGCGCTTAGTAACACATAACGCGACGTTTTTATTACTTAGTGAAATACGCGTTAATATGTTTGCCACGCTAAGTAAGCTAAACAATGTAGATTTAGCAATGAGCCGCAGCGCCGATTTAGTTAACCGCTTACAAAATGATGTGGATGCGCTTGATAAGTTTTACTTAAACATATTACTACCTATGCTGGTAGCGCTGTTGAGTGTGCCCATAATTATGGTGTTTATGGCGGCTTATAACGCCAATGTTGCGCTTATTTGTTTTACTGGCATTTTATTAATTGGTGTTGTTTTACCTGCGCTGTTAAGTGCTAAATTAAATAAAAATAGCCATAAAGAAACACAGCTCAGTGCACAACTTAGAGCAGAACTTTCTGACACCCTAACCGGCCTTAGAGAGCTGAGTATTTATCAGGCACGTGCTGGGCAAATTTCAAAATGTAATGAACTAAACGAGCAATATAACCAACAACTTTATAGTCGCCATAAAGCACTCGCAAATAGCGACGGTTTAAGTTTGCTGGTTGTGCAGCTAGCTATGCTTGGCGCCATAGTTACTATTGTGCCTCTGGTTTACAGCGGCGCAATGGTAAATGTAGAGCTTGCTATGTTAAGCCTATTTGTATTAGCAAGCTTTGAAACTGTATTACTGTTGCCTAATGCATTTATAGAGCTGCCCACTGTACTCAAAGCCGCTGAGCGACTATTTACACTGGAAGATAAAGTCACAGCGCAAGAAGCTAATAGCGCTGAGTTAGTTGAGATGCAGTTTGATAAAAACAATACAACTTTGGCGCTTAATAACATTGGCTATAAATACCAGGAGCACAGTGCTTTAGCTAATATCAGCTTTACCCTTAAAGCACAGCAAAAAGTAGCGATTGTAGGCAGAAGCGGCAGTGGTAAAAGCACCTTGGTTAATTTACTCACCGGGTTATGGCCTGTGCAGCAAGGCAGTATTAGGCTAAGCGATGAAAATAACGCAGAAGAACTCCACGCACTAAGCAGCAACACCCGCGCAAGCATTATTAATATACTCGCGCAGCAGCATCATATTTTTGATGGCACATTAAGTGAAAACTTACGCTATGCAAAGCCAAGCGCCACAAAAGAAGAAATGCTTGAAGCCATTAACCTTGCACAGCTAAAACCTTGGTTTAATGAGCTACAAGATGGTTTAAAAACCCGTTTAGGCACAGGTGGGAGAAGTGTTTCTCAAGGCCAATCAAGGCGCATAGCCATTGCGCAAGCTTTATTACAAAACCCTGCCATTTTAGTCCTTGATGAGCCTACAGAAGGGCTTGATAACCAATCTAAGCAAACGGTAATGAACGCTATTATGCAGGTAATGAGTAACGCAAGCGTACTTACCATTACCCACGACCCAGCTCTTTTAGCGCAAATGGATAATATTATTTGGCTAGAAAATGGCAGCCTTGTAGCGCAAGGCACTCATAAAGAGCTTAGCGAAACATATACCGATTATGTTGCCTTAACTACTCGGTTTTAACTTGAACTCTGGTTAAGAGATTTACTAACCAACCGAATATTAATGAAACTTAATTCTGTTTTTCTCTAGCTAGAAATTTTAAGTGGAAACAAGGCGAATTTACGCGTCAATAGCTAGCCTATTGCAAGAAAATTAAACGCAGTTAGCGCTAAAAATAGCTGCTTGAGATAGATATATTATCCAGAAACCAAGTTAATCATTTAATACGCTGATTGATACATCTATAACGCCGACTTTAGGGTCGGCAATTTTTTTAAACATACCTAACGATAAATCAATAACCCGCCCTTTAACGTACGGGCCTCTATCGTTTATTCTCACGATCACCGATTTGTTATTTGCCAAGTTTGTAACCTTCACTTTTGTACCAAAGGGTAATTCTAAATGCGCAGCAGTGGATGCATTTTGGCTAAATGTTTCGCCGTTTGCTGTTGTGCGACCATGGTATTTATTAGCGTAATAAGAGGCTTTACCTAACTGAGCACGCTCGCCATTAGCAGAGGTAACTAGAGGTTGGCTGCTACACGCAGCTAAAATTGATAAAAAACTGAGGGTAAAAATTAACTTAGTAAAAGACATAGATGCGCTTTAATTATAAAAATTCGCGCAAAGGTTAACCTTACGTGGCTGAGTGTGTACTGAATTAAAATATTTTATAGGCAATAAAAAACCACCGGCGATTACTCTTAGGTGGTTTTTTTAAAAGCATAAAGCGCTTATCTTACGATACCGCGCTCAGAGCTTTTCACAAAATCAATCATGGTTTGTACTGCAGGATACTTAGCGGCATCTTCACTTAGTGAGGCAATTGCTTCGTCCACACTTAAGCTCTTACGATAAAACGCTTTATAAGCACGGCGTACGGCCATAATTTCGTCGCTTTCAAAGCCACGACGCTTCATACCTTCTTTATTGGTCGCAGCAGGGCCTGCTGGCATACCAATGGTGGTTACAAATGGCGGTACGTCTTTATTAACACCTGAGTACATGCCAATAAATGCGTGATCACCAATTTTACAAAATTGATGCACACCTGAGTTACCACCTAAAATAACCCAATCGCCTACATGCACGTGGCCTGCAACGCTTGCGTTATTAGCAAATATAACGTTATTACCAATTACGGCATCGTGAGCAACGTGGGTATACGCCATAAATAAGTTATTGCTACCAATTTTAGTAACACCTTGGTCTTGAATAGTACCACGGTGAATGGTTGCACACTCACGTATAACGTTGTTATCGCCCATAATAAGAGTGGTTGGTTCGTTGTTGTATTTTTTGTCTTGGCAGGCTTCGCCTACTGACGCAAATTGAAAAATATGATTGCCAGAGCCAATAGTAGATGGCCCTTTAATAACAACGTGAGACTCAATAATACAGTCATCACCGATCACAACATCATTGCCAATATAGCTATATGGACCAACTGAGACATTGTTGCCTAGTTTAGCGCCAGGTTCGATTATTGCTGTAGAATGGATCACTATTAAAACTCTCTTCTCGCACACATAATTTCGGCACTACATACAACCTTGCCGTCGACTCTTGCTTCAGCGGCAAATTTCCATATATTGCGACGCTCTTTTAAAAACTCTACATGCAAATGCAGTGTATCGCCCGGTATAACTGGCTGTTTAAAACGTGCGTTATCGACTGCAGCAAACAAGTAAAGCTCGTTATCGCTACGGTTTTCTACTGTTTTAAATCCTAATAAACCGGTGGCTTGCGCCATGGCTTCTAATATTAGCACACCAGGGAAAATTGGCTGATTTGGAAAGTGGCCAGTAAAAATAGGCTCGTTAACCGATACATTTTTAATCGCATGCAGTGACTCGCCAGGCGTAAAGTCAATTACACGATCAATTAAAAGCATCGGGTAGCGGTGTGGTAATAAACTTAAAATTTCTTGAATATCAAGGCTATTTAATTCGTTTGCCAAAATAGCATCCTTATTAGTGTTCAACGTTATGACTTAGCCAATGCTTCAAGCGCTTTGAGACGTGATTTCATGTCTGAAAGATTACGCAAGTGGGCAATTGATTTACGCCATTCTTTATTAGTTGTATGGGGCATACCAGATGAGTAAATACCCGGCTCGGTGATCGATTTAGTCACCATACTCATGCCGGTAATTATAACACCATCACATACTGACATGTGACCATTAATTGCGGTCATGCCACCTATTTGGCAGTTTTTACCAATGGTTACACTACCTGCTAGTACAGTACAGCCTGCAATTGCAGTACCCGAGTTAACTTCAACGTTGTGTGCTATTTGACATTGGTTATCGATGATCACATTACTATGAATAATCGTGTTATCGAGTGCGCCACGGTCAATTGTTGTGCTTGCGCCCACTTCAACCTTGTCGCCGATAATCACAGAGCCTAGCTGAGGAATTTTAACCCACTGCCCGCGCTCGTTTGCATAGCCAAATCCGTCACTGCCAACCACACTGTTTGCTTGAAATAAACAATCAGCGCCAATTTCAACATCGTGATAAATAGTCACACTCGGCCAAAGCTTTGTGCCAGAACCTATTTTAACACGTTCACCGATGAAACTGTTCGGACCAATTTGTGCGTTATCACCAATCACTGCACCGGCTTCTATAACTACATTTGCGCCAATGGCAGCACTTGCACTTACCGTTGCACTTGGGTGAATAGTCGCACTAGCGTGAATACCTTGCTGCGCCGCTTGCGGGGTTGTATCCATAAATTGTGCAAGCTTTGCGTAGCTCACATACGGATTTCCAACAATGATTTTTGCGCCACTAAAATACGGTGCATCGGCTTCGCTAAGAATAACAGCACTGGCTTGTGTGGTTTCAAGCTGCGTACGATATTTTGAGTTCGCTAAAAATGCAATATGCCCAGAACGGGCATTTGCAAGTGTAGCTATTTTTGTAATTTCTAAAGCGCCATCACCTTGAAGTTCGGCGCCTAGAAGTTCCGCAATGTGCGAAAGCGTATAATTTTGCATAGAGTGATTATTTCTTACTAACTGCTGATACAACTTTGCTTGAAAGATCAGTTACTTCTTTAGGGTTAAAGTAAATAGTAGTGTCTTTAACTTTAACTTCATCGAAGTCGCCATCTTTAGCAATTTCTTCAATTGTTTTAATAATTAAACCCTGAACTTTAGCAAGCTCTTGGTTTTGACGTGCTTTGATTTCTTGCTCTAAAGGACGACCTTTTTCAGCAAGGTTTTGTTGCATGCCTTGAATTTTATCACGTAGTGCATCTTTTTGAGCTTGGCTCATTGTAGTGCTTTCACGCTTAAATTTTTCTGCTTCAAAGCGAATGTCGCCTTGTAGTTTTTCAAGCTCTTGACGACGCTCAGCAAACTCAGTTTGTAAAGACTGCTCAATTTTAGCCATTTGAGGAATTTGCTTGTAGATCTCTTGCATATCAACAATGCCTACTTTGTGGGCAAATGCACTTGCAGAGGTGCCCATCATCAATGTTGCTAACACGGCTACTGCTGTTGATTTAAATAATTTTTTCACAAAAAACTCCTTTAGAAAGTGTTACTAATATTAAAGCTGATGGTCTTTGTATCGTCATCTTCTTCTTTTTGCAATGGATACGCAAAACTAATCAGCATTGGACCCATTGGAGAGATCCATTGTAAAGATAAACCGGTTGATACCCTAAAGCGCATTGGATCAGAGTAATCATCTAACTTAGCACGCTCATCTGGCGCTAAGTTTTGGAAACGGTCAACGTTAAATTCAGTATCCCATACGTTGGCAGCATCTACAAAGAAACTGGTACGTACAGAGCTGGTGTTTTCTTCATCTAAGAACGGCGTAGGTACAATTAGCTCCATACCTGCAACCGCTTTTGCATTACCACCAATACGCCCTTGTGGTACTAAGATATCAAACTCATCAGAGCCACCAATGCTACCTGTTGTAGTACCATCAGCACCTGGCGTACCAGGGATTGATAAAGGAACACGTGATACCGCACGCGGTAATATTGTATTACGGTCAAAGCCACGTAGTTCCATTTCTGTTATACGGAAGTACTCTTGGAATGGCAGTGTTTGCTCATAACCGTTTGTTGAGCCATAACCATTACCGTAACCTAGCGCTGCACGTGTTGAGAACACCCAACGGTGGTCATTCGATATTGGCCAGTAAAAACGCGAATCGTAGTTCAGTTTAAAATACTGAAGATCAGAGTTAGGCGTTGTGGCTGTTAAATTTAATGTTTGGCGCGAACCCGCTGTTGGGAATAAACCACGGTTAACTGTGATACGCGACCAACCAACACTTAGCTCATATTTAGTAAAGTCAAAGCCAGCATCTGGGTTTTCTTCATCTAAGAAGGTTTCGCGTAGTACGCGAGTTTGTTCGTACTCGGCAATTTCTGAAAGTTCTTCTTGAATCCAACGTACGCCAAAGTTAACACGGTTAACCGCATCAATTGGGAAACCAATATTAGTACCAATACCGTAACTTGTTGATTTATAATCTACCAAGCTAAACTTACTGGCATCGTAGTTGTTGTAAAAAATACTGCTGCCTTGCGATACACCATCTGGCGTAAAGTAAGGGTCGGTGTACGACAAGCTAATGCTTTCAGAACCAGTAGAGGTATTTAAGTTTAAGCCTATTTGATTGCCCGTACCTAAAAAGTTAGATTCGGTCACACCAATATTAAACTGAAGCCCTGCGTATGAGCCATACGCTAAGCCCGCGTTAAAGCTACCTGCCGATTGCTCTTTTACTGTAAAATCTACGTCTACTTGGTCATCTACACCCGGTACTGGTACTACATTAAAGTCAACAGTTTCCATGTACGGTAAACGTTGAATTTGCAGCTTTGAGCGCTCAAGGTTTTGATTAGATAACCAGGCACCTTCAAGTTGTGTCATTTCGCGACGAAGTACTTCATCAGCGGTATTTTGGTTACCACCTACAATAATACGACGTACGTACACACGCTTGCCCGGATTTACCGACAGCGTAAGTTGCACTTCTTGTTTTTCATCATCAATTTCTGGAATTGTGCGTACTTCGGCATTGGCATAACCAAAGCGCGCTAAGTAACTTTTGATAAATTCTTCAGATGAGGTCACCACTGAGCCATTGTAAAGCTCGCCGGCGCGAAGCGGGATAACGCTTTTGATTAGCTCTTCTCGGCCAAGTAAATCACCGATAAAGTCAAAACCTTTAACTGTGTACTTAACACCTTCTGTTAAGTTAGCAGTTACATACACAGATTCGCGCTCAGGACTTACTGATACTTGCGTAGAATCTATATTAAAACGTAAGTAACCGCGGTCTAAGTAAAAGCTGCGAATTTTTTCTAAATCGCCTTCAATGGTTTGTTTTTGGTAACGGTCGCTACCCATAAACTGCCACCACGGTAAATCTTGTTGAGATTCAGCAAGCTTTAAAAGCTCTTCGTTAGAGAATAATTCGTTACCCACTAAGTTGATTTGACGAATAGAGGCGGCTTCGCCTTCGTCAAATTCTAGCTTAAGCTTTACACGGTTACGTGGCAGCTTAGTTACGCTAATATCAACGGTGGCATTGTATTTACCAATACTGTGGAAAAACTCAACCAACCCTTTTTCGATATTATCGATAACGGTTTTATCAAGCGGTTCACCTTGGCGAATATCTTGCTGATCGAGTGATTCGTTAAGCTGCTCGTCTTTTATATCTTTATTGCCTTCAAACTCAATAAAGCTAATAGTAGGACGCTCAGTCACTTTAAAAATAACGTTATTACCATCGCGTAACGCTTTGATGTTGTCAAAGTGACCTGAGCGATAAAGTGACTTTATTGTTTTTGAAATCGTATAGTCATCAACGTTATCGCCCACATTGATAGGAACATGCGTTAGTGCTGCACCAAGTGCTACACGTTGCAAACCTTCAATTTTTAAATCTTCAACAATAAAGGAGTTTTGGCCCAGGGCTGCAAAACTTGCACCCAATAAACTTGAAACTGCCAAATGTTTTTTTATAGCCATTTTATTATCTTTATCCTTTACAACAGTATTACCGCTTAACATCAAAACTAATAATTAGTGATGCTTACAATCGTGTTCTAATTAGTAATTGTCACGCTGTAACTACAAACGCGATACATCATTGAACAAAGCGAAACATGTTAAAAATATGAGCAGCAAGGCGCCCACTTTAAAACCAAATTCTTGTGTCTTTTCAGAGACCGGCTTTTTACGGAAAAGTTCAATTATGTAATACATTAAGTGTCCACCATCAAGCACTGGCAGAGGTAATAAATTAAATACACCCAAGTTAACGCTTATTAGCGCTAAAAAGCTTAAAAAGGCGACTAGCCCGTAGCTTACGCTAGTTCCTGCACCAACTGCAATGCCCACAGGGCCACTTAAATTTTTAACCGAAACCTGACCTGTAATTAAATTACCAATCATGTCAAAGCTAAGCGTTATAAGGCGCCAGGTCTCTTGGGTACCACGAGCAATACTATCAAGCGGACCAAAGCTTCGGGTTTCAACATAGCCCTCAGGCCAAGGTTGAACAACCGGCGCAACACCTAAAAAACCTTGTTCAATACCGTGCTCATTAATGCGCGATTTAGGCGTTACTGTTACGCTATTTATACTATCTTGTCTTTTTACACTAAATTGTAAAGATTTGTTAGCCGATTGCGTAATAAGATTAACTAATTGCTGCCAATCGCTTATTGTTTCACCATTTACAGCGATAATCGTATCGTTAACCTGCAAATTAGCCAGTTCGGCTGCTGAATTTTTAGTAATAGCCGCAATGGTTAATGTGGCTTGCGGTCTAAACGGTACAATACCTAACGAACTCAGTGGCGGCACGTCTTGCTGATCGAGCTTCCAACCCTCTACGTTAAGCATTTTTGTTTGCTCTTGGTAGTTTTCGTTACGCACGACTACGGGCACGCTTTGCTCACCTAAGCTCGACATAAGTGCAAAAGTTGCATCTTGCCAGGTGGCAATCGTGTCATCACCAATTTTAATAATTTGTTCTGAGGGCATAATGCCCGCCTGCTCTGCTCTGCTACCTTCGGTAATACTACCCACTACAGGTTTTACCGATTGCACGCCCACCATGTACATAGCCGCCAACGCCACAATAGCAAATAAAAAATTAGCCAGCGGGCCGGCTGCCACTATGGCTATACGGGCCTGAACCGATTTAGCGTTAAATGACAAATGGCGCTCATTTTCTGGCACTTCATCCACGCGTTCATCAAGCATTTTAACGTAGCCACCCAGCGGAATAGCGGCAATTACGTATTCTGTATTGTATTTATCGTGCCACTTTAAAAGCGGTTTACCAAAACCAATCGAAAAGCGCAGCACTTTAACACCCATTTTACGGGCCACCCAAAAGTGCCCATATTCATGAATAGCAACTAAAATGCCCAGCGCTAAAATAAACGAGCCAAGATTCCAAAAAAAATCTAACATATTAATGAGTCACTTTTGTTATTAGGTCCGCTGCACGTTGGCGGGCTTGTTGGTCACACGCTAATATTTCATCTAGGCTTTGTACGTTAGTGAATGTGGCCGCATCAAGCGTTTGTGCATTAATTTTATAAATGTCAGTAAAGCCAATTTGGCCTTTTAAAAATGCCGCAACCGCTATTTCGTTTGCTGCATTTACCGTTGTGGTTGCGCCTTGCCCTGCGCTGCACGCATCAATAGCGAGTTGTAAATTTGGATAACGCGCAAAATCAGGCTTTGTGAACGAAAAATCACAAATATCCGAAAAGTTGAGTGGTTTTACGCCGGCATTTATTCGCTCAGGGTAAGCGAGTGCATGTGCAATAGGTGTGCGCATATCGGGGTTACCCATTTGCGCTAAAATGGAGCCATCGTGGTATTGCACCATAGAATGAATAATACTTTGTGGGTGGATCACCACATCAATATCGCTGGTGTCACAATTAAACAGCCATTTAGCTTCAATAAATTCAAGCCCTTTGTTCATCATGGTGGCTGAATCTACCGATATTTTTTGCCCCATAGACCAATTAGGGTGAGCGACGGCTTCACTTACTGTTACTTCTTTTAAGGTATTTATATCGCGCGTTAAAAATGGCCCACCAGAGCCGGTAAGCAATATTTTACTTACGCCATGCTCTTGTAAATTTTGATCAGCGTTTGCGTTTTGAAGTGAATGAGGTAAGCACTGAAAAATAGCGTTATGCTCGCTATCAATAGGTAACAACGTGGCTTTATGCTGTTTTACTTTATCAATAAACAACTGCCCCGACATAACCAACGATTCTTTATTGGCAAGCAGTACTTTTTTACCTGCTTCAACGGCGCTTAGTGTGGGCAGTAAGCCGGCAGCGCCAACAATAGCTGACATGACTGTATCGACATCGGGATGCGCACATAAATCGCTCATAGCCTGCTGTGAATGCATTACTAAGGTTTGGCATGGCGTATTATTTAAATACGATGATAATTGCTCTGCAGCGCTTTGTGTGGCCATAACCGCATATAACGGTTCGTGCTCAATACATAGCTCAGCCATTTTTTTTGCATTGTGGCCTGCAGTGAGGGCAAACACGTTAAATAGCGCTTTATTTCGCGCTATAACATCTAATGTACTTAACCCAATTGAACCTGTAGCGCCTAAAATAACAAGTTGCTGCTGTTGGCTCATAAACTCAAGGTCCATGCATAGCACATTACAAACATTGGGGCTGCTGCAGTTAAGCTGTCAATTCTATCTAAAATACCGCCGTGGCCGGGTAAACAGCGACCACTGTCTTTTAGGCCGGCTTCACGTTTAAACATGCTTTCGAGTAAATCACCGACAGCCGAAAATAAAGCTATAAAGGCGGTCATTACGGCATAAATAGGCCATACAGCAAAATCCACACCGGTAAAATGACAAAAAGCTAAAACAAATATAATTGATGCAACCACACCGCCTGCTAGGCCTTCGATGGTTTTATTTGGGCTCACCTTTGGCATGAGCTTGTGCTTACCAAAACTTTTGCCTGTAAAATAAGCCCCTACATCTGCACTCCATACAATACCAAGTACCACTAAAATCAGTACCGAGCCAAAGTGCGTAGATTCAGCATATTGCGCGCTACGTAAGGTATTGAGTGCAAGCCAAAGTGGAATTAAAGTAAGCAGCCCGGCAATGCCGCGCATTACCAAGCCTTCGTTCCATGCTTTGGCCATGGCTGGGTAGCGCCAAATTAAATAACTGGCCACAATCCACCAAGCAAACGAGAGCGTAAATAAGTAATTTGCATCCCCGACCAGCTGGCCGTTTTGCCATAGTGATTCAATCGGCCAATGTAAATTTAGCAGCGCCAATAACGCGCCAATTAACACCACAAACGCACCACGTTTTAATTTTGTGCATAGGCCCATAAAAGCAGACCACTCCCACGCGCCAAGTAAAACAATAATACCGGCAAAATAACTAAACAATGTTAGTGGAGTATAAAAAACCAAGGCTAGCGCTAACGGCGCTAATACAACCGAGGTTAAAATTCGTTGTTTTAACAAAATAGTGACCCTTATTCTATTTTAGGTATGCGCGAGTAATTGTTTTATTTGTTCACCCGTACAACCAAAACGTCGCTCTCTGGCAACGTAACACGCAATGGCCTCAGCAAATGCTGCTTCGTTAAAATCAGGCCAAAGAGTTTCGGTAAAGTAAAGTTCCGCATAAGCAGCTTGCCATAGTAAAAAATTACTAATACGAACATCACCACCCGTGCGAATTAGTAAATCCGGCTCCGCTTGGTCTGCCATGCTCATATGCTGTGCTAAGCGCTCTTCTGTAACATCCTCTGCCTTGAGTCGTCCGCTAGCAACTTGTAGTGCAAGTTGCTTAGCGGCATTTGCCATATCCCATCTACCGCCATAATTAGCGGCCACGTTTAAATGCAAGCCAGTGTTATCTGCTGTTAGCTCATGCGCAGCATATACTTTGCTACGTAAACTTTCAGAGAATCGTGATAAATCTCCAATAATGGTCAGTTTTACATTATTTTTATGAAGCTTTTTAACTTCCTTTGTTAAAACAAACAAAAAAAGCTCCATTAACGTATTTACTTCGTCCTCGGGGCGGCGCCAGTTTTCACTACTAAAAGCAAATAAGGTTAACGATTGTATCCCTAATTTAGTACAAAACTGAACAGATTGACGAACTGCGTCCACGCCTTTTTTATGCCCGAACACACGAGGTCTATTTCTAGCTTGCGCCCAACGCCCGTTACCATCCATGATGATGGCAACATGTTTAGGTAAACATTGCTGTGAAATTGTATCAGCGTCTAGAACCATAAATATTGAGTATTCCATAAAAAAACGCCGCCTAGTATACCCTAGACGGCGTTTCAAAACTAATATATTTCATAACCTGCATTGAGGTTATTTAGCTGTTTAGATTTCCATCAACTCAGCTTCTTTCGCTGTTAGTTGTGCATCCATTTCTTTGATAAATTTATCTGTAAGCTTTTGAATTGTATCTTCTGCTTGACGCGCTTCATCTTCAGAAATATCTTTATCTTTTAATAAAGATTTTACATCGCCATTAGCGTCACGACGAATGTTACGCACAGCAACACGGCCGCTTTCTACTTCGCCACGTACAATTTTAATTAAATCTTTACGACGCTCTTCTGTAAGCGGAGGAAGTGGTACGCGAATTACTGTACCAGCAGACATAGGGTTTAAACCTAAGTCAGACGCCATAATTGCTTTTTCTACAGCTTGCGCTAAAGACTTGTCGAATACGCCGATAGCAAGCGTACGAGAGTCTTCAATCGTTACATTAGCCACTTGGTTAAGCGGTGTATCAGCACCGTAGTACGATACCATAATACCGTCTAAAATTGCTGGGTGAGCACGACCTGTACGAATTTTTGATAGTTGACTACCTAGTGCTGCTACACTTTTTTGCATGCGCTCTTGCGCATCTTTTTGAATATCGTTAATCACGGTTTAATCCTAATTATTTGATTACTTCATCTGAGGCTTGTGAAGAGATAAGTGTGCCTTCTTCTTCACCCATAATTACGCGTTTTAAGGCGCCTGATTTATTCATGTTAAATACGCTCAATGGCATATTATGATCGCGAGCGAGTGTAAACGCCGCTAAATCCATTACTTTTAGTTCTTTATCAATAATTTCATTGTAGCTTAAGTGACGGTAAAGCGTGGCTTCTGGGTTTTTAACCGGATCATCACTAAATACGCCATCAACCTTAGTCGCTTTAATTACAGTGTCGGCTTCAATTTCAATACCGCGTAAACACGCAGCAGAATCAGTAGTGAAGAACGGGTTACCCGTACCTGCTGCAAAAATAACAACGCGGCCAGATTTTAATAAGCTAATTGCCTCAGCCCAGTTGTATGCATCACATACACCGTTTAGAGGGATTGCCGACATTAACCGACAATTAACAAATGCACGGTGTAGTGCATCACGCATTGCAAGGCCGTTCATTACGGTTGCAAGCATACCCATGTGGTCACCAACTACGCGGTTCATGCCAGCTTCTGCTAGTGATCCGCCACGTAAAAAGTTACCACCGCCGATAACCAAACCCACTTCTACGTCGAGTTCTACCAGCTCTTTAATTTCTTGGGCCATACGATCTAGCACTTTTGGGTCGATGCCGAAGCCTTCGTCTCCCATTAAAGCTTCACCACTTAATTTGAGAAGAACACGTCTAAAAATAGGTTTACGATTGATAGTCATAGTATTGGGGCCAACTTTTTATTAAATTATGGGTAAAAAATAACCGCGCTTATGATAAACATAAAAGCGCGGTTATTTTAAAGAATTTCTAAGCGTGACGCAAAAGCAAATAGTACTTTAATAGCATCTAATTTCCTTATGCATCACAAATAGTTAATCTTACTCGCCTTTTGCAGCTGCAATTTGAGCAGCAACTTCAGCAGCAAAATCTTCTTCTTTCTTCTCGATACCTTCACCAACTTCTACACGTGCGAAGCTAGTAACTGTTGCGTTTTTCTCTTTAAGAATTTCGCCAACAGATTTTTTAGGCTCCATGATGAAAGCTTGACCAGTAAGAGAAACCTCACCAGTAAATTTCTTCATGCGGCCAACAACCATTTTTTCAGCGATTTCAGCAGGCTTGCCTTCGTTCATCGCGATGTCGATTTGAACTTGCTTTTCTTTTTCTACAACGTCAGCAGGTACATCTTCAGGCGTTAAGTACTCTGGGTTTGAAGCAGCAACGTGCATTGCAATGTGCTTAAGTGTTTCTTCATCAGCAACACCTGCAACAACAACACCAATACGCTCACCGTGACGGTATTCAACAAGTGTTTCACCAGTGATGTACTGAAGACGACGTACGTTAATGTTTTCACCAATTTTAGTTACTAGCTCAACACGGTCTTCTTCAAACTTAGCTTGTAAGTCTTCGATAGTGATTGTTTCAGCGATAGCAGCGTCAGCAACTTTGTTAGCAAACGCTAAGAAGCTTTCGTCTTTTGCTACGAAGTCAGTTTGACAGTTAACTTCTACTAGTACTGCAACACCATCGTTTTGCTTGATGATGATAGTACCTTCAGCAGCAATGTTACCTGCTTTCTTAGCAGCCTTTGCAGCACCGCTCTTACGCATGTTTTCAATCGCTAACTCGATGTCGCCATCAGTTTCAGTTAACGCTTTTTTACAATCCATCATGCCAGCGCCAGTACGCTCGCGTAATTCTTTAACTAGGGCAGTAGTTACAGCCATTAGTAAATCCTCAAATCTGAAATCAGGTATTAGATAAGCGGGTAAACCGCTCTACAAGAATAGCAAGTCTTCACCTTAAAAAGATGAAGACTTGATGACAGCTAATTACTCAGCTTCTACAAAGTCGTCTTTCTCAGCTTGAGCAACGATGTTGTTCTCACGACCTTCAGTGATAGCAGCTGCAACAGAGCTAGTGTAAAGGTTGATTGCACGGATAGCATCATCGTTACCAGGTACGATGTAATCAACACCGTCTGGGTTAGAGTTAGTATCAACGATTGCAACAACTGGAATACCTAGGTTGTTTGCTTCACGGATAGCAATGTGCTCGTGATCAGCATCGATAACGAAGATAGCGTCTGGAAGGCCACCCATGTTTTTAATACCGCCAAGGCTCTTTTCAAGCTTTTCCATTTCGCGAGTAAGCATTAACGCTTCTTTCTTAGTTAACTTCTCGAAAGTACCGTCTTGGCTTTGAGCTTCAAGGTCTTTAAGACGCTTGATTGACTGACGAACTGTTTTCCAGTTAGTTAACATACCACCTAACCAGCGGTGGTTAACGAAGAACTGGTCGCTTTGTAAAGCAGCTTCTTTAACTGCTTCGCTTGCTGCGCGCTTAGTACCAACGAAAAGAACTTTACCTTTGTTTGCAGCAGCACTTGATAAAAACTTAAGTGCGTCGTTGAACATTGGTACTGTTTGCTCAAGGTTGATGATATGTACACGGTTACGTGCGCCGAAGATGAAAGGCTTCATCTTAGGGTTCCAGTAACGTGCTTGGTGACCAAAGTGAACACCAGCTTGAAGCATATCGCGCATTGAAACGTTTGCCATTTTGTAAATCCTCTATGTAGTTTAGGGTTAGGCCTCCACATATCCCATAGCACCAACACCGAAGTATTTAAACTTCAAATGCACCCAAGTGTATGTGACGATACGTGTGTGTGTTAAAATAAAATTGTGTTTGCCTTAAATACAAAAAATCATTTAAGAATTTATTTGTAAAAAGACGGCGCGCTTTATACCATATTAAAATTAAATACTCAACGTCGCGTGCAAAAATTGTGCGACGATAAATGTTAAAAAACGCAACTTTGGAGCCTCAATGAGCGCTGTGATCAAGACCCCTGAAGAAATTGAAAAAATGCGTGTAGCCGGGCGTTTAGCGGCAGACGTACTTGAAATGATTGAACCACATGTAGTGCCAGGTGTGACTACTGATGAGCTAAATACAATTTGTCATGATTATATTGTAAATGTGCAAGATGCTATCCCTGCGCCACTAAATTACCACGGTTTTCCTAAGTCGGTATGTACCTCTGTAAATCATGTAATTTGCCACGGTATTCCAAATGACAAACCGCTAAAAGATGGCGATAGCGTCAACATTGATGTAACCGTAATTAAAGACGGTTACCACGGCGACACCTCAAAGATGTTTCATGTAGGTACGCCTAACATTCAAGGTAAACGCCTTGCACAAGTAACACAAGAAAGCTTATACCTTGCCATTAAAATGGTAAAACCAGGTGTGCGTTTAGGCGATATTGGTGAAGCAATTCAAAAATACGCAGAGAGCTTTAACTACTCAATTGTACGTGAATACTGCGGCCACGGTATTGGTAGCGAATTTCACGAAGAGCCTCAAGTAATGCACTACGGTAAAGCGGGTACTGGCGAAACACTTAAAGCCGGTATGTGTTTAACAATAGAGCCAATGGTTAACGCAGGTAAGCGCCAGTGTAAACTTTTAAAAGATGAGTGGACTGTAGTTACACGCGACCGTAGTTTGTCTGCACAGTGGGAACACACCCTATTAGTGACTGAAAATGGTGTTGAAATTTTAACGCTGCGATCAGATGATACTATCGACAGGATTATCGAACACTAATAAAAACCGAGCCACTTGATAAAAGTATTTAACCTCTAATCGGGTTAATACATTTAATAACATACTGAATTATATGTAATATTTAATTTATTTTTCCCAAGTTGGAGATTTTCAGTGAAAACAAATCGAATTGACGCGCCAAATAGCGAGCCTATTTGCAAGTGGATTCAACACTGTTAACACTAAAAATAGCCGCTTGGGATAGACTTATTACTTCACGTTCAGGTTATTTATCAATGCTAACGGTTCAATAAGGAGCCAGCCCACGTGGCGTTACCCAACAAAGTAAAAAAGTTGCTTAGCGATGCTGAGCAACTGAGCGATTATCGCGATTGTTCTAGCTATTTTTATAAGTGGTTACATAACGAATTTTCTAAGCAACCAGTTGGTAATTTAATTAATGCCCGGGCTGAGTTTATAGACCGCCTGCTAATTAAACTGTTCCATGTTTACGATTTAGCTCACGAGCCTGATCTTGCCCTTATTGCCGTGGGCGGGTACGGCCGTGGCGAGCTACACCCCTACTCCGATATTGACTTTTTATTGCTTGTTACGCAGCCGCCTAGCGAGCAAATATGCGAAAAAATAGGCCAGTTTGTTACCATGCTATGGGATCTCAATTTAGAGATAGGCCACAGTGTGCGTACCATTGAACAAGCCATAGAGCAAAAACGTGAAGACGTTACCTTTGCCACCAGCTTGCTCGAAAGTAGGCTCATTTTTGGTAATCACATTGAGTTTGAAAAACTTAAAACGCATATTATAGAAACCCCCGTTTGGCGCTCAGGTGAATTTTTTGTAGCCAAAGTGCAAGAGCAAAACCTACGCCATAAAAAGTGCCACGGGACTGCTTACAACCTAGAGCCAAACATAAAAGAAAACCCCGGTGGCCTTCGCGATTTACAAACCATTATTTGGGTTGCTAAAAAGCACTTTAGAGCCGAAACCCTACAAGAGCTAATTAGCCACGGCTACTTAACACATGAAGAGTTTCAGGAGCTTTCGGAGTGCCTAGAAAACCTTTGGAATATTCGCTTTGCACTGCATTTAGCCGCTGGGCGCTCAGAAAACCGTTTGTTGTTTGACCATCAACCACACACAGCTGAAATACTTGGCTTTGGTAGCGATGGTAAAGCTTCGGTTGAGCGTATGATGAAACGCTTATTTAGAATAATGAGCCGCGTACGCGAGCTTAATCAAATGCTGCTATCGTACTTTGAAGAAAGTATTATGCCAGAGAGCAGCGAAGCGCCAGTAATTGAGTTAGACAAAGACTTTGAACGCGTTGGGCACCAAATTAGGGTTAAAAACCCATCGGTATTTTTTAGACGCGATCAACTTTTTGTTTTGTTTGAGCATATTGCCGACAACCCCGAAATTACCCATATTTACCCAAGTACTATTCGTACCATTAGGCAAGTACGCAGGCGCCTATTAGGTGACTTACAAGATTACGCAGCGTGTCGCGAGGCATTTATGCGTATTGTAAAACACCCTAACGGCATGGGCCGCGCATTCACGCTCATGCACAAACACGGCATGTTGGCCGCGTATTTACCGCAGTGGCGTAATATATTTGGGCAAATGCAATTTGACTTATTTCATGCCTACACAGTAGATGAGCACACCCATAAATTAATCAATAATATTTACCAATATTTTGATAAATCTAAAGTGAGCGAGTTTCCTATTTGTAGCGAAATAGTAACCCGTATGGATAAGCCAGAGCTGCTTTATTTAGCGGGTATTTTTCATGATATTGCTAAAGGGCGTGGCGGCGATCACTCAGAGCTAGGCTCAGTGGATGCCATTGCTTTTTCTAAATTACATGGCTTCCCATCATCTGATGGCAAGCTTATATCGTGGCTAGTTGGTAACCATTTACTTATGTCGGTCACTGCGCAGCGTAAAGACATAAATGACCCAGGTGTTATTAAAGACTTTGCTTCGCGCGTAAAAACAGAGCGCCAACTCGATTACCTCTATTGTTTAACCGTTGCCGATATACGCGCAACCAACGACAACTTATGGAATGATTGGAAAAACACCCTACTACGCGAGTTATACTTACATACTCAGCGCGCATTACGCCTAGGGCTTGAAAACCCAATGGATCAACGCGACCAAATACGCGATAAAAAACACCAAGCTAAACAGCGCTTACTTAATTTGGGCTACCTAGAAAACCAAATTGATTTAATTTGGAGCCGCTTTAAAGCCAATTACTTTACTGCCTTTAGCGAGCAGCAAATATCATGGCAAACCGAGCACCTATTAAAATGCGCAGACTTAAGCCTACCCAGTGTTATTGTTTCTGATAAAGCAATGCATGGTGGCACGCAAGTGTTTGCCTATAGCCCATATTCTGGGCCGTTATTCGCTCGCTTAGTTAGCGTAATTGGTTCTAAAAAGGCGCAAATACAACACGCTCAAGTGCTTACTACTAAAGACGGCTACGCCCTATTTAACTTTGTAATACTTGAAGTGAGCGGCGACCCTATTGCAAGTAGCCGTGCTCAGTCAATTAAACGTGGGCTTGAGCAAGCACTTAGCGAACCACGTAAAAAAATACGCTTTAAAAAGAATCGCTCGCAACGATTTAAAGACTTTAATATTAAACCTAAAATAGTGCTGCGCCCTCATGCACGTAAAGATCGCAGCCTAATAGAAATTCAAGCTGTTGATATACCCGGTTTACTTACTAAAATTGCCGAAGTTTTCCAAGCGCATTTATTACACATTCACGCAGCCCGTATTACAACGGTAGGTGAACGTGCAGAGGATTTCTTTGTCGTATCAAATAACGAATACCAAGCGCTGACTGATGAAGAGCAAGCCAAAATTCATCAGGCATTACGTAAAAAATTCAACGCCGAAACAGAATAAGGACACACCATGTCAGATTTAAAAACCATGATAGAAAACGCCTGGGATAACCGCGATAGCATTAGCCCAAGCAGCGTATCTAGCGATGTAAAACAAGCGATTATTGACGCACTAGAGCTTCTTGATAGCGGCGCAGCCCGTGTTGCTGAAAAAATATCAGGCGAATGGGTCGTACACCAATGGCTTAAAAAAGCCGTTTTATTATCGTTCCGTATTCGCGATAACCAACCAATGAACGACGGCGTAAACCAGTTTTACGATAAAGTACCGCTTAAATTTAGCGACTACACACCGGAGCAATTTCAACAAGGTGGCATGCGCGTAGTGCCAAATGCTGTAGCACGTAAAGGCAGCTTTGTAGGTAAAAACGTCGTACTTATGCCATCGTATGTGAACATAGGTGCATTTGTAGATGAAGGCACCATGGTTGATACATGGGCAACTGTTGGCTCGTGTGCACAAATTGGTAAGAACGTACACTTATCGGGCGGCGTGGGCATAGGCGGCGTTTTAGAGCCACTACAAGCTAACCCTACCATCATTGAAGACAACTGCTTTATTGGCGCACGCTCTGAAATTGTTGAAGGTGTAGTAGTAGAGGAAGGCGCTGTTATTTCAATGGGCGTTTACATTAGCCAAAGCACCCGTATTTACGACCGTGAAACCGGCGAAATTCACTACGGCCGAGTACCAGCAGGCGCTGTAGTTGTGCCAGGCGCACTACCATCAAAAGATGGCACTCACAGCCTATACGCTGCAATTATCGTGAAAAAAGTTGATCAACAAACACGCGAAAAAGTAGGCATCAACGCCCTACTACGCTCAATTGATGATTAAAAGAAGCGATAAGCTTTTAGCTGTAAGCCCTAAGCTGATTGGTGTTAAACGTAGGTTGGGTTGAGTGAAACGAAACCCAACAACACATTAAAGTTTAGTGTTTTAGCTAAATTTAGAAAGCTCTAAGCCCTTTGGGTTTAGAGCTTTTTTGTTTAGATTAGAGTTTATCTCTTAAATAGCTAAACCGTTGGGTTTCTCTGTGCTCAACTCAACCTTAATTCAAAGCAATATACGTATACAAAACAAACGACTGAATTAGCCAACACACCCAAGATATAATAAGGTAGTAAAGCATACTTGAAAGTTAGCAATTAATATTAAGGATTAATATGACAAAAACTGCTTTACGCTCAACTATTTTGCTACCGGTATTTTTGCCCGCGGTATTTATTATTCTGCTTTTGGTCATTGGTACAAGTAGCAACCCTGAACTGGCAGGGCAAGCATTCAGTGTCGCCCTCAAGTGGATAACAGAAACCTTTGGCTGGTTTTATATGTTATCAGTTGCCATCTTCTTAGTTTTCATCGTTTGTGTTGCCGCCTCCAGCTGGGGAAATATCAAGCTGGGTCCTGATCATGCGCAACCCCAATACAGCTTTGGTGAATGGTTTGCCATGCTATTTTCGGCCGGTTACGGAGTCGCATTACTTTATTTTGGTGTAGCAGAACCCGTGCTCCATTATGCATCTCCGCCGGCAGGCGCCGCAGAAACCGTTAATGCCGCTAAGCAGGCTATGCAAATTGCATTTTTTCATTGGGGTTTTCATATATGGGCAATTTATGGGATTGTTGGTTTAGTGCTTGCTTACTTTGCATTTCGCCACGGCCTTCCGCTGTCTATTCGCTCAGCCTTGTATCCACTTATTGGTGATAAAATATATGGCCCTATTGGACACACTGTTGATGTGTTTGCCATATTAGGCACGCTATTTGGTATTGCCACAACGTTAGGGCTTTCGGTTACTCAAATTAATGCCGGGTTGCACTACTTATGGCCAAGCATCCCTATTAATACCACGGTACAAATTACCGCTATTGTTATTATTACCGCAGCGGCAACGCTTTCTGTGGTGGCAGGTATGGATAAAGGAGTGAAGCGTTTATCTATAATAAACATGACACTCGCCGTATCATTAATGGCCTTTGTGTTTTTTATTGGCCCGACTATTCATATTCTTGAATCGTTTTTACAAAATACCGGCAGCTACCTCAGTGGTATTGTTGAGCGTACTTTTAATTTACAAGCCTATAGCCGTAGTGATTGGATTGGTAACTGGACCCTATTTATATTTGGCTGGACTATAGCGTGGGCACCCTTTGTTGGTATGTTTATCGCTAAAATTAGCCGCGGCAGAACCATTAGGCAATTTGTTGTGGGCGTGATGCTAGTTCCGACTATTTTTACCTTTTTATGGTTTTCTGTATTTGGCGATACCGCGCTAAATTTAATAATGAATGAAGGGTTTAATACTTTAATAACCGATGTTCAAGCAAACCATGCCGTTGCGCTATTTCAATTATTTGAAGTGCTACCGTTATCGTTTATTATTTCGCTACTAACGGTTATCTTAATTATTACCTTTTTTGTAACCTCATCTGACTCGGGCTCGTTAGTTATTGACTCCCTCGCCTCTGGCGGGAGTATTGATACGCCTGCATGGCAACGGGTGTTTTGGGCTGTGCTTGAAGGCGCTGTGGCTGCTGTTTTATTAGTAGCAGGTGGGCTAAGTGCACTACAAACCATGACAATAGCCAGTGCCCTACCCTTTGCTATTATTATGCTTATTGCAACCGCGGGACTTTGGCGCGCACTTACCATTGAAGGCCATCGCGATACGAGCTTACAAGCACATGCGCTCAATAGCCGTAATGTTAACCTATCTCATTGGAAGCGCCGGTTAGCCGCTATGGTTAATTATCCCAATAAGGAAAAAGTGCATACCTTCATTAGTAGTGTGGTGGTAAAAGCAATGCAAGCTGTTCAAGCAGAATTAAAAGCGCGCCAGTGGCATGCCGAGGTAGATTTTGATACTGACTTAGGCCGCGCCCATTTAACCGTACTACGCCATGAACATGTTGATTTTGTGTATGATATTCGTCTTACTGAGCACCCAATGCCAAGCTTTGCCTACACTGAGCTAAAACCGGATGTTGATAACTCCGAGATGTATTACAAGGCAGATGTTTTCTTACGCCGCGGTGGGTTATCTTACGATGTATATGGCTACAGTGAAGATGATATTGTGAAGGACATTCTTGATCAATTTGAGAATTACTTGCACTTTTTAGGTAACAGCCCAGGGGAACTTCCGTGGGATATGGCCGAACACGATGACATGTTAAATAGCGACAAACCTTAAATAAGCGCTTTAATTAACAGCGCAATTTTGATGCAATAAAAAAGGCACTGCAAAGTGCCTTTTTAATCTGCTCAATTAATTTTTTAATTACAGCGCGTTAAATACGTCGTCTGTTTTAGCTGCGCAAATAAAATCGTTTTTGTGCAAGCCTTTAATTGAATGACTCCACCACGTTACGGTTACTTTGCCCCACTCGGTTAATAAACCAGGGTGGTGGCCTTCATCTTCTGCCATATCACCTACTTTATTGGTAAACGCCATAGCTTGCTTAAAGTTTTTAAACTTATAAACACGCTCAAGTTGCATAATGCCGTCGCGTACCTCTGGTACCCAGTCTGGAATTTTTGTAATAAGTTGGGCAAGCTCTTCCTCAGATACCTTTGGCGCATCTACGTGACAGGCTTCGCATTTTTGTTCACTTAATGAAGACATTTTAAATCCTTACTTTAGCGTTTCTTTTTAAATTAAAGTTAACCGGCTAATTTTTCTTTAGGTGGAAATTTTGGGTCGTGCAAACCAAGCGCTTTAGCTTGCTCAACCAAAGTCATAATATCCATTTGCGATATATCAAACAGATCATGAATCGAATTTATGGTGTAGTACTGTGGTTGCATAATATCAATGCGGTACGGCGTACGCAGCACATCAATTACGCTCATAGGCGTTATCTCTGGTGTATCTGAATACACGTACTGGGTTTCACCTGGGCTTGATAATATACCACCGCCATATATACGCAGGCCGTTTTCGGTTTGCATTAAACCAAACTCAACGGTAAACCAATACATACGTGCAAGGTATACACGATCTTTTTTCTGCGCTGCATACCCTAATTGGCCGTATTTGTGTGTGAATTCGGCAAAGTCAGGGTTTGTTAGCATAGCGCAGTGGCCAAATATTTCATGGAAAATGTCAGGCTCTTGCAGGTAGTCAAACTCTTCTCTGCTACGAATAAACGTCGCTACCGGAAATTGTTTGTTTGCCAATAACCTAAAAAATTCATCAAAATCGATAAGCGCAGGTACAGGCGCTACTTGCCAACCGGTGGTGGCAAGAAGCACTTCGTTAAGTTCGCTTAACTGCGGAATACGATCGTGTGGTAGGTTTATTTTTTTAAGTCCATCCATGTACTCATCACAAGCTTTGCCTTCTATGCACGCAAGTTGGCGCGTAACAAGCTCAGACCAAATTTTGTTTTCTTCTTCGCTCCAATGAATAACACCGTTTTCATCGGGTGTTTTAGAGGTGTATTTACTTGCTTTAGCCATAATAACCTTCTTGGGGTTAAGCCCTAAATGTGTGTCAGTGTGATACTCAAGATTAGTGAATATCTAATGCAGCCATACTATGCAAAAGTGAAGAAAAGTTTAATAGTTAGGCGGATATCTACATTTAGCACGATCCCCTGAAGTGTACAGTTAAAATTACACCACCGGCATTAATATTATACAAACACTAAATTAAAGGCGTTAATGGTAAGTACAACTGTACACAAATAAATACACCTAACAAATTAATGTAAAAGCTTGGTTTAAGTCGTCAATAATATCGTTAACATCTTCAAGCCCTACAGAGAGTCTTATTAAGCCATCACTTATGCCTGCGGCTGCTCGCTCCTCGGGTGTGTAAGGAGAATGCGTCATTGATGCGGGGTGCTGAATAAGCGTTTCGGCATCACCTAAACTTACAGCAAGTGTGCAAAGCTTCATGCTATCTATAAACTGCGCTCCTTGAGCAAGGGTGCCTTTAATTTCAAATGCAATAACGCCACCTGCGGCTTTCATTTGCTTGCCTATATATTTGTTTCCAGGGTGCGATTTAAGCCCAGGGTAATAAACAATATTAACCTGTGGGTGCGCCTCTAAATATTCGGCAACCGTTTGCGCGCTTTGGCAATGGCGCTCCATGCGTATAGCTAAAGTTTTTAATCCGCGATTAATAAGCCATGCGTCGTGCGGGCTTATGGTGGCACCAATATCTTTAAGTACCGTCATTTTTATTAAGGTAATGTGCTCATGCGTTCCACACACAAGCCCAGCTACTACATCGCCATGGCCGTTTAAGTACTTAGTGGCACTGTGCACAATAATATCTATGCCGTACTGCTTAGGTGATTGCAGCAGTGGCGTTAAAAAGGTGTTGTCGACCACACTAATTAAATTATGTTGCTTAGCGAGCGCGCCAATTAAGGCTAAATCAATGACTGCCATTGTGGGGTTGATTGGCGTTTCTACAAATATCATTTTTGAATTAGGTTTTATAGCAGCGCGAAGCTCGCCCTCGTTGGTCATATCAACAAAAGTTACTTCAATTCCCCAGCGCGGTAACATGTGAGCAAAAAACGCAAAAGTACATCCATACAATGCACTTGATGCAATTAAATGATCGCCGTGCGATAAAAAGCTTAATACCGACGCCGATACAGCACCCATACCTGTGGCGGTAGCAGCAGCAGCTTCGCATCCCTCTAACTGTGCTACTTTTTGCTCAAGTTCGGTGGTGGTTGGGTTACCCAGGCGGGTATAAATATAACCGGGCTCATCGCCTGCAAAACGCGCGGCACCTTGTGCTGCATTTTCAAAATGAAAGGTAGAGGTTTGATACAAAGGCGACGTGAGTGCGCCATGCGGATCATTTGCTTTTTGCGGGCCATGAATACATTGGGTATTAATATGCTGCTTGCTCATTGTGTTCTCTCGTTTTTATTATGTGTGTCAATTACATAAATAAAACGCACCGCAGTTTAAATCACAAGCATGCCGGATGCTCAGATGGCTATTTGTGCAAAAACCGCTCAGCGCGGTTTTGTACACAAATATTGCCACTACTACTTTAGGTCGTTGGCTCGGCCTTTTTACGGTTCATAATTTTGCTGGCAATACTTTGCACTGTGCCTTTTAACAAGCTGCGTTTGTTTTCAAGCCGTGGTAATGGGCGGCTAAGCTCCATTGCTTTGTAACCAATACGTGCTGTAAAAATACCGGCGCTTACACCTTGCGCTGCACGCCCCGAAAGCTTACCTAAAAGCTCAGCACTGAGCGCTGTGGCTGCTAAATCAGATAAAAGCTCAGCACTGCCTACAAACATAACTTGTTTTATTAGCATACGGTAGAGCTTAATGCGGCTTGCGTAACCAAAACCAATGCCATAAATTTTACCAATTTGCTCTATTAATTTAGTACCGCGCCAAAGTACCGCCATCATATCCACCAGCGCAAGTGGGCTTAAGGCAACAAGCAACGCTGACTCTGTCGCAAAACGATTTATAAGCTTTTTAGCTTGCGTGTCTTGCGTTATGAGTAAGCTATTCGCGTAAAGGGTCATTATTTCTTTATCGCTATGATGGGTAGCTACTTGGTTTTTAAACGCTTCGAAGTTGTCGAGTTGTTGGTGCTTATTTAGTTTTTCAAGCCAGGGTAATGCGCCACCTACTTGCTCACTATTTAAGAGTCTGTCGGCTTCTTGGCGGTGTAATTGATTACGCTTTAAACTGCGCAGCATTCTGTATTCGCGCCATAGCATGCGCCCAATTAGCAACACACCGCTTACCACCGCCGTTAAATACACGCCGCCCAAAATGACCGACTGCTGAAACGCAAACACTAGCGAATAAGCAAACTCAAGTAGCACTAACACTAAAAAGCTTACAGCAAACACCCCTTTAAGCGTTTGCCATTTAGACTTTTTATATACCGGCTCTAGGTCTATTTCATCATCAAGAAGTTCATCTTCAGGCTCTTCAATGTATTCACTTTGACCCTGGGTAATTATTTTTGCAGGAGCAAGCGTCGCCTCAACCTGCTCATCAGCTTGGCTATCAATTCGCCTACCTGCTTGAAAAGTTTGATGTGTGTCGTTCATGATAATTTGTCTCCTAACAAGTACTGCATCACATGATCAAGGCGAATATGCTTAAGTTGCTTATCGGGGTTTGGCATAGGCGCAAACGATAAAAACTCAAAGCCCTGCGCTGGCCACTCATTTTTATTAAGCATGCGCTTTGGTGGCTGTGGGGGTAAATAAGTAAGCCAATCTTGCTCGTTTAATGGTTTACCATAAATACAATCAAGCGTTTGGCCTTTATCGGCCACTTGGCGCGGCTGCGTTGCTGCAATTGACGACATTGCCATGGTTTCTATTTGTACGCCATCAAACTTTAAGTGATTACTTTGCTCATGCACTAGTGAGTCAAGTAGTAGTGCTAAATCTTTATGGTGCTTTGCACTTATATGATCTGACTTATTGGCAGCAAATAGTATTTTATCTATGTTGGGTTTAAATAAACGCTTAAAAAAACCCGACTCGCCGTAATTAAAATGTGCGAGTAATTGGTTTATTACACTACTTTGCTCTTGGAGTGTTTCGTGGCCTTCGTTTAAAGCGCTGAGTACGTCTACCAACACAATTTGGCGGTCAAAGTGTTTAAAGTGCTCATTATAAAATGGCTTAACTACTTCTTTTACATAGGCGTTAAAACGCTTAATTAAATGCGCTAAGTTAGAGCCAGGCACTACCTCATCACTTTTTATATGCTGTGCATTTACCGGAAAAAATAATAAAAGCGGCGCACCTTGTAAGTCGCCAGGCATAAGCATGCGCCCAGGTTGTAACATGGCAAGCTTAGTATCTTTTTTAAGGCCCACCAGCATACTTTGATAAAGCGCTGCAATGTGTGCAAGTAAGCCTTCATCTACAGGGGCATTTAAATCAAGCTGTTCAAGCGCGTTTAAAAATTCAGTAGAGGTATTCACACGTGGGTGCTGTAGTAACAGCGGGTATTGTTGCTCGCACCACTGACTATAGCTTTGCTCAAGCATAGGTAAATCAAGTAGCCACTCACCAGGGTAGTCAATAATATCTAAATACAGCGTAGATTGCGGCGAAAAATGCCCACGCAACCCTGATGCGCTTTGGTATTTAATCGCTAAACGCAGGGTATTAATACGCTCAGTTGATGCAGGCCATGTAGGCATCCCATCAGTTGGGAGCAAGGCATTAAGTGCTCGCGGATAGTCAAACGTAGGCACCTTTAACGCCTCTTGCGGCACCACTTTAGTAGCTATATGGCGGTGCTCTCGCATTACATCAAAAAACGGTAAGTTTTTATCATCGCTTTGTGTTGTAAGGTGCTTAACAAGTGCGGTAATAAACGCGGTTTTACCACTACCACTTAGACCGGTTACGGCCAATTTTACGTGTTGATCTAAACTGCGATGAAGGGCTTTTTGGGCTGAACCTTTAATACTTTTAAAGGTTTTTTTGGCAAATGAAGTGCTACTCATAATGGGCTAGCACTTCATTGATGCTGTTAATCACCGAACAAAGTGCTATTAAATCCTTTAAAGTTTGTTGATTTCACGGCTAACCGTAAACTCGCTTGAAGTAACATGGCGCTCCATATCTTGAAGACGCGTGTCTATTCGCGTTAAACGCTCTTTTAAGTCTTGCAATGCGCGGCGCGGTGGCTCGCCTTTTTGCCATACTTTAAATTTAACTTCTAGCGGATCGTCAGTTTTAGTTGAGCTACTAGTATGTATAGCTGTGGGGTCTTTTTTATCTAAAATAAACCACGCTGCAATATACGCTACCACAAATAATGGGCCACCCGTTAGCAGTACCGCACTAACAAAAATAATGCGAACTAACCATAACTCCATATTAAAGTAGTCACTTAATCCCGCACATACACCGGCGATTTTGCCGCGCTGTGGGTCTCTTAATAATTCGCGTTTGGCACTCATACTTTGCGTCTCCATTGTGGTGACTCTTGATCGAGTAATGCTTCAAGGGTTTCTACTCTATCAGCCATTTTTTCGGCCTTGTGGGCAAGTTCCAATAACTGGCGATGTTCATGCTCACTTAACCCTTGGCTCACTTGCTTTTTGCTACGGTAGTGCAAAATTAACCACAGTGGCGCAACAAAAATCATGAACAAGATAAATGGTGCAATTAGTATCTCTGGATCAAACATAATCCTCTCCTGACAATCCGTAATCGATGTTTTAAGCAGTGGGGCACTTTAAGTACCCCTTTATAAGTTATTTATCAGCTAGCTTCTTTTTAAGTTCGGCA
The DNA here is from genome assembly GCF_023161805.1 of Pseudoalteromonas sp. 1CM17D. Taxonomy (NCBI): domain Bacteria; kingdom Pseudomonadati; phylum Pseudomonadota; class Gammaproteobacteria; order Alteromonadales; family Pseudoalteromonadaceae; genus Pseudoalteromonas; species Pseudoalteromonas sp. 1CM17D. Next base: position 581,387 of record NZ_JALNTP010000002.1, on the reverse strand, counting down.
AGCTCATCATCTATCTTTTCATTTTTTTGTAGGTCGGCAATTTCATCTGCAAGCGACTTTTTACCTAAATCGTAAGACTCTATTTGAGATTCTAGTCCATCAATTTTAGTTTCGTAGCGCTCAAAGCGATTAAGTGCATCTTCTACTTTAGAGCTATCAAGGGCTTTTTTCACTTCAAGGCGCGACTCAGCCGAACGTTGACGTAAAATAATTGCCTTTTGACGTGCTTTAGCATCGGCTAGCTTTTCTTGTAGAGTAGTGACTTCTTGCTGAAGTTTCTCAATGTGAGACTCTACATGCTCAAGCTCAGACTCTACTGCTGCGACTGCTTCTGCCGATTTTTGCTTTTCAAGTAATGCTGAACGCGCTAAATCGTCGCGGTCTTTACTTAATGCAAGCTCTGCTTTGTCTTGCCAATCGCTTACTTGTGCTTTTAGTGTGTCTACACGACGTACTAATTCTTTTTTCTCAGCCAGTGTTTTAGCTGACGTAGAGCGCACCTCTACCAATGTGTCTTCCATCTCTTGGATAATAAGACGAACCATTTTTTCTGGGTCTTCTGCTTTATCTAAAATGGCATTGATATTAGAATTAACAATGTCTGCAAAACGCGAAAAAATTCCCATAACATTTACCTCTGTAATATAAACTTAGTTGGTCTGCTGTAACTAGTATCAATATGCTTGCCAACTTTTTAAAATCTAAAATACACTTTATTTTCATTAAGTTAAACTAAATATACAAATTCCTTTAGTTATCCCTGATTATGAAATACACTAACTGTTAGCAAAAATGACCAAGAGTTAGGAAAAATGAGCCAATATCGCCAACAGGATAATTTACTCGGCCAATCTGATAGCTTTTTAGCTGTACTTGATCAGGTATCGCAGTTAGCTAATTTAGATAAGCCAGTGCTTATTATTGGCGAGCGAGGAACCGGTAAAGAGCTTATAGCCGCCCGTTTACATTTTTTATCAAAGCGTTGGGATCAAAACTACGTAAAGCTTAACTGTGCAGCCCTTAACGAAAACCTCCTCGAAAGCGAATTATTTGGTCATGAAAGCGGTGCTTTTACCGGGGCAAGTAAACGTCACGAAGGTCGCTTTGAGCGCGCTAACAGCGGTACCTTATTTTTAGATGAGCTGGCTAATACATCGGCCATGGTACAAGAAAAGCTTCTGCGCGTTATAGAATACGGTGAATTTGAGCGGGTTGGTGGTAAACACACCGTAAAGGTAGATACTCGTTTAGTGTGTGCCACCAACGAAGATTTACCCCACCTTGCTGAGCAGGGCGAATTTAGAAGTGACTTACTTGACCGCTTAGCCTTTGATGTAATTACCCTGCCACCACTGCGCGAACGTCAAGACGATATTATGCTACTCGCTGAGCAATTTGCCATGAATATGGCACGCGATTTAGAGTGGGAGTTATTTAGTGGCTTTACCCGCAGCGCCACCGAAACCCTGCTAAATTACGATTGGCCGGGTAATATACGCGAGCTTAAAAATGTAGTTGAGCGAAGCTTGTATCGTCATGGCAATGAACATATCCCCGTTCACCAGATTATTTTAGACCCGTTTGAAAGCCGTTTTAGACCCAAAGCACGCATTAAAGCTCCTATTGCAACACCGCTTGCCCCAGCGGAGCCTACAACACGAGCCACACCTATTAGCGAGCTTAGTAACGAGCTTAGCGCCCCAATTGAATTTCCGTGTAGCTTAAAAGAGCGCTCTAACGAATTTGAAATTAATATGATTAATAAAGCCCTTGAGCATAGCCAATTTAATCAAAAGAAAACTGCAGAAGTACTCGGTTTAACGTATCATCAATTACGTGGTTATCTTAAAAAATACAATTTATTAGAAGATAAATAGTTAGAGGTTATGCGAGTGCATAAAATACTACTTGTTTTACTAGCCAGCACCTTAACAGGCTGCTTTGATAGTAAAGAAGAAATTATAGAAGAGAAAAACCAAGGCCTCGTTTATTGCGCCGAAGCGAACCCTGTGTCGTTTAATCCGCAAGTAACAACCACTGGCTCAACTATTGATATTATTGCTAATCAGTTATTTGACCGTTTAATTAGTATTGACCCCGTTACTGCAGATTTTAAAAGTGAGCTGGCAACCGATTGGAAAATTAGCAACGATGGAAAGTCGGTTACCTTTACGCTGCGTAAAGGCGTAAAATTTCATTCTACCTCGTACTTTACCCCTACTCGCGATTTTAATGCTGATGATGTTATTTTTACCTTTAGCCGATTATTTGACGTGTACAACCCGTACCATTTTGTAGGCGATGCAAACTACCCGTATTTTCAAAGTGTGGGGCTCGATCAGCTTATTCGTAAAATTGTGCGCGTGTCTGACTATCAAGTGCGCTTTGAGCTATTTCACCCAGAAAGCAGTTTTTTAACGAACATGGCCACCGACTTTGCCGTGGTGCTGTCGCAAGAATACGCAATGCAATTAAAAGCGCGAGATCAAACTAATTTATTCGATCAGTACCCTATTGGCACAGGCCCCTACATTTATAAAGAGTACAGACGCGATCACTTAGTGCGCTTTTACCGCAACCCACTTTATTGGAAGCACGATGTTGCCCTTGAACAGCTGGTTTACGACATTACGACAAACGGCACTACGCGCATAGCAAAAATGCTCACTAAAGAGTGCGATGTAACCGCTCACCCAAGTAGCGCACAACTGAGTATTTTAGCGCAACGAGACGATATAAACGTTGAAAAAGAAACCAATTTAAATATTGGTTATTGGGCCTTTAATACTGAGCGCGCCCCTTTTGATGACATTAGAGTACGCAGAGCCCTTGCGCATGCAATTGATATAGACAAAATAATGCAAGCCGTTTATTACGGTAATGGTATACGCGCGCAATCTATTTTACCGCCGACCTCGTGGGGCTTTGAACCACAAGAAAACATGCCTATGTTTGACCCAGAGCTGGCTAAAAAACTGCTCATAGAAGCGGGGTTACCGAATGGCTTTGATATGACCATTTGGGCAATGCCGGTGAGTCGAATATACAATCCTAATGCCCGTAAAATGGCTGAGCTGATGCAGAGCGATTTACGCAAAATAGGTGTTAATGTGAGTATTGTTGAGTACGAGTGGAATACTTTTATTCAGCGTATAGGTGAGCACCGCCATGATAGCGTATTACTCGGCTGGGCTGCCGATACCCCCGATCCAGATAACTTTTTTAGCCCATTGCTAAGCTGCACCGCCACTTTTAGCGGTAAAAACCCAGCCAATTGGTGTAACCCGCAGTTTGACTTATTGCTTACCCAAGCGCTCGACACCACCGATTTAAGCTTACGCAAACAGTATTACGATCAGGTTCAAGCGCTCATTATTGATCAGCTTCCGTTAGTGCCTATTGCTCATGGTATGCGTTTTCAAGCAAATAGTGCCGATGTAGAAGGGATAACCCTTGGCCCATTTGGGGCGATTTCACTCGCAAATGCGAGGAAAAAATAATGATACTAGATTATATATTACGCCGCCTTGGCTTGTTTTTGTTCATGATTTTAATGCTAAGCATATTTACCTTTTCGCTTAGCTACTTGTTCCCAGGGGATCCGCTCAGCAACCTAAGTGGCATTCCTACCGGTAATTTTTCTCAGCACAGTGAGCTTGAAGATAAATACATGTATGACAGCAACTACGTTATGCAGTATTTAGCGTTTTTAGGGCGTATATTTCAAGGTGATTGGGGCGTGTCGTTTGCCTCGGGAGACAACGTTTTTCAGCACATTTTAGATTTAATTCCAGCAACTTTAGAGCTGTGTGTTTATGCGCTTATTGTATCGGTTGTGGTAGGTGTACCAGCGGGCATTTTGGCCTCAGCGTACACACGCCGTTGGCCAGATAAATTAATTAGCTCTACCACCATGATTGGTTACTCTATTCCGGTTTTTTGGTTAGCGCTGTTACTTATTATGATTTTTTCGCTCAAACTGGGCTGGTTTCCTATGTCGGGTAGAATGGGATTACTATTTGAAATACCGCCTAATACCGGGTTTATATTAATCGATATTATGCTCGCAGGCTTCCCCTACAAAGGTGAAGCATTTATAGATGCACTGCATCACTTAACACTGCCAACCATAGTACTGGCCATGTTTCCTACCACTGTTTTAGTGCGCTTTACCCGCGACTCTATGCTTAAAGTAATGGATCAAAGCTTTATAAAAACGGCCAGGGCAAAAGGCCTTAATCGCCGCCAATTAATCATGCATCATGCGCTGCGCAATGCGCTATTGCCGGTAATAAAACAAATAGGACTGCAATTTAGTACGCTTATTACGCTTGCCATGATAACCGAAGTTATTTTTTCTTGGCCGGGTATTGGCCGTTGGCTAATCGATAGTATTTACCAACGAGACTACCCTGCTATTCAAGGCGGTTTAATGGCGGTGTCTATGTTTGTTATTATTGCCACTATTGTTGCCGAGCTTACATATACTCTGTTCGACCCAATTTCGCGGAATCAGGCACATGGTAAAGTTTAAATTATTTTCTGAAGAGTCGAATAAATCGCCGCTGGCGCGTTTTTGGCGCAAATTTAAAAACAACCACCCCGCCTTGGTGGGATTATGGATTTTTATGGCGTTTGCGTTATTGGCCGCCAGTGCGCCCTTTTTAGCGCCGTATGGAGTTAACCAGCAACATAGCGATGCTTTACTTATACCGCCATCATGGCGAGAAATGGGTGATGTGCGCTTTATTTTAGGCACCGATGATTTAGGACGCGATGTACTCTCGCGCTTGATGAATGGCGCAACCTACACGTTTGGCTTATCGGTGGTGGCTGCATTTATTACCACCATTATTGGTGTGCTTGTTGGGACTTTTGCCGGCATTAGCCGCGGCCTTCGTTCAAGCTTTTTAAATCACTTGCTTGATATCACGCTCTCTATTCCGTCTTTGCTATTGGCGATTATTATTATTGCAGTGCTTGGGCCGGGCTTAATGAATACAGTGTGGGCCATTATACTGGCGTTATTACCGCAATTTATTCACTCTATTCGTAATTTAATTGTTGATGAGCTAAGTAAAGACTACATTACCGCTTTTAGGCTTGATGGTGCCTCTAACTGGCATATTTTGTCGCGGGGTATTTTTCCTAATATTTATGAGCACATTGTGGTTATTTTTACCACCGCGCTTTCTACTGCTATTTTAGATATTGCTGCCTTAGGCTTTTTAAAACTTGGTGCACAGCCCCCTACAACCGAATGGGGCGCCATACTGGCTGAGAATTTAGGCCTTATATATTTAGCACCTTGGACCGTTGCGCTACCGGGTGTATTATTATTTTTAGCGGTTTTGTCTACCAATTTAGTAGGTGATGGCCTACGAAAAGTGCTTAAAGCACGTAAGGCTGATTAAATGCAATTACTCGACGTTAGAAATTTAACCATAGAGCTGCGTACCTCTGAAACGGTGATTCGCGCTGTAGACAGAGTCAGCTTTAGCCTAAAAGAAGGCGAAGTACATGGCTTGGTGGGTGAGTCGGGCTCAGGTAAAAGCTTAATAGCCAAAGCCATTGTTGGGGTACTTAACGAACGCTGGCATATAACAGCCGATAGAATGCATTGGCGCGGTGTTGATTTAATGCGCTTAACCCCAGAGCAACGCAGAAAAACAGTCAGCCAAGACATTGCGATGATTTACCAAGACCCTAGCCGCTGCCTTGACCCAACCGCTAAAATATTTGACCAAATAGCCGAAACACTGCCTGAAACATCCACTAAAGGCTTTTTTTTAAAGCGCAATAGAGAACGTAAAGACCGCGTAAAAGCACTTATTCATAAAGTGGGTATTAAAAACCACGACGCTGTGCTTGATAGTTACCCGCACGAGCTCTCAGAAGGCGTGTGCCAAAAGGTCATGATTGCCATGGCCATAGCGCGCACTCCTAAGCTACTAATTGCTGATGAGCCGACTACAGCGCTTGAAAGCACCACCCGTGCACAGGTATTTAGGTTGCTAAAAAGCTTAAATCAATTAAAAAACATGTCTATTTTGATGATTTCTCATGAGCTTGAAGAAATAGCCGACTGGTCGCACGGTATTCATGTTTTATATTGTGGGCAAATGGTTGAAGCCGGCCCAACGCAACGTATTTTTCGCCAGCCTCGCCACCCTTACACGCAAGCGTTATTAAAAAGCTTACCCAATTATGAGCAAGGCTTAGCACACAAAGAACCCTTTTATGCACTTAAAGGCACTATCCCTACTTTGCAACATTTACCTATAGGTTGCCGATTAGGCCCACGCTGCCCTCAAGCACAAAAAGAATGTGTAATTACCCCTGCACTTACTAAGCACCATGGGCATAGCTATGCGTGTCATTTTCCGCTTATTAAGGAGATGAAGTAATGCAACCGGTATTAAAAGTCCAAGCGCTTTGTAAAACCTTTAACATACGTGCCGGTTTATTTAGCCGCAAAAAATTTGAGGTACTAAAAAATATCTCTTTTTGTGTGGGCAAAGGCGAAACAATCGCAGTTATCGGTGAAACCGGTGCGGGTAAAAGTACACTCGCTAAATTACTCGCAGGGGCCGATAGCGCCGACAGTGGGCAAATTTTATTAGAAAGTAACATTATTGAAGATGACGGCGTGCGCGATGATCAATGTCGACATATCCGCATGATATTCCAAGACTCCGCTGCCTCGCTCAATCCGGGCCTCACCATAGGTGATATGCTAGATGATTGCTTGCAGTATAATACCGATACAGACCAACTGGCTCGCCAAGAAAAAATAGATGCCACGCTTTCCAAAGTGGGACTGCTAATCGATCATCAACATTATTACCCTCACATGTTTAGTGTAGGCCAATTGCAGCGTGTAGCGTTGGCGCGGGCGCTCATTTTAGACCCTAAAGTGGTGGTGCTTGATGAAGCGCTGTCGGCTTTAGATCCCTCCGTTCGTGCGCAAACAGTTAACTTATTACTTAAGCTGCAAAAAGAAACCGGTCTAACTTATGTACTCATTACGCACCATTTAAGTTTAGTGCGCCATATCAGCGATCAGCTAGTGGTGCTTGAAAAAGGTGAGGTAGTAGAATATGGGCGTACCGAAGAGGTGTTTCAAAATCCGCAATCAAAAATAACACAGCGCCTAATATGCTGTTAATTCTAAGCTTATATTTATAAGCAATACTGCCTAATCATTTTACTAAGCACATTGAAGTTATAAAAAAGGCGCGTTACTTATAAAGTAACGCGCCTTTTTTAATGTGTCGCGATTATTCTGCTGCTTGCTCTACCACGGGTAGGTTTAGCTCAGCCTTTGCCTTTAAAGACTCAATAAACGCTAAGTAGTTTTTGTTAGCTTGCGCCATAGTAATGTTTTGCTGTACTTGCGGGTCGATATTTGCGGTTACTTGCGCATCGCTTACCGATTTAAGTGCAACAATTGCCGCATCGCCGTTGTTTAAATCAACCACGTCTGTGCTTGGTGCATCATTAGGACGAGGCATTTTAAACGCTTGCGTTACAATAGCAGGCGAAACCGTGTAGCTTTGACGCGTTAAGCTCGCTTCTTCACGTACCGTTAGGTTTTGCTCACTGGCCACATCGCTTAGCGTTTTACCTGCTTGGACTTGTGCAAATAACTCACGTGCTTTTTCTTTAGCAAGTGTTGATGCTTTTTCATTAACTAAACGTGTTTTGATTTGCTCACTCACTTGCGCAAGCGGTTTAGTTGCAGATGGCTCGTATTTATTTACACGTACTACAATAACGTGCTCATCACCTAGCTCAATCACTTCTGAGTTTACTTTATCTTCAAGTAATTCTACTGAGAACAACTGTGAAATTACCGCAGGTGTATTAAGTGGCTCTGGCAATGCATTACGTGCAACAAGTGGCGTGGTTTTAACTTCAACGTCTGCCACTTCTGCTGCATCGTCTAAACGGTCAGAAATCTCAAATGCTAAGGCACCCATTTCTGTTTGCTTTTCGTAAAACGCATCTACTTTTTCAGTTTGCTCAAGCTCTGCACGTAAGTCGGCTTTTACGTCGTCATACGCTTTTACTTGCTCTGGCTGTAAGTCAGTAAGTTTAATGATGTGATAACCAAACTCTGATGCTACAACTTCTGAAATATCACCTTTGCTTTGAAGCGCAAATGCAGCATCTTCAAAAGCTGGGTCCATTACATCGCGCTCAATCCACTCTAGGTCGCCGCCCATTTCGCCACTCACAACATCATCAGATGATGACTCTGCAAGCTGTGCAAAATCAGCACCTTGCTCTAACTGCTCATGTAATGCGTTGGCTTTTTCAAGCGCGGCATCATCATCTTCGCTGTTATCAATTAAAATGTGTGATACACGGCGTTTTTCAGGCTCGATGTATTGTGCTTTATTTTGCTCATAATACGCTTTTACGTCGTCTTCTGTTACCGACTCTACGGTGATATCTTGTGCTTTAAGCTCAATGTAATCAACCGATACACGCTCTGGCGATAAAAATTGTGATGCGTTTAGCTCGTAGTAATCAGCAATTTCTTGCTCAGATACATCTACGTTTGCTTGTAACGCCTCTTTGCTTAACACAAGGTAGTCTATGCTACGCGTTTGCTGCTGCAGGGCTGCAGCGCGTTTAAGCTCGTTTTCAAGTGCAAACTCAGTACCAGCAACCGCAGACACTAATTGGCTGCGTGTCATGTCTTTACGTAAGTACTCACGAAAAGCATCTGGTTGAAAGTTCATTTGACGAATTACTTGTAGGTAACGGTCGTTATTAAATTTTTCACCAATTTGAAAGTAAGGTAGTTCTAAAATTGTTTTACGTACGCTGTCGTCGCTTACGCGAAGGCCTAAATCTGCCGCTAATTGTGATTGCAATTCTTGTTGTACTAAGCGGTCAATTACACCTTGACGAATTTGCGCCATGTAATTTGGATCTGCACTGATTTGTGCAAAGTATTCGCCAAATTGTTGCTCTAAACGGCTACGTTCGTTTTGATAAGCACGATTAAATTCGGTTTGGCTAATTTTAATTCCATTTACTTCAGCAACGGGTTGTTCTGGGGTTTGACCTAAGTAACTACCGATCCCTGCTAAGGCAAAAGATAAAATCACCGCGCCTAAAATTATTTTGGCTACAGGACCCTGTGAGCCCTCTCTGATTTTCTCAAGCATTTGTTTATCTCTTATTGATCAAGGTATTTTACCTTGTCATATGTAAAAAAAGCGTATCTTACCAGATACGCTTTTTCACTTGAAGTAACTGGCGGTGAAGTTACTTAATTCATCGATTAGGATAATTAAGTTTATATACACTCGCCATAACTAATCTGTATTTAAACAGTGATTAGTTTACTGCGTCTTTCAGCGCTTTACCGGCTTTGAAAGAAGGAATATTTGCCGCAGCGATTTGGATAGTTTCACCAGTTTGTGGGTTACGGCCTGAACGAGCAGCACGCTCGCGTACTGAGAAAGTACCAAAACCTACAAGTGCAACTGAATCGCCATCTTTAAGCGCTCCAGATACAGACTCGATGAATGAATCTAGTGCACGACCTGCAGCCGCTTTAGAAATGTCAGCGTCAGCTGCGATTTGATCGATTAATTGAGATTTATTCACAATATCATCCTCTTTCATTGTTATTATCAAGAGCGATTGTTTTTTAAACTAACATCACTTTTTTGAAAATTTTAGAGCAAACTTTTAATGCTCACATGATTATATTTTTCTTAAGCCTAGGCCCCATAAGGGCTAGGCTCGAAAACCAGTGCTTAACTTATCATACCGATTAGATTTGAAAAGCCCTTTAAAGCACTTTTTTTGGGTTTTTTATTGGTTTTTCGGTGTTTCGACTGAAAAACTCTCAACAGGATGCACTAAAGCTAACTTTAATACTTCATCAATCCATGTAACTGGGTGAACATCTAAGCCTGCCAGTACGTTATCTGGGATCTCTTTTAAGTCACGTTCGTTAATTTTAGGAATGATGACCGTTTTAATTCCACCACGGTGTGCAGCAAGTAGTTTCTCTTTTAAGCCACCAATAGGCAGTACTTCACCGCGCAGTGTTATTTCACCTGTCATTGCTACATCGGCTTTAACGGGGTTACCTGTTAAGCTCGATACTAAACCCGTTACCATTGCTGCACCGGCGCTTGGGCCATCTTTAGGGGTCGCGCCCTCTGGTACATGCACATGAATGTCGCGTTTTTCGTAAAAATCGTTATTAATACGGAACGTATCAGCACGATTACGAACCACCGTCATGGCCGCTTGTATCGACTCTTGCATTACATCGCCCAGTGAACCTGTGTAGCTTAGCTTGCCTTTACCTGGCACAGCCGCACATTCAATGGTCAGTAAATCGCCGCCTACTTCGGTCCACGCTAAGCCTGTTACCTGACCAATGCGATCGCCGTCTTCAGCTTTACCGTAGTCGTAGCGCTGTACCCCTAAAAACTCTTCTAGGTTATCTTGATTGACAGTGACTGTTTTAGTCTCTTTATCAAGTAAGATATTTTTAACGGCTTTACGACATAGTTTAGATACTTCGCGCTCTAAATTACGTACGCCCGCTTCACGCGTGTAGTAACGAATAATGCCAATAATTGCACTGTCTTCTATTACTAGCTCAGAAGGTTTTAAACCATTGCGTTTAACTTGCTTAGTAATTAAGTGCTCTTTTGCAATGTTTAGCTTTTCATCTTCGGTGTAACCCGATAAGCGAATAACTTCCATTCTGTCCAATAATGGACCAGGAATATTAAAGCTGTTTGATGTTGCTACAAACATTACATCCGATAAATCGTAATCAACTTCTAAGTAGTGATCAGCAAAGTGGCTGTTTTGCTCCGGATCTAGCACCTCTAATAGTGCTGATGCTGGGTCGCCGCGCATATCAGATGACATTTTGTCGATTTCATCTAACAAGAATAATGGGTTTTTAACGCCCACTTTTGTCATGTTTTGAATCAGCTTGCCTGGCATAGAGCCAATGTAAGTACGACGATGGCCACGAATTTCAGCTTCGTCACGTACACCACCTAACGCCATACGAACATATTTACGACCCGTAGAGCGTGCAATAGACTGCCCTAGTGATGTTTTACCAACACCCGGTGGTCCTACTAAACATAAAATAGGCCCTTTAAGCTTATTAGTACGTTGTTGCACCGCGAGGTATTCAATTATGCGTTCTTTAACTTTATCTAAGCCATGGTGATCGCTATCAAGAATTTTTTGCGCGCCTGCTAAGTCTTTTTTCACTTTAGAGCGTTTTTTCCATGGTACGTTAATTAACGTATCAATGTATGAACGCACTACAGTGGCCTCTGCAGACATTGGCGACATCATTTTAAGCTTATTAAGCTCAGCTGATGCTTTTTCTTTCGCTTCTTCTGGCATACCTGATTCTTCAATACGCTTTTTAAGCGCTTCAAATTCGTCAGGTACATCATCAAGCTCACCAAGTTCTTTTTGAATGGCTTTCATTTGCTCGTTGAGGTAGTACTCGCGCTGAGATTTTTCCATCTGCTTTTTCACGCGGGTACGAATTTTTTTCTCAACTTGCAATAAGTCTATCTCACCTTCCATCAGTGCCATTAAGTATTCTAAGCGCTCTGTAACGCTTGAAATTTCTAACACTTTTTGTTTTTCAGGCACTTTTAAGGGCATATGCGCTGCCATTGTATCGGCAAGGCGTGCTGGCTCATCAATACCTGAAACAGAGGTTAATACCTCAGGTGGAATTTTTTTATTAAGTTTTACATAGCCTTCAAACTGGCTAACAGCGCTGCGGATGAAAATATCTTGCTCTTGCTCATCCACTGAATCAGATTCGATGAACTGAGCATTCGCTACAAAAAACTCATCGTTATCTACAAATTCTTCAATTTGTGCGCGCTGCGTACCTTCAACTAAAACTTTAACTGTACCGTCTGGTAACTTTAATAACTGAAGTACAGTAGCAATAGTACCGATACGGTAAATATCGTCTTGCTCAGGTTCGTCTACAGTTGCATCTTTTTGTGCAACCAAGAAAATTTGTTTGTCTTTATCCATCGCCGCTTCGAGGCATTTTATTGATTTTTCACGGCCTACAAAAAGCGGGATCACCATGTGCGGATATACCACAACATCGCGCAGTGCTAACACTGGGATTTCGACTCGATCGGTTCTCTCAAGCGTCATTATAGTTTCTCTTCGCACTTCATTTATTTAAAAGATTACTCAAGTATATGGGGATAATCTAATTAAAGTTCAACAATTTTCCCCAACTCGTTCAAATTAATTATAAAAAAAGGAGCCTAAGGCTCCTTTTTTATACAAATAGCTTAAAAACTACTCTGATGCAGCTTTATCTTGATTATTGTTTTCATAAATCAAGATTGGGTCAGATTCACCTTTAATCACGGTTTCATCTATAACCACTTTGCTTACATCATCCATTGATGGCAGCTCATACATAGTATCAAGCAGTACGCCTTCAACAATTGAGCGAAGTCCGCGAGCACCTGTTTTACGCTCCATTGCTTTGTGAGCAATAGCGCTTAGTGCATCATCACGGAACTCTAATTCAACGTCTTCCATACCAAACAATACAGAGAACTGTTTAGTAATGGCGTTTTTAGGTTCACTTAATATTTGTACAAGTGCCGCTTCATCAAGCTCAGTTAATGTAGCAACAACAGGTAAACGACCAATAAACTCAGGAATTAAGCCGTACTTAACTAAATCTTCTGGCTCTACGTCTTTAAATGTTTCGCTTAAAGAGCGGCTCGACGCTGACTCTTTAACATTAACACCAAAGCCAATTCCGGTATTTTTATGGCTACGCTGTTCGATTACTTTATCTAGGCCTGCAAAGGCACCACCACAGATAAATAAAATCTTAGAGGTATCAACCTGTAAAAACTCTTGCTGCGGGTGCTTACGACCACCTTGTGGTGGTACTGAGGCAACCGTGCCTTCAATTAGTTTAAGCAGCGCTTGTTGTACGCCCTCACCCGACACGTCACGTGTAATAGATGGGTTATCTGATTTACGCGAAATTTTGTCAATTTCATCAATGTAAACAATACCACGTTGCGCTTTTTCTACGTCATAGTCACATTTTTGTAGCAGTTTTTGAATGATGTTTTCTACATCTTCACCTACATAACCGGCTTCGGTTAGTGTAGTTGCATCTGCCATAGTGAACGGTACATCAAGTAAACGCGCAAGTGTTTCTGCCAGTAATGTTTTACCACTGCCTGTAGGACCAATAAGCAAAATGTTACTTTTACCTAGTTCTACTTCTTGCTTTGTAGATTGGTTGCGTAGGCGCTTGTAGTGATTGTATACCGCTACAGACAATACTTTTTTAGCATGGTCTTGACCAATTACGTAGTCATCTAAGTGATTACGAATTTCTTTTGGCACAGGTAGTTTATCAGACGAATTATGCTTAGGAGCAATGTCTTTGATTTCTTCCCTGATAATATCGTTACACAGCTCTACACATTCATCACAAATGTATACTGAAGGACCTGCAATTAATTTACGCACTTCGTGTTGGCTTTTGCCACAAAAAGAGCAGTATAACAATTTATTACTTTTGTCGCCGTCTGTAGGAGTGTCAGACATTCAGCTACCTCTTTTATACGTTGGCTGCCAAATAAGGTTGGCAACTATTTCAAATTCGCTTTTAACTATACCAAAATTTACTGGTTTTCGCATAGTAACTCAAAGTGGCAAGCAATTATTTGCTTGCCTACACGCTTACTTGCTTTCGCGATTTGTAAACACTGAGTCAACCAGGCCGTAATCTACAGCTTGTGATGCACTCATAAAGTTATCACGGTCAGTATCGCGTGAAATAACATCTAATGGCTGGCCTGTATGCTCTGCCATTAAGCGGTTAAGTTTGTCTTTAATAGACAGAATTTCTTTTGCGTGTATTTCAAAGTCAGATGCTTGACCTTGGAAACCACCTAACGGTTGGTGAATCATTACACGTGAGTTTGGTAAACAAAAACGCTTACCTTTAGCGCCAGCAGTAAGCAAAAATGCGCCCATGCTTGCCGCTTGGCCAACACAAATAGTACTTACATCTGGTTTGATGAAGTTCATTGTATCGTAAATTGCCATACCAGCGGTTACAGAACCACCTGGAGAATTAATATATAAAAAGATATCTTTTTCAGGGTTCTCTGATTCTAAAAATAGCATTTGCGCTAAAATTAGGTTTGCCATGTTGTCTTCAACTTGGCCCGTTAAAAAGATAATTCGCTCTTTTAATAGACGCGAATAAATGTCATACGAGCGCTCACCTTTAGCTGTTTGTTCAACAACCATAGGGACTAATGCATTTAGGGGATCTGTCATACCAGTGTTCATACTTTTTTAATTCCTTATGCGCTTATGCTTTTTCTTACTAAAGGAAGCATAGTTATCATTTTTCGCAAATTATGGGGCACAAACTAAAATGGCCCGGGCACACTGCATAAACAGAGTAACACGAGCCATTTAATCGTTAGCGAGCGCTTAAGTCAATGACTTATTAAGCACCTTGCTGAGGATTCATGATGTCATCAAATGCTTTTTCAACGTCAGACACGTTTGCTTTAGCTAAAATAGCTTCAACAGCTTGCTCTTCCATTGCAACATTACGCATTTGCTGCATAAGTTGATCATTTGCTTTGTAGTATTCTACTACTTCAGTTGGATCTTCGTAAGCAGATGCAACTGTAGCAATTAATGCTTCAACTTTTTCATCATCAACTTTGATATCGTTTGCTTTGATCACTTCACCTAGTAATAGGCCAGTTTTAACGCGAGTTACAGCTTGCTCGTGGAACAATTCAGCTGGAAGCTCAGGCATGTTTTTAGCGTCGCCACCAAAACGTTGAGCTGCTTGCTGACGTAATGCGTCAACTTCTTGATCAATAAGTGCTTTAGGCACTTCGATTTCGTTGTTTTCTAAAAGACCTTTAATCGCTTGGTCTTTCACGTTAGCTTTAACCGCTTGGTCTAGCTCACGTGTCATGTTCTTTTTAACTTCTTCTTTAAGCGCGTCTACGCCGCCTTCGGTAACACCGAACTTAGTTGCAAACTCTTCGCTTAATTCAGGTAGCTCTTGTGCTTCAACTTTTTTCACTGTGATAGTGAATTGAGCCGCTTTACCTTTCAGGTTTTCAGCGTGGTAATCTTCAGGGAAAGTTACATCAGCAACTACTTCTTCGCCTGCTTTTTTACCAACGATGTTGTCTTCAAAACCTGGGATCATACGACCTTGGCCAAGCTCAAGTGGGAAGTCTTCAGCTTTGCCGCCTTCAAACTCTTCACCGTCGATAGTACCTACGAAATCAACTGTTACACGATCGTTTTCGCCAGCAGCTGCGTCAACATCAGCCCAAGAAGCGTGTTGCTTACGAAGTGTTTCTAGCATGTTTGCTAAGTCTTCGTCAGTTACTGTTACTGCTGGTTTTTCTACTGCAATTTTGTCTAAACCTTGAACTTCAACTTCAGGGTATACTTCAAACGTTGCTGTAAACTCTAAATCTTTACCTGCTTCAAGTGATTTAGGTGCAAATGATGGTGCGCCAGCAGGGTTAATTTTTTCAGCAACAATTGCTTCAATGTAGTTACGCTGCATTACTTCGCCAGCTACTTCTTGACGAACCGCAGGTCCAAAACGCTTGTTAATTACTGAAACTGGTACTTTACCAGCACGGAAGCCATCGATACGCTGCGTTTTTGACAGTTGTTGTAAGCGTTTTTTTACTTCGGTCTCAACGTTCTCTGCAGGAACGGTGATGGTCAGACGGCGCTCAAGGCCTTGAGTCGTCTCAACAGAAACTTGCATGATTTACCTCAATATTCAATTTTGGCGACTGTTCGCCTTCCTTACAAACAAAGTAATCTTCATGAGTCTTGATAAATTTTAAAGCGATTTTTCACTAAAAAGCATCCGTCACTACCATGAGATCCCATTGCTGCTCTGCCCTTCGGGCACTATGTTAAACAATAGACGCGGCATTATAACCTAATAATTATGATAGTCGAGTGTAGGGGGCAATTATTTGGACTAGTTTAGCTACGATCGAGACCAACTGCGTAAAAAACAGACTAACTGGTACGTTAAAGCGATATTTTAGTAGGAAGTAAATAGAAGTTATTGCTGAGTGATTACTCGTTTACTTTCTTTAAGGTTAAGAAAGTGGTCGGCGATGCAGGATTTGAACCTGCGACCCCTTGGACCCAAACCAAGTGCGCTACCAAACTGCGCTAATCGCCGATAATCGTGTTGAATACTTAAATGTTGAATTTAAGACCACTTATGAGAAAGTGGTCGGCGATGCAGGATTTGAACCTGCGACCCCTTGGACCCAAACCAAGTGCGCTACCAAACTGCGCTAATCGCCGATA